>JANMNH010000008.1:0-38797 GCA_031373745.1 Hyphomicrobium sp. | reverse complement strand
ATCCGTCCGCCTCGCGCGGCAATCGTTGTCGGTTCAGCCCCGCGTGTGCGGGGAACGCAAGTGCATTCGCAAGTTCGAGCGCTTCAATCCCGGTTCAGCCCCGCGTGTGCGGGGAACGCGCGAATGGAAAAAGTCATTCTGTTTCGTTGACCGGTTCAGCCCCGTGTGTGCGGGGAACGCATTGGAGATCATCAATGACTAGCAATGCGGACCGGTTCAGCCCCGCGTGTGCGGGGAACGCGTTGGCAATTCCGTCGAGAGCGTTCCCGAGCGCGGTTCAGCCCCGCGTGTGCGGGGAACGCGATCACTTCGTTGATAACTACAGTAGTAGTATCGGTTCAGCCCCGCGTGTGCGGGGAACGCTCTTGCTTCCATCCCGTTGATGTCACGAGCGATTCACGATGTCAAAGAGCGGCACCAACATGAACAACATTTGTATCACGCTGTCTCTGGCTTGCTGGTTACACTTTGCGGATTCGTCCCATCCCCTGAAATAGCAGGCGGGTTCGGCTTAAACCGCACGAGCGTCAGACCATCAAAATCGATGGGCTCCCGGCGGTTCTCGCCGATTGCCTCGAATGCAAAACCGCTATCGGTTGGCGCAGACCAAGCGATCACGGCATTGCCGCCTTCGATCATGATCTTGACTTCATCCCAAATTCGCTCGCGCACCCGTCGCCCGTATACGCCAACATAAACGCCGGCTCGTACTTCTGCGAGCCACAATGACAATCGTCCCCGCAATCGTGGAGGGGCGTTTTCAACCACGATGACCATCATCGCCTGAAGCCTCCTCTGCTGGAATCGCTGGATCTACAGCTTCGGGCGCATCGACCGGCGGATCAATACCACTTGCCTTTAGAATCTCATCAATGGATGGAATAATTTTGTCGAGGATACCCGTTTTGCGGAAAAGATCGCGGCACGCGACGCGAACCTGCCGCTCCGGCGCCGTGCCATCGCCTTTTCCTTTCGCAATCCGCGCCGCCGTTTCAAATGCTGCGGGCACCACGGTATCGAACTTGTAGACATCGGCGATGTCGTAGACGAAGCTTTGGGCTTTGCCGCGATGCAGGAATCCGATTGCTGGCGCATAGCCAGCGGCAAGAATTGCGGATTCACTCAATCCGTAGAGGCACGCAGTGGCCGACGACAAGCATCGATTTGGAATGTCAGCGGCGTCCCATTGCTTGCGGTCGTAGTTCCTCGATTTCCATTCGACACCGTACTTCTGAGCGATGAGTTTATAAATTTCGCGAACGCGGGCTCCTTCGATACCGCGGAGCTGGTCAATTGAGCGCCGCGACGGCGCCTCTTCATTGAAGCGGCGTCGATACATTTCGCGGACAACATTCAGGCGAGCGTCCTCATCAAGCGCGACGCGCGCCTGATAGAGAAGCCTATCGGCGCGCGCTCCCCCGGGTTGACCTGACGCATAAAGGCGAACGCCCGCCTCGCCTACCCAAACCAATAGGCAACCGACACGGGCGGCCAAGATGACTGCCGCGTGAGAGACGCGCGTGCCGGGCTCGAGCATAATGCACGCGAGGCCTCCAACAGGAATTTGAATACGCACGCCTTTCACATCCACCAGGACAAACGCACTGTCGATGACGTCGAGTTCGCCGTATTGGACAAAAATGATACCAGCCCGATCCTTAATGGCGATGGGGCGCAGAGGCACGTAGGGAGCATCACCGTTTGCCATGCTGAATACTCAAAGACGTCGAATGAGCATGAGGCCGTTGCCGAAGGCTTTTGCCGAGCCAAAGCCAGTGGCCAATTTTGTCAAGAAGGCAGCGGGATCATTGATTGTGAGAACGCCCTCCAAGTCCATGACGGAGATTCCGGCACGTTCACGCCGCCGCTTTCGCTCTTGATCAGAGATGTCGATCTGACTGTAGCCTCCAACTACGACAGTCTTTGGTGCGAAGCCTGCACGGGAGCCTTGCTCATCCAGCCACGCGCGGCCCGCTTCGGCGGCAACGCGATCCCGGTCTTTGGCACGATCTGATTTCGGCAATTTGTTGAGCCGGTCCATGACAACGTCTACGCGTTTGCCGCGTTGGCGTTTGCCCGTTGCATCGGGATCGTTGGCACCCTTGCGGGCGACAGTTGGATTTGCGCGTAGGACAAAGCGCAGGTCATCGCCGACTTGAAGTGCCGGAGAAAATGACTTCGTATCAAGTTCAAACAGGTCCTTTGGATCGACCGGTGGACGCTGTGATAGAATGAAATACTTTCCCGCTCCATCATCACGCCAGAGGAAATCCCGATTGGCGTTTTGCACATCCTGGAACAGCAGCCAGACCAGCCGGTGCGCAAGTGCAGCACGCCGATTTTCATCGTCAGGCATGAGAATAGGCGCAATAGCTGACAGCGTTTCGCCATGGCCAGAACGAAGACGGGCCCGCGAAAGAAACAGAGACGATGTCATGCGCGGTCTCCCAACTTTGTGGGTTTGAGCAAAGCTTCAGCGCGCAAGCCAAAGCGCCATTTGGCCCGGCTTTCCGGAACGTCGCGGCGTTGTTCGATACGGTCGATCAACTGGCGCGGCACTGTCTCAGCGTCGGCACAGATGCGGCCATCGGTTTGACGGGGAATGAGCCAATAGTCTTTGCGCAGCTGCTTTTGCTGTTCGTTCTCGCCAGCGTCGTAGGCGTTGAATGCGCCGGAGACTTCATCAGCGCTGACCACACGCGGTGTCATCGGCAGCATGAGGACGTTGGCCTTGCGCCCTGCAAACGGCGTGAACACAGGTGTTTCTAGTGCTGATGCGATGCCGCCGAGACTTGGCTGCAACGGCTGCACGCCGGAGGCCCACAGTGCAATCGTGTAGTGTGAGCCGGACCGCAATTCCCGCCGTGACAGGATCGTGCGCAACTCGGTGTTGTCAACGGCGAGTTCGTCCGCGCGGGTTGCGAAGCGCCGGTTGCGGCGTGCGGGCGGCACTTGAGTGGTGTGATAGTCGGTCTGAATGGTGCCGGCATTGTCGACCCGGACAGCGAACCCGAGTGACGCGGCCAACTCGATATGCCGGGCTTCCTCGGTGCGTTCGATGCCAAGCGCGCCTGCAATCAGGCCGAGAACCTGTGACTTACTTGGCCGGTCCCAGGTGGGCCGCCGCTCACCCACCGCCACCGCGCCGAATGACGCGAGTGGGGCTGACAGCGTAAAGACGAGATATTCTGTCATGTATTTTACTCCGCTGATGCAAAGGCGATAGCCTCAGCGAGGGAGCCCTTGCCGGATGCGACGTCCATGGTGTAGGCGGCGCCATCGAAGCAGGGACCGTAGGCGTTGTTCATACCATTCGCGAGTTTACCAAGTTCGGTGACCGAGGCCGCTAACAGATCGTCGCCGCGCAAAGGCTTGAAGAACGCGGCAGCGAGACTGCGTGGCTGCTGACTACCCTTTTCGATGCGCAGATGGCTGGCACGCGACCTTGATGCGAAGCTTGCTTGCTTGCCGGTTGGCGACGCCGTAGCGAGTCCTTCGATGAGACCGGCCAGCGCCCGTTCAGCGAGCTGAGTATTGTCGCCGAGGTTTTTCAGCAGCAGCGCGCGGTCGACGCAGGTGTAGATGTAAAACACACCCGATCCGAATCCAAGCTCACCGATGAAGCCGGCGCCTGCATCTTCGGAAGGCTTTTTTAGATCGTCGACCGCGGTGTAGAAATCGTCCTCAACCTCGACGCGATGCGTGGTGATGGCGTGCGCGACTTGGACGGCGGCTTCGCGATTGAACTCTGGATTGTCAGCGAGCATGCGTCCGAACATCGCAATGTCAGCGGCCGAGTCGCTCTTGCGCAAAATGGCCTCGACAAGTTCGTCCGACTTGTCTGGCAACTTCTTGCCGCCAGCGACCGCGTCAGCAAGTTCGAATACGGCTTTGCGCTCCTCCGGGCCGACGAAGGCCAGCTGCTCAATGTACGCAGGGTTCGCGTCAGTAGTGGCCTTCAACTTGCCGAACACTTCGGCAATCTTCCGTGCGGCATCGAGCGCCGCTTCGGCCGAAAGACCCTTGGCGGCGAGATGAGCGACGATGTCGGCCCCGAGACGCTGCGTGCGCTCGCCGCGATGGCCCGCCAAGCGGGTTCGGAATGCTTCGCTCGTGCGAATGGCGCGCTTCAGCGCTTGCGATGAAATGCGCAGACGTTCGGCGCCGCCGAATTTGGCTGTCTTCGGCCGGCCGGTGTCGTCGCGGTTGAGGTTTGAGGGCGCGTAAATCGTCAAGGCGTGGATTTGGATGAAACGGCTCATGGGATCAAACCTTCTCGGTCAAAGTGGTTTCGGTGGCGTTGGAGTCCGGCGCGAAAAGACCCGCGCCATGGTATTCAAAAGCAAAACGCGTGCGGGCTTTGTCGCCAGCCTCATCGTCGGTCCAACTCAGAATGAGCTTTGCGAGATCGCGCACGTTGGCGGCACGGTCGAGCAGGGCGACGACGCGGCGAAAGCTGGTCATGATTTCATCGTCGGTGCGCGCCGCCATTAAGGTGCGGAAGCGGTTCGGTTTTAGCAGCGCGTCTTCCGGTTTGCCTTGAGGTGGCGCACCGATGGCGAGCGCGATTTTGCTGCCACCGTCTTTGCGCACGTGAGCGAGGACGGCCGCCAGAATGGCAGCGCGCCCCAGATGCGCATCGTTGCGCGTGTTGAAGCCAAGTGCCTTGAACAGCTTGGCCGTCGCGGGTTCGATCGCCGCCTCCGCTGGCGAACTGCAGCGGCGCAGGCGCGCGAGGGTCGCGCGGTCTCCGGGTAGTGTTTTGCCATCGATTTCCATGGGCACGAGGGTGCGCCACCATTTTTGCGCGGCGTCGGCCTGCGTTTTGAGATCGGTCATGCGGCCTTCCTGTCTTTTTTGTCTTTCTTCGGTTTGGTTTCCGGCGGTTGCAGTGCGAGGGTCTTGAACAAACTGGTGCCGAGCTTGCCGTAGCCGGTCAGTGCCAGCAGCAGCATCTTGCTCCCGTTGATGACATCGACGATGCGCTTGCTGTCGGCGCTGTCGATAGGAACGGTGTCGTCAAAGATGTGCAAGGCGTGGGTTCGGAGGTTTTGCAGCCAGGCGCCGCCAAGCGCGGATCGAATGTCACCGAGCAGGTCTTGCAGATCGTCTTCTGGTACATCGTATTTTTTCGCAGCGTCGGTCAGTGTCGCGAAAAACGCCGCCTCGGTATCGGCCCAGAAGCGATCCCGCACCGGATAGAGCACCGAACTGTCGCTGTCCGCCTTGGCACCCTCGCCGTAGAGGCCGATTTTGACAGATGTCGTCAGCTGGCTGGCCACCAGTTTGGCAGCCTCGATTAGTGCTTCGGCTTGATCGCGGATGAGCCGGTTGGCCTTGTCCGAGTTGCCAACAATCAGTGGCATCAACGCTTCACCGAAATCGAGCGGCTTCATGTTGTCCATGGCGTAGCCGGCAACGAGGAGGCGTGCATCTGACCGGATCACGGCATCCTTGCCGCGGAAATAGCGCTGCGCTCGTTGCCGGAAGGTGTGGACGCACGCAGCTGGCAAACGGCCGGTGCCGTCAGCGCCAATGGCAAAGCCAAGCCACTCACGATAGCCGACGCGCGCCGACTGCAAATGGACCGGTAGGTATTCAAGATCGGCAGGTTTGACTTTGTAGTAGGGGCTGAGTGGGTGGCCTTTGGACCAGCCCACGTAGTTCGTGCCCCATGGCCGCGTCACGTAACCGGTGACGATGACGTCGTCGACGATGCCGAGCAGGTCGCACGGGCGCTTGTCCGCATTCGGCGTGAAGTCGAGCCGGACACGGCGTGGCAAACCGAAGAAGGCTTGGCCGGGATGCACATTCGCAGGCGCTGTCGACTCGCCGGATTTGTCGGAGACCCGCGTAGGAACCAACCACGGAAACACCCGGGGCGCATCTGAGGTTGAGGCTAACATTTCATTTGGGACATTGGCCCAAAGCCGCTCCCAGAGCGTTGGTTCGCGGTCGCGGGAAACGCCCGGGACAACAAGCGTGGTCAACGGCCCGCCGCCACGCAGAGATGTGCGATGCCCGGCACCGCCTAACGGCGCACAGGCTTGCAGCGTCGCCAAAACGATTGCCGCGCCGGCCCGCGACAGACACTCTGTTTGGCCGCGCTTGACGAAGTGATCAGCATTGTCACGCAAGGTGCTGACGCCAGGCGCATCAATCAGAAGACCAGAAATTGGACCGGCTTCTCCCTCAATCGCTGCGCGATCTTGAAAGAACCGTGGACCGTCGCCGTCAAGGACAAGTGCTTCAGTGAATGGCGCGAAAGCCGCTTGCAGGTCGTCGGCCGTTGGCGGCGCATGAAACCGCTCTAACCACTCGTCGTCGTCTTTCGGGCCAATGGCGACAGCCAACAGGCCGATCAGAAACTCGGTCAGGCTGATGTCGCAGTCAGGCCGTCCGGTGGAGATGCGCAGAATGTCAGGGCGGGAGATATCGCAGAGGCGCACGAATTCTCGTTGGCCTGACGTGAGGGCGACGGGGAGCCATGGTTCGACGAGAAGAGAAAATGGCGTTGTCATGAATGCGTCCTCCGGACACTTACCGTCCAAAGGCATAAGTCTTATCTGGAGGTCGGAGCGCTACTGAGTATTGAGTTCCGCCTCGCTAAATCTGTGGAGTACGGGCTGTGCATATCATTTTGTGCGGTTGACAATCCGCAGACCTAGCGTCGTCGAGTAGTCGACATTGAGTGCTTGTAGTTTTTTATCGACCACAATTCCAGACCATGCGTCACCCTGCTGCTCAACGACCAACAGTGACTGCTCCTGCTCCCACTCCGGCCAGTCGGCTTTGGCATGGGCAATCAACTTGGCTCGTGCTCCATCCGGTTCCGGCACACCCACAGCCTTGCGTTGACTGAGGCTAACCTCTGATAGAGCCCACGACCTGCGTACGTTTTCATCGTCAGACGCGCACCACGGCACCACGCGGCCTCCTGCAACTTTGCCAAGACGAAAAACTGTAACCGGGTCGCCGAGCCGCGTTGGCGTCACGGTGTCAGAGCCCCAATTGACGTTGTTGCCGTCATAGCCCGCGTCGACCTTGAGCAGATTTGCGCCAGCGATCGAGAACGCAGCAAATTCGCGGCCCATAGCTGTGTTTGATGCGCGCCGCAATGGCTCTGGAACATCATCCAAAGTGTCAGGACCGTAAACGCTCTCAATCAACGAGCGCACGCCGCCCGGCGTCTCGATGCAACCCGTGTCACTCAACGCTTTAGCGCTGCGCCAGACCAAACCGTGGTGGCCGTAAACGGCCGCCGCCCGCTTTGACACTTGGGCATACCAGTTCTGATCTTGGACATTTTGCCAGTCAGGTGCGAACACCAGAAGTTCCTGCGTATCGACAGGCCGGTTCTTGCGGTCAGTATGACGCCACAGCCGCCCCGCGCGTTGGATGATCAGATCAACAGGTGCTAGATCACTGACCATGGCATCGACATCATAGTCGAGCGACTGCTCCAGTATTTGCGTGCCAACCAAAACTAAACCCTGTCGTTTTGCGGGATCACCATCGCGCCCCAGCGTTTCGCGGACTCGCTGCTCGATGGTCAAGCGATCACCCATGGCAAAACGTGCATGCAGCAGAACAGGAGAAAGTCCCTGCGCCCTTAGGGCTTCGGTGGCCTCGATAGCATCGTCAACCGAATTGCGGATCCACGCGACGGCTGCACCGCAATCCGCCATCTCACTCACGTGCGAGAGCGCAGCATCAACCGATCCTATCGCGCGCACTGCCAAGCTTCGATTGCGATCCACACGTGTTTCAACAGGCGTTGCTGTCACGCCGTTTGCCGAGACGGTCGTAACCAAGGGGTAGTCGCTGACGGCTTCAATCTTCGGCGTGATGCCAAGGCCCTTGGTAAACGCACGTGCCATAGCCTCACGTTGCTTCGCTGGCAGTGTAGCCGACAACACAATTGCCGATCCGCCCAGGGCTGCGTGAAATTCAAGCACGCGCTCGAGTTCGCGGCCCATATAAGCGTCATAGGCATGAGCTTCGTCGACAATCAAAACACGGTCGGCGAGCCCCCACAATCGCAAGGCCTGATGTTTCACCGGAAGTGCGCCGAGGAATGCCTGGTCAATGGTGCCAACACCTACATGAGCCAAGAAAGCTCGGCGCCGGTCATCAGCAATCCAAGCGGCACACACGGCGCTAGAAGCGTCACCGAGGGCTTCACCCTGCGTCTCGCTATTCGCCACCGTGCCATGCGCCAAGATCGAGGTCTGGAAACCTGCGTGCAATCCACTACGCCCATGCGCGAGCACGAGCGACACTTGCGCGGTTTCCGCGAACATATGGCGATAACTTTCGCCCAGCCGGTCAAACATCGCGTTGGCCGTTGCCATCGTTGGCAGCGCGAAAAATAAGCCGCCGGCCCGGCCAGCGCCGATCAAGCGCGCAGCCAACAGCAGCGCAGCTTCCGTCTTGCCACTCCCGGTAACGTCCTCAACGATCGCGAGCATAGGGCCCTCGGGCAACTCCATGCTGCTCAGTTGATGTTGCAGCGGGCTCGGAGTTGTGATTGCCGGAAACAGCTTTGGTGACGAGCAGTCAGATGTTGCCGCAACGGGGCTAATTCCGGCAGCTGATACCGCCTGCACCGCTTGATTGCGGGCGTAATCCCAATAGGTCTCAAGATCCATCGTTGGAGCACAATAGCGAAAGAACTCTCGGTTTGAACCAATCCAATCGGCGAGGTTAGTCAACCCGGCCAAACTCCACGACAGGGCCGCGAGCCTTGCCTGGTCGGGCGTACCAATTGGTTCGAAAGGCCCGAATAGATTCGCTGCGGCGTGGACGTAAGCAAGGGCGGCTGCAATACCTGTCTTCCTCATTCCAAATATCACTTCGGTGTTGCCACCATTGTCGACAGGCCGTCCGTGGTGTCCAGCTACGGCTGCCCACAAGGCATCAAATTGATAAGTCAACGTAGCGTTATCGAGAGCGGGTGCGAACAAAGCTTGGAACTGAAGCTTATCACGCAGATCAAAGGCGGTTTGTGTGTGATGCGGGCCGACTTCATTACGAAGTGGCCCAAGCACAGAAGTAGGCCATGCATCAGAAACTTTGCACTGGAATGCTTCCGCAAACTTGCCAACGTCATGCATGGCGATAAGGGCGACGAACACGCGCCGCGCATTTTCGTTTGAAGTCCCGAGTAGCCCAGCCATGTGCGCCAGCCGCTTCGGGTTTGAAGTCAATAAAGCGTCTGCAGCTGCGGCGACGTCCAAGCCATGATAGGCAACAGGGTGAAATGCGGATTCACCATCACAGGGTGCACCCGCTTTTCCCCAAAACTCTAGAAATTCATTCACTACCTGCACACCGTAAAAAGGACGACTTCTCGCTTTGCTTGCAAAGCCACTATTTCTTCAGCTGCGACTTACAAAAACATTCGACAGTTTCCCCGGTGCATGATTGGGGATTTGTGAACTGCCACCGTGCCATTATCGGCAGCGAATTCAACGGAAACGCCGAACTTATTTTCAAATCAGCCTGAATAAACTCCCTGCGTGATAAAACAGTTGGTTATTCGACCCCAAGCACCCTGTAGCAATGACATCAATTGCGGACATTCAATTTGGTGCCTCAGCAGCGGCTAATCCGGTAGGCGGCCAAGTCGGCTCTTGTATACCTGCCCCCAGAGCCTCAGTCGCTCACTACATGATCCGCCCAAAGCTCGTCCATTTCGTCCTTCACGCCCCAGCCGACAGCGTTGGTCATCGAACGCACTGCGTCGAGACGTTCGAGCATTGGTTTCCGTTGGGAGGGTTCCATAGTCATCACCGCAGCAAGCGCCTTGTCGAACATACGCACGAGAGCCATGAAGTACCCCTCGTCTTCAAGGGCACACTCAGCCGACAGACGTGCCGCTTGTTCGCAGTAGAAAACTGATAATTCTGCGACGCCATCCGGCAGCCCGACCGCTTTGCGGTAATCTGCAATGGCCTTCTTGGACTTGGCAACTGATATACCCTGGTTCCGGCTGAGGTCCGGGTAGATCCATCGGGAAATGGTTCTCTTGTACGGCGCTAGGGGATCTGCGCCGAGGGCAAGCCGTGAATGGAGAAACGCTTGATTGTCGTGGCTGAGATTGTGAAGGTCGGCGAGAAGGCCGACGAGGCCAGCCCGATCAAAATGCTCGAGCTTCGACTTAACGTCGCTCCAAGATGGAATGTTGCGCGTCTTGCTGGCCACGTTCAAATCGCTCCGGTCATTCCAGTGTGGCGCGAGCCATGCGCCGCTTGTTCTTAAGTGAGCACTTTTGGCACCAAGGCCGAATTTTAGATGGTTGCCAAAAGAGAGGCCAGCCGCGTCGGCATCAGGACGTTCATGCCTGAACCGAGTGTTCGCCCTCAAACGGTCTGACCTCTCCCGACTGCGGTCTTCGTCGGATACTTACGAAGCAAAGCGGCTTGGCTGAACCCGTGCGGGACGGAGCTGAGCGGAACCTTGACCTGCAAACCCGGTAGAACTCAGTCTGAGCAAAACCATCAAAACCCTACACCCTTCAACCCGCTCTTGGTCCACTTGTCTGCCTCCCGCACGTAGCGCGCGACCATTTCCGCAGTCTTGTGTCGCGTGTGTTGTTGAATGCGATAGCTCGGAACGTCTGCGGCACCGGCGGCCGTCGCGTACCCAGCGCGCAATGAGTGTCCAGAGAACCGCTCGGCAAGAGCTGAGGCATCCGCTTTGCTTTTGCCTGATGCTTCGGCGTAGGCCTGGACCCGCGTCTTAACAATTCTGGACACACTCCGGTCTGTCAGACGCTCGGCTGCGATCCGGCCACCTTTATCGATCGGTCGAAACGCCGGCTCCCCTGGTTGGAGCTTTGCCCGTTCGGCCCATGTCGCGATTGCAGAACACGCTGCGGGCATGTCGGGGCAGGGGACAATGATGGTCACAGCATCGGCTTGCGAGGTCTTGGATTGTACAAGCGTTACCACAATGCCGCGCTCGTCAAGTTGAAGGAAACCCGAGCCGGTGCCGAGCGTTTGCCAATCCAGGCCGATAAGCTCGGAACGGCGCAAAGCGGCAGCCCAACCCAGCGCTAGCAGCGCGGCATCTCTGGCGTCGGCGGATAGTACCGGGCGTAGATCCGCAAGTACTGCTTGAAGATCTGCTGAGGTAATTGGCCGGGCTTGGCGCTGGGGCTTGGTGTTCGCTCGGGCAATGCCTTTGAGGGTGTCGGCTATGAGCGGATTTTTCCTATCGAGGGCATGGCCTGCTGTCCGGTGCGCGACGGCGACGGCTGCGAGATAGCTGTTGATCGTGGCGGGCGCTCGGTCAGCCAGTGCAAGGTCTGCCATCCATGCCGCAATGGTCTCAGGCGAAACGGGCAATGATCTCCGGCCGTGAGCTTCGCACCACGTCGTGAAACCACGCCATGCCTTCCCGTATGCTTCCCGTGTGCGCTCCGATCTGGCGCCAGCGATGTAGTCCCGTGCGCCGGAGACAAGGTTCGAGGGCAGGGCGGTTTCCTGGCTTTGATGCGTGATGGACTGGTCGCGTTCTGGCATCGGTCTCGCCCCCGGTTTGAAACTAACGGCACAATGAGTCCGCTATCTTTACTTATCGGACGTAATAAGCACGAATTGTTCCAATTCAAGATCGATGCTCGGTATTAGATCGGTCTGGCGGGGACACATGAGCGATGTAGGACTGGATATGCGAGTGCGGCGATTTCCGGTGCCGTAGCAAGTAGAGGCAACTTAAGGCGATTGCCGTCGAGCGATGCCGACTGACAGGCAGAGTATTTGGACACCATAAAGTGCTGGATGCGCAGACGCGCTGGGATCTCGACTTTGACAGCAAAGCCCCAAACAGTCAGCGACCGCGCGGCTTGGTGCTGACAGACTTTCGGCTTCCGGGGTGTACCGGCCATCAACGCCTATCGGTTTGACGACATGGGCCAATAGCTGCCGGACGAGGAAGGGACAATCAACCGGGCTGCGGTTCCGTTTTCGCATTGAACTTCCACGGCGCTCCAATGACGGTATCCAGTCCCCGCGCCAAGCACGCACCGGGGCGTAAGGTGTCCGCCACCAGAGCCAACGCTCCCGCCTGCGGTCATCGAAAACCACCAAGGATGCTGAATGGGCGCACGTCTGTAAAGCTGTCTGGCAAACAGCCGGCTATCCAGCGTCCGTGCGCCCGGGACCGCACATTCGACAGTTCCCGCCGCTAGAGTCTTTCCGGTTCATATGGAACCGTATCCGCTGTTGCGCAGATAGTTTGCGCATTCAGTTGGGTTGAAATGAGTCAGCAAACGTCCGATGCGCCTCCACACGGCTTCGGCGCTTGGTTCGCCGGCTTTGCGCAGCAACGTTCTGAGCTTCGCGAAGACCTGTTCGATCGGGTTTAGATCGGGCGAGTTGGGCGGCAAGTACAGCAGCCGCGCACCTGCACTGCGGATCAATTGCCTGACCTTGCCGCTCTTGTGTGATCCGAGATTGTCCATGACGACGATATCTCCGGGCTTGAGCGTCGGGGCGAGCACCTGCTCGACATAGACTTTGAAAGCATCACCGCTGTTCGGCCCATCAAGAACGGAAGGTGCCGTGATGCAATCGTGCCGGAGCGCTGCGAGGAACGTCATCGTTTGCCAATGGCCGTGCGGAACTTTGGCGATAAGGGGCTTTCCACGTGCCTGCCAGCCGCGCGTGCGCGTCATGTTGGTCTTGGCCCGCGTTTCATCAACAAAGACCAAACGCGTTGGATCAATCCGGCCTTGATACTTTTTCCAGCGAACGACACTATTGCTTGACGAATTGGACGCGGCGGTTGTGCGCTCGCCCCTCGAGCGTCGCGTTGTCGGCGACTGGCTTCGTTTCACCAAATCCCGCCGTCGTCAGGCGCGAGGCGGCAATCGCGAACCTCGTTTCGAGCGCCGTCTTGACAGCAGCGGCACGCCGCTTGGAAAGATCGAGATTGAAGGCGTCCTCACCTTGCGAGTCGGTATGGCCTTCGACGCTCATCTGCCAATCGCCGTGTTTAGCGAGGACGTTGGCGATCGCGTTCAGCGCCACATCGGATTCGGGCCGGATATTCGCGCTATTCACGGTGAAATAGATGGACTGGATATCGACACGGCCGGTATCGACAATAGCCTTTTCAAGCCTTGCGGTTTCGGCGGCGGCTTTCGGAAACTCGACGGGGGCCGCTGGAGGCGGTGGCGGCGGAGAAGGCGGAGGGTCTGGCCGCGCCGGCACCGGTGGCGGTTCGGCGGCAGGTTCCGGCACCTCGGTCGTGGCGGCCATCGGCGGCGACGGAGGGACCTCCACCGGCGCAGGCAGCGATTCAGGCGCAGCCGAGGGACTGGGCGTATCGCCCGCAGAGGGAACTGGCGCCTCGCCGGTTGCCACCATAGGCGGCGACGGAGGGACGTCGACCGGTGGCGCGTCAGGCAGGACGATGGGCGCGGGCTTTGGCGGCGTGGGCGGCGGTGTTACTTCCGCAACGACAGCAGGCGTGCACACGCCCTCAATCTTAACGACGCGCAGCACTTCTTTATCCGGGCTTCGCGTGGTTGGCCGCCCGGCCGATTTGCGCATCCCGATTTCATCGGCTGTGAGCGGTGGGATGCCCTCAATGCCGATGCGGAAAGCCAGCATCAGGGGTGTATCTTCATCATCGAGGACGATGAACTCGGACTTGTCACCGTAGAAGTCGCCAGTGAAGCGCATGGTCGGAAGGCTCACTTCGGAGCCATTGACGGTCACCTTCAACGCCGGTGAATCACTGGCGCGGGTGACGGTCGCCCACATCTGGTTGTCGTAGACGTTGGGGTGCACCTCGCGATCGATGCTCGGCTTGTCGACATTGAAAGGCACGAACACAGCGAACTCAGCCTGGCCTTCGCTTTTCAACTTGCTGAACGTCGCGCGCGAAATGCTGATGGCCGTTGTCTCGGGCACCATTTCGGGCAAGACGTCGGCGAAATGCTGCAGATAGCGCGAGGCACTGTCCATATCGGCATTACGCACGAAGCGTCTGGCCACGTTGGTTTTGAGCTCGGGGGGAGCGAGGTTCAGCCACTCGAAGACGAGCCGTTCCGATGAATAGCGCAGTTGCATACCTTGGCTGTCCATGCGTTCGATGGTCTTGATCGACTCGTAATCTTGCGCGCTTTCGCTGATTGCTGTCACGATTTGGGTCCCGGGACACAGTATGATCCGCGGTACTTCTGCTGCGCCCACGTGAGCCGGCAAAAGCGCTGTGAGCGCGAAGATGACTGGCGCGAAAGTTGCGGCGCGCGGCGGGCGCCGGACTATTTCAGTTGGCTGCTGGTGCATCGAATTTGAAGCTCGCATCTTCGAGTTGCGGATTTGCGATGGGTTCGAACGTCGTCGTCGTTTGCATAGCCTGTGCCGGCGGCGTGCCCTTTGCTGCGCCTTCGAGCACTTTGACGATCAGAAGCGACTGCTTATCGATCCACGCCGTCAGCTTGTGGATATTGACCTCGCGCCCGGTAGCGGCATAGACGTCGCGCGTTACGCCGGCCAGCTTATAGCAGTCGTGGCTGCCGATCGTCTCGGAGCCTTCGAGCGTCAGATCCTTGAAGTTGATGAACGGGCCTTGAAGCCCCGACTGTGAAAAAAACAAGGGTGCGAGCTTCAGCGCGGATCCCGTCGTGAGGTAGCCGGCCTGGCCGAAGGCGAACACGCCGCTGCCGCGCGGATAGTCCTCGACCAATCCCGTCGTTTTCCACCATGTATGGAAAGCTTCGGCATCGCTCCAGATCACATAGCTGTCAACGCCTCCGTTCTTGGTGAACTCCAGGAAATAGCTGCGCGGCTTCTGATAGCGAGTGACAAAGGTGTGCCTGTCGTTGATACCGGCGCCTTCGACCTCAACCGTGCCGGTGTCGGAATAGGATTGTATGGTTGCGTAGCCTTCGAGGGTGCGTTTCCAGATGTCTTCGGGCGACATCGCAGCGTCAGCTCCCGCGAGCGCCGCAGGTGCCAAGGCGAACAGCGAAAACAGCGTAGCCAAGCGAGTGGCGAGGTCTTGCAGAGTTGGGTGCCGTCGGGAAGGCATCGCGGTCATTCCTTTGGGTTCATTGCTGTCCTTTGGGTTCATTGCTGGCGCACCAGTTCAACGCGCCGGTTTTGCGCGCGGCCTTGCGGCGTATCGTTCGTGTCGACGGGCTGGGTCTCGCCGTAGCCGCTCGTCGCCAGCCGCCGCCCTTCGATCTTGAAGCGTTCGACGAGCGCCGTGCGGACGGCGGCGGCGCGCCTCTGCGAGAGACCGAGGTTGGCCTCATCGCTGCCAATCGCGTCGGTGTGGCCTGCGATCGACAGATTCCACGCCTCATGCCGGATCAGCACATCGGCGATCTCGCGCAGCGTCGGCTCCGACTCCGGGCGCAGCTTGTCGCTATTGAAGCTGAAATGGATGTCGTAAACGTTGACGCGTCCCGATTGCGCCAAAGCCTGCTCCAGGCGGCCCTCGCCCGGCGGCGGCGCCTTGCATTCGAAGGTGATCTTGGTCACTTGCAGCGTGTCGCGGTCCGACGGCGGGGCATCGGCTTCGACCTGCCGGGCGCCAATCCCCAAACGGAAGCTCAGAGTGAGCGGGTTGTTCGCGTCGTCGAGGAAAAAGAACTCGGCCTTTTCGCCGTCGAATTTGCCGGCGGCATGAATGGCGGGGAGCTCGGTTTTCTCCCCGTTGACGGTCACTGCCACCATGACGGGCGCTTCTTCGACGCGGCGGATTTTTGTTACCGTTTGATAATCAAACACGCTTGGATGCGAGTCGGGGTCGGTGGAAAGCGGACCTGCCGGCAGGTTGAAGAGACCAAGCTCGGCCTCACCGTTTGTTTTCAGCGCCGTGAGTATGGCGCGAGAAACGCCAATCGCGGTCGTGCCCTCGACCAGACGCGGCACGCCTGTACTGTACTGCTGCAGATAAAGCTGCGCGCCTTCGCTGTCGCGCGAGCGCACGATGCGCGACAGCAAGAGCTTGCGGATTTTCACCGGTCCGCCGGCAAAATCCTGCAACGGCCCCTCGTTGGAATATCTAAGCGTGAAGCTGTCGGCGTCTGCAGCCTCGATCGTCTTGATCGACTCGTAGTCGCCGTCCTTCTGCGAAATGGCGGTAACGATCGAGAGGCCTGCGCACAACGGTATCGTTTTGGAACCAGGCTCGGCATGCGCGGACGGGCTCGCAAGATAAGTGCAACACAGAGCCAATGGAGCAATGCGGTGTCGCATCATCATTTGCATCCGCCGCCTCGAGCTTTGTTCACGATCTCTTCGGCGCGATTTAAGAACCGTTGAACGATTAAGAAGTCTTCCTCGGCGGCCTGGAACGCTTCACTAGCACGCTTCCATCTGGCGGCTTCATCCATGGATCTTTCATTCGCTGCGTCCGCGGCTTGTTTAAGTTCCGCTTCTTTTGCAGGATCGAAGTTTTCGAGATCGGCGAAAGGACTTTCTGGATTGCCCTTTGCTTTGTATCGAATCCATTCACCGTTTTTGTTGAATGACTCTTTGCCTAATCCTTTCGCGGCCTCAGCCGCGGATTGGAGTTCTGACCGCCGGGCATTGCGTTCCGATCTGGCCTGAGCTGCGTCGGCCCGCAATTCTGCCACCTGCTCGGGAGTTGGATTGGACATTCCGTTCCAGCGGCGCGGTGATTGCCTCGGGGCTGGCGGTTCGGCATTGACCGTTTTATCCAGCGCAGGATTTTCCGGATTTCCACCCGCTTCGGTTTTGGCCATCTCCAGAGCAGCCTTATCCGGGTTTCCGCCAGGTTCGGTTTTCGACATCTCCAACGCGGCCCGGTCAGCGTCGAACGGATCGGGCCCCACGCCCGGGTCGGTTTTGTTGCCTGGGGACAAGCCCGCTTCGGTTTTCTTACCCGCGGACACCTTTGTGTCGCCCGGCCGATAGGGCGGTTGCTGCTGCGGCCTGGGGCTTGCTGGATTTCCGCGCGGGTTTGCTTTGGACGGGTCGAAAGGCGGGCTGACTTGAGTGTCGCCTGGGCTAATGGACTTTGCGCCGCCATTGCCGCCGGCGGCCTGTGTGTCGGCAAGTGCAGGATCGGCGCCGGCGGCCTGTGTGTCCGCAAGTGCAGGATCTGCCCCGGCAGCTTGGGTATCTGCGAGTTCCGGCTGTATATCGACCGGCTGGGTGTCGGCAAGACACGGATCTTCCTTAGGAGGCTCCGGCGGCGGCGGCTCGGGCAGGGCTTTCGCCCGGCCGCTGCGATTGAGCGTAATGGCGACCAACGGCAACGTCGCCAAAGCACCGACGAAGAGGGCATCGCCGACGCAGTCGCCGACGCTCTCTTTCGCGGTGATTTGCAGCCCGAGCTTGAACCCGCTCTGATCGATATTTTTGTGTACGAGCGGTAGTACGCACCAGCCGTACATTCCAGCAAATCCGCTGGCAAATCGCTTGAGAGCGGCGATGACGACGCGCCCCATCGCTCCGGCACGGCCGGTATTGGCGCCGTGCTCCGCGGCTTGACCCCAACCGCTCTCGGCAATGCCGAGCGTCTGCCCGCTGGTTGTGTTGATGCGCCACCAACCCATGAAGGGCTCAGTTTTTAACGCCACAGCCGCAGGCGGCACGACCACAGCGTAGCCGGCAACAAGATCATCGAGCACGCGTTGCCGCGCGTCGGCTGAAAGCTTAAGGGTTGCGACGGCGCTTTCGTCCGGCGACGTCAGCGTCACCCAGTCCTTCGATGCAGCAAACGCTTCGCCCGTGTTGCCCCAGACACCTTGACCTTTGACCATCGCTTCCGCGTTGGTGTCGCGCACGCCCTGGGCCAAGCGTAGCGAGAACGCGTCCACTTCCGCAAGAGACACGCCAATGTCGTTGGCGACGATATCCGTCGCCTCGACAAGCGCTTCGCCGTCGCCCGCCGCCTTCGGATACGAGTGGCTGGTCAGAACGATGGGACGATCGACGTAGGTTTGTGGAGAACTGTTTTCGGCTTGGGCGAGTGCCAGGGCGTAGAGCGCGCTAACGGTCGGCACCGCGCCGTTCGTCAGTTCGATGGCGGCATCGCCCGTCAAGCCGTCGCTTGCAGTGCCCTTCAGCAGTTCGCGGTTTCCCAGAACGCTGGCAGTGATCAGGTGCGTGACAAACTCAGGAGCCACGCGGCACGGAAGGGCAAGAATTTCGGTGCGCATCATGAGCGCGCGGGCGCGCGTCAGGCGGAGTGCCTCATTCATCGCGAGTTTGGGCACGCCCGCTGCCCGCGCCGCCGGTCCGATGAGATCGAAAACGGCGCGGCGAACGGTGCGCGGCTCCTCGCCCGGCACGCGGATTTCATAGTCCAGCCAGACCGCGCTTAGCACGTCGCGACTGGGCGCCGGCGCCTTCGGCGCCGTCGCTGAGCCAAAGCCCCTGGCCAGCGCGCCGAAGCTTCCGCCCTTTGCCGGGACGTCGGGATCAGCGCCGTTTTCCGGCAGGACAGCGGCATCGGCTGCCTCGCGCTCGATCATCAGGAAGGCCGCCCACTCGTGCTGTCCGAGCATAGCGGCACGAATGTCCGTCAGCGGTGCCGCAGCACCCGGCGGCGGCTCTTCCTGCAGCGGCGCCGTCGGCCAGAACTGTAAGGCAACGGATTTGCCGAGGAGGTCGGCGGGGCGGAGCACGCGCTCGAGCGCAACACGCTCGCTGACCACACCTGCGTGCGACTGCTCGGCAATGACGCGCAGCACGACCTCGTGATGAAGGTCTGCTGCCTTGCCTGCGTCTTTGAGGGCCATCGTCTCGGAGGGCTCGGCGAGCGCCTTGCTGCCGTCAAGCTCAGGCGAGAGCCCGTCCATATCTATCCACGCGTCGCCATCTTGCCGCTGCACCCACCAGTGATCTTGCAGCGCCATGACGGCCTTGCCAAACGCGGCATTCCACTCGGTGCGTGCATCGGGCCTGGTCAATCCGCCGAGCAATCTCTGGCTCTGTTCGCCAACCCGCGCTTCAAGACCGGACAAAATTTGTGACGCCCGCAGGTTCTGCGCGGTAATCGCCTGCGCCGAGCCACTGCCTTCGGCGAATTGCGTCGCCGCCGCTTGAAGCTTGCGCAAGAGCCCGGGTTCGGCGCCTTGCGCGAAGACCGTGTCGCTGGCCTGTTGCGCCACCAAATCGGGAAGAATTGCGGCGGCCTGTTCGGGTGTGATGGTTGCGTGCGCCAGCCGCACTTTGTGCCCGGCCCTTTCAAGCAGCGTCGCGAGCAGCACAGATCGGTCGAGGCTGTTGGCGTAGCCGTCCATCAGTACGCCGGACGCCCCACGCAAGACGCCGCGATAAGGGATCCAAAGCGTATTGTCGTTGACCCAGGCGAACAGTTTCCGAGGCTCGCGTCCAACTTGGCGTAGGACATCGTCGGCGTCCCAGCGGTCGCTCGCGATCGCTTTTTGTCCGCTTTCGATCGCAAGCAAGTCCCTATCGAGCGTGGCGAAGCGGGCTTCCGGCGACGGCTTCGCTTCGTTGCTCGTGCCGGCGCAATAAATCGGCGTTGCGCAGAGCGAAGACAACGACAGCGCCCAACTCAATGCTACAAAAAATCTATTTGGCGATACCATGTCCACCGATCAATTCATGGACCAGCTCGAAATTCGATACAAATTAGTCGCGCGGCTTATGCGGCTCCAGAATTACTACATCGATCTTCGTTTGGCACCATTTAAAATTGAACAAGACTGCCCATGCGGCTTTCGATATCGCCCTACGGTTAGCGAGCACTTGCAAAAACGCTCATTGAGCAGGAGCCAGAGTTCAGTCTGATGTGCGAATGCAAGTGTCGATCCGCGCATGAAACCTTGCTTGCCTCGTCGTCATGAAGCTGCTCCACGACAGAATGCAAGGTCAGCTGAGCATCTCGAAGGCGACTGTAAGAACGCATCTAATTGGATGACCAAGAGGGGCACGCCGATCTCGTTCGCATGGCAGCGGGCAGTGGACTTTCGTCCAAGGACTTTGGTCGTAACCAACACAAAGTTTGTTGCGTTTGGTAGTTGCACATCAATACAGATTGGAGCAGCGAAGTTACGGCTGCCAGCCAATTGACTAAAGTAAGAAAAATTAAGATTCGGCCTTGACAGCGTTGTGCATGAGCACTGGTATGGGGCATAACTTTCAAGTGATTTTCATTGCAGGTCCCAATGCGTATTATTGACCTATTTCGCAATGTGCCGACTGATTTAATTGCGCAGCATTTCAGCTCGGGATCACGCCGCCGATTACGCGAGTCGCGTGCAATTCTTGTACTGCTTCCGCCACTGCTGGTCTCAATGTCCGTTGTCCTGCAGGCCGATACCGCTCCAGTCCCAGGCGGAACTGCTTATGGCCCAGGCGCGGTGGCGGTGTCGGGATTTTCTGGCATAAAACTGCAAGGCCAGGGCGTTGCGCCGGGTGTCGATCCCATCAACAAAACCGTCATTGATCCTGACAGCATCACGCTGCGCATCTACGGGCTCAACGCGCTTGGGGGTCCGTTGGCCGGCCAGCTGGTCAATCCTGATCTGACACTGGAGTTCAAGGCCAAAGATGTCGGTCACGTCTTTGGACTCGCCTTCGACAACGAACCAGCGAGCAGCACGACGACGCCGGGTCTCTACGCGGCGGCAACGTCGGCGTTCGGGCTAAATATCCTTGGGCCGGACAAGGACGGCGACGGCCAGCCGGACCGGCTAAAGAAAGGCGCGCCGGGCGCAAAATTCGCCGGCGGCCAGTTCGGTGCTGGACCGGACGCCGGCCCAGGGTCGATTTGGAAAATCGACCGCGCGACGGGCGCTGTCAGCTTGTTTGCGAACCTTGAAGCGAACGGATTGAAAAATAGCGGCGCGGGTATCGGCGGATTGGCGTTCGATCCCGCAAGCCGGACGCTTTACGCCTCCGACCTCGATACCGGCCTCATTCATCGCCTGAGCATTGCCGAGAAAGGCAAGGACCTCGGCCAGTTCGACCATGGCGTCACGGGACGGCCGGTTCGCAGTAAACCCGCGGTGAAGGACGACGGCGAGCGGCTCGATATCGAATCGCCGAACTTCGATCCCGCCAAACCGCTGACGTGGGAAACAACCCAACTCGAACGCCGGGTCGATGCTTTGACCGTCCACAATGGGCGGCTTTATTATTCCGTCGCGGAAGGCCCAGAAGTCTGGTCGGTCGGTCTCGAAGACGACGGCAGCTTCAAATCGGACGTCCGGTTCGAAGCCGGCATCGAAAGTCAAAAGCCCTATCCCGTGACCGGCATCGCGTTCGACGGCACGGGCAACATGATCGTGGCGCAGCGCGCCTTCACCCAGAACCCAGCCGACTACGCGAAGTTCGTCGAAGACAGTCCTGCCCAGGTCCTGCGGCTCAAGCCGGAGACGCCCGATGATGCCGACACGCCCGGCCTGTGGCAGCAGAGCGAGCCGGAAGAGTATGCCGCAGGTGAGGACAAGGCGCACCGCTCGGGCACGGGCGGCCTTGCGATCTTCAATACGTTCCGGCCCGATGGCACAATCGATAGGGCCTCGTGCACGGGGACCGCGGTATTCTCAACCGATGCGATCGGCCCTGAGCGTGCTGGCCACGGCCTCCAGTTTTCAGATGTCAGCGCCGTTCTTCCGGCGAATGTGCCGCCCAAGCAAAGCGCCTTCATCAATATCAATCCCAAGCAGGACGATGCGGAGGTGCGCGGGTATGCGGGCGGCGTCGCAGCCTTGCAGGCGTGCGGCGGCGATGCATTTCCGCCGGTTGCGGGCGACCGCGGTGGCGGCAGCGGTGGTGGTGGCACTACCACATTCCCGGCGGTTACTGACGGCACGACCGCGCCGACCGTTGACCCGACATTCCCCACCGTCGAGCCAGGCCCCGATGAGGCCAAGGCCAAGACGCTGACCGTCACCAAGACGGCATTGGTTGCCAAGTGCTCGCCCAAGGGCGGATGCGCCTTCAACGTTCAAGTCAGCAATCCGAATCCGGCGCCGTTTCCAGGTCCAATCGTCATAGAGGACAATATTCTTGCGGAGCGGGCAGCGCTGACGGGCGAACCGAACGTGCCGTGGGCGTGCACCAAGACCGCGCCCTTCCAGTGCACGCATCCGGGGCCGCTTCCGCCCAACGGCACGCTCGATATGCGCGTGGTGTTCGCGCCCAACACGCCGCCAGACGTGAAATCGGTTACGAACTGCGCCAGCCTTCAAGGTTCGCCGCCGCCGGTACAGAATGCGCCTCCTCCTAAGCCGCCAGGTCCTGGTCCAGCTCCGGCACCCGGCGGCAATGCGGGCGGCGTGCCTGCCCCCGGCCCTGTCGCCGATCCGGCGCAACCGCCCCAGCAGTGCGCCACCATCGCGCTCGATCCCAACGTGCCGGTACAAGGTGGGGACGTGGTCGTCGCCAAGAAAGGCCCGGCGAAATGCCCGGCCAAAGGTCCTTGCGCGTTTGAAATCACACTGACCAATACGACTGATCAGGCTCTTAAAGGGTCAAGGTCGTTTATCGATAGGATAGATATTCCAGGAGCAAAAGTTGGTGCCCTGCCGGCGGGTCTGACATGTGAGAAGGACGGCGCCGACAATTTCTGCACACTCGACGGCACATTTGCGCTCGGGCCGAAGGAATCGAAGACGTTTATGTTGACGCTCGAACTCGAGGTGCCGGCAGGCAAGACCGAGGTTAAAAACTGCGTCATTCCACAATTTGGCGGTGGCGGCAAGACCGTGCCCGCGCCGCCGGGCGGTCCCGCTGCCCCGGGCGGCGCGGCGCCTGCGCCAGCACCTGGTCAACCCGCACCTGCTGCACCGGCACCGCCGGCCGACAAGAAAGTCGAATTCGCGCCGCCATTCGGCACAAACGGGCTGGTGCATTTCACGGCTTTGCGCGCGCCGTCATCGGCGTATCCGCAGAGCTTTGTGCACCGGACCGGAGCCGAAGGCGGCAATATTGCGGGCGACCAGTGCCTTCAGTGGGAGATGGTGAACCGCGGCTTCGTCCTGCAGCAGGCGAACGGCGTCGAGGTCCGCTTCTTCGACATGCAGATCGCAGGTGACAACGTCACCGGGCGTGCGAGCCATTTCACGAGCAATGGACCTGTCGAAGGCAGCGTCAGCTTCGCGCGCAGCCCCGATCCGAAATTTCCCAACCGGTTCGAATTCAGAGTCAATTGGTCCAACGGCGCAATAGGAACATACGAGCTCAGACTCGATGATGCGGGCGTGCTGTCGGGCGAAAACATCGATGACACGCGCGCGCGCAGCGCAGTCACGGGCGATAAGAAGTGGTGGAAGTGCGTCGCCAATTCGCGCTGCAACGACTACTCGAAAAAGGCCAAGGACGCCGCCGACGAATTTGCATCCTTCAAGTGCGGCACATCACTCGGGCGTTGGACGCCCAATGCTAGAGCGCACACGGACTTTTGCATGGGCCAGCCGGCCAACAGTCCGCTCCTGCAATCGGAAACCGACGCGCGGACTGCCGAACTCGCGGCGTGCTTGGCGACCGACGCCCAATGCACGCAGCTCGGCAAGGACATGGCGCTCGTCAACAATGAACTCAAAGCGTTGAAATGTGATAGGGCCGTGACGTCGAACACGCAGACGACGGGCCCGGACACGTTCAAAAAATTGTGCCGCGCACAGCTGCCGCAGAAAGCCGCAGTGACCAAGTCCAAGATGGAGAGCGATCTTGCGGCCTGCAAAGTCGAAAAGACAAACCTGAACGCAACCCTATGCGGCGACTTCGCCCGAGAAAAAGCAATAACCTTCGGCGAGATCAGCAAACTCGACTGCGCTGCGAAAGCTGGCATTCCGGCAGTCCTCGACGAAAATGCTATCAAGCAGGAGTGCATGACAAAGACGCCTTTGGCGTCCCAGGACGAACTGCAGAAGCTCAAGCTGCCGATGCGGGACACGGTCTCGAAGTGCCGGGCGGAGGTCGCCGCAAAGGGCGGCGGCGCGGGCGGCAATGCAGGTGCGGGCGGCGATGGCGCTAACCCCGCGGGCGATGCGGGCGCCCAAGCCGCCGGACCGGCGCCCGAACAGTGCGCCGTCGTGCCGATTGAGGGAGACGGCGACAAAGGCAAGCCGGACGACGAGGTCGTCGTCGCCGGCAAGAAGGACGGCGGACCGGCAGACCAGGGGAACGGGCTCACCATCCAGAAGTCCGCAGCGGCAGATTGCACCGCCGGCCAGCCCTGCGCTTTTAACATCAAGGTGACGAGCAAGACGCCGGGAACGCCCGGCAAGATCGTCGTGGTCGACACACCGGACAATCCAGCCGGGCTGGGCCTTGCGCAAGATGTAGCCTTGGCCACTTTGCCGCCGGCACCTTGGCAGTGCGCAAAAGGTATGCCCATCAGTTGCGAGCATCCAGGTCCCGTGCCGGCGGAGGGCCTGACGCTGCCGCTGTCGCTGAAGATCGGCGCGCAAACCGCGGCGAAGTCCGTGCGCAACTGCGCAGCGATCGACACCAAGCCGGCTCCGGCGCCAGCTGTTCCCCAGCCGAAGGTTACCGAAAACGCGGGTACGAAATTCGAGCTTGGCGCGCCGCCGTCGTGCGCGTCCGGTGCAGTATGTGCTTGGCAGTTCAAGGTCACGAACTCGAGCGCCCTACCGGTGACCGCCTCGATAAACTGGAGCACGGACCTCACCTCTGTCGCCAACGACGCGGCGACGCGCGCAACGAAAGTCAAGTTCGTCTCCGTTGAATCCAATCCGCCGGCGAATTGCAACGAGCGGGTTAACGATCCCATCAACCATGTGCAGTGCGTCCTCGGCGAAGTCACATTGGCGCCGAATGCGTCTTATACGGCGACCATGAACCTGCAGGCGGATACCATTGCCGGCGCGGGCAATATCCAGAATACGGTCAGCGCCAGTTTCAACACCGTCGCTGGCCAAACGATCGGCAAGGCGAGTAGCGCAGCCACCACTCAAGCCGCGAAAGCGCCGGACGATGCCGGCCTCGCGCCCAAACCGTCGTGCGCGGAAGTTCCGCTGCAGGCGCCTGTTGCTCCCCCGCCGCCGCCGCCCCCCCCTGCGGAAGCCGCGAAGGCCGGCACGCTATCTCTCGTTAAAACCGCCAAGCCACCGTGCCGCGATAACCGCGCTTGCGACTTCCAGATTGTTGTCACCAACGACGGTGACGCGGAGTTCAAGGGCCAAGTCGAATTCGACGACAACGTCACGGGCGATGGTGCGATTTTCGGAGCTGCGGCATTGCAACCGCCGCCGCCGGCACCTTGGGCGTGCACCAAGGGCCTGCAAGGCTTCAACTGCAAAGCGGACTTGACGATCCCGGCGAAAGCGTCGGCACCGGCATTGCCGCTGACGACTGATCTCGGCGCCGGCATCGGCGCAGTCAAAGAGGTCAAGAACTGCGTCAGACTCAAGGATGCGGCGAAGGAGTCGTGCGCGACCGTTCCGCTGCAGGCGCCCGTTCAACCGCCGCCACCGCCGCCGCCACCGGCCGCAGGTGCGAACACTCTCGTACTTGCAAACAACCCGGCCGCCGAGCAGTGCTCCGATCTCGGCGGCGGCTGCGCCTTCACGATCTCGATCACCAATCCTGGCCCGGAGGAGTTCAACGCTCCGCTCGAATTTTCCGACACGCCATCGACCGCTGACGGCAAGCCGTTCTTGGGCGCCGGGATCGACGGCGGCGGACAGGCCATTCAGCAGCCCGGCGTCATCGCGCCGGTGTCATGCGGCAAGACTGGCGAAGGCTTTACCTGCACAACGGGTGTCGCCGCAGCCAAAATCCCGGCGGGCAAGACCGTCGTCGTGCCTATCAGCTTCAAGCCGGGTTCGGCGGGAGACACGACGGCGATCAAGACCTGCGCCGCTCTAAAGGGTGGCGCGCCGCAATGCCGGACAATTCCGTTCATCAAGGGTGCGCTGCTGCGCGCCGAAAAGATCGGCATTAGCGATACCTGCGTGCCATCGTGTTCGTTTATCATCAGCCTGAAAAATGTCGGCACCGCGGATGCGGCCGGACCCTTCGCTCTGCAGGACAAGTTCACGCCCGCGTCAGGCGCTATTTCCGTAGAAGAGATCGGCGGCGGTTTCAATTGCGGGCAGGCCAATAACGGAACCACAGTATGCATCTCGAGCACTGACGTGCTGCGTCCGGGCGACAGTATAATCGGAAGCATGATGGTCAAAGGCGCCGCGCAGGCGCCGGAATACACCAACTGCCTTGACTACGATCCTGCAGCCAACGGCAAGCCGAGCCCATTCGACACGACGTTTGCGGGCCGCTGCGTCACGATCAAGGACACCGCCCCCAAGCGGCCGAACCTTGTCATCGCAAAACGGGCGCCGAATGTCGAAGGCGGACCCGATGGGCACTGCGATCTGAAGAGCGCTTGCCGCTTCACCATAACCGTCACCAACAATGGCTCCGCACCGTTCACCGGCCCACTTCGGATCAGCGACACCGTCTCGCCCGAGATTCCTCAGGGCATTGGAATCGGTCCGGGCAGTCCGCAAAGCCTGCCTTGGAAGTGTGACAGTGTTCTAAACGGGGGCGCAATCGCGCAAACTTCGATCACATGCGAACTTCCGCCACTTCCAAATGGCCTCGCGCCTGGAACAACCGCGACGCTCGAAGTTGCTGTCACGCCCGGCACGACCTGGAAAGGCAGCGACAGGCTCACAAATTGCGCAGAGATCGTTTCTGACGGCGACATCGGACTCAATGCGGTCAAGAAGTCCTGCGCCTCCGTCAAGCTCGATCCGTTCAGCGTCAAGGCCGCCAAGACCGGCGACACGCAATGCCTGCCGGGCAGCAACTGCACGTTCAAGATCACGCTCTTCAACCCAGGCCCGATCAACCACAACGCGCCGGTCACCATCGAGGACAAGCTCACCGGGCTCTCCTCGGCGCAGATCGTGTCGATCAATCCGCCGCTTCCGTGTGCGCCGCAGCCAATGCAGATCCCGTTCTCGTGCACATCGCCTGGACCGGTCCGTCTCGACGTCGACGCGGCGGCCGGGACCGAGTTCGGCCCGCGTGAGTTCACGATGGTGGTGCGCCTGCCCAACGATGCGACGGCTGCGCAGTTCTCGAACTGCGCCAGCGTCGCCGGACAGAGCGGCAGGGTCGGCACGAGCCAGTCCTGCGTGACAGTCTCGACAAAACCGGTGGTCACGGACCTGCCGGCGCCAAGGTTGAAGCCGATCGCCAAGTCCGCCGTCTCGGCGGCCTGCGGTGAATCGCAGCCGTGCGATTTCAAGATCACGATCACCAATACGCTGGGTCGAACGATGGCAGGACCCATCGTCGTCGATGATCTCGTGACGATCGCCGGTGAACCTTCGACGCAAATGAAGCTTGTCAGCGGTCCGCCCGCGCCGTGGACGTGCGTTGCCTCCGCAGCGCCTGGCATGCAATGCTCGCATCCGGGGCCGTTGGCGATCAACGCGTCGATTGATTTGACACTCGGGCTGCAACCGATGCCGGGATCGCTCGGCACGGCGGCCGAAGTCAAGAATTGCGCTACGTTCGAAGGCATGCGGCCAGAGGTTGCGACCGCCTGCGCCAGCATTCCGGTCAAGAAACCCGTTGCGACGACAACGCCGCCCACAACGGGCACCTGCAGTGGCGGCATGGTGCTGAACGATGGCCTCTGCACCTGCCCTGGTCCGACGAAATGGAATGGGCGCCAGTGCGTGGGCAGCGGCGGAGCCTATACATCGAAGCCCGGAGACGAAAACCCCGCCAACCCGCCACCGGTCCCGGTTCCTGGGCAACCAACGCCTGCAACGTGCAGTGTCGGCATGGTTTTGACAGGCGGGCTCTGCGCCTGCCCGGCACCCACGACATGGAACGGGCGCAAGTGCGTGAACCCCGGGCCAGGCACACCGGCGCCTAGTGACGACCCCGAACCGGCTGCGGACCCGGCGCCGCGTCCGACCAAGCCCGTCGACTGCGGGCCGAACGCGCGCTTCAGAAATGGCCAGTGCCAGTGCCGGACAGGCCTTGAACCGACCAGGCGCGGCGGGTGCCGTCCGATCCGCGTGAAGGAGCCCGAGCCGCAGCAGCCGAAGGAAACCCAGAGCTGTCCGGACAACCGGCCCGTCGGCAAATTCCCGAACTGCTGCCCGGTCAATTCGCAGTTCAGGAACGGCGGCTGCCAGTGCCTGCCTGGTTTCGAACTCGGACGGCGCGGTGTGTGCCGTCCGGCGCGCCAGACCGATCCGGCCCCGCAGCCCAAGCCCGAAACGCCGGTCAAATGTCCGCCGGATACCATCTTCATCAACGGGCAGTGCCGCCGGTTGGCGATACCGACGCCGCAACCGAAGCCTCAGCCTCAGAAACGCGATTGCGGACCGGGCTACGTCACGCGCGATACGCCGAACAAGTATGGCAACTATTGCGACCCGATTGCGCCGGCGGAGAAATGTCCGACGTGGGCGCCTGAAGGCACGCCGCCGAACTGTCACTGCCCCGAGGGCACCGTCCGCCGCGGCAATTTCTGCGGGCCGGCGGCGTGTCCGCCCAACATGACGGGGACACCGCCAAACTGTCATCGCATCTGCCCGGCGGGAACTGTCAATCAGAACGAGTCGTGCGTGCCGGTGTCGAAACCGGACCCGGTCGGGCCATCGCCGAAACCAGTACCGGCGAAGTGTGGAAAGGGCTTCTCCGGTACTCCGCCGAACTGCGAGTGCAACAATGGAGAAATCGTCAATGGCGAATGCTTCAAGGGGCCAAGTTGATGGTCGCCATGCAAAGCCGCGGTGCCCGGAGGTTTAGGTACGATGCCCTGCTGCGGGGTGAAGGCCTAGGGGAGAGAAAAGGTTGTGCCATGCATAACATACTTGTCCCAATGACGGGACTTGCAGTCCTTGCGCTTCTCGCGCTGCCAACAAGCCAGAGCGCCGCCGGGCCGCAAGGCGGTCCGCGTCCCGCTGAGGAGTTCCAGTCCTATATCGAGACAAAGCTCAAATGTGGGTTCAACGACAACGACAAATTTTTCTGCAAGAACGTGAAAAAGAAAAAGCATCACGATGATGACGTCGGGCATCACGACAAAAAGAAGCATCACCATGACGACGATGATGACGACAACGACGGAGATCACAAAAAATCCGACAAGGACTCAAAGAAAGTACTGAATTGCGAAGGTCCCAACGACTGCGGCCCCGGCTACCGCGATCTCGAGAAGCCAAGCCAATACGGAGCCTGCTGCGAGCTCATAAAGGACGACACTACCGATGAGGGTGGCGACGGCGGCAAGGTCGAGAATGCGCCGCCCCCGCCTCCCCCTGAACAGGACAATGATCGCAACGATTTACCAGCCGCCTGCCGTTTGGTTGAAAACGCGCAGGAAATGGACTGCAAAGCCCCGCTCGACGCCATAAGCTGTAGCGCGGTCGAGAACGGCAAGATGACCTGCTGCTGCGTCAAGTAAGAGGAGAGCCGCGTGACAATCCGCTTGCATCCAACTTCCCAGGCCGTCATGGCAACTCTGTGCGGTGTCGTTGCGTTAAGCTCTGGTGCGTCTCTCGCGACCGCCGAAACAATCATCATTTCCTGCAAGTTTGAGAACGCCAACATTAAATTGACAGGCAACGAGTCGCTCGCGGCCACCTACGAGGGTGACGAGTCCGGGACGGTGACGATCAAAGCCTCGACCTTCGAGTTCTCAATACCGGCCAAAAAGCAAAATCGCGCCGCGGACGGTGCGCCCCTCATCGAGGCTTGGGAAAAAACGTCGTCCGCGATGCCCGACCTCGCATCGATTGAAAGCTGCATCGCCAAGACCATCGATCCCGCCGAGACGCAAGACAAGGGTGCCTATGATTATGCAGCAACGCAATGCACGCGAGATACGCCGCCGGGACAAGCAGTGTTGCCAATCATGGCCTCGGTGAAAATCCTGCTCCTTCCTGTCGACGGCGAAGTAGCGCCGGTCGTTGAAATTTCACGGTACTATGAGGGCAAGACCGCAGCACCGGACGGCCGGACGCGGCTCGACACGTTTCCCGGCGCATGCGAGATCACCGGCAAGTGACACGGGGCTCGAAGCGCCGGGTGCATTTTGGTCAACGAGGAGCTCATTCTTACCATGCGTTCGATCCTGTCGCTCGCCTTGACGACGCTGCTAGCCGCCTCGGCCTTTGCCGGCGACATCGCGGGCAGTAAGGATCCGTCACGTCCACCGGCTGTGGCGCGCACCACCGCCATTCCCGCATGCGCGCTGTTCGCCGATGCGCACGGACCCGACGGCGGTGACGGTACGGCCGCAAAGCCGTTCCAGACCATCGCCGCGGCCGTTGCGGCCGCCAACCCAGGTGCCATCATCTGCGTGGCCGAGGGCACCTATGCGGAGCAACTGACGCCCGGCGAAAAGCACTTCACGCTGGCAGGCGGATTTCAGCGCGGCAAGAATTTCAAGGTCCGCGACTCGGCGGCGTTCGTCAGCCGCGCGCAGGGCAAAGGCGGTTCTTTTCTCGCGTTCAGGGATCCAGCACCAACGGGCGATAATCTCGTTGCCGTCGACGGTTTTGAGATCACGGGCTATGCGCAAGCGATCGTGCGCGAATACTACGAGCCGCAGCGCTTCGACATCACGAACAACTTCATTCACGGCAATTCCTGCGCGGATAATTCACTTGTAGGGGCAGGCTTTGCGCTCAACAACGTATCCGGCACTATCCGGGGCAACGTCATCCAGAAAAACGCGTGTGGGCGCGGCGGCGGCGGATTTCTCAACGACTCGACGAATAAGAACACCGTCGTCTTCGAAGGGAATTTCGTCGATGGCAATGCTGGAACCGAACCGGACGGGGCGCACGGCGGCGGGCTTTACTTTTTTGGCAATACGTTGCGCGTCACGAACAACCTCATCACGAACAACACGGTGACGCAATGGGGCGGCGGTCTGTACATCGGCGCTTTTACACCAGGCAACCAGCCGACGACGGCGACGCTCAAAGGCAATGTCTATCTCGGCAATCGCGCCGGCGACTCGGGCGGCGGATTTTTCTGCGATGACGGTGCGACCTGTAACGCCTCGCACGAGGTCTATGCCGGAAATTGCGGCGGCAACATCCTCGTCGACGGCGGACCAGGCGGGTCGGGACCAACGACAACGACCTTTGATCGCGTGACGAATACCGGCGCGCTCACGCCGGCCTGCGACGGTCCGGGCGTCGGATTTTTCATCGACACCTACGATCCCGTCGCGCCGGATAAGCACACGATCACGAACTCGATATTCTGGGGCAATTCGGCGGACGGCGATTTTGCGACCGGCTGCGGCAAGGCCTGTGATCAGATCAAGGTCAACGTCGACACTTCGATGGTGCAGACCAAGTATTCCGACGGCAGCGTGAAGATCGCGTTTGGCTCCGGGAACATCGCGCCGGCAGATCCAATGTTCGCCGCACCGGAAAAGGGCGACTTCCGGTTGAAGCCCAACAGTCCGGCGAAGGGCAAAGGCGCCGACCTTCCCGCGGCGGTCGCAGTAAACGCGCCAGCTGCGCCGCCTTCACCGCCGCCCGCACCGCCTGCTCCCCCGGCCGCGAGTGCTCCGAGCCCTGAGAAACCGCCCGAGCCGGTGCAGACCGCCGATGCGCCTGGCAAACCGATTGCCGACCCCCCCCGAAGCAGCGCGCGCGCCGACACCGACCCGGCTGCAAAAGAAGCCTTCGATGCGGCCAAGGAACTAGGCACCGTGAAAGCCTGGACCGCGTTCATCGATCGCTATCCGGAGGGATTCTACGCCGATCTGGCGCGCGCCTATCTCGACAAGCTCAATGGCGCACCGGCAGTTGCAAACGATGCGCCGAACGCGGCACCAAAGGTGCCTCCAGCTGCGGCCAATGCCCCAGCCCCGCCAAAGCCCGCTTCGCCCGCGCCACAACCTGCCGCCAATGCACCTGCCAGCACACACGTTGCGGCCGGAGGCCCAAATATACCGGCCGTCGCGCGCGGCGCGTCTTTCATGGGCTTTCCTGAAAAATATAATCGCTACTACACCGACCCGGCCTGGAGGCCGTCGAGAACGCTCTACGTCAGTCCTTCAGGGGGCAGCAATGGTGCAACACGCGACACACCGATGTCGGTCAAAGAAGCCCTGGCCGCAGCAAACCCAGGCACGGTCATTCAATTCCTAGCGGGGAACTATCAAGGTGGTTATGAGATCTCAAAAGAACAAAGCGGCACGCATGATGAACCCATAGTTCTCTACGCCGAGCGCAAGGCCGACAATACGATCGCAGTTTTCATGGATTGTAACGCCGGGAAGCGTAAGTCCTGCTTCAATCTCGAAGCCGCAGACTACATTGCGATCGATGGTTTTGAGCTTACAGGCGGCGCGTACGGCGTTCGAGCTGTTGGCGCCGGCTTTCCGGCAAGCGAACATTCACGCGGCATCGCGGTCGTGAACTGCAAAGGTCACGATCAGGAGCGCGACCCGTTTTTCACCGCTCAGTCCGATTGGGCCGTGTTCGAACGTAACCTAGGTTACGGCGCCAAAAAGGGCGACGGTCACGGATTCTACTTGAGCAACGGCGGCGACTGGAACATCGTGCGCAACAACGAAACGCACTCAAATGTCTCGAGCGATTTCCAAATCAACGCCGATCCGCAGTCGACCTGCGTAGAAGTTGGTATCGATGCCGCCGATCCCAAATGCGATGCTATCGCGGGCGAAGGGGAAGGCGGGCAGGGCGCAAGCGACTTCTTCTTGGTCGAAGGGAACTACTTTCACCACGGCCTTGGCCCGGGAGCGAACTTCACCAGCGTGCGCCGAAGTATCATCCGCAACAATATCTTCGGCCCCCAGGCCCGGCACAATGTGAGCTTCTGGCAGGAAACGGAAAACCCCAAACTGGGCACTAGTGAAAACAAAATGCTGCACAATCTGTTTATCACCGGCAACAAGCGCCCCGCCGTGCAATTCATCAAGAACTCGACCCGCAACGAGTTCGCGAACAACGTTGTGCTTGGAATAACGGTGAACGGCGGCAACGTTGCGCCAAACCCCTCGGCTGTGCTTATGGAAGTCGACGGCACTGTCGGAGATAACGCCTACCGCAGCAACCTTTATGGGCCGGGTCAACTCGAAGGTCGTTCGGCAGCAGATAGCGAAATTGTTTTGCCAGCTTTCGAGCCGGCTTGGTTTGCGAAATTTCCGGTAACAGCTAGCGACGGTCCCGAAGGCTTTGCCCCCGTGCCATCATCGCCGCTTCACGGCAAGGCCGCGTTAAACGCTGATGCGCTTTTCGACCGGAGCGGTAATGCTCGGGCGGACGCCGCCGATCTTGGCCCGATCGAAGTCAAATAGATGTCGCCTGATGACAGCTAAGACTTCGTCCGCCTGGTCGCGAAGAGTCTGCTAATGGGATGGTCCGGCCGTGCTCCTGCCCCGCCAGCAATTGATGCTGGTCAGTGGCACCAAAGACAAGGAGCACCGCCATGGCCCAGAAATCACAGAGCAAAATCACTGTCGTCGGCATCGACATTGGCAAGAATTCGTTTCACCTCATTGGCCTCGATAAACGCGGCGCCATTGTGCTGCGTGTGAAGCAGTCTCGCAGCCAGCTGGAAACCCGGTTCGCCAATATGCCCGCGTGCCTCATTGGCATGGAGGCCTGCGTCGGGGCTCATCACTTGGCGCGGAGACTGACCGCACTCGGCCACGATGCGAAGCTGATGCCGGCTAAGTACGTGCGGCCTTATTCGAAAGGCCAGAAGAACGACTTCAAGGACGCCGAAGCGATTGCCGAAGCCGTCCAACGGCCGACGATGCGCTTTGTTACTATCAAGAGCGTAGCTCAGCTTGATCTGCAGGCTTTGCACCGGATTCGCGATCGTCTCGTGTCGCAGCGCACAGGTGTCATCAATCAGATCCGCGCCTTCATGCTTGAGCGTGGCATCGCAGTGCGGCAGGGTCAGCGCTTCCTGCGCGCCGAGCTGCCAGATCTCCTGGCGACCCGTGATGATGTGCTGTCGCCGCAAATGATGCGGCTGATCGAGGATCTTGTCAGCGACTGGCACCGGCTTGACGAGCGCATCGAAGCGATGACCTCCGAGATTCAGAGCATGGCTGAGAGCGATCAGCATTGCAGACGGACGATGAGTGTACCGGGTGTCGGCCCAGTTATCTCGAGTGCGATGGTCGCTGCTATCGGAACTGGCGAGGCCTTTTCCAAGGGCCGCGACTTCGCCGCCTGGCTCGGCCTTGTTCCAAGGCAAATGTCGACGGGTGATCGCACTATCCTCGGCTCGATCTCCAAGCGCGGTAACAAGTACCTGCGCAAGCTGTTCGTTCAGGCTGCCTGGGTTGTGCTCATCAAGCCTGTGAGTTGGGAGCGGCACGGGCTTAAGACTTGGATTGAGGCCGCGAAAAAGCGGCTTCACCACAACGTGCTGGCTGTCGCGCTTGCCAACAAGCTCGCCCGCATCGCTTGGGCGGTACTCGCCAAAGGGCGCAGCTTCGAAGCCACGCGAAGCATCGACGGCGAACTCAAGCCAGCTTGAACCTGCCAGAAATGCAAACAAGAGGATCGGCATATGCTGTAACTCAAACTCAGTTCCCACCGAGGTCTGCGAGAGGATGAAACGAGATGGAGAACGGTCTTCCCGGCGCAACTGAAAACTGGTGACCCGAACAGCCCAATCGAGGCTTTTCCGCTAATGAGATCAGATGCGCGCTGATATCCATGATGGCCCGAAGCACCAAACGCTCCACACAGAGGCCGGATACATTGATGCAAAACCGAAAACCGGATCGAAGAAACTTCTTGCGACGCACGGCCGGACCATACATCGGGTCAAGAATGACATGATCAAACTGTCGGCTTTCAGGGGATACCGGCCATCTCGATCTTGAGGCCTGACGCGAAGATCTGCCAGCGCCCTCGGCAGACGCAACCTCAACTTCGGACAAGATCGGCAGCCAAGGCCGCCTCGTCGCCGCAAGCCAGGTCGATATCTGTTCGTGGATGAGCATCATCGCTTCGTTGGCGGGCCGATCGGCGCAGGAGGGGAGGCGCAGGCACTTTGGATCATGGCTTTCACCAGAAATGTAAGAGCATCGGTCAAAACCTTCTGAAGGGGTTTCTATTGTCTTGAGGATTGGTGTTTAACGGACTTCGATCACTCAAGACTGCAATCCCGGCGTTGGACCAGCCGTCCCTACATCATCCTGAGATTCTTATAGATGCGTATCTGCGGGATACTGGACCGGGGGCGTTGGAGTATCAAATGGATACTGCCAAGGGGTGTGTTTGGGTGTTTGGGGTATCGCAGAGATACTGAATTGCCCCACTACAGTATCCGGTAGATATCGGGAAAAATCTCTTTGTAGGATTTGGCTTGCACGGGCCCTCTAATCGCGGCAACGTACTCGCATCTCAGGATGATTAGACTGCCGGTCGCGTGATTTGAGTATCAATCCTCATCGGTCGATACCTAGGTTGTTGAGTCACGTTTGGGTCGGACGTTTCGGGTGTATCGAACGATGGCCATTTGTGCCTCGATGCGAGAATTGAAACGAGCTGAAATCTCGCGTTCTTCGAGCGCAATCGTATCTGGATCGTTTGCCACTGATTTGGATTGAGGTAAGCCTTGCCGCTCATAATCGGCTGTTGGTGGATTACCAAGGCAGTCGGGGAAAGCTGTCAGCAGAAAATTGTTGACGTAGGAGACGCCATTACCGCCTCGGCCTCGCTTCACGCGCACAAGCCCGCGCACTTCCAGCTCGAGCACAGCACTGCTGATGCGGTTGCGATTGAAGACGCGAGTCTTTTGAGAGAGCCAGTCGGTGCTTGCTACCAATATCCCATTGGCGCGAGCGGTCTTGTCTTCGTACTGATCCCAAAGCGCCCAAAAGACGAGCTTCGCGTCTGGTGAGGCGTAGCCTAAAGCACGCCGGCACTTGGCGGGGAACATCCGGAACGTGTCCGAGGGCTTCGCTGTCAGCTTAGCGTAGTCGGTACGCGGCAACCGGTCCGTGTTTCTGTACTCATCGCAGTAGGACGCAAGCTGTTCGGAATAGCCGCGCGGCATTTCAAGCGGGCCAGCCAGCGCTTTAATTCGCGCGATTTCAATTCCTGCCGGCACCTTATACTGGCCGCGCCTCGTTGAATGTGGGTCGCTCAAGTCTACCCCCAGCTGCAATTTCAACAGCTTCAAACCAATTCGATCACAGCTCGGCCAATCGGGAGTACCATCCTGTGTGCCGCCGTCTCGCTTTTCTTGACTCAGCAACAGGCCGTAGACGGCGAGACGTGCCGCTCGGCTATGTGGGTAGTGGCGCACCCTCAAATTCCAGCCCTTGCCCCGATGCTGAGTCAGTAATCGCCCTTCCGAAGCGATGGGGCCGGTTGAATGGCTGCCAGCGCCCGAACGTCGGCCCCGTGCGTTCGTTTTCAATCACAGTGCGGGATGCGGCCTTCACAATGTCGAGGCGCATTGAGATGGTTGGCGATCCGGCGTGACGTGTTTCGAGTGTGCCTGACTGCCCCAACCCCTGGAGCACTCTTGCAGCGTCGTGCTCGGGATCTCGTGAGCTTTCGACAATGACGAGACCGTCAAGGCTGACGCGCCATCGATCGCCGCGCGCCCCGGTTTTGATCCGTTGAAGGGTGACGGGAACGATCAAGCGGCGGCCCTCCGGGTCTTGAGGGCTGGTGCAACGTCGCGCGGCGGCATTTTGAGAACAAGAGCGCTGCCTGACCGAGCAATGCGATAGACCCAGGGTCGTCCTGCTGTTGAAAGCCTATGGCGTTGAAACCCTGACGGCTTGAGACTGAGATTGAAGCGCCCCCAAGTCATTGGCCGCACGTCGTGCAGTTCGCAGAATTCTGCGTATAGACTTATGAGAATCCGCCGTGAAACACGTTCGGAATTACAGATAGTCGCAACCCATGCCGCGAATTCGTGAGGATCCGCTTCTCGGTCAAGTGACAAGGCTGCGGACGAGTGCTGATACTCCCAAGCGACACCACGTACGTGTTTTGCAACCGTTTCTGGTCGTTCTTTTTGGTGTGACATAAGTAATTCCATGCTGGTCCCCGAACCCGTGGTGATGTCCTAGGACAAGGTTGCAAATTCAGTGGTGTCCCAACGTGTGAGCGAACCGAATTTGCTCAAATGCTCGAACCGAATGTCCGTTGGCTATTTTAGGGATGAACCTTGGGGCGATCTGAAAGAAGATGGTGGTCGGACGCCGACGTATGGGCGGCTCATAATCCACTCGTCGACCTCTGTTTCGCGAAATCCAACGCGGCCCTTAGAAATTTGAATGGGCGCTACGAATTCGTGCGTTGCAATCATCTCGTATAGTCGCGACTTGCCAAGGTTTACCTTTCGGCAAACGTCTTGAACGCTCAAGACCCTCTCGGTCGTCGAATTTTGTCCCTGGCTGACCATGTTACTCCCCATTTCGCTCCGTCCGCATCAATGCGGAAGACAACGGGGAATATGCCCGACATTTTCGTCGGGATGGTTGGCATTAATTACGGGTGAGTTGGCATTAATTGCTGCTGAGGTGGCATTATTTACTCGCCGTCCCTAGGCCCCCTGAGCATGCCCTCAGAGGGGGAGGGTATTCCAGCAGCTCTATAGATGCTTCTTTGAAAATCGATGAAACCGCCCTTAGAGGGGATCAATCCAGTGAGCCAGAAATAGTCATCTTCCATTTGTTTATGTATCAATCGGGCTAAGTGTTTAGACTTTGCGCCACGCCGCCATCGTTGTGTTAATGCCAGATCAATTGCCGCAACGGTTTCGCACACACGAAGTGGTGGAACATCTCGAGCACCGCCAACCAATTTTCCCAAGTAATCCGGCCGAATTTCGGACCAAGCAACCAACAGCTGTTCGGACGAACAAGTAAGAAACTTGAGTTCGGTCCTTATCGATATGGATAAGTTCTGGATCTCCATATCTCCCGCACCATCAGCGAAGGATAGCAGTCGTCGCCTAAGTGCCTTTAGGCGTTCGGGAATGCTTGAGGAGTGCGTTTGGACCAATCGGCGGCGCGCGGATGCATCTGCAAGGTCAAACATTGGAACGGCCCTAGCGGCTATTTCTGGTTTACTATGACCCTTGTTGTTCTGACTGTAGTACAGCTGCAGCACCGGCTCAGCCTTTAAGACGCAGTGCCAAACGTAGCGCGGTGGCGATCCCACGACAAAATCACCGCGGTGAAAAACAAACGAATTTATGAAGATAAGACGGGCAGTTTCCGGTGAAGTTTTTAGTTCCTCCGCAGCCTTTAATACGTCAATTAACTCATCAGGGTCGATGCTTTGATTCATGGTGCCACGTCACCCAGCGCAAACGCTGCCCATGCATTCATCAACTCGCGGCGTTTCTCCAACAGTTTGCCGCGCCGATAGGCGGCTTCCACCTTGCTACCAATCGTGTGCGCCAAGGCCATCTCTGCAACTTCTCCGGGGAACTCGGTTTCTTCGCTAACCCAATCTCGAAACGTGCTGCGAAATCCGTGCGCCGTGGCGTCAACTTTGAGGCGTCGCAGCAACATCGTCAAAGTCATGTCGGACAATTGCTTGTCGTTGGCGCGCAGCGTTGGGAATAACAGCGTGCCGTCCGGCGTCATCTCAATGGCGCGCTTCACGATCTCGATTGCACGCGGTGAAAGCGGGACCACGTGCTCGCGTGTCGCCTTCATCCTTTCAGCCGGTATCGTCCAGAGCTTGGTGGCAGAATCGAATTCGGATCGTGGTGCGCCGCGTACTTCGCCAGATCGGGCTGCGGTCAAGATCAGGAACTCCAGGGCAAGCCGGATTGTCTCGTTGCTGTATTCGGCGCGTAGCTTGGCGATGAAGCCGGGAAGCTCGGCATACGGTAGCGCTGCA
>JANMNH010000006.1:0-2764 GCA_031373745.1 Hyphomicrobium sp. | reverse complement strand
GGCGCACATGCGCGATCGCCAAGCCGTCGATCACCGCCTGGGGAGCGTTGTCACCCCCCATTCCATCGACTGAAACGACGATTTCGCTATTCACGCCAGCGCAGTCCCTGAAAGCGGTCGGCGACCTCGAATCCGCCAACTATGCGCCGGGAGCCCAGACAATGGCTAGGGCCGCCGGGACGGCGACTTTTCCACTTCGCGTTTGTCGTAGTGACCGCACTTATGACAAACGTGATGCGGCCGTTTCAGCTCGCCGCAATTGCTGCATCCGTTGTTGGCCGGACGCCCGAGCGCATGGTGCGAACGACGCATTTTGCGCCGCGAAGGGCTGACTTTTCTTTTAGGGACCGCCATGGGCCACCGCTCCTAATCATTCGTCGGCCTGAGGAGTGCCCCGGCCAAAAGCAAGGCGCGGATAGAATAGGAAACGCCCCCCAAGTTCAACCCCTGGAAATCCGCGCTTTTGAGCCGCAGGCACTCAGGATTTGCGCGCAAATGCACGCTCGGGTCAGATGCAGCGCGAAGACTCGCAGGAGATAAGCCCATGCGCCTGGTTCCGCTGCTCATCCTGGCCTTGGGGCTCGTTGCCTGCACACCGGCCGAAAGCGGCCCAACTGCCACAGCACCGAACGCCACGGTCATCCCGAAGGACGAGCAAAGTTGCCGCATCGCTGGCGGCGACTGGCGGCCCGTTTGCATGATGGGAACCTTGGCCTGCGTGGTCAAATTCAAAGACGCCGGCAAAACCTGCCGTGACGGCGACGAATGCGAAAGCAGACAATGCCGCTACGAGGGCAAGGAGACGCCCGACATGAACGGCAAAGAGGCTACCGGTAAATGCCACGCCGTGAGCGACCCCTGCGGCTGCTTCACGCTGGTCGAAGACGGCAAAATCATGGGTACGCTCTGCGCCGACTAGGGCTTCTTCGGCTTCAACTTCGCAAGCACTGCAAACGGGTTCGGACGCGCCGCGGCGTCTGGGTCGCCTTGAAACGCAACGCCCGGTTTGCGCGGATACGGATCGAGATTGAGCGCAAGCTCTTCGATCAAAACTTCGCCAAGATCAATCTCGTGTCCGAGCGGTTCTGGCGGGTCGTCCGCCGTTGGATCGACAAAGACCTCGGTCTCGTCTTTGGCCGCGGCCTTCAGCTTCTCGGCAGGCAGATACTTCCGTTCGAAGCTCCCTTCGACATGTGCGTCAACGGGATCAAGCGTGACGACGCACGTTTGAACGACATCGGCAATCACCGTTCCGGTCAGCAGAACACCCTTGCCGTGCGAACGCTGCAGCGCGATCTCACCTTTCAGGGATTTCACGCCTGCAAGGTCCAAATAGCGAGCGATGGCCGGAAACTCTTCAGCGCGCGCGATCACCGTTTGTTGCAAGCCCGCATCGCTGATCTTCGACACCGACACGACGCGCCGAAAATCGTGCCCGTCTTTCATGGCGCCGGCCACGCAAACGAAGCCGCCAGGATATCGCTATCGTCGGCCGCCTTCAGTGCCTCATGCGCCGCACGCACATAGGTCGCCAGAGCATGCAGCTTGGGTTGCCCCACATCTCCACCCCGATAGACGTTGCGGTGCAGCGCGGCCCGCAGCGCCTCCACGTCACCGCCTTTGATCGCGGTGTCGTAGGCAGTCACACGTCCATAGAACGCCGACAGCATCCCCTTCACCCTGCGCGGCACGCCCATATCGCCGACGCCCAGTTCGCGCAGGTTGTGCTCGAAGTTCACGAACATCTGGTCGAATGTCGCTTGCGCCAGGGCCTTGCCCTCGGTCCGTACCGCTTTCAGCCGCGGCAGATACATCCCGGCATGCAGCACGATGAGGTCGAACCGCCCGTCGATCGTGTCAGGAACGTCGAACGACTCATAAAACTGCGGCCGACGGGCCTGTTCGACGATGGCGTTGTAGATCGAGGCGCCGGCCCGCGCCCTGTCACGACCGCGCGAAAGAAATGAGAGAAGTGTGCGCAAGGCGGCCTGGCTTTCCGGGGTCTTTGGCTTTCCCTTGAAATTAGGCAAGCCTGGCGGTAGGTCAACTGTCCGTTCATGCCCAATGGGGCTGGGAGTCGTCCAATGGTATCGCGTGTTCTTCTGACCGGTTCGATTTTGGCGGTTGCGGGCTTGGCAGCTTGCGCCCCCATCAAAGACGTCCGCGGCTATGTGCCCGACGACGAAAAGGTCGCAACCGTCTCGATCGGCGCCGACACCCGCGACACGGTCCAAGACAAGCTGGGTACGCCCTCCTCGACCGCCACGTTCGGCGACCCGACCTGGTATTACATCTCGACCGAGCAGGAACGCTACGCGTTCTTCAAGCCCGACGTCACAAAGCGCCAAATTCTCGCGATCCAATTCGCCGACGACGGCAAGGTCAACGACATCCGCAAATACGGCATCGCAGACGGCCAAGTGATCGCGCTGGTCGATCGTGAAACGCCAAGCCGCGGCAAGGAGATGACGTTCCTGCAGCAGCTGTTCGGCAACATGGGCGCGATGCCTGCCTCCGCGCCTGGCTCGAACAACGGTCCGGGGCGCCCGGGCGGCGACGGCAAGTAGCCTGGTCGAAACAAAAAAAGGCCCCGAGATTTCTCGGGGCCTTTTTCTTTGTGTCTTGTCTCGCCTTACATGTGCGCGAGTGCGGCCAGCAGCAGCAGCGCCACGATGTTCGTGATCTTGATCATCGGGTTGATGGCGGGGCCCGCGGTGTCCTTGTACGGATCGCCGACGGTGTCGCCCGTGACGGCAGCCTTATG
>JANMNH010000143.1:0-25609 GCA_031373745.1 Hyphomicrobium sp. | reverse complement strand
AGCGAGCGCGGCGGGATATTGCAGAAATTTTTGATGCTATCGCTACGCACAGCCCAACCGCTGCAAAACGCGTCGAAGCGGCGATCCGCATTCAGTGCGAACGTCTTGCGGATTTTCCATACGCGGCTGCCGCTACGGATGAGCCACGTGTGTTTCGTGTTCCAATGATCCGGTATCCTTACACGGTCTTCTATCGGGTCGACCTTGTGTTGGATCGAATTGAGGTGGCTCGGATCATGCATAGCGCAAGGATTAAAGACTTGCGGCAAATGCCGGATGAATGATCCTCCCACCCTACGGCTCGAGCTCGGTGTCCCAATAGAGATAATCGAGCCAGCTTTGGTGCAGGTAGTTGGGCGGGAACAGGCGCCCGTTGCGGTGCAACTCAAACACCGTCGGCCGGTAGGGCTCCTGGCGCGGGAACATGCGCGCGACGTTCGGCATATGGCCGCCCTTGCGCAAGTTGCACGGTGCGCACGCGGCGACGACGTTGTCCCACCGCGTCTGCCCGCCGCGCGAGCGCGGGATCAGATGGTCGAACGTCAGGTCGTGCTTGTCGCCGCAATATTGGCAGGTGAAGCGGTCGCGCAGAAACACGTTGAAGCGCGTGAACGCCGGGTAAAGCGCGGGGCGAACATAAGTCTTCAGCGAGACAACGCTCGGCAAGCGCATTTCCAACGTGGGACTGCGCACGAAGCGGTCGTACTCGGATACGATGTTGACGCGATCCAAAAAGACCGCCTTCACCGTTTCCTGCCAGCTCCAGAGCGACAACGGATAGTAGCTCAAGGGCCGGAAGTCGGCGTTCAACACCAGGGCCGGGCAGTTGTCCGGCATTCTAACGTGCGCATTCACTGGCGCGGTTCCTCGCAGTTCTTCTGTTGCGAATCGCGTGTTTTTTGCCACCTGTCAGGCGGGATACTAGCCGCGCATGTCCGATATGTGAAGCACTAGAGGATTTTGTGCTCGGAACGTCTCTGAATCCTGAAAAATCAGGCTGTTGAAGCGCGCTTTTTTGGGGTCTCCGCCTTTTTCGCGCGTTGAACGTAGGCATAATCGGCCCATAGAAGCCGCGCCGCCGCACCGCGCCACGGCCGCCAGCGTTCGGCGATCTCAAGCAGTTGTAGTGGCGAAGGCCGTTCGTTCAAGTTGAACAGCCGTTGCGCTGCAATCTGAAGGGCTAGATCCCCAGGGGGAAAAGCGTCCGCCCGTTTGAGTGCGAACAGAAGGTAGATGTCCGCCGTCCAAGGCCCGATCCCATGCAGCGCCGTCAGTTGGGAGCGGATGGCATCGTCGTCCGCACGGTTGAGTGAGGCAAAATTCAAGTCACCTTTTGCCACCGCTTCGGCAACGGCGCGCAGTGTCCGGCACTTGCCGCTCGAAAGCCCTAGAGATTTGAGCTCGGCTTCGCTGCATTGCAAAAGGCGGAACGCTTCAAATGGCCGGATGCCGGCATCCACTCTGCCCCAGATCGCGGCAGCACTTGCAGCCGACACCTGCTGGCCGGTGACAATCTTGGCAAGACCGGCAAAGTCAGCTGGAAATTCGCGTAGCGGCGGCCGGCCGGAGCGTTTCGCGATTGCCCGCATGATGTGGCACTGCTTGCCAAGCGCTGCGACCGCCGCCGCAAGATCGCTTTCGGTTTTGAGGTTAGCGGTGTTAGCGCTGGCCGTGTTGAGTTGGGTTTGCTTCTTCGGCGCCATACTGTTTCTCGTGCAAGGTCTTTAATGCCGGCGGGGAAAGGATTAAATAGGCTGCGTGGTGTTGCTGGAAAAAAGGGCTTCGAGGATGCGCACAAAGTTTAGCGGCGCCGTGCTTGGCGCGATAGTAGGCGCGATAGTAGGCGCGATAGTGGGCTTGGGGTTTTCATTTCCGGCGGTTTCCGGCTCGAGATTCGACGAATGGGCAACGCTCAAGAACGAGCGGCACGGATTCGCCATCGCCTATCCCACCGCCGTATTTGAGCAGAAGTCCGCGCCAACGTCCGAGGATGGCCGCGTGCTGGTCTCGAAAGACGGCAAAGCCAAGCTGCTGGTTGGCGCTTTTGACAACGCAGAACAGAATTCGCTCGAAGACTACCGGCAGTTTTTGCTGAACGATCAGTATTCGGGAGCCAACGTGGATTATGCGCCGGTGCGCGATCGCTGGTTTGTATTGTCTGGCACGCACAATGGCGAGATCTTCTATCAGCGGGTAAGTTTCACGTGCGGCGGCAAGCTCATCAATAGCTGGGCCATGCTATATCCGGCAACCGAGCGCAAGCTTTATGACCGTGTTGTCGAAGCCGTGGCACGCACCTATTCTCCAGGCGCAGGGCGCACAGGTTCCTGCGACTAACCGCGAGACACCGCTAATCTCATGAGCCGCCCCGTGTTCCGCTTCGCGCCGTCTCCCAACGGCGCGTTGCATTTGGGGCATGCGTTATCCGCGTTAACCGGCTTCGAGATGGCGCGGCGCTACGGCGGGCGCTTTCTCGTGCGCATTGAAGATATCGACACGAACAGGGGCCGGCCCGAGTACGTCCATGCCATCTTTGACGACCTCGCCTGGCTGGGGATCGGCTGGGAAGAGCCGGTTCTCTCGCAATCGCAACACTTCGCGGATTATCGCGCGGCGGCCGAGAAGCTGCGCGCCCTTGGCGTGTTGTATCCCTGCTTTGCGACGCGTAACGAGATCGTCGCCGCGGCAGACGTAACCAAACTCGATCCGGAAGGCGCGCTCGTCTACCCCGGCTTGTGGCGCGGGAGAAGCAAGGAAGACATAGAACGGGAACACGCGCTGGGTAAGCCTCATGCATTGCGCATCGACATGCAGCGCGCGATCGCGCTGATTCGCGAGAAGCTCGGCGGCGCGGCGCTGAGCTTTACCGAATTCGACACTGTCGGCGCGGCGCAAAAAACAGTTGCCGAGCCCGGGCGCTGGGGCGACGTTCTCGTGCTGCGCAAGGAAATCCCGGCTAGCTATTTTCTCGCCGTTGTCGTTGACGATGCGCGCCAGGGCGTCACGCATGTGACGCGGGGCATGGATCTCTACGCGGCAACGGATGCACAGCGTGTCCTGCAGATCCTGCTCGATCTGCCGGAGCCGCTCTATCACCATCACCGGCTCATATTGGACGGCAACGGGCGCAAACTCTCGAAAAGCCGTGGCGACATCAGTCTCGCCCACTTGCGCTCCGAGGGAGCATCCCCGGCCGCCATCCGGCGGCTTTTGGGATTGGCGGAGTAAGTAAACGGCCAATCTACATGCTTTTGCCATTTGGGCTGTTTAGCGAGGGCGTTACGCGGTAAGTTTGCGTAGCCTTTGGAACGATTTGCTTCGGCTGGGTAGCAGGCCTTGTGAATGTGGGGCAGAATTTGAGAGCACCAGTTCATCAAGATCGTCGTGGTCGCCGCAGAGCGTCGGCTTTGCGCGCGGCGGATTCACTGCGCCGTCGCAGAGCCGCCCGGCAGCGCCAGGATATGCATTCCCGCCATGCCGCCGCGTCGGCCGGGAAATTCCGCCCGCCGGTGTTTGGCAACGCGGCTCTCTTAGAGTTTGTGCCACCAGCCGTCCCGGTCCGGGCGCACAATACGGCGCCCGCACGTCACTATGCGGTCTTTTATTTTGCCGTGGCCGTTACATCCGTGCTGGCTGCCGCGATGGCTACCTCCCGCACGCACGTTGGCGTTCAACGTGCACACCCTTCGCTCATCGCCATCGCGCCGCACGGCATTTCGCGGGTGGTCTCAGCCCCGCAAGTAGCATCGCTGCGTGAAACGGCGGTGCGCGAAGTTGCGAACGTTCCAAGTGCGCCGCCCCTTGCCGGCCTCGCGGCGCTGCGCGAAACCGTCCAATCGCGCCAAGTTGACGCTTGGCTCGAACCCGGAACGGTTGTGCCAAACCGCAGGGGTGATCTTGGTGCAGAAGGTGACATTTTGCGCCCCGAGCAAGCGGACGCCGCCATATCTTCGGCGATCGTCGACGATGAGTTTGGTTCTGGGCTGAAAGCGCCGGGAATTTGTGAATTGCCGGATGGGGCGCAAAGCGCCGGGGTGCCTGGCTCTGCTGCCCGAACCGCCGGCACGGTCGCGGACGCTGAAATCCAGCAAAATCAGACCCGGCTATCCTCAAATTCGGCGACCCAAGTTCAACCCGCCGGGTTCGGGGCAGCACTTGCCGCGGCAGCACAGCGCCAAACGTCCGAGTTCACGGTTTACACCGACAAATACCGGCGCATGTCATACCCCATGGGCGATGTTCCGGCGCTTTTTGGCGTGTGCACGGATGTTGTCATTCGCGCCTATCGGGCATTGGGCATCGACTTGCAGGCGCTCATTCACACCGCCCGTATCGGGCCCGCCGACACCAGCATCGCACACCGGCGCACCTTTACGTTGCGGCGCTATTTCGCGTCGCGCGGCGCGAGCATTCCGATCAGTGAGTTTGCCGAAGATTATAGTCCTGGCGACATCGTTACGTATCACCGTCCGCAGAATCGGGGTTCGCGGGACCACATCGCTATTGTCTCTAACCTAATCGCGCCGTCCGGGCGGCCCATGATCGTGCACACTCGCGGCTGGGGCCCGCAAATCGAGGATGCGTTGTTCGTTGATAAGATCACAGGGCACTATCGCTATCGCGGCGCCGACGGCAACCGCACCCTTGACGCCAGTGCCGGCGCAAGGCTGGACCCACGAGCCTCAAGCGCAAAGCCAAAACTTCTGCCCCACAAGCCGCGCGCGGCCGAGGCCAAGGGCCAGCCGAAATCACGTAGTGGCAAAACCGAAGCGCCGGTGGTGCGCCGTTAGGTCGGCTCGCGGCCGTGCGGACTCCCGGCGGCCATCCGAATTTTGACGGTCGCGGGATTGCAGGCTGCCCATTACCGCAATTATCCTCCGGGCCCATCTCAGGCCGCTCAGCCAATTCTGCTTCCTGATTTGCCGGGAATAACGCCGCTTTTCCGCATTTGGGACGATTCGCGCACGCGACCGGCGTCTCGCATTAAGGAAATACCAATGAATGAGGTGAAAATTGACGCTCGCCACGGCATCACTGGCTGGCTTATCGGACCGAAGTCGGACGGCCGCAAATTGCTCTTGTCGAATACGGCGAATAAGCGCAATTTCATTCGGCCCGAATTAACTTTGAATTGGACTGGGAAACAGTGTTTAATTTCGTGGCGGAACCGGCAACTCTCGGAACTTGGCGCGCCGCGTTGAGATCGGCGCGCATTTGGCTGTTCAGCCGCCCGGATGCCGCACCGGCAAAAACGCGCCACGGTATCCGCCGGGGCCAGGCCGTTTCCGAAGCGCTGCCGGTCGCCGCACGGCTCGGCGCCGCCGAGCAGTGGGACCGGGTGACAGAGGTTCTAACGCGATCGAGCGGGCAAGCGAGCCACGCACGCGAACTCCAGGGCCGCGCGTTGCAACAGATCGATCTGGCAACTTATGCGTTCAGCAGCATGGTCGACGAACTTGGCGCCGTAATGGCCCTTCCGGCGCGCCGCGAACCCGCCGTCGTTCATCTCTTCGAGCCGGCTCTCGCGCGCTCGAAAGAGCGCGGCGCTGTTGCAGCCTACAAAGCTGCCTAAGCCGTTCCAATCCACCCGCCGCCAAACATTCTCTTGATACGTGTGACGCTGGCGGTACCGTCAGCGCGGAGCTTCCGCTGCGCCAATACTCGAGACGCGCTCTGGATGCGCCTCGAAGGCGAGTGCCGGATCGATGACAACGGAGCGGTACTTCTCGATTTCGAGCACCGCAAGGCCGCGTTCGCTTCGGCCGTCCGCCTTCAGTCGGATGGCCCCGTCCACGCCCGAAAAACCGCTTGCCTTAGTCAGGTTGCCGGCTGCAAACCGCGCCGGTCCTGGCGCTCGCGACAGCGCAATAGAGATACTGACGGCATCGTAAGCGAGTGTTGCTAAGCGCGGCGGGGCCTTGCCAAAGTTCTTTTGGAATTTTTCCGAGAAAGCCGCCCACGAAGCCGGATCGGTCGCCGCATACCAGCCTCCAATCAGCCGTTCGTCGCGCGAAATGACCGGAACGTCCCAGGCCGAGGTTCCAATGAGTTTGACCTTTTGCGTGTCCAAGCCCGAATAAGCGATTAGAGGCCCAAGCTGGGCTATTTCGTCCTGACCGGCGGGAAGAAACAGCGCATCAACAGGTTGGCCTGATTCGCCCGCGGCCTTTATGGCGGCAAAAATACTCTTGGCCGAAGCCAGAACGCCGCTTGCGCCGGGCGCATACGTTTCGAGCGCGACGATCTCGCCACCCGATTGTTTGACGGCCTTGCGAAATGCAGGTTCGACCATTTGTCCGTAGGGTGTCGCGGGAATGAGCGCCGCCAAGCGCTTCTTGCCTTTTGACGCTGCAAACGAAATGATGCGCTCGACTTCCTCGGCGGCCAGGAAGCTCATCAGATAGACGCCAGGGCCGGCAACGGCCGGGTCGTTGGAAAAGGCAAGAACCGGAACGCCGGACTTGCGGGCGACCTGCGCCGCGCCGCTCACGGATTTTCCCAACAACGGCCCAAGCAAGATTTCGGCCCCTTCGGCGAGCGCTGCCTCGGTCGCCTGCTTTGCGCCGTCTACTGTGCCGCCGTCGTCTTTGACGATGAGCTGGATATTGGGGTCGTTGGCGTCGAACAGCGCCATTTCGGCGGCTTGCTTCATGCCGCGTGCAATCTGGGCCGGCTCGCCAAATCCGCCGATTGGCAGCAGCAGCGCGATTTTTGTGGGTTTGGACTGTGCCGGATGCACGGTTCCGGAAGATGTCTGGGGCTGCTCGATAGATGCGGTGCTTGCGTTTTCCGTGCCGATGTTTGCCGCGCAACCTGCGAGCACAAAGGCAATCAGAACCGGAAGTGTCAGCTGTGAGCGCGTGCACAGAGTGATGATTCGGCCTAAGTGATTTGGCATAGCTGCGGCTCCTGGCAGGGCGAACCCTGGCGCGGTAGTCTCCGTATGCGAACACTGGCCGGAGCGTTGTGACTGAGGACCGTTAGGTAGCGATTTGGCTAGCGCAGGATAAGCCGTTTCGTGCCACACTCCGCTGCCAATCATCGGATATCCCTCTTTATTCCGGGAATAACACTTGTCGCATTCGACAGAAGATCATCACACGGCCTTTGATGCCAACGCCGCCGCTGCGCTTGCGCGCCGCATCAGCGAAGAAACGATGCAGCACTTGCAGCGGCCCTTGGAACCCGGCCTTTATCTCGTCGCAACGCCCATCGGGAACTTGGGCGACATTACTTTGCGGGCGCTTTCCGTTCTTGCCCGGGCCGATATCGTCTACTGCGAAGATACGCGCCACTCGGCGCGGCTGCTGCAGCACTACGCCATTCGCGCCGAGACGCGCCCCTTTCACGACCATAACGAAGACGGTATGCGCGGGCGCGTCATGGAACAACTGGAACGCGGCGCCCGTATCGCGCTCATTTCAGATGCAGGTACGCCGCTCGTCTCCGACCCCGGCTTCAAACTGGTGCGCGAATGCGCGGCCAAGAACGTGCCGGTTTTCAGTTTGCCGGGCCCGTCGGCTCTGGTGACGGCGCTTTCGGGCAGCGGCTTACCGACGGACGCTTTCTTTTTTGCAGGCTTTCTGCCGCCGAAGGAGGCCGCGCGAAAGGCCCGGCTCAACGAACTAAAGACCGTTCCTGCGACGCTCATCTTCTACGAGGCTCCGCAACGGCTGGCCGGCTCGCTCGGCGATATGGCGGTATGCCTCGGCAATCGCCCGGCAGTGGTTGCACGCGAACTCACCAAGATGCACGAAGAGCTTGTGCGCGGCCGGTTGAGCGATCTTACTCGGCAATACGATGGCCGCGAGCCGAAAGGCGAGATTGTCGTACTGTGCGGGCCGCCTGAAATCGGGGAGGTCTCCGATGAACTGATCGCAGAGCGCTTGGACGTGGCCCTGCAATCGATGCGCCTGAAAGATGCAGCAGCGGCCGTTTCAGATTCGCTCGGCGTTGCCAAGACACGTGTCTATAATCTTGGGCTGAAGGCGAAAAAGCTGGATTGACAGGGTGCGGCGCGCGATGGACGGACGCGGCAGGGGCGAGAACGCTAGGCGCAATGCACTGCAACGTGCCTTCCGGCGCGGGCATTACGCAGAATTCGCGGCCGCCGCTTATTTGATGGCCAAAGGCCACCGTATCCTGGCGCGGCGTTTCAAGACGTACCTTGGCGAAATCGACCTCATCGCCAAGAAGGGACGGCGCGTTGTGTTCGTCGAAGTCAAACATCGCACGACGATCGAGGACTGCGAAGCGGCTGTGACACCGCTCGCGCGGCGCCGGGTGCATGGTGCCGCCGATCTTTGGCTGGCGCGGCACGAGCGATTTCAGGAACACGAGTTTGGCTTCGATCTTATTTTCATCGTGCCGCGACGTTGGCCCATGCACCTCGTCAACGCGCTTTAGGCGATTGGAGCGCCGTAATCGGGAACACTAAATCTTTGCAGCCAAAGACGAAAATAGAACATCTCGAGCACTCAGAAAATTCCACTTTTGTTCTTGTCTTGTTTGCGCTATAAGACCGGTGCTGTCCGGTTTTGAGGGCTGGTGTCCTAAGTCTCGGGATTGACTGTCCTAATTAATAGGGCTCCGCTACATCGTCGTTCTCGCCCCGCCATGTCCAATCAGACCTAAAGACAGCCGCACCTTCGGGAATGTCACCAAATGCAGCCGTCATAACATCGCTACGAATGCCTTTGATCTCGATTTGATCGTCATCATCGACCATCAGTCTGACTGCCTCCACGGCTGCGTTTTCATCGGGGAAATTGGCAACTACCGGCAGCCGCAACCAACCATCTTTTTGGATTACTTTAACAACATAGTGGGGCATCAGCGGAGCTCCAGTAGCCGGGCGATAACTTGGAAAGCCAATGGCTTAAGCGAAAAAGCCACTTACAATTGTGTTCCGTCATCCTTTAGACCCGCCCGGCGCTTCGCTTTTCGCAATACGCCCTCTAGCCAATACTCAAGGTCGAGCACGCTGGCCGCCGAGAGGTTTTCCGGCCAAATCAATACTGCCTCACCCTCATCAAGCGAATTTTTGTCCTCCTGCATTCCTGCACCTGGCTGACGCTTGGACTCTGGTAGGCGGGGCGGAGCAGACTCTCCGGACTGACCCGCTTTCGCCTTTGCGTCGATTATTACCTGCTCCATTGGTATGCCCGCCTCGCTACCATCAACGAAGACCCACTTTCGGTCTTCAAGTTCCTGAACAGCCCGCACGCGCTGTGGCCTGTCAAACTGAAGCGTGCCGCCAATCTCCGCCTGTACCAAATCGCCAACTTCAACAGTGCGATCATCTGGCTTGTGGGAATTTGATGACTTGCCTTTGTCTAGCTTAATATCAGGCTTATACAGCCCTGTAAACTCTGCTGTTTCAATAAATTCCTCCACAACAGCCGCCGCAGCATCTTCGTTATACCCCTGCTCAAAAACAAGAAAATGCTCGACCGTCGCCGGTGATTTGATGCCCTCGGGAAACTGAGCTAGCAATGCCTTATGGATCGCAGGGGTGACTGCCAGTCGGCGAAGGATGTCATTCCGCTCGGTTTGATCCTCCCGCTTGTCAAGCAGAACGCGCAGAGCATCCTCCGTAAGCTTAACTTTCCCATTTTCGCCGTCTCCCTCCAACGAAATCAGGCCGAAATACTTAAGGGCAGCCCTCGCTTCACGGCCGCCGCTGCTTTTGGCACCATATCCCCATGCCACAAACGCTGATGGCATAGGGACCGCATATTTCCCTTCGTGGTCGAATAGAGCCTGAGCTTTTTCGACAGCTTTTTTTAAGGAAATCGCGGGGTACGAAGGGCTGCGGCCCTGCTTGCGCTGCTGAACAGCAACGGGTTTTTGAACTGTATCGGGCATCAAGCACCTCCTATGTTGCGCCACCTATAGCGCAGACGAGGCTAGGGTGCAAGACAAAAGCCAATTTTGTCTAAATTGCCATTGTTTTTTGTCTAGACATATGCGAGGCTGAGGAAAGGTAGGAGGAATCATGATGATAAGAAGAGTCTCGAGCCCCCGGCGTGACGCCGACCGGCGACGGGGGCCTGGAAAAACAGGAAAAGCCGCTTGGCGGTCCCCTCTCAAGGTAGACCAAGCGGCTTTTAATCGGCACCAAACTGTCCCGTCGTCTAGCGGTAGGACGCTCGCTTTTACAGGCAGGGAGACCCCGGTCCGAATCCGGGCGGGACAACCAGTTGGGACCGGCGCTGCTCTAACAGCGCCGGTCCCGGATCAGCAACCCAGGAATTGACCTCCTGAAGCCGTGACCATGTTGGATACATAGCACTTTTCTCGCTGTTTTTCCAGCCCTCAGCCCAGGACGGTCAATCCGACTCATCCGTGGATTGACCCCATGAATATCCTATCTATCGACCGGCAAGCCGCCATTATAGCTGCCCTCACCGAAGGCATGAGCATTCGGGCAACCGAGCGCCTGACTGACACTCACCGCGATACGATCATGCGTCTTGGCGTACGGGTCGGCACTGGCTGTGCCAAGCTCCACAATGCCATGATGCGCGATCTCAACGTGTCCCGTATCGAGCTAGACGAACTCTGGGCCTATATTGGCAAAAAGCAGCGCCGCGTTTCGGCTGACGACGATCAAAGCAAGGGCGATAACTACACGTTCATTGCAATGGATGCGACGAACAAAGCTATCATTTCGTTTCGGTCGGGCAAGCGCGACGGCCTGACAACTGAGCACTTTCTGACCGATCTCCGCGCCCGAGTGCTTGGTCGGCCGACCATCCATAGCGATGGCTTTGTCGCTTACGAGGAAATGATGGGCTGGACGTTCGGCGACACTGCTGACTATGGCCAGATCATCAAGCGCGTAGCAGGTGAGCCGCCATTTCCAGCGGCACGGCGCTATTCGCCGGGTGCGGTAGTGGGTGTAAACCGCCGGGTGGTCACTGGCGATCCGGGTCGTATTTCTACAAGCTACGTCGAGCGGCAAAATCTGTCAGTCCGCATGGCGTCGCGACGCTTCACGCGCTTAACAAACGGCTTCAGCAAAAAAGCAGAGAATCACGCAGCTGCCGTCGCTTTGTATGTTGCGCATTTCAATCTTTGCCGGGTGCATGAAACGCTTCGTACGACGCCAGCCATGGCGATCGGTATCACGGATCATATCTGGTCAATTGCAGAGTTGATCGATGCTGCGTTGCACGGCCGCGCCGAGCCGCCTTCGAATTGGCATCGGCGCTTTCGTGTAATTGATGGCGGACGGTCGTGACACCCAGGAGCTGGACTCGACTCGACTCGCGAACAGCCTTAAAGGGAAAGGCGACAGTGCTGATAACACTGTCGCCCTCACTAGAGGTTCCGCAGGGGATGCGCCCAGCGAAACCAACGAAAACATGCTGTTTTGTTACTCTGTTTGCGTTCCAGTGCAAGTGCGTTCTGGGCGCATCCTCTGTTCTTTTTCAACAGAGGAAGTTTACAATGACTAAGCTGCCACCAAACCACGGCAAACCGTGGACACCTTCAGATGATCTCGAGTTCGTGAAGTACGTCGATCAGAACACACCTACGCGCGTCATGGGCCTCAAGCTTGGACGCACGCCCGAAGCGATTTACGGCCATGCTTCGGAGATGGGGGTTTCTCTGAAGACAACGAATCAGTCCCCATACAATCGCCGGAAGAAATAGTCACAGCACGCTCGTAAAGCTGGCGCTCGCGGTCGGTCCAAGCATGGCCGTGCTCTGCAAGCGCCAGCCCCAGTGTGTCCAAAGCTTCGCGAATTTCGTTCATGTGACCATTTCCTTGGTGAAAGCGATAAGATGCAGACTTCAACAGCATGCGAAGCACTCGCTCAAAAGCGGCTACTTGAGATTAGGTATGATGGGTACACTCGGGACGTTGAGGTCCACGCTTGCGGCCTGACCAGGGACGGCAATGCCGTTATGCGGGTCTGGCAGGTGCGAGGTGGAAGCGTTCACAACGAGCCTGTTGGTTGGAAGTTGTTGAGGCTCGACGAGGCACGCGCACTCGCAATTCTCAACGAAGCCTCCAACGCCCCCCGGGAAGGCTTCAAGCGTGGCGACAAGGCCATGGCCCGCATTATCTGCCAAATCTAACCCGCCGCAATCACATACCCCGACAGGTAACGCCGGTGCATTGTGAACTGCGCAATCAGACCAGTGTCCCGATTTCATTTTACGATTGTCCTATTTAGGGGGAATTTCGGACAGCACCATAAGACCGCTGCGACTGGGTCGCGGGGTGCCATGTGGTCAAAAACGATGCTAGGGTGCCTGCTGCTGCGTAAGTGATGGAGTTTGCTATGAAAAAATTCGTTAACGGTCTCTGCGCTGGAACGCTTGTACTGGTCGGCGCTCTGGCGATTTCAGCTTCGGGCGCAAGCGCGCTCACGGTTCAAGAGTGCAGCACGAAATACAATGCTGCAAAGGCTGCTGGAACGCTGGCCGGCAAGACCTGGAACGACTTCCGCAAGGCTGAGTGCGGCGACGCCGGCGACACCGCAGCAGCGCCTGCCGCTGGCGCTGTTTTCCCAACTACCGTCTCGCCGAAGTACGCGTCCGAAAAGGCATCGAAGGCGCGCATGCACACCTGCCTCGACCAGTACAAAACCAATAAAGTGGCGAACGGCAACGGCGGCTTGAAGTGGATCATGAAGGGCGGCGGCTATTACAGCGTATGCAATAAGCGCTTGAAGGGCGTTAAGGCGTAAGCTTCCGAACACAAAAAGCCGGAGCGGGCAGCGTGTGCCCACTCCGGTCTCTTCCCGCTAAACCGATCTCCAACGCCTGACTTCAGGTTTCGAATTGAGGCCCGCTTAGTCGTTGTCGTAGTAATCGTGCTGCACCTTCGAGGTCTCGGCGGCAATCGCGAGGCCAAGGATGACCGCGAACGCCCCAAGCGCAATGTTGCGGCCGGTGCGGTCGCGGTGGCGGCGATACCCGCCGTTGTCGTCGTGGCCGGCATTGTTCCACTGGTTATGGCGCACATCGCCCCAGCGGTTAGTGCGCGGGCTATAGCGCTCGGCGTGCGGTGCGCTGTGTCCGGCTCGGGCACCGCGATTGTTCCAATCGCGCGCATTGGCGGCGCTTGAAAGCGGCACCAAGCTACCAGCAGCAATAGCGATCGCCAAAATCGGCGACATGATCTTTTTGAGCGACATGACGATGGGCTCCCTGTCCTAAACCTGATCCAAACCGGGTCAACCGGCCCGGGTTCGAGCGCCGGACATCCGGCCGCTTTCGAAGTCGTTTCTAGGGGAGAGCCATTGAACGCAGTTTGAATGAAGGGTGCAGCTGCCGTTCATGTCGGGATATGGCACACCCCTAAGACGCGGCCCCTCGACACGGGCAAGTGCGGGAAACTCTTTAATTCGGCGATTTTTCGACGCCAAAGTCGGGCTCTGCTTGGCTCGATGTAAGGCCGGCACGCGCCCATCTGACAAATGCGGCATCGCGCCCTCTCTGGGCCGGTTGAAGCGCACAAGCACCCATGTTAAGGACACCCCGGCTTAGCTAAAGGGGGTTTTTGGGCGGTTCAATGCCCCTCGCACTCCCTTTCTTGCCATTGACGACCTTCCCTTCAGCGGGTGATGACCGGCCTTTTGCCGGTTCAACCCAAAACGCGCCCTCCGGGGCGACGCAACAGCGCCCCATGCGGGCAAAATGTGAGCGCGCGACGTGGCAGCAGGCGATGCAATCGTTGAAGGTATGGCGGGGCGCTATGCAGCAGCCCTTTTTGATCTTGCAAAAGATGCCAAGCAGATTCCGGAAGTCGAGGCCGGACTGACGAAATTCCAATCATTGCTTAACGAGAGCGATGATCTGCGCAGTATGGTCCGCAGTCCCGTGATCTCGTCCGAGGACCAAGCCCGCGCTCTTGGCGTCATTCTGGAAAAGGCGGGCGTTGGCGGGCTGACCGCAAACTTCTTCAAGCTCATTGCCGGCAATCGCCGGCTGTTTGCTGCGGCCGACATGATCAAGGGCTTCAAGGCGCTCGCCGCACAAACCCGTGGCGAAGTGACGGCTGAGGTCACGAGCGCCGCGGCACTCAATGACGCGCAAGTTGCTGAACTCAAGAAGACGCTCAAGGCCTCGGTCGGCAAGGATGTGACGCTCAATAGGCGCGTCGATCCGAGCTTGCTCGGCGGGCTGGTTGTCAAGGTCGGCAGCCGCATGATCGATTCGTCGCTAAAAACCAAACTGCAGAACCTCAAGGTCGTCTTGAGCGGCGCAGGCACTTGAAACTCGACTTTGAAACGCCGCTGGCAACCGTCCGGCGGCGTTTTGGCTATATGAAGACACAGAGTTACCAAGACACATGGTTCGCGTCGGGCGGATCTAAACCGAAACGACCATAGAGAAGGGTCTAACGACACATGGATATCCGGGCCGCAGAGATTTCGTCGATTCTCAAGGATCAGATCAAGAATTTCGGCAAAGAAGCGCAGGTCTCGGAGATCGGCCAGGTGCTGTCGGTCGGCGACGGTATTGCCCGCGTCTATGGCCTAGACAACGTTCAGGCCGGCGAAATGGTCGAATTTCCGGGCGGCATTCGCGGCATGGCCTTGAACCTCGAAACAGACAACGTCGGCGTGGTTATTTTCGGCGACGACCGTTCGATCAAAGAAGGCGACACGGTCAAGCGCACCGGCGCCATCGTCGAAGTTCCAGTTGGCAAAGGCTTGCTTGGCCGCGTAGTCGATGGTCTCGGCAATCCGATCGACGGCAAAGGCCCGATCAAGTCGGACAAGAAAATGCGCGTAGACGTTAAGGCGCCAGGCATTCTGCCGCGCAAATCGGTGCATGAACCGATGGCGACGGGCCTCAAGGCCATCGACTCGCTCATTCCCATCGGCCGCGGTCAGCGCGAACTCGTCATCGGCGACCGCCAGACCGGCAAGACCGCCGTCATTCTCGACACCATCCTCAATCAGAAATCATTGAACGCCGGCAACGACGAAAGCCAGAAGCTCTATTGCGTTTACGTCGCTATCGGCCAGAAGCGTTCGACAGTCGCTCAGTTCGTCAAGGTCTTGGAAGAACGCGGCGCGCTCGAATATTCGATTATCGTCGCCGCCACCGCCTCCGATCCCGCTCCCATGCAGTACCTTGCTCCCTTCACCGGCTGCACCATGGGCGAATACTTCCGCGACAACGGCATGCACGCCGTGATCGCGTATGACGATTTGTCGAAGCAAGCCGTCGCGTATCGTCAGATGTCGCTTTTGCTGCGCCGCCCGCCGGGCCGCGAAGCTTATCCCGGCGACGTTTTCTATCTCCACTCCCGTTTGCTTGAACGCGCGGCGAAGCTTGGCGACGCAGCTGGCAAGGGCTCGCTCACCGCGCTTCCCGTCATCGAAACCCAGGGCAACGACGTCTCGGCGTTCATTCCGACCAACGTGATCTCGATCACCGACGGGCAGATCTTCCTTGAAAGCGATCTCTTCTATCAGGGCATCCGTCCTGCCGTGAACGTCGGTCTTTCGGTGTCGCGCGTCGGTTCGTCCGCGCAGACCAAGGCCATGAAAAAGGTTGCCGGTAAAATCAAGGGCGAGCTCGCGCAGTATCGTGAAATGGCGGCATTTGCCCAGTTCGGTTCGGATCTCGACGCGGCAACGCAGCGCCTGCTCAATCGCGGTGCGCGCCTCACGGAACTACTCAAGCAGGCCCAATTCTCGCCGCTCAAGATGGAAGAGCAAGTCGCGGTGATTTACGCCGGCGTCAACGGCTACCTCGATCCGATGCCGGTTGAAAAGGTGAAGCCGTTCGAAGACGCGCTGCTCAATACGCTGCGCGCGCAGAACGCGGCGATCCTCGACGATATTCGTGCGACCAAAGATTTGACCGATGCGACGGCTGCGAAACTCAAGGCCGTAGTCGAGCAAGTCCAGAAGTCGTTCCTCTAAATAGTTTGTCATCCCGGGCGACCCCGGCCTTGAGCCGGGAGAGACCCGGGAACCAACTGCGCAATTGATTGAAAGCTCTGGGTCCCGGCTCTCCGCGCTTTAGTAGCGCTTCGGCCGGGATGACAGAGGTGGATAAGGGAAAAGAGCAGCCACGATGGCCAGCTTAAAAGACATGAGAAACCGCATCGCTTCCGTTAAGGCGACGCGGAAAATCACCAAGGCGATGCAGATGGTCGCCGCCGCGAAGTTGCGCCGCGCTCAAGAAGCGGCAACCGCTGCAAGGCCTTATGCCGAACGCATGGACGGGGTGCTTGCGAACCTTGCTTCCAAGGTTGCCGACAAGACCGGTGCCTCGCCGCTGCTCGTCGGCACCGGTAAGGATCAGGTGCACCTCTTGATCGTCATGACGGCGGAGCGCGGCCTTTGCGGCGGCTTTAATTCCAACATCGCGAAGCTCGCTCGAGCCGACGCCAACAAGCTCATCTCGGCCGGCAAGACGGTCAAGATCATGACCGTTGGCCGCAAGGGCGCCGACAACCTGCGCCGCGACTTGGCTAAGAACATCGTCGAGCGCACCGATTTCCAGGGCATCAAGCAGTTGAATTTCGGCCACGCGGAAGGCGTTGCCAACAAAGTTCTTGGGCTTTTTGAAGCCGGCGATTTTGACGTCGCAAAGCTCTACTTCTCGGAATTCAAATCGGTCATCGCCCAAAAGCCGACGGCGCTGCAGCTCATTCCGGCGAAGATCCCGGACGCCAAGGGTGGCGCGGCGGCAGGCGCCAGCGCAATCCACGAATACGAACCAAGCGAAGAGGAAGTGCTCGGCTATCTGCTGAAGCGCAACATCTCAACGCAGGTGTTTCGCGGACTTCTGGAAAACGCGGCATCCGAACAGGGCGCGCGCATGTCGGCAATGGATAATGCCACGCGCAACGCCGGCGACATGATCAACAAGCTGACGATCAAATACAATCGCCTGCGTCAGGCGAATATCACCAAAGAACTCATCGAAATCATTTCGGGCGCCGAAGCGCTGTAGAGACGAACAAAGAAACGTAGGTTGGGTTAGGCCGCACTGCACTCGGCCGTAACCCAACAATCAAGACCAGAGACGGATGAAACAAAGCTGTTGGGTTACGCGGGGATCGGAAATTGGAACAAACCAAAAGTAACGGGCCGCGCTAACCCAACCTACAAGTGAACAAGCAAGGATACGAAGCAATGGCTACGAATAAAGTTGGCAAAGTCCGTCAGGTCACAGGTGCCGTCGTCGACGTGCAGTTCGACGGGCATCTGCCCGAGATTTTGAACGCGCTCGAGACGACGAACCACGGTGTTCGCCTTGTTCTCGAAGTTGCGCAGCATTTGGGCGAAAGCACGGTCCGCACCATCGCCATGGACTCGACCGAAGGCTTGGTTCGCGGCCAGGACGTAAGCGACACGGGTACCCCCATTATGGTTCCGGTGGGCGAGGAAACGTTGGGGCGCATCATGAACGTCATCGGCGAACCCGTCGACGAAGCCGGCCCCATCGGCTCAAAAGTGTCGCGCGCCATTCATCAGCCCGCGCCGAGCTTTGCCGATCAGGCGTCCGAAGCGCAAATTCTTGTCACCGGTATCAAGGTCGTCGACTTGCTCGCGCCCTACGCTAAGGGCGGCAAGATCGGCCTCTTCGGCGGCGCCGGCGTCGGCAAGACCGTTCTCATCATGGAATTGATCAACAACGTCGCCAAAGCCCACGGCGGATATTCGGTGTTCGCTGGCGTCGGCGAGCGTACGCGCGAAGGCAACGACCTCTATCACGAAATGATCGAATCGAACGTCAACATCGATCCGAAGAAGAACAATGGCTCGACCAAGGGTTCCAAGTGCGCCCTCGTGTACGGCCAGATGAATGAGCCGCCTGGCGCGCGCATGCGCGTCGCGCTCTCGGGTCTCACCGTCGCCGAAGACTTCCGCGACAAGGGCCAGGACGTGTTGTTCTTCGTCGATAACATCTTTCGCTTTACGCAGGTGGGTTCGGAAGTGTCGGCGCTGTTGGGGCGTATTCCGTCAGCGGTTGGTTATCAGCCGACATTAGCTACCGACATGGGCGCTCTGCAGGAACGTATCACCACGACGCAGAAGGGTTCGATCACCTCGGTGCAGGCCATTTACGTGCCCGCCGACGACTTGACCGACCCGGCTCCCGCGACCTCGTTCGCGCATTTGGATGCTACAACCGTTCTCTCTCGCTCGATCGCTGAAAAGGGCATCTACCCGGCCGTCGACCCGCTCGACTCGACCTCGCGCATGCTGGACCCGCGCATCGTCGGCGAAGAGCATTACGCAATCGCGCGGCGCGTTCAGTCGATTCTGCAGAAGTACAAGTCGCTCCAGGACATCATCGCCATTCTCGGCATGGACGAATTGTCCGAAGACGACAAGATAACGGTCGCCCGCGCCCGCAAGATCGAGCGTTTCATGTCGCAGCCGTTCACGGTCGCCGAAGTGTTCACCGGTTCGCCCGGCAAGCTCGTCGCGCTCGCGGATACGATCAAGGGCTTCAAGGGCCTTTGCGACGGCGATTACGATCACCTCCCCGAGCCCGCCTTCTACATGGTCGGCACCATAGAGGAAGCGATCGCCAAGGCGGAAAAGCTTGCAGAAGCAGCCTAAGTTCATGCCGGACGCGGTCCGGTCCGAGGAGACACGACGATGGCCGCATCTGCAGTGAAGTTTGGAAGTTGCTGCGAAGAGTTGAAAGAAGCGCTCGAAGGCGGCGACTTCGAGCCGTTAATCACCGTCGGCCCCGATCAGGTCATCTACATGACCGTCGGGCTTGTCGATCTCGAGGAAGAAGAGCCGGGGCTCGTCGATCACCCGCTATTCTTCTGTCCGTTTTGCGGAAGCAGATTGCAAACAGCGGAAGACGTTCGGGCCAAGACCGGCGGCGAAGGCGAAGACGAAACTGTTTGAAGGCGACACGCCACGACGTGAAGTTTTTGGGAAAAGTCTAAGATGGCAGGCACATTCAAATTTGAACTCGTCTCACCGGAGCGCATCCTGATGTCGGTCGATGCCGACCAAGTGGTGGTACCGGGTGCCGACGGAGATTTCGCCGTGCTCGCAGGCCATGCGCCGGTTATCGCGACGCTGCGCCCCGGCGTGCTCGACGTGACGTCGGCTGGCGGCAAGAAGCGTCTTTTCGTCAAGGCGGGCTTTGCCGAAGTCGATCCCACGCGTCTCACCATCTTGGCCCAAAAGGCCTACGACGTCGATGACATGAGCGCCGATGTCATCGCCTCCGAATTGAAGACCGCTGAGGCAGAACTTGCGGCCGCGCAAACCGACGACGCGAAGATGATGGCCGGCACGCTGGTTTCCGAGTTGAAGCGCTTGAGTGGCAAGGCTGCTTAACGCAACATTGACGCCAATATCCGTCACGCTAAAGAGCTGTAGTCCGGCAGGCGACGGACCATATTGAAATTCAGCGCATTCACCGATGTTGGCAGATATGCCGTGGCCCGATGCATAAATCGCGTTATGGGTTTCGGCAGCCCGTGCGACAGATGGCCTATATAAGCCGACGATCTCACAATGAAGCGCACGCGGCCAAGGCGCATACCGGCGTAAGCGTCAGCAATATGCTTCGGAGGGTGCCGTCGTGCGGCTTCGCGGAGCGCGAGCGCATCCTCAATTGCTTGGCATGCTCCCTGCCCGAGGTTGGGCTGCATGGCATGGGCAGCGTCCCCAGCGACGATGATACGCCCTTCGCCAAGGCTGCGCGGAGCGGGCTTGGCGTGGACGGAGAATGGGATGAGCCGATCCGGCGCCGTCGCCGCCAAGACCTGTGAAATCTCTTTGGGCCAATGCTTGAATTGCTCCGTAAGGCCGGTCAGAGACATTGAGCTGCATGCATTGGGCGCGGGCTCGTTGAGGAGACAGTACCAGTAGCGACGCCCTTGACCGGCGTTGCCGATGCCAAAGCGTTCGCCCGGTCCCCAGTACTCGCAGAGTTCCCCAGTTCCAGCCATGCCGCCGCCCTCGACCTCGTCAGTTAGCGCGAGAAATCCGCCGTAACCGGCATGATATGGCGGTGGGCCTATGCTCTGGGCCGTGGCAGACCAGATGCCATCGGCGGCCACGACGAGATCGAATTTAGATTGTCTCCCGTCATTCTCGTGCACGATCGCTTCATGACCATTTTGCGAGACCGTTGCGATCTGACAGTTCAGTTTGACGGCTTCGGGCCCGGCGATTTCCAGCAGCGTCTGTTGCAGCAACGTACGAGTCGGGAGAAATGCGAGGCTCCGCCCGGCCAAATCGCGGGCTGTCGGCAACGCCTTCAGAATTGTGCGGCCGTGGTAATCACGGATGGACACCGATTGAATGGGTGCCGCTTCGCGCTCGATGCGTTCTGCCGCTCCCAGCTCCCGGAGCGCAAGGAGTGCATTTTCCCAAAGCGAGAGCGCAGCGCCAATTGGCGAAATGGAACGAGCACGCTCTAAGATGCTAACTTCGTATCCGGCTTGACGTAAGCCAATGGCGGCGGACAGACCTGCAATTCCAGCCCCGATGATGCCAGCCGAGTACTTTTTCGCCATGTGCACCATCATGCACGGCAGCACAAATCCTGCAACGAATTCACGTGTATGGTGTTGATTGCCTAGGATGAACGGTCGCCAGAATGTTTCAGGCGCGGCGCGCTGATGTGCGCCGTTTTTTGTTGACGCTTTGCTCCGGGCCGGCCCACGCGTTTTTAAAAGACTGCCAACCCTCGCCGATCAAGTCGGAGCCGATGACTCCGAAAAAGACCGCATGGCCGATGGCCACCACTTCGTTCATCCACGCATTGGGGTCAGCCAATTTGGCGGCCAGCGCGGTGGCAAAACCAATTGCGATGAGAGCAAAACCGGAAACCATCGTGAGCAGAGATTTGATCACGCCCGTGTTCATGCCTGCACCATCTCCATCGGCGTCCAACGCCAGTATTCGAACTGGGCCTTCAGTGCCCCTGCAGTACCAAGGTCTTAATCGGAAGCAGCAGTGCTTGCATCCGCAAGATCATCGCGTGAACGACACTGACGGTATCGACGATGTGGAGATAGATGCGGGTTAAAAAGCCCAGCTCTTCATTGGCCAGCCTATCATGGTTGCTAGAGTAGGCATTGGCGATACAGCTGCTGCCGGGCGTGACGCCTTCCAGCCCGCCCTCATAAATCGGCTCCAGGGACACCAAGATGGTTCCCGGTCGCGTGACGGCCTGGGTATCCACCAGCTGGTCGCTGGCGCGAAACTGTCCGGCCGCGATGTAGTCCTGGACGCCGGTAACAACCATCGGAATGATGGTCAGTGGCTTCGAAACACAAGTCACTTCTGCGGCCATGCCGACCTTCATCACTTGCGCTTCGATTTGCCCGAATCCGGCCTGCAACTGCTTTCGTCCGGCATTCGCGGGGATCAGGAGGCCGGCTGGCCGCATGAATGGGTTGACGAAGTCGCCGATCTGCAAAACGAACTGTTCCACACGCCCGGTCACTCCGGCGTAGATCACTGTTTTGTCGAGATCGACCTGCGCTTGCTTGAGGGTTGCTTCAGCGCTCGCTTTTTCGGCTGGCAAAAGCGTGGAAATACGCGTTTCAACTGCCTGCTTGGCGGCTTCCGCCGCTGCGAGGGTGCCCTTGCGTCCTTCGACGGCGTTCTGCAGCTTTTCGATGTCGCGCCCTGCAACCAGGCCGGGACTGCGCCGGTTGAGTTCTTCCTTTGTATTCAATTCATCTACTGCTTGCTGGTAGGAGCTTTTCGCCTGTTGGATCTGGCCATCTGTGGCCGCGATGTCGGATCGCGCCATAATCATCGCGGCATCGATTTCGGCACTGCGCCGCTTGGCCACCTCAAGAGCTGCCTCCTGCTTCGCGCTGTCGAGCCGGAAAATCGGTGCTCCCTTTTCGATGGGCTCGCTCAGCTTGACGTAGATTTCGCTGACGCGGCCGCTGGCTTCGGGCACGATCGGGATGGTGCGGAAGTAGGACGTCGCCATGCTGGTCGAGGGATGATTGTAAAAGATGACGGCAATCAGAAGGACGGTCAGCATAAGGCATGCCGTGATGCCCCATCTCAGCTCGAACCATACTGAATACAGCGTGATTTCATGTCCGATCCGCTTCCCCTGCTTGTAGTAGCGGTAGAGGAAGTCCGGAAGGATCGTGAAGAAGGAGCATAGGACGATTTCCAGCATGACCTAACCCTCCTGCACAGGTTGGGGTGCAGCGGCGGCTTTCGGTAATGGCTCCGTTTCCTCCGCCTCCGCCGTTGGAACCTCGATTCCCGACAATTTCTCGAGCGCGCTGGCCATGCGTTTCAGAGGCGTCGTGAAATCGGGAAGGTCGATGAGCGCCAGCAAGAGGCCGGCGACCCAAAAGAGATGTATATGTGTGAAGAGCGACAGTAGGCCAAGAACTGCCACCACTTCAAACTGAAGTTTCTTGTGGCCCATTCGCTCGGGCAAAGAGTGCAGCCTGAAAAACAGAACCCCGAGACCGAGTATCGTGGCGATCACGACCAGGGTTGCAAAGGTGAACAAGGCGTCGGATTGGCCTGGCGCCGTTATGAACCAGGGCAAGTGCTGTGATGCGACTGGGTGCTGCAATATTGTCAACTGGAGGTCCCCAACAAGCCGCCTCGACCAAGGCTGGAAGACTGGAGTTTGAGTGAAATAGCTTAGGAAAATGTTATGAAGCTGCAAAGCATTCGCAGCTGAAATTAGATGGGCTCCATATGCGAGGCAAATATGCATCCGGTGCATCGGACGACGTCAATTTAAACTAATTCGGCCCGTCAAGCCACAGTAAGATGCCCAAACGCACCCACCACGTCCTCATAAACGTCGCGCTTGAAGGGTACGATCAGCTTCGGCACCACTTCAATCGGCGCCCATCGCCAGCTCTCGAACTCGGCCTTCTGGCCGTCCTTGGCGCCGATATCGATCTCGCTATCCTCGCCCAGAAAGCGCATGGCGAACCACTTTTGCCGCTGTCCGCGATAGCGCCCCTTGAGGGCAACGCCAATGAGTGCTTCCGGCAGCGTGTATGTCAGCCACTTCGTATGCTCGGCAATGATTTCGACGCTTGTCACCCCGGTTTCTTCGCGCAGCTCTCTGAGCGCTGCGATGCGCGGGGGCTCGAATGGTTCGATGCCGCCCTGGGGCATTTGCCAGATATGCGCTGCGTGATCGCTGGCCCACTTCGGCTTGCGCCGTCCAACCCAAACCTTGCCATCGCGGTTTAACAGCATGATGCCCGCGCAACTCCTCAAGGGAAGCGCGCCGGCTTCAACTTCGGCTTTTTTCTGAATGACGTTCATAAATGGCAGCGTGTGTATAACCTGGGGATAAAAACGATTCGATCAGCAAATAATGCCGGAAAATAATTGTATTTCAATGACATTTTACAAGAGATCGCAAAAGTAGCCATGGTGGCGCATTGGGCGAAACAGGCCTAGGGCCGGGCAAACTGTGCGAAATCGGCCAATACCGCCTCATAGACAGTGCGCTTGAACGGCACGATAAGTTCCAGCGTCTCGGCGACAGGCGCCCATCGCCAGGCGATAAACTCTGCTTCGTGGCCCTCGGGCGGGGTAATGCTGATTTCACTCTCGGGGCCTATGAAACGGCACACAAACCACTTTTGCTTTTGCCCGCGATAGCGTCCGCCCCAGGCTTTGCCCAAAAGATCGCGAGGCAAATCGTAATTGATCCAGCCGTCGCGCTCGGCAATGAACTCGACCGAGCGGATGCCGGTTTCTTCAAAGAGTTCGCGGCGTGCAGCAGTGCGCGGGTCTTCGTTCTCATCAATGCCGCCCTGGGGCATTTGCCACCATGCGCCCCGGCCTTCCGCCTCGTTCTTGGCGTCTGCCCGGCAACCGATCCAAACCAAACATTGAGCGTTCAGAACCATAATGCCGACGCACGGGCGGTAGGGGAGTGAGGTAGGATCGATGTTGTTCGGGCTTTTGTCGCTCATGCCGACGCTGCTCCAAGGTCACGTGTCGCAAAATTTCTGCGTGTCACGTCATGCCTAACACCAAACAAAATGGGCGCCAACGCGGCGCCCATCTTTCACAAACGCTTTTCAAGCCGCCGCGATCAATTCGGTGAAGGCTTCTTCTCGGTGTCGCCGCCAGAGGCCGGTGCCGGAGTCGAACCCTCGGCCGCCGGTGTCGTCGGCGTGCTGTTGGCGGCGGGCGGCTCCTTGGCGGTCCCGCGCAGGAACGACAGCGCGTACTGCAACTGCGTGTCTTTCTCGGGCTCCTTGGGCACGTAGGACGAAGAGCCGGAAACCTCGGTCTTTTCTTTTTCCTTTTCCTTCGCAACTTTGTCGTCGCCGGCCTTTTCGCCGTCTTTCTGGTCCTTGGCGTCCTTGCTTTCTTCCTTGATCGTGCCGTCCGGGTTCTTGAGATGACCGCGCAGGCTTGCTTCTCCGCGCGGCTTCTCGTTGGCCATTTTGGCTTTGAGTTCTTCCGGCAGTTCTTCTTCGATCAGGATATCGGGATCGATGCCCTTGGCCTGGATCGAGCGGTTCGACGGCGTGTAGTAGCGCGCAGTCGTCAAGCGGATGGCACCGTTAGCGCCGAGCGGGATGATCGTTTGCACCGAACCCTTGCCAAACGAACGCGTGCCGATAATGGTCGCACGTTTGTGGTCTTGCAGAGCGCCCGCAACGATTTCTGAGGCCGACGCCGAACCGCCGTTGATGAGCACGGCGATTTTCTTGCCTTCCGTGATGTCGCCCGGCCGTGCGTTGGCACGTTGCGTTTCTTCGTTGTTGCGGCCCTTGGTCAAGACGATGGCGCCGCGATCCAGGAAGTCGTCGGAGACGGCAATCGCTTGATCGAGAAGTCCGCCGGGATTGTTGCGCAAGTCGATGATGTAGCCCTTGAGCTTCGATCCAATCTCTTTGTTCAACGCTTCGAGAGACTTCTGCAGGTTGGCGTGCGTCTGTTCGTTGAAGGTTGTGACCTTGATATAGGCAACGTCGCCTTCTACACGGGATTTGACGGCGTTGATGCGAATGACATCGCGCGTCACCTTGACGTCGAACGCGTCGTCCTTGCCTTTGCGCATGATCGTCAGCGTGATCGGCGTATTCACCGGACCGCGCATTTTTTCGACCGCCTGCTCAAGTGTCAGGCCCGAGATCTGCTCGTTGTCGAGATGGGTGATGAGATCGTTGGCCATCAAGCCTGCTTTTGAGGCCGGCGTATCGTCGATGGGCGAGACGACTTTGATGACGCCGTTCTCCATCGTGACTTCGATGCCAAGTCCGCCGAATTCGCCGCGGGTTTGCACCTGCATGTCGCGGAAGCTCTTTGGGCTCATATAGGAAGAATGCGGGTCGAGCGACGACAGCATGCCGTTGATGGCGCTCTCGATGAGCGCCGTGTCGTCGGGCTTTTCCACATAGTCGGCACGCACGCGCTCAAGCACGTCGCCAAACAGATCGAGTTGGCGGTAGAGCTCGGAATTTTGCGTCGTATTCGCGGAGTAACTCTGCGTGACGTTTAATAGTGTCGTGGCTCCGGCAAGCCCCGTCATCATCAGGAACGACCAGAAGGCGTAATCTGTCTTGCGCATCATCCTTGTACCTTTTGCTGACCGGCAACCCACCAGGGGTTTGGGTCGATGGGCCGCCCGTCTTTGCGAAATTCGACATAGAGAACAGGGGCATTCG
>JANMNH010000040.1:0-63882 GCA_031373745.1 Hyphomicrobium sp. | reverse complement strand
GAAGTATTTTCTCGCCGCGATAGAGCAGCGTGACATCCGATCCGAGCCCGTTGAAGATCGAGGCGAATTCGACCGCGATATAGCCGCCGCCCGCAACTACAATGCTCTTTGGCAAGGATTTGAGATGAAATGCTTCGTTGGATGTGATGGTGTGTTCGATGCCGGGGAGCTTGGCATCGATGTTCGGGCTGCCGCCCGTCGCGATGAGGATCCTTGCGGCGGTTACAGTCCTAGCGGTCTTGGAAAGACGAACGGAATTTGGGCCGTCCACGCTTGCCCGCTCATGAAACATTTCAACGCCGGCCCGGCCCAGTCCCCAGCTATAGAGGCCTTCCAGCCGCGCTATCTCTTTGTCCTTCGCGGCAATCAGCTTTGACCAATCGAACGTGGGCTCGGGCACGGTCCAGCCGAAATCTTGTGCGTCCTCGAATTCGTCCGGAAAGCGGCTGGCATAGACGAGCAATTTCTTCGGCACGCAGCCGCGAATGACACACGTGCCGCCAAAGCGGTACTCTTCGGCGATTGCCACCCGCGCACCGTACCCGGCCGCAATCCGCGCCGCGCGCACACCGCCCGAACCGCCGCCGACGACGAAGAGATCGAAGTCGCGCTTGGTCATTTCTGTCCCGGAGGCGCAGCACCTGCTCCGCCCATTTCCTTCATCATCCGTTCGCTGTACTTCATGCCGATCTGAGCGCCCTTCTGCATGAGCGCTGGCGTTGCTTGAATAAACTTCGCGCCCGTCCCACTGCGATAGAAATCGGCGATCTCCTTCATTTCAGCGGCGGAAAACGTCTCGGCATAAAGTTGCGCGAAATCCGTCAGCATCTCTTCCTTGTAGCTCAAGAATTTCTTCATGGCTGCATCAAACTCAGCGGCGGCTTTCTTGCCCTTCTCCGATCCGTCGGCGCCAGCACCCTTGGCAAAGCCCTGGCTCATGGCCGAGATCAAGCCGTCCATCTGCTTTGCGACGCCCGTCACTTCCATGAGATCGCGCGCCGCAGCGATTGCCGCGGGATCCGCCGCTGGTTTCGCCTCTTCGGTCAAGCCCGGCGCAACCGATAACAAGAAAGCCAATACACCGGCAAGAAGGGACGACTTGGCATTCATGAGAGATCTCCTTCAAAATCGTGGGCGTCGGTTGAGATAATCGAAACGCCGTCCGGACCGGCGACGATAGCAAGATCGGCGATACCTAGGAATAATCCGTTTTCAACAACTCCCGGCACCAGCTTCAAGGCGTCGTCCAATGTCTCAGGATCTTCGATGGACCCAAAGGCACAATCGAGAATAAAGTTACCGTTGTCGGTGACGAATGGCGTACCGTCGGCATTGGCGCGCAGCTTGATCTGACCGGTACAGCCCCCGTCCGCCGCCAAGCTCTCGATGAGATTGCGCGTCGCCTTCAGGCCGAAGGGTACGACTTCGATGGGCAAGGGAAACGCGCCGAGCGTTGTAACGAGCTTGGTGTGGTCGGCAATGATGACCACCTGCCCGGAGGCAGCAGCTACAATTTTCTCGCGCAACAACGCCCCGCCGCCGCCCTTGATCAAACGCAGCGCTTCATCGATTTCGTCAGCCCCATCGACGGTCATATCGAGAAAGGGCGTTTCATCGAGCGTCGACAAGCGGATGCCGAGTTTCTCCGCCTGCTGGCGGGTTGCTTCAGAGGTCGGCACGCACAAAACGTCTAGGCCGCTTTTGACTTTAGCGCCGACTAGATCGACGAATTTCGCGGCCGTCGATCCCGTGCCTAGCCCGAGCTTCATGCCGGGCTCAACCAAGTCCAAGGCATGTTCCGCGGCAAGCCGCTTGAAATCATCTGCGCTCAAGGTTGCCTGCCTTCCATCTGACTTCCTGGGGCCGATTTGCCCACTTTCCCTCTGTGAAGACTTTCTCTAAGCCTGCAACCGCCCCCTTTCAAGTCAAGACCGGGCGGCGGCATAATCACTCCCGGAGACACGATGCGCGGCTGGACACTTGTTTTTGATCTCGATGGAACGCTCGTCGATACGGCGCCCGATCTTACGGCCGCAACGAACCATGTTCTTGCCCGTGCCGGGCTTGCGCCTATCAACGAAACGGACATCCTGCCCTTCGCCGGGCAGGGCGCCATGAAAATGATCGAGCGGGCGCTCGCTGCACATGGGCGCACGGCAACAGAGAGCGAGTTCCGCGAACTTTTCAACCTATTCATTGCGCATTACCGCGCGAACATCGCGGTGAAGAGCCGCCCTTATCCCGGAGTGATAAAGGCGCTGACATCATTTGAGAAGAGTGGAGCAACGCTCGCCGTTTGCACCAACAAGATGGAGGCACACGCCCGCGCGCTTCTCGACGCCCTCGATATGTCGAAGCACTTCGCCGCTCTCACCGGCGGCAACAGCCTCGGCGTCTTCAAGCCCAACCCGCTACATCTGACGGGCACGATTGAACTCGCAAATGGGTCGGCGGAGCGCGCCATTATGATCGGCGACAGCGAAACCGACATCCGCACTGCGCAGGCAGCGCGCATTCCCGTCATCGCGGTCAATTTCGGCTATAGCGTAGAACCGGTCGGCAGCTTCGCACCTGACGCCGTCATTGGTCACTATGACGAACTGCACCTGGCTATCTCGAAACTGACTTCGGCGCGCAGCACTCAGTAAGTCAGAACTTTGCTCTCGCCGGTCATGATCTCTTCGATGAAATGCGCGGCGCCGACGACGCCCGTGCACTCGGGGATTAGATCCGGCTTGTGCATGTCAGAAATATCGAGCCCCGGCGCGCAGCAATAGAACTTTACGCCAGCCGCGTGCGCATCCTTGATAAAATCGTAGATCGAGCGGGCATCACCCGCTTTGACAAAGAGTTTGTCCGCCACGCCCTTCTTCATGAGCTTTGCGGCAGTTGCCGTGCAAATCACTTCGACTTCGTATTCCATGGCGGCGGCGACGGTGGCCTGGAAGATCGGCGCGCCGAGCTCTTCGCCGTTGCGGGGATCGGTGTTGGCCATGATGATGACGAGCTTCTTGGCCATGGAATGCTTCTCCGCCGTTTCTGGTGCGCCGTTGCCGGTATTTTGAGTCTAACGCGCCATGATACCGTTCCGCAACGGCTCTCATCAACGCTTGCGCGAGAAATAGCGCCGGTAGACGAGAATGGTTGCCGGTAAAAATACAAGATCGGCCACAAGCGAAGCAAGCAGCGTCGCGCCGCATACCATCCCGAACGTACGCAGCGACGGCAGATCGGAAAACACCGTGACACCCAAGCCGAAAGCGAGAACGATGGTCGTCAGAATAATCGCCGGGCCAACGAGCACGCGAGCGCGCCGTATGGCGGCTTCCGGCGATACGCCCGCCTGCTCTTCAAGCCGCAACCGGTTGAGAAAATGTATGAGCGCATCGACGCCGAGGCCGAACACGACAAGAAGGGCGACCACCGAGGCAAACTCTAATCCCTCGCCCTTCAGCCAAAGCAGCGCTCCGGATGTCACCACCGGAAACAGACCCGGCAGCAAGCTCACCACGCCGACAAAGAACGAGCGGAATGTCAGCGCCAGCAAGATTGCCGCCACCAGGACGCAGAGCGGCAGGCTTGCGTTCAACTGACTGATCATGCGGTGGCTGTTGCGTGCGGCAAGCGCCGGCAATCCCGTTACCGAGATTTCAAATTCCGGATTAATCGCACGCACCGTATCGAGCGCGCGGTCTACTTTCTCAACGAGCGGCAGGATTTCGCTGGCGTCGATATCGGGCAGGCGCCCAGTTACCAGGACCGCGTCCTCTTCCTTGGCTATGAAACGGCGCACGAGGTGTTCGGGCAGCAGGCCAACATATTTCTTCAGGGTCTCGACGCTATCGTCGCCGTTCTCACGCAGCCAGCGCCGCAAACTTTCAAGCGACCAGACATTGCCGAGGCCCGCTGCTTGCTCGAGAGCCGCGTGCGTCGCCTCGATAACGGCGAGCGGCGCCGGATCATAAAGCTTCGTGCCGTCTTTCCAGCGGATCATCACATGGAAGGGATTTGCCCCGGTCAGCTTTTTATCGATGCGCCCGGAAGCGTCGAGCGCTTGTTCGCGGTCCGGCACTTGGTCGGCGAGGCGGTAGCGCGGCTCCAGTTGCAGATGGGCGTAAGAGAACAGGGCGAACAGCGTCAGTCCGAGCAGCGTGTAGGCCACCGGATGGCGCACGACGCGATCGACAATAGCGCCAACGAAATTGCCAAGCGTATCCATCATGCCGTCTGCCGGCGTTCTGTCGCGCGCAAGCTTGGCTTCATTTCGGATGAACAGTATCGCCAGCAGCGGCAGCACGGCAATGACGGCAACAAACGATATCGCCGTCGACATGGCGCCGGCATGGCCGAAAGTGCGGATCAGTCCCGATTCGGAGAACAACAAGGCGAGAAACGACAAGAGTGCCGCGCCATGCGCCAGAACACAGGCCGGACCCACGACCTGAACGGCAAATCTCACTGCTTCGTACTTGCTATCGCCCTCGCGCAGGCGGATGCGGATCGCCGACACCATTTGCATGCTGTCGGCAAAGCCCATCACCATGATAAGCGGCGTCATGACATTAAGAAACAGATTGAGTTTGAAATCGAGCCATCCGAGCAGCCCGAGCGACCATGCGACCGCAATGACAGGCGGCAGGGCCGCAACCAGCATCAAGGATATGCGGCGGAAAAAAATTGCGGCAATGATCGCGCCGAACAGGAGGCCGAGGCCATTGTAAAGCAGCTGATCGCGTTCGACCGCGTTGCGGATCTCGAGTTGCATAACCGGCGCACCGGCCAGCTTGACCGAAAGCCCGGCGGGTTGCAGTTCCCTTTCGGCCGCGTCTTTGATGCTGCCGATAATTGTCTTCGCCGATTGCTCGGCAATCATGGCCCGGTCGAGGGATAATACGATCAGCGCCAATTCGCCGTCGTCAGACAAGAATTTCCCTTTGACGATGTCATTGGACTTGAGCTGCGCGATGAGAGCGGCAAAGCCCGTCCCTTCGGGAAGTTCTTCCGGCACGATCGGCGCCGAGTAGCCGTTGGCATCCGGTTTACCGCGCGCCGACAGCATCGACACAAGGCCGGCAACGCCATCGGTGAGCTGCAGCTCCTGCGTGGCGCCGGCGAAGGCTTGCAGTCCTTCCCGTGTCAGGAGCTTCTGCCCTTCCACGACGACCAGCACGTCGTATTCGCTCGACGGAAAGCGGCGGTCGATTTCCTCGTAGCGGCGGAATTCCTCGGTATTGGTGCGAAACAGCTCGGAGAGACTGTCATCGACCTTAAGGCGCAAAAGGCCGGCGGCCGCGAGTGCCGTCAGCAGGGCAATCGCGATTGCCGCCACATAGGGCGCGCGAAGTGGCAGAAGGCCGAGCTTTTCAAGTCCAAAAGAGAAAAGAAACGAGCGGTGCGGCTCTTCGGGTTCCCCCATTATTGTCTCCCGGCACGTCCCGTCGGCACAATATGCCCGACCCCGTCTCAACCGCACCAGCGCGGCGGGCCATAGTATCCTGCAACCTCGCCGCCACACAGAGGGTCCCGTGGGGGCCTCTAGGGAATCGGCTAAGAATACCAAAACCGTGGCATTCCAGCCCTCCTTGTGCAAGACCCTGCCGGGCCGGGCCTTTTCTCGCGGGGTTTTGCCGGGTTTCGATTGAGCCCCGGATCGGGTTGCCGTAGAGGGGAAGCTATTCAGAGGGTAACTCAAAGGCCCCCATTGGGCACTAGCCGGGAACCAAGTTGCTGTGATCGCCGACCGGACAATCGACACAAGCGGGCTGACCTGCCCGATCCCTATTCTCAAGGCCAAGAAGGCGTTGGCCGAAATGAGTGCCGGCGCCACACTCGAAGTCGTGGCAACGGACCCCGCCGCACCCAAGGACTTCGAGGCGTTTTGCAGGGCGACGGGTCACATTCTGGAGCAAAGCTTGGAGGATGCCGGCGCCTATCGCTTTTTCATTCGCCGCGCGCCTTGATCGCCACATGGACTTGATCGCCACATGGAATTGATCGTCACATGGAATTTCGGCCGGTCCGGCGCTTGCCCGATTGAGACGCGGCTTGCCCGCGCAGTGCAGGCAAGCGTGCTCCCGGCTTGACAGTTCCAGCGTTGCTCTCCCATAAGGACCCTCCCAATACGGGCGGTTAGCTCAGCGGTAGAGCACACGCTTCACACGCGTGGGGTCATAGGTTCAATCCCTATACCGCCCACCATTTAATCAAATAAAATTAGCACGTTTTGGCGCCGCGATTTTCGTAGGGGCCGGTCATGCCTCGCGCCGGAAAGCATATGGGAAAAACATAATCCGCCAATGCTCGCGCGGTTCGGCTGCAACACGCGCGTTAAAAAACGCAGCGTACCGGTCTTGCCGGCGGCCAGCACTCTGTAACAAACGCCGGGATCATCGTTCGATTTGCAATTACTGCGCATGCAAATTGTCGGGTTCGATACGAGTCATTGTGTGCACCAGCCTGGTGTGCACCAGCCTGCGCTTTGCTGCCCGGCACCCCCTCCCCCGGCAAACGGCTATTCGAGTGTGGAAATGCCCGGCGCTGGCTGCTTCGGCACGTAAAAACAGACCTACGTCACGCCCCACGCCAGACCTTTGTCGGGCCGTTCGAGGACCAGAGAATCGCTCAATCGAATCCTAGGTTCCTTGTTGTCAGCCCCCCGCCGCGCGACAGTTTGCGCCTGGAGGGCCCAATTGGATTGAGGCGGGGCGTCGTGATTTTTGACCCCCGCAAAACGACCAAAACTCAATCCGCTGTGCTCGCATTTTCCGGCCGCTGTCCGGCCTCGCACGTTCATTTTCTGAGGAGTTGATCCAAATGGCCACGTATAACACCAGCTTCATCGTCAACGCAGCCGACCTCTCAAAGATCCTCGACCAGATCAAGGTGGCGGAACGTGACTCGGGCCGGCTTGGGCCGAACGAAGATCTCGCGACCGTTATCGGTCAGGATGCAGCGCTGTTGCCGGTGGGTCTCAGAACGGTTGATGGCAGCAACAATCATCTCCTCCCGGGTCAAAGCCAAGTCGGCGCGGCAGATCAGTTGTTTCCCCGGCTGCTGACGCCTGAGTATCGCAATCTGGAGCCGGGTGATGCCACGACCAACGGTGATACGATCACGCTGCCCGGTGGCGGCCCGACCCTGACCAATAACGACTATAATCCGCTGCGCCTTGGCAGCCATAGCGTCGTCGATGCCGACCCGCGCACCATTTCAAACCTCATCTCCGACCAGACGTTGAACAACCAGTCGGCGTTGAACGCTGCCCTGCTGGTGGCTGGATCGAGCAACATTGCAGCCGATACAGTCGCAATCAACGCAGCATTCGTGCTGACCCGGGCGGCCGTCGCGCTCGCTGACGAAAAGCAGCACACTGAAACAGAATACGAAAACGCCAAGGCGAGCGCTACACTCGTTGATACGGCTGCGACCGATGCCAAGACGGCTTTGACGACTTTGCTTGCAGGCGTCGCCCCGCTCGATCCCGTCGATGCCGATGATTTGGCCGCCAGCGCCGCTGCCGTTGCGGCCGCGAACGCCGCTGTTGCCGCGCAGCTTTTGGTCGTAAAAGCGCTGCAGTCGGACATCCATGTTGCGCCCGCTGATCTGAGCGCCGCTCAGACATTGCTGACCGATTTGCAGGGCTTGAAAGTGGCTGCTGACGGCATAGCGTCCGCGTTGGTTGATGGAACAGTTGATCCAGCTGATTTCGCGTCGATCCAAGCTGCCGAGGCGAGCGCAACGACAGTTGCTGGAACGGCCACAGCCAATCTCGGCACGCTGACCAGTGCAGAAGCCGCCGCCGAAGTTGCCAGCAACACCGCCGACGCCGACAAGGCCTTGAAGGCCACTTCCCTCGAAGCGATCGTCACGGTCGCCGGTCTCGAAGTGTCGGCCGACGGCTCGATTACCATCGAAGCCCGCTCGCCCGATATCGGCCTTTCGCCAGCGAACAGCGGCTGGATGACGTTCTTTGGACAGTTCTTCGACCACGGTCTTGACCTTGTGACCAAAGGCGGCAACGGCACGATCTACATGCCGCTGAGCATCGACGATCCGCTTTACGATTTCGGCCGCGACGGCGTTGTCAGTGCCGATGACGGATTCGGCGCCGACGGCATTCTCAGCACCGCAGACGACAGCTTGAACTTCATGGCGCTGTCGCGCGCGACGCCGTTCAGGACCGCTGGCGCCGATGGCGTGCTAGGCAATGCCGACGACATCATCGAAGCGCAGAACACCACGACGCCGTTCGTCGATCAAAACCAAACGTACACGTCAGCAGCCTCGCATCAGGTGTTCCTGCGCGAATATGCCTTTGATGGTGCCGGCCATGCCGTCAACACGGGCAAGCTGCTCAACGGTGTCAACGGCGGAATCGCCAATTGGGCTGAAGTCAAGTTGCAAGCCGCGACCATGCTCGGAATCAAGCTGACGGACTTTGACGTCCACAATGTGCCGAAACTGGTCGTCGATGACTACGGCCGGTTCATTCCGGGCGCCAACGGTTTTGCGCAAATTGAAACGTTATCCGGCATCATCGAAGGCGTCGCTGGCGGCTTGTTGCTGCCAACGGATACCATTCGTACCGGTCACGCTTTCCTCAACGACATCTCCCATCACGCCGCGCCGAGCTTTATCGATCACGATCACAACCCCGCCACGCCTTCGATCGCCCAAATTGCCGACTCGGATACCGGTGACGTCAATGGCGACGGTGTCATAAATGCTTCTGATCTCGTTGCCGACGATCGCAACGTGACGACCTACGACGACGAAATGCTGAACGCACACTTCATCACCGGCGACGGGCGCGGCAACGAAAATATCGGTCTGACGGCCGTTCATACGATCTTCCACTCCGAGCATAACCGCCTCGTCGATGCGAACAAGGCGACGATCCTGGCAACGGCGGCAAGCGGGGATGTCACGTTCTTGAACGAATGGCTGGCGACCGATGTGGTCTCAGTTCCCGCCGATCTCAACTCGTTGGTTTGGGACGGCGAGCGTCTGTTCCAGGCGGCCCGCTTCGTCACTGAAATGCAGTATCAGCATCTCGTGTTCGAAGAATTCGCGCGCCGCGTTCAGCCCAACGTCGATCCGTTCGTGTTCACCAACTCGGCCGATCTCAATCCGGCGATTGTTGCCGAGTTTGCGCACGCGGTTTACCGCTTTGGCCATTCCCAGTTGACCGATACGGTCGATCGCCTCGACAACGATCTGTCATTCGTCAACAGCAACGGCGCTGGCGATGACGCCAATCAGATTGGCTTGATCGAAGCCTTCCTCAATCCGCAGGAGTTTTCGGCCAGCGGCATTGATGATGAAGCGGCGACCGGCGCCATCATTCGCGGCATGTCGCGTCAGGTCGGCAACGAAATCGACGAATTCGTCGTCGATGCCCTGCGCAATAATTTGCTTGGCTTACCGCTCGATCTGCCCGCGCTCAACATTGCCCGCGGGCGTGAACAGGGCATTCCGAGCTTGAACGATGCGCGCGCTGAACTCTATGCGATGACGGGCGCTGTCGATGTCAAGCCGTACACCAGCTGGATCGACTTTGCGCAGCACATCAAGCACCCGATGTCGATCGTCAACTTCATCGCGGCTTATGGAAAGCACGCAGCGATCACGTCGGCCGTTACGCTGGATGAGAAGCGGGCGGCGGCCACGTTGCTCGTGCTGGGTGACGGTAATGATTTGGATGGCGTGACGATCGGCGGTAATACCTATTTTGATCGTAAGGACTTCCTGAATTCGAATAATGGTGTCACAGCCGAGAGCTCAGGCTTGAACGACGTCGACATGTGGATCGGCGGTCTTGCCGAGGAGATCAACGAATTCGGCGGCATGCTGGGTTCGACGTTCAACTTCGTGTTCGAATACCAGATGGAACACCTGCAGAACGGCGACCGGTTCTATTACTTGAGCCGTACGCAAGGTATGAACCTGCTCAACTTGCTTGAGCCCAATACCTTCACCGATCTCATTATGCGCAACACGGATCTCGGCGATATTCACTCTACGCATTTGTCGGCCGAAATCATGGAAGTTCCGGATATGATCCTGGAACTTGATCGCCTGGTGCATCAAGAAAACTACAGCGGCAACTCGGCTCTCGACGGGCAAGACCCGCTCGATCGCTCGGAGCTTGATGTCAAATGGGACGATCCATTCCAGCAAGCCATAGAAGACAAGGTCACGCGCGTTGAAGGCACCATTCGCGTGGATGGATTGGGCGCTCCCGTGCTCGATGCTGAAGGCCAAGTCATTCGCGACGGCGGCATTCTCAGGTTCTCGGGCGGCGAGCACGTCGTGCTTGGCGGCACCGAAGGTAACGATACGCTGACTGGCGACAAGGGTATCGACACGCTATGGGGCGACGGCGGTAACGACTACCTCAACGCCGGCATGGAATCCGACCAAGTCTACGGCGGCGACGGCGACGACATTATCGAAGATCCATTTGGCGACGACTTCCTGCGCGGCGAAGCCGGTGACGACGTCATCGTTGCCGACCAGGGCATAGACCTTCTGTTCGGAGGCGAGGGCCAGGACTTCATCATGGGCGTCACCGATATGAAGGAAGTCTTTGCCGGTCCCGGTAACGACTTCATTCTTGGCGGCAGCGCGCCCGACGGGCTGATGGGCAACGAGGGCGATGACTGGATCGAAGGCGGCGAAGGCTTTGACGGCCTGTCTGGCGAAAACTCCGAATTGTTCTTCAATTCTCTGATTGTGGGCCATGACATCCTGAACGGTCAGGGCAACGATACCGACTATGATGGGGAAAACGGCGACGACATCATGGTCCAGAGCAACGGCATCCAGCGCAACAACGGCATGGATGGCTTCGACTGGGGCATCCATAAGGGCGACACCGTCGCAGCAGATTCCGATCTTGGCATCCGCATTTTCGATGCCCGGCCAGCCTTGATCCTGCGCGATCGCTTCGACTCGGTCGAAGGTCTTTCGGGCTGGAAACTCGACGATAAGCTGACCGGCGCTGCAAAGTTGCTCGCAGGCGAAGGCTTCGACAAGACTTTGACGCAGGCCGGTGTCGATCGTATTGCCGGCTTAAATAACGTTATTGCTTCTGTGGCAGCGGCAAACCCTGGAAATGATCCAAACGCAATCATTCTCGATCAAGCGCGTGCCGATGCCGGCGGCGAAATCCTGCTCGGCGGCGGCGGAAATGACACCATTCGAGGTAATCTTGGCGACGATATCATCGATGGCGATGCATGGCTGAACGTGCGCATCTCGGTGCATCAGAATAAGGTCGCGACCGGCACGGGTCCTGGCAACCCTGAGCTGTTCTCCGTCGACGGCCTGACAAGCATCGTACAAGCTGGTCCTAGTGTACCATCTGCCTGGGTCGGCAAGCAGCTCGCCGACTTGATGCGGACCGGAGTGATCAACCCCGGACAGCTTCAGGCCGTGCGCGAAATCCTCTATGACGACGCGACCAACGGCACCAACCCGGCAGACTTGAGCGAAGACGTCGCGGTCTTCGGGGACGTGCAGGCCAACTATACCATCACTCGCAGCGGGGATGTCGTCACCGTTACACACACCACAGTCACGGCGGGCTTGACGAACGACGGTATCGATACGCTGCGTAACGTTGAGTTCGCGCGCTTCAGCGACGGCGATCTCTTGATCGTCAATCGGCCTCCGACGGGTGCTGCGGTCTTGACGGACACAACCCCGACCGAAACTCAAACTTTGGCCGTCAATACCGCGGCCATCGCTGACCCCAACGGCATCGTTCCAGGCTCGTTCACGTTCCAGTGGCAGACGAGTGCCACGGGGCTGCCAGGTTCATTCGGCAACATCGTTGGCGCAACGGGCGTCAACTTCACGCCCGTTCAAGCTAACGTCAACTCGTTCCTGCGTGCGGTGGTGAGCTTTACCGATGGCCTAGGCAATATCGAAACCGTCAGCTCCGCGCCGTCGGCACGGGTTGTGGGTGACTTCGTCAACGGCAGTCTCCTCGGAGCCGATACCTTCGTCGGCACCGCGGGTGACGATATCGCGAACCTGTTCTTCGGCAACGATACCGCCCAAGGCAATGCCGGCGACGACCGCCTTGACGGCGGCGGCGTCGCTATTTTGCCTGGCAATGACACCGCCATCTTTACCGGCGCCGTCACCAACTTCAGGTTTGATAACAACGCCGCTAACAACATCATTGTTACCGACAGTGTTGGCAACGAAGGCATCGACACGCTGAGTAACTTTGAGCAGCTGCGCTTCAACGGCGTGAACTATGCCGTCGTAAACGGCACTGCCGGCCCGAACATCAACTTGAACGGCGGCGGCGGATCGGACGCGATCTTTGGATTTGCTGGCAATGACACAATGAACGGCGGCGCTGGCAACGACCTCGTGGTTGGCGGCTCTGGCGATGATACGATCACGTATTCGGTGGCGCCAAATGCCGTTGCCATAACCAGTGGCCGCGACATCATAGATGGCGGTACCAACACGGCGACCGGCGACCGGTTTGTGTTGAACGGCTCGACTTTGGCTGAGACTTTCCGGATCTACACAGCGGCTGCCGCCACATTGGCCGGTATCACCGGCTTCGGTGTTAACACCGAGATCGTGGTAACACGAACGGTCGGCGCAACGACGAATGTGATTGCCGAACTCGACAACATCGAAGAAATCACGATCAACGGCAGCGGCGTCAGCGTTCCTGGAAACGACCCAGGCGGCGGTACATCTACAATACCGCTTGGCGCTGACTCCGTGCAAATCATCGGTGACTTCAACACAACGAGCCTGAACTTCAACACCATCACGGTCAATGGCTCGACGGCCAATGATACCGTGGACGTTTCGGCGCTTTCGTCGGCGCATCGCATCGTGTTCACGTCAAACGGTGGTGCCGACACCATCATCGGCGCGCGTACACAAGACGTGCTTCACGAGATGATCACAGGTACGGCCGCCAACAACACGATCAATGCCGGTAACGGCAACGACACCGTTAATGGGCTTGCTGGCAACGACACGTTCCTAGCAACACTCGTCGCAGGCGGGACAGATGGCAACGACACGTACAATGGTGGAGACGGCTACGACTACTACGATATGTCGGCAACATCGGCGAATGCCAACGTCGACCTGAATACCGGTTTGGCTGTTAGTGGACAAATAGGTACGGATAAGCTGTCTAGTATTGAAGGCGTCATTGGCAGCCAAGGCAACAACATCCTTACAGGCGATGGCTACGGCAACTACCTCAAGGGCCTTGCCGGCGACGACAGCCTCAGCGGCGGAATTGCTGCTGACAACCTTGATGGCGGCGATGGCAACGACTATCTCGATGGCGGCGACCATAACGACATTATGTTTGGCGGCGCTGGCAATGACACGCTGTACGGCGGCGCTGGTGACGACAAATTGAACGGCGGTACCGGAAACGATTTGTTTGGCACAGGCATGGGCAACGACTCTATCGTTCTGCAAGCTGGCTTTGGCAACGACAGCGTCAACCTGTTCGACGCCAATGCGGCCGGTGGTCAGGACGTGTTGGATATCTCGGCCTTTGGTATTACCGCTGCAACCTTTGCAAGCCACGTCACACTCACAGATATCGGAGCCGACGTGCTTGTCACGATCGACGGCGATGTCAATCAGACGATCAAACTCGGTGGCGTTGCCAACACCTCCTTGATCACCCAGAGCGACTTCGTCTTGTTCTCATAGTTGGTAAAAGTTTGCGTATAAATAGCAATGGCGGCCCATGTACACTGGGCCGCCATTACTTAGGCGGTTTGTCGTATTCTCGCAGCGCGGTCAGACTGCACGATCAGCAATCGGCCATAGCCTCGGTTTAAACCCGGGTTAACGCTAACCGAAAGCGGCCTTCCGGACGGCCCTTGATCCTCCCCCCGACCCTGCCCCCATAAAGCTATCCGAAATCCGGAAAAGTTACCTTGCTGGGCTCCGGCAAAAAATATGCGCAACAAACCACGCACTAGATGTTATCTTGTGCCGGTCAGACGCAGGTAATGCGGATAAATGCCGGTTTGGTGCCGACCGGCGTCCTGCTGCAGGCCGGCATTTGCACTCTTGAATATTTTCGGAAGCCCTCAAGACGTCAAAGATGGATTCTGCCCCAATATCGAGTGCCAACTCGTCACTGCTAGCTCGTTTCCGGGCAGCATGGCAACGCCTCGGTCCCGGATCGCAATTTATAGTCGCATCGTCGATCGCATTGATCGGGGGATTAACAGCGGCGATTCTCGCACTGCTGTCTCTTGTGGTGGGAATTCGAGGCCGCACGATCGCGGAACAGAGAAAGACGCCGGAATTCGGCAAGTCGGAACTCTCGATGTTGAGAGAAGATAATAAATGCCTTCACGACCAAATGAAATTGGCCTCTAACCGGCTCGACGAAATGAATGAACGCATCTTGCGCCGCATTGGTGCCGATTTGCACGATGGACCTGTGCAGCTCCTGGGCGCGGCGGCGATACATGCGTCCGCAATTTACGACACGATATCGAAGGCTAGCCCGGAACTTGCTTCAGCTGTGTCGATGGACATGGAATTACTACACGACGCGATAGACGGCACTCTTGACGAGATCCGCCATCTGTCATCGGGCCTGGCGCCGCTTGACATCGACAAATTGCGCCCGGCGGATCTCATAGAAATGGTTGTTGGCCGTCACGAACGCCGGACATCGACCTCCGTTTCGCGCCATATCGAGCGGCTTCCTGAAGAGTTGACCGTACCGACGAGGATTGGTCTCTTTCGATTCATTCAGGAGGGCCTGAACAATGCCGTCCGGCATGCAGGCGGACGAGGCCAGAGCGTGAGTGCTCGCATTGACGGCGCGTACATCGAGATCGCAGTCGAAGACACCGGACCCGGAATAGAGGCAACCCGCACTAAAACAGGACATCAATGCGGACAGGGCCTTGAGGGTCTTGCCGGCCGCATGGTTGCGCTCGATAGCGAACTGCAAATTACATCTTCGCCACAAGGCGGAACCCGGCTCACCGGGCGATTCAAGATTTGAATATCAATTCGACATGGAGCCGGCAGGCATGGACGGAACAGCAAAAATTGGTATCGTCGACGATCATCCAATTTTCCTATCGGGTCTAAAGCGCGCATTTCAGGGCTTTAAGGGACTTTCAATCGTCGCGGAGGGTGGCGACAGGCAAGCGGCCATCGACATGGCAAAGCCGGGCAAAATCGACTTGATGCTGGTGGATATCGGTATACCGGGTGGCGGCATTGAAGCTGTGCGCGACATCTTGAAGAAATACCCGAACATGAAAATTATCATGCTGACGGGATCCGATAATGAAGATCACTTAGAGGCCGCCATCACGCTTGGGGCGCAAGGTTATGTGTTGAAGGGGTCAACCAGTACAGAACTGCACGACGCTGTAAGCGCAGTCCTAGGCGGCGAGCAGTATGTATCGACAAAGCTGGCGGCTAGGTACCTGTTTCGGCAGCTGCGCGAACGCCCGCGGCAAACCGAAGATGCCGGAAAACGGAACATGCTCAGCCCAACCGAGCAGAAAATTGCCGATCTCGTATCGGAAGGACTTTCCAACCGCGAGATTGCCGATCAAGTAGGTCTGCCGGTCGGCAGGATCAAAAGCCATATGACGCGCATTTTGCGCAAACTGGGTGTGCGAAACCGCATCGAAGTCATGCGCGCTCAAACTTGAGGGAAGCGTTGATCGCCACCACGCGAACTGCAAACAGCCTTTAACCGACGTCATCCTTTGCGCATCTGGCCAAAAATACAACTCAGCCCAGCATTGCGCGCGGCAACACATCCGGTGCGGCATGGCGAGCCGACGCTGCGCAGGCGGCAAACGCCTGCCCGATGCCAATGAGGACAGGTTGATCTGTAGAACACGAAAAGGCCCCCGACGCGAGGCCGGCAAGTGTGCCGGACCAGACCGATTCATCGGCACGCGAGACGGACGCGACGGCGGCGACAGGTGTCGATGGCGCGAGTCCGGCCCCGATAATGCGATGAGCCAATTCAGGTCCTGTGCGCCCGCCCATGTAAACGACGAGCGTCGTGAGCGGATCGGCGAGCCCGATCCAGTCGAGGTTTTTTGGGAGCGCTCCATCGCGCGCGTGGCCGGTTACGAAGCGCACCGAATGGGCAAAATCGCGGTGCGTCAGAGAAATCCCAAGCGCCGCCGCCATGGCCGACGCCGAAGTAATGCCTGGAACAATCGACACAGGAACACCGGCGGCTTTAAGTTCGGCAATTTCCTCGCCGGCACGCCCGAAGATAACCGGATCGCCCGCCTTGAGACGAACGACGTGTTTGCCTTGTCGCGCAAGTTTCAGCATCAAGGCGTTGATATCCTCCTGCCGGCACGAGGGCTTATGCCCGCGTTTTCCCACCAGCATGCGCTTGGCTTCGCGCCGGGCCAGGTCGAGCACATCTCCGGAAACGAGCGCATCGAACAAAATGACGTCGGCCGATTGCAGTGCCCGAATGGCCTTGAGGGTCAAGAGTTCGGCATCGCCCGGCCCCGCACCGACCAGCGTCACGCGGCCGGTGCCTTTGCGAATGGCGTCAGCCGGCTTTGGCAATCGCGTGGTCATGAATGATCCTTCCGATTTCAGGACGGCACGAGCCGCAGTTGGTTCCGGCTTTGAGAGCAGCGCCTACAGCGTCTAGCGATATGCATCCCCCGCGAGTCACGGCGTCTACGATTTGGTTGAAGCCAATTTCAAAGCATGAACAGACAACCGCACCATGATCGGGCTCAGCAGCGCCCGGCCTTCCGGCGAGCATGCGCAACCGGTCTGTCGAACTAGGAAATAGTCCGCCGAGCTTATCCGCCGCGAACGAGCGCGATACGTTCACAGGACTTGGAGCAGCAAACAGTGCGCCGATGAGGTGTTCGCCGTCGAAAATCGCGAAGCGGTTCTGGCCACGGGGCCGGTCGTGATAAGCGAGGATTTCGGCGGAACTGCCGGTGCCAATTTTGAAGACAGCACGAACGAAGGCATCCCAGTCCTGAGGCTCGGATAGGCCGGCAAGTTCGGTCCGCCACCCGGACTTTGAAGGTGCCGTTGCCCAATATTCGGCCGCGACGCTTTCGGGCCTCGTGCGGCCAACCGCAAAGCCGAACCAAGTTGCTTTGTAGGGTTCCACCGAAACAGGCGCCGCCTTTAATTCCGGCTGGCCGGAAACGGGATCGACATTTGCGTCGATAAGTGCGCCAACGCGTGCTGAGCTGGCGTATTGATCGTTCCAGTGCATGGGCACGAACACCGAGCCCGGTCTTTGACGCTGTGTGATCATCACGCGCGCAACAATGCGGCCGTGCGGACTTGAGACCACTGCCAGTGCTGCGTCTTCAAGACCCAATGCGCGCGCGTCGTCAGGATGGATTTCGAGGTAGGGCTCCGCCAAGTGAGACATAAGGCGCGCAGATTTTGCCGTGCGCGTCATGGTGTGCCACTGATCACGGACACGGCCGGTATTTAGAACGAATGGGTAGTCCTGCGTTGTGGCACATGCGAGTGCGCGATGCGGCGTCGCAACGAAGCGCGCGCGGCGGTCGGGTGTGAAGAAAAGTCCATTGGCAAAGAAACGGGCCGATGCGGCATCGACCCTAGCGGGCTGCGGCCACTGCACGGGCAGCATCGCGTCGTACTCAGGCTGCGTGATACCGGCAAAGCGGCCTATATCAAAGTCTCGGCTGCCGGTATTTTCAGTTGCCGAAAGTTGCGCGTATTCCGCGAAGATGCCGGCGGCGTTCGCAAATGAAAACGCTTCGGCAAAGCCCATGCGCTTGCCAACTTCCGCCATCTGCCACCAGTCGGCGCGGGTCTCTCCTGGCGGCGCCAAGAATGCGCGCTGGCGCGAGATGCGCCGCTCGGAATTTGTCACGGTGCCGTCCTTTTCGCCCCAGGCGAGAGACGGCAACAAAACATGGCCAAGTGGCGTGGTGTCGTTGTGTCTAACCACATCGGAAACGACGACAAACGGGCATGCTTTCAGTGCGCTCTTCACAACGTCGGCTTCGGGCATGCTATCGACCGGGTTCGTCGCCATGATCCACAGCGCCTTGATGCGCCCGTCGCCAACTGCGCGGAACATATCGACTGCTTTAAGGCCCGGCTCGGAGGAGATACGCGGCGATTGCCAGAAGTCTTTGACGATGCGGCGGTGCCCGGCATCTCCAAGTTCCATGTGACAAGCAAGCATGTTGGCAAGCCCGCCGACTTCGCGGCCGCCCATGGCATTGGGCTGGCCGGTCACGGAGAATGGGCCAGCACCTGGTTTGCCGATTCGCCCCGTCGTCAAATGGCAGTTGATAATCGCGTTGACCTTATCCGTGCCGGCGGATGATTGATTGACGCCTTGGCTGAAGACAGTGACGGTTTTGGCGGTCGCCGCGAACAGCGCATAAAAGGCCATGATGTCGCGCTCCTCTAGTCCCGCGACGGCGGCAATCTCTTGGATACTTGTTGCGGCGGCCGTTGCCAGAGCCGCTTCGAAGCCGTTGGTATGTTGCGCGATGTAAGCGCGATCCAGCGCGTTCGCTCGATCAAGATAAGCAAGCAAGCCATTGAACAGCGCCACATCGGTGCCGGGCGCCAGCTTCAGATGCAGGTCGGCAATTTCGCATGTGGCGGTGGCACGCGGATCGATGACGACAATCTTGGTGCCATGAGCTTCACGGGCTGCGGCAAGCCGCTGATACAGGATCGGATGACACCATGCGAGGTTGGAACCGACAAGTACGACAAGATCCGCGAGTTCCAGGTCTTCGTAATTTCCAGGAACGGTATCGGACCCGAACGCGCGCTTATGCCCAGCGACGGACGAGGCCATGCACAGCCGCGAATTGGTGTCGATGTTTGCCGAACCGATGAAACCTTTCATCAGCTTGTTGGCAACGTAATAGTCCTCGGATAGGATTTGTCCCGACACATAAAACGCGACCGAATTCGGCCCGTGCGCGGCAATCGTTTCGCGAAAGCGCTTTGCGACGAGGTCGAGCGCAGTATCCCAGTCCGCGCGCGCGCCGTTTATCAGCGGATGCAGCAGGCGGTCGTCAAGGGATAGCGTTTCGCCCAGCGCAGACCCCTTCGAGCACAGCCGGCCGAAATTCGCCGGGTGCTCGGGGTCACCGGAAATCGCCACGGAGCCGTCGGGTTTTGGTGTTGCCACAACGCCGCAACCTACGCCGCAGTACGGGCAGGTCGTGCACGTCGCCATACGCGCTCGCTCAAGCCGCATCGCGCGCCTTTAGCACCATTACATCAATGAAAAGCCTGCCGTCATTGATGCGAAGCGGGATTGTTTTGACCGCCCCCTTGTCGGCACCTTGAGCTTCGCCCGTCGTCAGGCTGATGACCCAATTGTGCAACGGGCACGTGACGGAGGTTCCGTGGACAATGCCCTGCGAGAGAGGCCCGCCTTTATGCGGGCAGCGATCTTCCAATGCATGCGCCTCGTTCTCCGCAGTCCGGAATACCGCGACGCACCCAGCTGCGGTTTTGACGACACGAGCCCCCCGGACCGGAATGTCGGATAGGGCACCGACTTCGATCCATGCGTGATCTTGCATTTTCATTGCGCAGCCTCTCGGACTGTTAGATCGGCCATAGGCGCGAACTCGTAGGCTTCATGGCCAGCGACGCGCTCGGCCCAAGGATCGGTCTGCGAGAATTTTTGCGAATAGACGAAACGGTCGTAAAGAGCACGGCGGCGATCCAGATCTTCCATGATCTGTTTGCGAACAGTGTCGAAACCAACGCGCTTGGCCCATTTGTAAATACGCTCGAGATATCGGCCTTGCTCGCGATAGAGCTGCACCAAAGCGGCGATCACCTCGATCGCTTCTGGTTCCGTATCGACATGGCCGAGCACTTCGGTGCCCTTAATGTCGAGACCGGCGGCACCAGCGAAGTGAATGTCGTAGCCGCTATCGACACAGATGACGCCGACGTCTTTGCAGGTTGCTTCGGAACAGTTGCGCGGACAGCCCGACACTGCCATTTTTACTTTGGCCGGCGTCCAAGAGCCCCACATAAATTTCTCGATTTTGATACCAAGACCGGTCGAATCTTGCGTTCCGAAACGGCACCAATCCGTGCCGACGCACGTCTTGACCGTGCGCAATCCCTTGGCGTACGCCGCACCTGAAATCATGCCGGCCTTGTTGAGATCGGCCCAAACGGCGGGCAAATCTTCCTTTTTTACGCCCAGCATATCGACGCGCTGGCCGCCTGTTACTTTCACTGCCGGTATCTTGAATTTATCGACGACGTCGGCAATTGCCCGCAGCTCTTTCGACGTCGTCATCCCGCCCCACATGCGGGGCACGACAGAATATGTGCCGTCTTTCTGAATGTTGGCATGCACCCGCTCGTTGATGAAGCGCGACTGGCTGTCGTCCTGGTATTCCCCCGGCCAAGTCGCGACCAGATAATAGTTGAGCGCGGGACGGCATTTGGCACAGCCGCACGACGTTCTCCATTCCAGCGCCTGCATGAGATCTGGAATGGTCTTCAGTTCTTTGGCGATGATCAGGCGGCGCACGTCGTCGTGACCGAGGGGCGTGCATCCGCACATGGGTTGAACGGCGGCAGGATTGTATTGATCGCCCAGCGTCGCTTTCATCAGCTGCTCGACAAGACCGGTACAGGAGCCGCAACTTGCCGAGGCTTTGGTGTGGGCGCGCACATCGTCAAGGCTCTTGAGACCTTGACTGGATATGGCGGTAACGATTCTGCCCTTGCAGACGCCGTTGCAGCCGCAGATTTCCGCGTCATCGGGCAATGCTGCAACGGCCGCCATAGGGTCCAGCGCGGTACCCCCTGCGTAACTTGGGCCGAATATCAGTGTCTCGCGCATCTGCGAAATATCGGCGCCGCGCTTTAAGAGATCGAAGAACCAGGCGCTGTCTGCGGTGTCGCCATAAAAGACGGCGCCTGTGAGCTTGTCATTCTTGATTACAAGGCGTTTATAGACCCCGCGCGCAGCGTCACGCAGAACGATTTCTTCGCGATCCTTGCCTTCTGCAAAGTCGCCGGCCGAGAAAAGATTGATGCCTGTGACCTTAAGTTTCGTTGCCGTCGCGCTCGGTGTGAAACTCGCCCCGGCGTCGCCTGCGAGCCGTGCCGCCAAGACGTTGGCCATATCGTAAAGCGGTGCGACAAGGCCGAAGCATTCGCCTTGCGCTTCGGCACATTCTCCGACTGCGAAAATGCTTGGATCGCTGGCGCGCATGTCGGGGCCAACAACGATGCCGCGATTGACGGCGAGACCGGCTTCCTTCGCGAGGATAGCGTTTGGCCGGATGCCGACCGCCATCACGACGATATCGGCTGACAGTTCCGTGCCGTCATCGAGCGAGACACCTTCGACCTTGCTTTGACCCCTGATTGCCTTGGTGTTGGCTTTTGTGATGACTTTTATGCCGCGCGCTTCGACGGCACGCTGCAGCAAGTGACCGGCGGCTGTATCAAGCTGCTTTTCCATGAGTGTCGGCATCAAGTGGACGACCGTGACGTCCATTCCTTGTTCCTTGAGGCCGGCGGCCGCTTCAAGTCCAAGAAGCCCGCCGCCAATAACAACGGCAGACCCGCGCGACTTGGCCGCGAGCAGCATCGCTTGTACGTCATCAAGATCGCGATAAGTCAGCACGCCCGCCAGTGTGGAACCGGGAACTGGTATGACGATAGGCAATGAGCCGGTCGCGATAATGAGTTTGTCATATGCGACGGTCACACCAGCGGCCGACGTCACCGTCTTAGCAGTCCGATCAATCGCCGTGATCTTGTGGCCTTTGTAGAGCGTAACGCCGTGCTTCACGTACCAGCCGTCGCCATGGATGACGATCTGTTCAAAGGTCTTTTCCCCCGATAGCAGCGGCGAGAGCATGATGCGGTCGTAGTTGACCCGCGGTTCGGCATTAAAAATGGTGATGTCGTATCGGCTAGGTGCCGCTTCAAGCAATCGCTCAAGCGCGCGGCCCGGCGCCATACCGTTGCCGATGACAACGAGTTTTTCCCGCATTTTGGTGCCATTCCCCTCGTTCGCGGCGGGCGCCGGGTTGCTCCCAGCTGCACGCAATTTTGCACTGCACATAAACTGTCTTTAGCAATGCCCATGCCAACCTTAACAGTCGGAGAATGTCCGCCATAATCATGTTGTTATTGCTCTATTTTTCGGACTTTTCTCGTCAGAGCCGACGACTCCAGCACGAAGACCGCAATGCACAATTTATAAGCCGCGAGATGTTTAGAAGCGTAATTTTTAATCACCAAGTAGGCATGGCTATATTTTACTCATTTCTATTTTTATTGCGATATAACAGCATGTTGCTCGTGCGCATGTCGTCATGAACGACTTGGCACGACGATTGCCAATACAGACCCGTCAAATCGTAAGGACAGGGGGATAGATGCAATCGACCGCGCCCGGAAAAATCCGGCTTTTCAGCTCCGAGCCGAAGATAAAGGTGCTTCACCTCACGTGGCTCGCGTTTTTCGTCAGCTTTCTCGTCTGGTTCAACCATGCGCCATTGATGGCGTCGATCCGAACAACTTTCGGGCTCACGGATCAGCAGGTCTCTGCGCTCCTCATTCTCAACGTCGCACTCACGATCCCTGCGCGTATTCTCGTTGGCATGCTCGTCGACAAAGTCGGCCCAAGGCTTATGTACTCCGGCTTGCTCGCGATCTCGGGCGTACTTTGTCTGGTCTTCGCGACAGCGCAAGACTTCACTGTACTCGCGATATCGCGCTTTCTTTTGGGCTTCGTCGGTGCCGGCTTTGTCGTCGGCATTCGCATGGTGGCGGAATGGTTCCCAGCCAAAGAGACCGGCGTCGCTCAGGGTATCTATGCAGGTTTTGGCAACTTTGGCTCGGCGGCGGCATCGGTAACACTGCCAACACTCGCGCTCTATTTCGGAGGAGACGATGGCTGGCGCTGGTCGGCTGGCGTGACGGGGCTCATCGCCCTCGCTTATGCGGCAATCTACTTTTTCTCCGTCACCGACACACCCAAGGGCTCAACATACTTCAGCCCGAAGAAGACGGGCTCAATGGAAGTCACGAGCAAAGGCGACTTCGCGCTTTATGTCGTCATGCAAGCGCCACTGTTCCTGGCATTGGCTGTGCTGGCTTGGAAACTCGGGCCGTCAAACCTGAAAATGCTGACACCCGAAATGACACTTCTCGCCTACCTTGTCCTCGCTGGGCTTTACCTGCACGGCGTCTATGACACATGGCGGATCAACAGGAGTGTGTTCGCAGCCGCCGTCCCGGAAATTCACCGCTACAAATTCCGTCAGGTCGCGGCGCTCAATGTCGCGTACTTCGCGACATTCGGTTCCGAGCTCGCTGTCGTTTCAATCTTACCCCTCTTTTTTAAGGATGCCTTTGGCTTGTCGCTGACCGCCGCAGGCTTTCTCGGAGCTAGTTTTGGTATGACGACATTCTTTGCAAGGCCTATGGGCGGGTGGCTGAGCGACCGGTATGGGCGCAAAAACGTCCTCCTGTGGTGCTTGGCGGGATCCGCTGCGGGATACATTGCAATGAGCCAAATGACGCCGGACCTCGGCATTGTCTATGCCGTAGCCTCTACGTTTGTGTGTTCGTTGTTCGTGAACGCCGGCAATGGTGCAGTCTACGCCATGCTACCCATGATCAAGCGCCGTCTGACAGGACAGATCGCCGGCATGGTCGGCGCTTATGGAAACGTCGGTGGCGTGCTGTTCCTTACGGCTTACTCGTTTCTTTCAGCACAAACCTTTTTTATGCTGGCGGGAATAATGGGAATTATCGCGCTCGTCTCGGTACTGGCACTCATTGACGAGCCCGCGGGGCAGATCGCCGAAGTTATGCCGGACGGATCGATCACGTTGATCGACGTCACATAGCGACGGAGCCAAGTCAAACGCACCGCGTCGCCGTTGCGGGCCTCCCCGTTGACGGCGACGCTGGGTTTTGGGAGTTGCAATGGACAGATTGGCAATAGGGGGGCGCGAAACGATTTCCAGCACAACTTCGTTGAGCCGCGCATGTTAAGCGGACAGCCGCTCATTACAGTCGGCCAATGCTCTGACGCGGGCCGCAAGTCCCGCAACGACGATTCCTACGGTGTATTGGTGCCCGAAGCAGCGCGGCTTGTTGCCAAGGGCATTGCTATGGCCATCGCCGACGGCATGTCGTCGAGCGAAGGTGCCAAGGCGGCAAGCGAAACCTGCGTCAAGAATTTTCTCGAAGACTATTATGCGACGCCCGAATCCTGGTCGGTAAAAAAATCTGTCGCGACCGTTCTCAAAGCCTTGAACAACTGGCTCCATTCTCAAGGCCAAGCCGTACACCAGTCCGAATCCGGAATGGTCACTACGTTCTCCGGTCTTGTCCTCAAGTCTGGCACTGCACACGTTTTTCACGCTGGCGACTCTCGCATTTCACTCATACGCGATGGCAGCGTCGAACCACTGACGCGGGACCACAAAGTGGGCGGCGGTACCCAGTCCTATTTGGCCCGCGCCATAGGCATCAATCCCGATCTCGAGATCGACTATCGAAGCGAAGCCCTTCAGCGGGGGGACATTATCGTCTTCTCCACCGACGGCGTGCATGAGTATGTCTCATCGGCCGCGATGGTAAAAATTATTCGTGAGGCATTGGACGACCTTGACGGCGCGGCAGGAGCAATCGTCAAAAAGGCCCACGCAAGCGGCAGCCCCGACAATCTGACATGTCAGATCGTTCTAATCCGGGATCCGGGCCATCTTGACTCGGCCAGTCACCTCACCGCCCTGACGAGATTGCCGTTTCCGCCGGAGCTATCGCCTGGGCAAACGTTTGACGGATTTCAGATCGTGCGCGAACTGCATACAAGCAAGAGAACGCAGGTCTACCTTGCCAAGGACATCGCATCGGGCACGGCCGTCGTGTTGAAGACGCCATCCGTCAATTTTGAAGACGACGCAACTTACATTGAAATGTTTACGCGCGAAGACTGGGTAGGGCGCTTGGTCGCAAATCCGCATGTTCTGAAAGTCATTTCGCCAGACAGGCAGCAACGTTATCTCTACCATGTGGCCGAGTATTTCGACGGTCAAACGTTGCGTCAATGGATGCTCGACAACCCGATGGCGGATTTACAGGCCGTTCGCAACATCGTTGCGCAAATTGCCAAAGGGCTTCGAGCTTTTCACCGCAAAGACATCATCCACCAGGATTTGAAGCCCGAGAACATCATGATCGACGGGCTCGGCCTGGTGAAAATCATCGACTTTGGTTCATCGCGCGCAGCAAGTCAGGCCGAAAGCGGTTCGCCGATCGAAACCCCGCGCCTCGTTGGTACAGTCGACTACACTGCGCCGGAATATCATCTGGGCGAACCCGGGTCGAACCGGTCTGACATCTACGCGCTTGGCGTCATCGCCTACGAAATGCTGACAGCCCGCCTGCCTTACGGTAAAGGTTTTTCCAGCGCGCGCGACGTGCAACGTTTGCATTACACGGACGCCCGGTCTTTCCGCGACGACATTCCGGTTTGGGTGGATGCCGCGCTTGCCAAGGCCGTCAAGAAGCGGCCTTCCGAGCGCACGGACGTGCTTTCCGCGCTGGTCGAGGACCTGAGCCGCCCCAATCCGGCCCTCGGCTACGATCGCCCGCGCCCGATCATCGAACGAAATCCACTCGTGTTCTGGCAGGTGCTCAGCGCTCTGCTTGCGTTGGCGGTTATCGTGCTCGCCTTTGTTCTTGCCCGGAATTAAATTTCACCAAAGTGCGAACGTTGATGACCTATAGTTGTGTCGGCACCTTCATCATCGGAAACCTGCAACGCGGGCCGCCTGCTCGCGCAACACGCGTGCGTTGTTGCTGAACTCGTTCCCTGCACTTTCTCCCTGGATCAATACATCGGGATTTGACCACACCGGCAGCCTCGGGCAGCCGCCGCAACTGTGCTCGTAGCCCATCACCGTCCGCCACTTGTTTCCATTGACGAAGCCATGGCCGTAGGTAAACGGATCTGCATTATTATCCAAGCCCGGATCGTGTCGCGCACCAATGATATGGCCGATTTCGTGGGCCAGAGAATAGGTTGCCGCCGCGCAGCCGTGATGCACGACCGCGAAGGCGCGTTCGGCAGGAGCGGCGACGCCAGCCGCCAAGCCGCAGCCATTGAGATCATGTACAATCAGCAGTGCTACATCCGCACGGTGTTTGTCGCGGAGTTTGTGAATTTCATCGAGCGCGCCGTCGCCCTTCTCAGTAAACTGGTAGACATGGTCAAAGTGCGTGCCCTTCTCAACGTAATTGGTCTCATACGCGCGTACGAGTTTGATCTGAAGATTCGGGATGCCGCTAGCCTTGAACGATTGATTGGCTTCAGCGACCGCAAGTGCAATGAGATCCTTGCCAATATCGGTATAGTGGCTTGCAGCCGCATTCGTGTACGCGACAATCAGATTGATCGTCACAGGTTCCGTTGACGGCGCCGATACGGCCGGCACAGCTGTCAGATTAGGCTTTGCACTGCCGGGCCGAGTGGGTTGAACATCTCTGAGGTTCTCAATACTATCTTTGAGCGGCGCCATTTTCTCCATCAACATATTGGCGTCTCCGCTCGTTACGAGCGGATCGTCGATCAAGTTCATCTTCTGCTTTGTGGCAGAGTCCATGGGCGCATGCTCCGGCGGTAGCATTTTCGGTTCGATCTCTATGACCGCGTGCATGCCGCCGCCCAGGCTTTGCACGGAGTAAAGATGACCGGCGTGGTTTATGTTGCCGCTTAACCGGCCTTGGGGCCAATACACCAAGGTAACGGGTTCGCCGGTGCCTTCGATGGCTCCGTGCCAAATGTAACTGTCGCCGTCCTTGACGATATTGGTGCGCCGGACGGCGATTGTCGTCGTGCTATTCAATTTGAGTGTGATGACCGGCGCAATCGCATCGGGATCTGCACTGTTCATTCCCCGCGTCAGCGCGTATTCGAGGACGGTCGGCTCCGGCAACGCCATCATGGTAACACCCTTCGTTGACGGGCGCTCCTTGGCCTCCTGCATCATCTTGTTCTGACTGCCGGTCATTTTCGCGTCAGGATTCATGGGCGCCAAGGCATTCGACGCTTGATCGTCAAGCTGCCTGATCGCGACGCCGGACTTGGCTGCAAGCAGTTGCAGCTGTTTTAGATTTTGTTTCGGGACTGACCACATCTCGGACTTCGTCATGGGCAATATCTCGCCGGTGGCGTCGCCCGCTGCCTCGCGCAAAGCGCGATATGCGCGGCTGGTCTTTAGCGGCAAGTGTTGGAGGATGAGACCGACGCGATCAGTCTGTGCTGCGCCTTCAACCGATTGAGACTGGACGGCGCTCGCTGCTTCCATAGCGGCTGCTATTTGATCCCAAATACCGTTTGGCGAGAAATTGTCGCCAGCCTCGCATTCGTCGAAGACGCTTAAGCCCCGGCGCATCGACGTTACCAGATCCTTGTCATCGGCTTTATCGACGAACGGGGACACTCTGTTGATGAAAATCTTGTAGCCGCCTGTGCAATCCGGCTTTGCGGCAAAGGCCGGTGCGGCAGATGTTGCGACAATCGTTGAGAAGACTGCTGCGAAAAACTTGTTCATAGGGGCTTTCCAATAGTTCCGGACAGTTTGACCTGATTTTAACGAGCCGAGACGCCCGGACGATGGGCGCCTCGGCCTCGCCACTAAGCTCTGCGCAAGGCCTTACTTCTTGGCCTTGGCTTCCATGTCGAAGATCACCTGGTTCCAGGCGCCTTCCGGCACGAAGTTGTCGGACGCCTGGCAGGCATCGTACACGCTCAAGCCGCGGCGCATCAGCGTTGCGAGATCGACGTCTTCCACCTTGCCGATGTAAGGCACGACCTTGCCCATGAACGTCTTATAGGCGCCATGGCAATCCGGCTTAGCCGCAAAGGCCGGCGTCGCAACAGCAGCGATTGTTACAGCAAGGGCAGCGAGTGATATCTTCTTCATTTCAACTCTCCATAAGGTTTAAAATGCAGTCTTCGATTTCCTTCCGAGTATCGGCGGTATCAAAACCGCACGAACCCAAGACGAGTAAAATCTGCGCTTTGTTACGGTAGAATTGAAATGCCAACGGCGTTTCGTTTCGATAGCTTTTGGCTATGTAACGAGGGGCAATGGAGTTGCGAATTGGTGGAGCGCGGACACGCGCCCGCAACTGATCGGGTGGAACCAAGCAAGTGCGGGCGCGGCCGCGAAAAAGGCAAAAAAATGTTTATCGGTATGGCAAACGGGCTTTAATCGAGCGTCGGGCAAATCGCGATGTGCGCGGCTTGAGCAAGGCGGTTTTCGCGCTCGTCGCATGCCGCAACCGGTACGGCAGAGTGACGGTCCGGATCGGTGAGTTGATCCGGCCTTTCTAGCCGGAATACGAGTGCGGCGGCGAGCGCTAGCGCCATACCTATACCGGCCAGCACTGCACTCCAGCCAAAGCGGTCGAAGACCTGACCGAGGATGGCAGTGCCCGCTAATCCGCCGAGAAAGTATGCAGCGAGATAAATGCCGCTTGCCGCGCTGCGATCGGTGTTGGCCGCACGATTGACGAAGCCGGTGGTAAGCGCCTGAGCGAAGAAAGTGCCGGCCGCCATCAAGACCATGCCGGTCAGAATAACCGGAAGGTTGTTGGCCAAGAGCATCGCAAGTCCGGCGCCTGCTATCGCGAAGGATAACCAGAGGGTGGGGCGAAATCCTAGCGTCAGGGCGGCCCTCCCTGCAAATGGAGTGGAGATAATCGACGGCAAAAAAACAAAGTAGATCAAGCCTAACTGGGTCATGCTCGCGTTCAGCGGCGGCTTGACGAGAACAAAGTTTACGAAAGTGAACGTGCCGATAAACGCAAAAAGTATACAAAATCCAATTCCGAACGCTGCTCGCAGTTCTTTGTTTCGCAGATGCTTCCGCCAGTCCGGCATTGATTGATCTGGTTCTGCGGCGATACTCATGGGCGGCGTTTTTGAGATCACGACGTAGGCCAAAAGTGCGCCAAGAGCGTTTAACCCAGCGAACACGTAAAACGCCGCGGCCAATCCGGCGTGATCGAGCACGGTCGCCGAGATCAGGCGCCCGATCAGATTGCTGGCAACGTTCCCTGTTATGTAAGCGGCGAATATTTCCGCGCCCGCTTTTGCGTCATAGCGTTCACCCAGATGTGCGAGCGTCAGACTAAATGCCGTGACCATAAGCACGCCTTGAACGATGCGCAGAGCCGCGAAGGTTGAAAGGTCCGGAGCGAACGCCAGGAGAACGGTTGGCACAGCGAGGAGCGCGAGACTGAGGACAACGCCCCAACGCTTGTCCAGCCGGTGGCTGAAAAGGGCTACAGTCAATCCGGCGATTGCCATGCCCAGAGTGCACGCATTCACCGCCAAGCTCATCGCAGCGGGAGACACTTGATAGCGCTTCACGAGTGACGGCAGTAGGGCCTGGGCCGCGAAGAGATCCACAACCGTCAGAAATGCGAGCAAGCCAACGGCAAATGAGCGCGCAACCGTGGATTGGCTATTGACCGGCGCCGTGGAAGCATCTGCATTTTTCAATGCTGGCATGAGAGAAAACTCACATCGGCTGAAATTTGAAATTTCTCAGCGTCACAGAATTGTAATTCAGCTCTTTGGAGGGCTGATGGGGTGCGGCCAGAAATAAAGCCGCACCCCTGCTCTCAAGCCCGGTTCCGGTTCAAAGAAAAGAAACAACCGGCACAGAGTGTCGAGGTTCGAAATGGGAATCACATGCCCTGTTGATTTGGATCCTGGGCAATGTCGGCAGAGAGCAAGACAACAGGCGTCTTGCTTGTGTTTTTCCACCAATGTGACAGCCCGCCTTGCTCAACCGACAGTTCGCCTTCATTGTGCTCAATCGGCACGCTGCAATGGCTTGAGTATTCTGTGATGGTGCCCGTGACGACGTAAATCAGGGCTGGACGCTCGGTGTGGCTGTGCCAAGCAACTTCCCCGCCAGGCTTGATTTCAAGCCGGCGCATGCGCAAGTGATGACCGGTAACGGCGACTTTTTCTTTCGCAAGATCGATTTGTCCGAGCAGTTTCTCGATCACGTCCTTGTGTGCCGTTGCACCTGCCTTTTGGCCATCGGTTGTGGTCTTGCCGGCCGGGCACGTTCCGGCGTTGGCAGAAGTTGCGCCAAGAACAACTGTACTGAGCATTGCAACGGCCGCAGCGGCGATCGGGCGAAGTATCGGCATAGAAGCGGAATTCGTAGTCATGAGGAAATCCTTTCTCAAATCATTTGTGCGAGCCGGAGGAGTCGGCTCGTGAGAGGCAGAATGCCTCGCGGTCTAAGTCGTTTTGAAATATCGAATGGGAACCGTATCGATAGCGTAGCGCTATCGCACCAGCCGGAAACTCACAGTCTCGCGCGTAAATTTATCGGCCCATCGACACCAGCGACGCGCGCATTTTGGCGGCGCGCCGCTTCAATTGCCGGCCTGTAGCCCTGAGCCAATGCTCGAGCAAGTGTGCTCTCGGGGAAAAGGGCCCGGGTTCTCTCCGCCTTGTTATGCTTCTCCAGCTTAGCCGCAAGATTTACGGCCTCGCCGATGACCGTGTACTCGAGGCGATCATCGCTGCCGAGTGCCGCAAAGACGACATGGCCCGAAGCAACCGCCCCATTGACGTGTAGGGGTGCCGTGAGACCAAGACGTTGCTGCTCAATTTGCCATGCTTCAGCTTCCACCAGAATTGCGTCAAGGGCACGAAGTGCATCGGCGGCTGCGGTCTGAGACGCTTTAATGGCCCCAAAAGTCGCCATGACACCGTCGCCGAGAAATTTATCGATGACGCCATTGTTAGCTCGAATGACCGGAATGACTCGGGAATGAAAGCCGGTCAGCATGGCAACAACGTCTCGCGGCGGCACAGCTGAGGAAAACCGCGTAAATCCGCGGATGTCCAGCATCATAATTGCGGCATCGCGTTCTGTGGCAGTACCCGCTTCGATGAGCGTATCGGACTGAGCAATGGCCTCGGCAAGGCCTCGTGATAGGAAGCGGCGCACTTCTTTGCCGGCCGATTCTTCGCGAACGGCACGCAGCAGCGTTGTCTGCGCCCTGCCAACGACAAACGTCAAGAGACCAGTCACCAGGAGGATTGCAAAAATCTTGTCAAACTCGGCGCCGATAAGAATTTTGTTGCCCGTTATGTAATCCGTAAAATTGTGTGTGATAGCCGCGCTGCCTGAAATTGAAACGGCCAAAAGCGTCAGCAGCGCCCAGCCGGCCGCCGCTGAGCATCCCGCAGCCAGCACATAGCGCGGATCAAATCTCAAGGCGCGGAGTGCGATAAAGACAAAGACATAGGCAATGGTTGGAGCCTTTAGGGAGAACGCCGGCGGCTGGCCGTACTGGAGGTGGAACGACCAAATCAAACCGAGAAGAAGCGCAATGTCGGCAACAATTGAAACACCGACAAACCAATTGGGCAGACGCCGCCGCATCGCTAGACCATATCGAAAAAGCGAAAACGCAACGTATATACCCAGGGCTACCGGAACAGGCATGAAGCCGGCGCCAGCGTCGGAGGGGCGCGGTGCCAGCCAATAAAGGATCGCTAGAATTGTTCCGAGTAAAATCTGAACGAGGCCGATGAGACGTTCGCTTTGGCGATCCTGGGCGGCGACAATCGCCTTCACCCGGTCCGGCAAGCGGCTCAAAGGGCTTCTATCAATCAATCCGAATTGCGCTGTTGGCACCGAGGTCTTTTCTGTTGCTCTTTCCGGCTTCATGATTTCCTCCCAGCCGTCAGAGGAAGACGTCCGCAAGATCAACGCTACTCTCGCGGCCCACGGAATCAAAATTGTTATCGAGCCATTCCTGCGCTTTGTTCCGCCCGGCATCGCGCAAGCGGCAAAGGAATTCCCAGTCCGGATTAAGCTTGGTCGCAACGCCAAGATGCGTCATCTCCGCGTCGTCGCGGATCGAATGTATGCGCATGCGATTGTATACCTTGTCGTCCAAAACTTTGTCATCGATGAGCCGCGTTATGAATTCGATAGCGCGCATCTCGCGCATCAGTGACGAATTGAAGCTAATTTCGTTGATCCGGTCGAAGATTTCTGGCGCTGTGCGCGGCAGCTTTTTCCGTTCGATCGGATTGATGTGGACGATTATGACGTCATGCGAGCCGCCGTTGTAGATGAGAGGAAAAATAGCGGGATTGCCCATGAAGCCGCCATCCCAGTACGCCTCGCCGTCAATTTCGACGGCCTTGAAAACATAAGGCAGGCACGCGGAAGCTAGAACGGAGTCAACGGATACGTCCTCATTCCTGAATACCTTTATTTTTCCGGTTCTGACATTTGTCGCACTCAGAAAAATTCGCGTTGCCCGGTTGCAACGGGACAAACGGTCAAAATCGACAATCTTCAACAACACATCCTTCAGCGGGTTGAAATCAAACGGATTGAGCTGATAGGGCGAGAACAAGTGCGTCATGGATTGGAACGCCATGAACGCCGGCGAATATTCAGATTGAAAGCCGAAGGCCTGAAGCCATTTCTCCCAGGGCTGCGTGCGTACGGGGCTGTAGAGTTCACCGGCAAGCGAAATTTCTTTCCAAAACTCCGCGAGTTTCTCGCGTGCCCCAGACATACCGCCGACCGATACGCCATAGGCCATCACGACAGCATTCATGGCTCCAGCACTGGTGGCACTCATGGCTGCAATGTCGAGGCGTCCATCTTCGATGAGTTTGTCAATTACGCCCCAAGCGAACGCTCCGTGCGCGCCCCCGCCTTGGAGAGCCAGATTGACCGGCTTCGAATTGGAGCTTGACTTGCGGCCGCGCTGCGGATCGGTCTTCTCTTGAAGGTTCATTGGGCGGTCCATCCTCCTTCAATGGGGAGCGCTGCTCCGGTGATTGAATTGGCACCTGGCGAGCATAGGAACACCGCTAGCGCCCCTATTTCATCGGTTGTCACAAACTTTCGCGTCGGCTGAGCCTGCAGTAGAACGTCACGGATGACTTGCTCTTCGCTCAAGCCGCGCGCGCGGGCTGTTTCTGGAATTTGTTTCTCGACGAGCGGGGTCAGCACATAGCCCGGGCAGATTGCATTGACCGTGATGCCATGCTCTGCGGTTTCCAAGGCAACTGTCTTGGTTAAGCCAACCACGCCGTGTTTTGCGGCGACATAAGCAGATTTGAAAGGCGACGCGACGAGCCCGTGCGCCGACGCGACGTTGATAATACGGCCCCACTTGCGGCGCTTCATCTCTGGAACAACTGCGCGGATTGCGTGGAAGACAGCGGATAGATCTATGGCGAGGATCGAGTCCCACTTCTCCGGCGGGAACGTTTCAATCGCCTCGACGTGCTGGACGCCGGCGTTGTTGACGAGAACATCGACCGCACCGAAGGCGGCGCGCGCCTCTTGAACCATGACCGCGATATCGCCCGGCTTTGACATATCGGCCGGCGAGTAGATGACTTTTGTACCGTAGACATCCTGCACCGCAGACAGCGTTCGCCTGACTTCCGTTTCGGCGCCAAAGCCATTCAGCATGACGTTCATGCCTGCCTTGGCAAATGCTTGAGCGATGCCAAGACCTATGCCGCTTGTCGAGCCGGTAACGATGGCCGATTTGCCGGCGAGGCCAGAATGTGCGGTGGGGGCCGTCGAGGGATGCGTGGATGGGGCAAACATGAAATATCTCCGTACACTTTGCTGAGAATGTGGCTGAACCCAGAGGCCCTCGCAGGGCGAGGTGTCGTACCCCCGGGTCCAAATGGGGCCGAGGGACGAAGGGGCGCAGCCGTCCGCCAAATTGCGGTGGCCTCTTGGACCTGGATACCGGTTTCTAGGAGTTTTGAATTCTTTCCAAATGTGCTACTAAAAGCTGGTTGATTTATTTGTTTCTGGAACGACGCTACCTGCTTGGAAGTACGATCTGAAATACCGATCTGTTTTGAATTCCATAGCCGGTTGCTATCGGCATCATCGTTAGGTTGGAGCAATGTGACTGCTTTTGTTCGTATCTTTTTTTGGACTTTCAAAGGTTCGACGTCACACATGGAAATGCATCAAGTCCGATACTTCCTCGCCGTCTCGCGCATTTTGAATTTCACGCGCGCCGCGGAAGAATGTCATGTGGCTCAACCCTCATTGACGCGCGCCATAAAGCAGCTCGAAGAAGAGTTGGGCGGCGATCTCTTCCGGCGCGAGAGAAATCTTACGCATTTGACGGATTTCGGTCAGCGCATGCATCCATTTCTGCGGCAATGCTATGACAGTGCGCATTCGGCGAAGCAGCTGGCGCAATCTCTAAAATCCGGAAAGGTACAATCTCTTTCCGTGGCCATGTCACAAGCCGTCAACGTCACGGTTATAATTGACCATTTGACGGAACTCACGCGCGCGTTCAATGGGCTGGAAATCACTTTTCTTCGGGGTAAAGCGATTGAGATCGGTGAAATGCTCAAGAAGGGCGAGGCCGACATCGCCGTGGCCGGGCCGCTTGGTGATGACTGGGGCCGGCTCGACACTTGGCCGCTGTTTACCGAGAAGATGTATTTGGCCGTAAACGCGGAGCATCCCCTTGCCGGTACCCCCGCTTTCGATCTGACTAGGCTCACGAAGGAACGTTTGATCTCGCGGACTTACTGCGAGAACGTTGCCGACTTCGAGAGCGTTCTCAAAGAACGTCGAGTTTTACCCGGCACCGGGCATAAAACATGCTCGGAACAAGACTTGATCGCGATGCTCGAGGCCAACTTAGGTGTCGGCATGCTACCGGAGAGCGCGCCAAAATCTGAGAAAATCAAGCTCCTGCCACTCGATGGTATCGATTTCACACGAACTGTTTATTGTTACGGCGTTGCGGGACGGCAGCGCTCTGCTGCAGCCGCGACACTCATCAAAATGCTACGCGCCGCCGATTGGACGCCTTTGGCGGCGTGACATTATTGCGAGTTTGTCGACGAAATTACAGCAAGAATTTCGTCAATGTCCATCCGCGTTCTGAAATCGGGATCGACGTAACGGGCCAAGATGATGCCAGCTGCATTGACAACAAACGTTGCAGGAATTGGCACGAACCAAGTCTCATTCCCCTGTATTTTCTCAAGTGCCAGACCGGATCCAGTCAGCAGCTCCCGCACACGCGCACCAAGCCAGACCACTAACCCCAATTCCATTGCGTAACTATTGTCCATGTCGCAGAGCACGAGAAAAGCATGATTGCTTCGCTCGCCGACTTTGCGAAGATATTCAAGCCGCTCCGGCATGATCGAGACAACGCGGGCGCCATTCCGTGCAAACTCCGCGTGGGCCGCCGCAAATGCTCTCAACTCCAGGTCGCAATACTCGCACCAATGTCCGCGATTGAAGCTGATGACCACAGGACCTTCGCCAAGGAGACTTTCGAGCCTCACCAGGTGCCCATTGTGATCGGGCAGCAAGAATGGCGCCATGCAGTCGCCGGTGTTCGGAGCGGTGTTTCCCGCTTTCGCCAAGCGCAACTGGTCTACGAGCGCCTCATAGGCTTGGTCGAATTCAGGACCGTGCTTTCGGATTATACCTGTCAAAGCCGCCAAGCGGACTCGCAAAGGGCTTTCGCTGCCACAGATTTCGGCGAAGTCGTCTTCGAAGGTGCGCGCCTCGCTCATAGCCCATTCCTAGTTATTCCGGCGGGCATTCGGTCCCTCATGTTCTCGAATTAAAGGTTTTTCAGCGGATTGCTTTGGCACTTTGGAGTGCCGCCAGTATCTCGTCAATATCCATGCGATTGCGGAATTCTGGATCGACGTGACGGGCGACCACCCTTCCGTCCGTTGCAACAACAAATGTCGCCGGTAGCGGCACGAACCAGCCGTCATTTCCCTGATATGTGTCCAGTTGCTGCCCCCGGCCTTTCATCAAAGTCTTCAGACGGTCTCCGAGCCACATTACAAGCCCGAGCGACAAGGCGTATCCGTTATCTACGTCCGTTAGGATTGCTAATTCTGCGCTTTTTCCTAGGACCAGTTGATCCGCAAACTGTTGGCGGTCGGGGATTACAGAGACGACTTGACCGCCATTCGCAGCAATTTCGGCGTGATATTGAGAAATCGTGCGCAGCTCTATTTTGCAGAACGGACACCAATGTCCGCGATTAAAGCTAACGACTACCGGTCCCTTTCGCAGCAGGTCCTCGAGGCCGACAAGATGGCCGCCTCGGCCCGGCAGCGCGAACAGCGGCATGGCATCGCCAACTTTCGGCGCAGCCGTGCCGATCTCACCGACGAGCAACCGTCCAACTAGCTCGTCATAAGCTTCGGCAAAAGGAAAATTGAATTCTCGAAGTTTTTCGGCATAAGCAGCAAGCCTTGCATTCAGCGGAGCGTCCATGACGCAGATCGCTTCGAAAGCCTCGGCAAGGGAAAATTGCGATGCCACGATAAGGTCTTTCTGTCAGCTGCAATTGCCAGGTCAGCTCTGAGTGATGCGTTGTCGTCTGCGCCAAGACTCGCCCAGTAACAGAGATTATTGTTCGGCACTGCCAAAGCGGAAGTAACTGGTAACTCCCGTTACCATAGCGCCAAGCTATTGGTCAGTCTGATGCCGATAGCATACGGTTATCGACCGGAGAGAGAACCGGTATTTCACTTCGAGCAAGAGTTTGGGCACTTTTCCCGGGAACGGCCGGCGCACACCGTACCGCCAATGCCTGAAAGGAGCCCCCCATCCCGTAGCGCTTCCCATCCGCTTTTGTCGTTGCCATTCTCATTGTCATCTCTTCTGCGTTACGTTTGGCAGCCTCTGGTCCGTCTCATGCTGATCGGAGCTCGTCCGGCGATGGCCAAACGAGATATTTCTTGCAAGCCAAGGTTGCCGCCGACGATGCCACGCTGCGCGCCCAGTCGCAGTCTTGCTGCGGTTGATCTGGTTTTTTTATAGTAAGCGTTGGATCTTTGTCACGTTATCCAAAATAGTCCGGCCCTGCCCCCGCCAAAAAATTGCAGCTTTTGTGCAATGCACGAGCTCCCGCGTTTGGGGATATGCGCCAGCGTTCAGCCCCGTGCCGTCGCCTATTGCAGCGCAAAAAACGCCCGTTTCCATTGCTTCTTCGCTGCAGAACAAGATCCTGGGGCCGTCAAATGCTGCGCACGCCGTTCTCTCCCCTTAGTCACTGATCCCTCGGACAAACCATAAAAACCGCATTGTCCGGCCTTTCTACCGGGTCGAATGGATTGCGACTTTGGTCCATTGGCGAAATTCAATTGTGTATTAAAGTTCGTTTTGTCGCTCGCTCTTTAACCGTTCTTTAGCTGATCAGTCTTGTTGCGGAGCCTGGTTGGGTTTTTGGACGAAGAGGCCAATTGGGCATTGTAGAAGCCTGATCTGTTGGCGTTTTCGCACCAGTAAACCCACTCCCATTGCGCATTTTGTAGCTCTCACGAACCAGCGCGCGAGCAGAAGTTTCGTAGTGCTGCGTGGAGTTGCGTCATGGCGGGTATTATCAAAAAGCCGATTCAAGTATCGTTCAGGGATCTTTGCGGCGTTGCGAACTTGGGCGGCGTCACGAACTTGGCTCCGGTTTTCAGCTCGGGGAACCAGTCGGTCAAAGTCAAAGAGATCATTGATCGCGATTCCCGTGAAAACAAAGTATACCATACCAATACATCGACACTGATGTTCACTGACGCAAACGCGAACGACGTCCACACCGCGTCCTTCATCCCACTATCGGGCGGCTATCTCGGCCATTTTTCTCTGGGTAGCGTCAATCAGACCGCCAACGCTCTCAAATGGACATTCAAGGTGGCGGATGCCGCCATCGACTATCTGCAAGCGGGTCAAACCCTCCTTCAAAAGTATAAAATTACAATCAGCGACGGTCACGGCGGCACAGCCGCGAAGGTCGTGACGGTCTGCATCGTCGGCACTAACGATGCGCCGGAAATCCAATCGTTTAACGGCGGTGGCGAGGATTTTCCGCCGTTCGGCGCGGTAACTGAAGACATCAACCCTAACGCAATCGGTCAACTGACAGACTCAGGATCTTTTACGTTCGACGACGTGGACATCAAAGACACCCACACTGTATTTGTTGCCAAGAATTCGAGCCAGCTTGCGGGCTCGGGCGGGACCTTAAGCGCAGCTATCACCGACGCCGCGACGGGAGCCGGGAACGGCACCATCACGTGGACCTACAATGTAGATAACAGCCTGGTCCAATATCTCGACGGCGGCGAACAAGCGATAGAGACTTTTACTATAACGGTGGACGATGGCCACGGAGGTTTTGACACTCAGGTTGTAACCGTCGTCATCAACGGCGCAGATGATCCCGTCACGATTTCTGGTCTCGACCTTGCTGTGCCAGAGGTTACGGTTTTCGAAAAGAACCTCTCGGACGGATCCGATCCCGATGGCCCGGCACTTACCCAAGCCGGATCTTTCAACTTCACATCTGTCGATGGATTGGCGTCAATCACGATAAATGGTGTTCCCGTCGAAGTGGGCGCCACGATTGATACGCCCCTCGGCAAGCTCACAATTTCCGGTTACACAACGACGACCAACGCGAACGGGGAAATTAGCGGGGGCACCGTCAACTACAGCTACCTGCTCGAAGACAATAGTCTTTCCCACGACCCACCTGGGGCTGACGCCAAAGTCCTCGATAGCTTCACGGTTACGGTCATGGACACGGGCGGTTCCACCGACAGTGCTGTCATCGATATCAATATCGTCGACGACGTGCCTGAGGCTGGTGCCAATCCGGTAATCCACCTGTGCAGCCTCGACGACGATGACGATGACGACGAGAACGAAGAAGACGACTACGCCGGAGCCGGCCTGCACAAAAGCATAAGTGCAGACCAAGAGTTTGCTGGCAACGGCACCGATGAAAATGATGACAGTTCATCGGGACTGGCGGTCGTGACTGGCACCCTTGCACACAATTTTGGTGCGGACCGCGCGGGTTCCATTGCCCTTACCGGTGTCGATCTACCTGCGGCTGGAGGGTTTACCCAAACCGGGACAGGGAATGTCATCTCCGTCCAACAAAACGGCGTAGACGTCTTCTTGATCGAACTCACCGATCCAGCCACAGGCGGCTATCAAATTACGCAATTGGCGGCGCTCTGCCACAATGGCAACGACGATAACGATGACGAAGAGGAGGGTGAGTATCAAAGCCCCGGGGCAATCGCTCACTCTCACTCTGACGATGAAGGGAACGAAAACGCAGTCAGCTTCAATCTTCATTATACGGTCACCGACGGCGATGGAGATATTGCATTTGGGTCCGCGGTCATTGCGATCTGCTGCAACCACGAGGATGACGAAGAAGAGTCGTCGGACAATTCCGGTGGCAATGACAATGCGGAATCTTATATCGCCAACGCTTCGGTATTGATCCCTGACCAGTCCGGGGATGAGCTGCTTCCATTCTGCGATAGCAACCAGCAACGCGAAATGATCAGCTTGATCGGCAACGAACCTCCAGAGTGCAGCCCGCTTGCAGAGCAGAGCACATATTCGCCAGCTTATGGCACCCACACTTTGGAAAATGTGGTCTTCATTTAAGTCGGTTGGCAAGTGCAAAGGTACGCCAGGCGAGCACTGCAGCTTTCTTTGGCGCGCCTGAAGGTTGTGGCCATCTTGCGATCAGCATGAGCTTGGCACTTGTCCTGGCCTTTCAACAGGCTTTCAACACACACACCCGGCTTTTGTTGTAATTTTGCAGCAATGAATGCACAGAGAATCATTGCATTCGATTTGCAACTCGACTCGTGAAGCCGTGTGGGACTACCAATTCAATTGCTGTCAAGGGGATTGGTTGGGGCGGAATTTTTCGCATGCGGGGGTATGCGTCATGAGGACAAAGTATCAAATTATTGCAGCGGTTTCTGCGGCATTGACCTTGGGTTCGGTATCGGCTTTGGCCGATATGGGCAAGGCTCCGGTCAGCGACGGCGCGTACGGCTCTGTTGAGGGCGGCTTTCTCAAACAGGATGGCGGCGATGTGATTGGCCATGGGATCAGCCCCGTGGCCGGCACCACAATCGATGTTCTTGTATCGCCGGATAGTGGGTGGTTTGCGGGCGGCATGATTGGTCTTGCCAGCCGCAATGCCATCATCGCCGGCCTTCCGTTCCGGCGCATCGAGGTCTACGGCCTCTACGGGCGCGCTGACGACGATGCTCATCATACGTCGCCACCACTCACCGGGACATCCCTCAAGAATGTCGATGCATCGGTGCTGGTCTCGGGCGGCGCGACTGGTGCTACGACTTCTGAACGAAGCACTTTTGAATTAGGCATTCGCTTTGAAAGCGATGATGCCGTCAGTTCGACAACGAGCATAACATGGGTGTTTTCGCCTTTCGTTCGTTGGACGGGTGAAGAAACGAACACGCGTATCGCACAATGTTGTAGTCTATTGCGAAGCGGCGATGTCGATACCACGATGTACGGCATCCTGATTGCGGCCGAGCCAGAAGTCTGGCTGACCGACGGCGTCGCTTTCGTCGGCCGTGTGGGTGCTGGCATTTACGCGTACGATTCTGATGGCGATTTCAGATCGTCTGACAACTTGAATGGTTTCTTTGCAGCCTCCTTTTCGGACGGCGACAGCGGCGTTGGCTTCCGCGGCTTGCTGGGCGCCGGCCTGAAGTTCAAATTATCGAACACCGCCCATCTCGAAACGTTCGCAGAAGCCGACTACTTCTCCGATGTTGGAACGGCGCTCATGGCCAACAACCAGCCACTTGATGCAACGGCCTCGCGCACGGGGACTACCGATCTCTGGGAACTGCGAGCAGGCGCACGGGTTACGATAGGATTTGGCGGCACAAACTGAACGCGAGCCGCCTCGTCGCTCAAATTTTTCTATTCTTCTAACGTGACGAGTTAGACCTGCACTGACCCGCGAATTATGAGGCGCGTTTTGCCAGCGCGTAGTTCAACATTTTATAGGCTAGCGCAGCAGCCGTAAAATCATAGCCGTGCAACCCTTTGATTGGCGCAAACTCAACAAGGTCGGCCCCAACTACGTTGCTCACCGCACATGCCCGGCGCAGGATTGAAAGTGCTTGTAAATAGCTCATCCCGCCTGGCACGGGCGTTCCCGTAGCGGGCATGATGGACGCATCCAGGCCATCGATATCGAAAGTAATGTAGACCGGGCGCCCTTTCAGCGGCGCAATGATAGTCTCGATTTCCCACCGCGCTTGATCGATGCCAAGATGCATATAAATGCGATGGCGGTTGGCATCATAAAAATCGGCTTCGTCTTGGCAGAGCCCGCGAATACCAACTTGCACCAGCGTGACATTGCCGTGATCCAGAACGCGGCGCATGGCGGATGCATGCGAGTACATCTCACCCTGATAGCCGTCGCGCAAATCGGCGTGAGCATCGAACTGCAAAACCACAAGATCTTCGTATTTCTGCGCAAAAGGCCGTATCGCGGCACATGTGAGCGAATGTTCTCCGCCTAGGACAAACGGGAACTTCCCGTCATCAACCACCGCCGCAACGATGGTCTCGAGTTGTTTCAGTGCCGCGCTAATCCCGTTTCTGACCTTCGGCGGCTTCAAGCATGCGATCCCATAATCTTTGTAGGGTTCGCGCCAGAATTCTTCGTCAAATAGCTCAAGCTGCTGGCTCGCCTCGATGATCGCCTTGGGGCCCGCGGCCGTGCCGCTGCCATAGCTGACGCTCGCTTCTAGCCCAAACGGAATGATGACCGCCTTTGCCAAATCGGGCCTGCGCGAGTCTTCGCGCAGCGGATCGAGAAACGACTTCTTTGCCGGTAGATATTCGAATTTCACAGATCGCCCCTGGTCACCGCGTATCACGCATTCTTCGCGATTCTGCCGCTTTCCATCTCGTAGATCGAATACATCGGCTCATCTTCCAGAATTACATCGTGATAGGAACCATAGCCGTTGAAACGCGACGAAAGCGCCCGGCCATACGCGCCGATGTTCCCGATTTCTATATAGTCGCCCTCCCGCACTGAGGCCGGCAGCAGAAATGGCCCCTTCATGTGATCGATGGAATCGCACGTCGGGCCCCAAAACTCGAAGGGCAGAAGGGGTTCGTTGGGATCGAGCCCATCGCGAACGAGCCGCACTGGAAAAACGAAGCCGAGCTGTGCGCTGTCATAGAGCGCACCATATCCGCCATCGTTGATATAGAGTTCGTCGCCTTTGCGCAGATCCACTTTCACGATAAGGCTTTCAGCCTCGGCAACCAGCGCACGGCCCGGCTCGCAAATCAAACGGCACTCTCCGGTTACCGGCAATTTTGCTTTTCCCGCCTTTATGACCTCAATGAAGTCCGAGAGCCGTGCTGGCACGCTATCGGCGTACTGCGACGGAAAGCCGCCGCCAACGTCGATCGCATCGACGACCACTCCGGCTTTGACAATAAGCTTTTTTACTTCCTCAAAGGCCATAGCATAGGCGTCCGGTGTCGTGGTTTGCGATCCGACGTGAAATGTAATTCCAAGCTCGTCGGCTACCTGGCGTGTCTTGACGAGCAGCATTGCCGCCTTTTGCCCGGTTATGCCAAATTTGCGTTCAAGCGGAACGCGGCTGTTCTTGGCCGGAACGGCGATGCGCACGAAGAGCTCGAGATCTTTGGCGCCCCGTGTCTCTTCGACGATCTTCTGCAGCTCATCTTCGCTATCGAGCGCAAAACATTTGATGTCATAGTCGAAGTACGCCTTACGAATGGCGTGGCGCGGCTTGACCGGATGCATGAAGTGAAGCCGCACGCCTGGAATCGTTGCTGCGTCTTCGAGCTCGGCAACGGACGCGACGTCGAATTGCGTAATGCCGGCGCCGTAAAGTGCACCAACTAGAAACACGGAACTGTTCGCTTTGTAGGCGTAGGCTACTTCGCCTGGAAAATTCTTCGTAAACCAGCGCGCCGCCCTGCCGGCAGCGTGCGGGCGGGCCGCAAACACGGGCAAATCAGGCTTCAACGCATTTACCATTTCAATGGCTGAGCGGAATTTTTCCATGCGCGTGACTTCCACCAAATTTGGCCGAACCTCGACATGGCAGCGCGAACCGGGTTTGCCGCCATGCAATGCTGGGTCGATTTAGGGTTCCGTGCCCCTACTGTAAAGGGCCTTTCGAGAATCCTTGTCTCGAGCATGGCTTGCGCGATACTTAGTGATCCTATGATTTTGTAACGCCAATTGACGAAAATGGTACTGTCGCATCAACTGAAGCCCTAGTGTCTCCGGCCACGGCTTGATTTCCGATGAACATGCTTCGAAATGTCTTTCAGAGCGACCCGAAAAGTGCGCTGGCGTTGGGCGGGTTTTTGATTGGAATGGCTTTTGGGGCGCTCGCATGGCGCACGAATTTCTGCGTGATGGGTGCCGTATCCGATTGGAGAACGTCAGGGAGCCGTCACCGTTTGGGGGCCGTTGCACTTGCAGCAGCTGTTGCCGTTGCAGCAACGCAAGTTTTGAACTCGCTCGGTCTAACCGATGTCACGCGATCCATGTATCTAACACCAAGATTGAATTGGCTGGGCGCCGCCGCGGGCGGATCGTTGTTCGGGTTTGGCATGGTCTCTGCCGGAGGCTGTGCAAGCCGTAATCTTGTGCGTGCCGGTGCCGGCGATCTCCGCGGATTGGTCACAATGCTGGTCCTCTCCGTCGCGGCGTTTGCCACGATGGGTGGAATTCTTGGGCCGCTCCGTGCAGCATTGGAAACGGCGACGGCCCTCGACCTTGAGCCTCTCGGACTTCAGTCGCAAAGCCTCGGCGCCATTGCCACAAAGTTCGGTGTTCCAGCCGGTCTCAGCCAGTGGCTCTCAGCACTTCTTGTTGCCGGTCCGTTAGCAGTCTTCGCGCTTGCGCATTGCCAGGTTAAGCACGAAAAGACCTGTCTTTTAGGCGGTGCGGGAGTCGGTCTTCTCGTTGCCATAGGTTGGCTCGTGACGGGGCTCGCCTATAACGACATGGACGTGAGCCCGGTCGTGCCTATGTCTCTAAGTTTTGTGCGGCCTGTCGCTGACGCGGTGGATTGGATTGGACGCGCAACCGCTCTTGGTCTCCCAGGATTCGGGGCTGCAACAGTCTTCGGCACGTTGGCCGGAAGTTGCTTGGCTGCCAATTTGAATGGCCGGTTTCGCCTCCAGGGGTTTGCCAACAAAGATGACATGTTGCGCCATTTTGGCGGCGCGCTTGCAATGGGCGCCGGTGGTGTCCTCGCGCTTGGATGCTCAATAGGCCAAGGCATAACCGGCGTTTCAACGCTCTCGGTACAATCCTTGATCGCGGCGCTTTCTATACTGGCAGGCGCCGCCTCGTCATTGAAGCGTCTCGAAAGAGAAATCTAACCGTCACCTATCCGTTACCGAGTATGATGACGGCTCGACCGTCGCGCACCGGCCTGCCGGGCGATGTGTCTTGCCGCTCTTCCGTGCGCGAGCCACTCTCGCGCAACCGCCTCAATGCTTGTGCCCTAGCCGATCGTGCCCGCTCCGCCTTGTTCGGATTGCGGCGCAAATCGGCGTCCGTAATCAAACTGTCGCGTACGAAATTTTCCCAGTTTCCAAGCACCGTAAATCTCTGCCGTCCAAAATCATGCTCAATACCTGTCGGTGGCGCGGGTGACGTCGAGCATTGCGCAACCAACGTTTCCCTACCCTCATCCTTGATCCGGAGCTGGTAGGGTGCGGACGTCCCAGGCACGCGTTGAGTCTTGCCGGCACTCAACAAATTGTCTGGTTCGAAGTCATTTGGAAACAGCACGGTCGCCTTCCCTGCAGCATCGACATTAATGAGCGTCAGAAAGCAATCCTTGTCGGCCTCGGCATTGATTGCAATGAGATCGCCCGGCGCTGGCCGAACTTTGTCAATCCAGACGTTTAAATTGATGGCATTCGAATTGGCTTGCGAGGCTATCGGCTTATCTGACGTGCTATTGCTGCTTTGTTCAACACCCTTGAGATACGAAAGCAACCGCTCCGCATCGGACCGCGGCAGCCGTCCGTGTTGGATGCGCCGGGCAAGCGTACCTGTTGGCCCTGCGGCTTTCGCCAAGGCTGCTTCAAATGTTTCGCGTTCAAGACCGAGTTCTATCGCGGCCCCAGCAAGATCAACCGTTGACCGGTATATCCCGGCCAATGCGCTGATAATTTCTTGACCTTTGATTTTTAGCTCGGGATCGATACCGGCGGCTCTCAAGGCATTGCGGTATTTTTCGTTGTCGCCGTCCTGCACGAGTTGCATCTCACTATCAATGCCAGATAGCTGCAACGCAGCGTCTTGTATCTCCTTATTGCCTGCGGCCGGAACGCCGTTGGCGCGCGCGCGGTAAGCGTCCCGCACCGGCCACAACCCGTCTTTATGGCAGCCAAAACAATTGCCACTCGTCACTGTTCCCGAATCCGTTCCTTCCGATCCGTCATAGAGCGGCTTCTCAACACCCGGTAAAATCCGGTCGATCCGGCTGCCAGTTGCATCAAATAGCGCAAATGCGTTGAAGCCATTCGGCAGAGCAAAAAGCGCGCGGACGCTATCGTGCTTGAATGGCGATTTGACTTGAGGCGAAGATTTTGGCCCAAGCGGATGCTCGAACAAGTCCTGATCGCCGCTGCTCGTCGCAAAGTCATAAATCAGCCAAAAGCCGCCCCTTGCGCCCGGGTGGCGCTCTGCGAGCCGGTTGCCGCGCGTTATGGAACTCTCCCGGATCACAGTACGGCGTGCCCGCGCGATGCGAAGATTATAGTCGATATCAACTGCATTCATCTTGGCGAGGTCGCCGAGTTTTGGCGGGATGCCGAGGAGCTGATAGTAGAGCGACATGCTACTCACCGCGTCAGCAAGCCAATCGGCACGCACGACAGGGGCCGCAGAACCCGCTGCGGACCGGGTCTTGTCAGACAGCGCAACGGCGAGGGCCTTGGGGTATTTCCGCTCAATGACGTCCCAATGCCCAGGAACCCACCCGAAATCTGATAGGCGGAAAGACAGTATCGTTCCATTCGCATCGAGCGGTGTCAGCTTTTGCGGCGTTTGTGCCCAAGACAAGCTATTCATCAACTTTGTAACCGCCTGCCGGTAAGCAGCAAGTTCTTCCGAACTGACGCAGGCGTTATAGAGATTGACCAATGAGACGAAGCGCAGATCTTTTGAGCCATCGCGCTCGACACGCAAAGCTTCCTCGATCAAGGCCTCGGTCGCAGCATGTTTGATCGTCGTTCGTGATGGGCATTCTCGCGGCGTAACGGAAAGTTCTCTGATCCACTCTCTCACTGCGTCGAGATCCTCGGGTCCAGGCTCTGCAACTTCATTGGCATAAATTTCAACCGGGCCATGGCGGCTTCGCAGCACCTCGTAGAGCGGAGACGCATCAGGCGAGCCTGGCCGAACGAGTTGCGGGTCATTGGCAATCTCACCAACAGCAAGGATGTTGGCGATGCCGCCCGCAGCCACTGGCTTGCTCGCAATCTTCCCGGTTTGGTGGCAGCGCGCGCAGTGTGTCTCAAGCACCGAATATACTTTTGCAGCACGGGGATCTTCAGGGCGCGGCGGGACGGTGGCGGCCGACACCGGCGGGGTTGCGTTGGCTGACGGCATGGCAGGCGCGCCAGTTCCGCCGTTCGGCGCTACCGGTGCCACCTCAGTTCCCGTCGCTGGATTGGCCGCCTCGGTCTGCGTCGCCATCAGTAAAGTGCTCAGCAGCCAACCCGACGCAAGCATGACCGCCCGCAATCGTGAAAACAGGGCGCAAGTACCAACAGCCGTCATAAGAACCCCGTGGTCGTCAACGCCAACCGCCAACTGGCTGCCGGACTGGCGCTATTGAGTACCCCAGCGCGGCACCATAACGGCGGCATTGCCAGCCGCCTAGACCCCAGGTGCAACAAGGTATTTCGGCAATCTTGAGGGCCAAACCGTATAACGCTCAATTTTGGGCGATGGCGATAAGAGCTTTCCGTGTCTCAGCATTGAAGAAGCCGTGAATGCCCTCACGATAGTGCCCCTTGGCAGCCAGCAGCCGCTGCAAATCCCGGCGTGTCGCAAAGGTCCAAATCCTTGGTGGCACGTCCAAATTGCGCCCCTCGCGTTTCGCGGCACGGAGCGCTTCGACATAGTGTTCTGCCGCCTGTTTCGGACTGCGTGCCACGCCACGGCCATCATCGTAGAGATAGGCCAATTCCAGATTTGCACCGGCATGACCGCGCGCGGCAGCGGTTTCGAGCAGCTTTACCCCGTTAGCGATGTCGGTGCGGCCCCCTTCGCCGCGCATTTGCATCAGCGCCAGATTGAACATCGCCCGCACATGCCCTTTGTTCGCCGCCAATTCGTATAACCGGCGGGCCTCCTGTAGATTGCGGGCAACGCCTTTACCGTGTGCGTAGAGATACGCCAGGCTTGTCATGGCAGCGGGCTCGCCCGATTGGGCGGCCGTCTGATAAAGGCGTAGTGCTTCTGCCATATCGAGACGCACGCCATCTCCGAACTCATACATTGTGCCAAGAGCGGCCATGGCGCCTGCGTGCTGACGTTCGGCCGCCAATTCATACCAGCGCGCAGCTTCAACCAAATTGCGCAGCGTACCACGGCCCTTATCCAGTGCACGGGCTAGTGCGAACATGGCTTGCGGCAAACCATGGGCGGCGGCTTCGGCGTAAAGCGCAGCAACGACGCGAAGATCTTCGGGCGTGCGGGCGGCGTTTTCAAGCTGGACGCCACGCTCGAATGCTGAGGCCGCCGCAGGACCGGCAGTATCTCGCTCGATACTGCCGGTCATGATCCAGTTCCAAGGCGTCTGCGCGCGCATGGCCTCAATTTTAGATAAGCGAACTCCAGCCAGTTCCGCGAAGAGCCCATCAGGATACAGCTCGATGTGCGCCTTGAATCGAGCCGGATCCTTGCTGAGTTTAATCTGCTCCCAAGCATCGATTTCAGAGAGCCGCGCATCGGCGCCCACCGGGCTTTCGTGCCGTATTTCGCTACTTTGCGGACCCGGCGGCTTCGGCCTAAAGAAAAACTCTCCTATAAGCGAAGAGTGTTCCCATGGAACCTGCCGCCCCGACGTCACGTCTATGACGCGGCGCCGCGCGTTGCGAAAAACCTCTTCAAGTGTCAAGCCGGCGACGGAGATATTTGCCGCCAATGCCGCCGAATAAGGGCTGTTCTCGCCTTCCCCGTCACGCGCTACCTGCCCGGGCGCCGTGGCATAACCAATAAGCGTTCCAGACGGCGCAACAACTGGCGCTAGACCGCCCTGGGCAATCGCGCGCGTCGTCGCTGCAAACGGATTATCGCGGCACGCGTCGAGGACAACAAGGTTCATGCGCGATTCGGAACGCGCCATGGTCTTCAGCACGTCGCCAAGCGACAGCGAATTCAACGCCACCTCGGTCATGTCGAAAATATTGGCCGCCAAGGGAACGAGATAATTTTCGCCGTCAGCCTGAACGCCATGCCCGGCATAGTAAAAGAGCGCAACCGTATCGGGCACTTTCAGGCGCCGGCCAAACTCCGTGACGGCTGCCCGCATCGCGGCTGCGTCGCCGTCAAACACAGTTAAAACATCAAAGCCAACGTCTTTCAAAGTTCGCGCCATGAGTTCGGCGTCGTTGCGAGCGTTCTTTAGTTTCTTGGTTTCGTAATTGGCATTGCCAACAACCAGCGCCACACGGCTTTCAGCAAGTGCCGCAGACGAGCCGAGCGTTAGCGGCCACGCCAGTGCCAAGCATAGCCCCAAATATGCCCAAAGCACCGGTATGCGCGCAGCACGGGCGCAAAACCTCCGTTCGCAGGCACCGGCGTTCATTGAGCCACCCCTAACCCTGATTCTTCAGGCGCCACCATAGGCCGGGCGGCGTCTGCCGCCAGCAGTTTGCCATCTTGATCCACGGCTTCCGCGCGCATCAAGATAAAGAGCTAACCCAGAAAACGCTTTGTCCTATCCGGAGCATTGAGACACGCATAAAACCTGTGGAAACATCAAACTGGCCAAGAGATTAATGACAGTGCTCATGCGTACCGGCGGACAAATCCTGATCGATACTTTGGCCACGGAGGGTTTCCGCCACATCTTTACGGTGCCGGGCGAGAGTTTCCTGCCCATCTTGGACGCAATGCACGCAGACCCGCGCGTGCAACCGATCACAACGCGCAACGAAGCGGGCGCCGCCATGATGGCGGAGGCGACCGGTAAACTGACCGGCCTTCCTGGCATCGCACTGGTCACGCGCGGACCCGGTGCCGCCAACGCTATTGCCGGCGTCTATATCGCGCATCAAGACCAAACGCCTTTGCTGCTCCTTGTCGGGCTTCCGCCGACCTCGATGAACGGCCTCCCCGCATTTCAGGCCATTGATCTCAAGGCCGTCTATGGTTCGATCACAAAATCATGTGAGATCGCCGCCAGCGCGACCGAACTGCCGAGGATGCTTCACGAAGCGATTAGTGTGGCGGTCACCGGCCGCCAGGGTCCTGTCGTGCTCGGTTTGCCCGAGGAAGTGCTGAGCCAAGAAACCGATATTACACCACTTGCTAAAATCGATAGACAGGCGGCAGAGCCGCAGCGCGAACACCTCGATCAGCTCAGGACTTATCTTGCATATGCCGAGCGGCCATTCGTCATCGCTGGCAGCGCGGCCTGGAGCGCCGGTGCCAGCACGGCATTGACACGTTTCGCGGAACGGTTCGACCTTCCTATCGCAGCGTCCTTCCGCCGCCAGGATGCCATCGACAACCGGCATCGCTGCTATGTCGGTCATCTCGGTCTGTCTATTGACCCCCAGCTCGCCGCCGGTATCCGGGCCAGCGATTTGGTCATTGTGTTCGGCCAATGTCTGGGAGACGTCTCGACCCAAGGTTTCACTTTGTTGAAGCCAGGAAGCACAAGCCAAAAACTCGTGCATATTGCAGCCGATGCCGGATCGTCCGATTGCCCCTACTTACCTGCCCTTTCGATAGCCGCCAGTCCGATTGCCGCCGCCACTGCTTTGAGCGAAATGGAAACTCCGGGAAAAAGACCGCCTTGGCCGATCTGGCGCAGAGACCTGCGCCATGCTTACGAAGCGACACTGAAGCTAACGGCGCGATCAACACCGGACGAAGTACGCCTTGACGACGTTGTGGCTGACCTCTCGCGGGAACTACCGGACAATACCATCATCACGAACGGAGCCGGCAACTACGCGGCGTTCCTACACCGCTATTTCGTTTACAAGAGCTATCCTTCTCAAATAGCCCCGGTGGCTGGGTCGATGGGCTACGGCCTGCCGGCCGCCATTGCCGCCAAGCTCTGCCATCCGGAACGTGCGGTGGTCGCGCTCGCCGGCGACGGATGTTTCCAGATGACGGGCCAAGAATTGGCGACGGCCGTGCAATTCGCACTACCTATCATCGTCATTGTTGCCAACAACGGTATGCTTGGCACCATCCGCATGCACCAAGAACGCCGTTACCCTGGACGCGTCACGGCAACGTCGCTCGTCAACCCTGACTTTGTCGCGCTGGCCGAAGCAATGGGCGCCACGGGAATTAGGGTCATGTCAGGAAGCGAATTCCCAACAGCACTCAGCCGCGCCCTATCCAGCACCAAGCCTGTTCTTATCGAACTGAAACTCGACCTGGATCCGATTGCGCCAGGCCAAACTTTGAGCAGCGTTAGAGGCACGACAGAATAACACTTGAAGACTTAATGTTAATACACATTAAGACTTCATGAAATTTGGCATTTTAACATTAATCATGCCAGAGCGTCCGAATAGACTAACAACTGGTTATGGGTTAGCTTGCTGTTACTTGAGCTGATGACTGCGATCCGACCCGAGTTTGATATGGACCTAGCAGCCGCAAAACTTGACGCGACGCGAACCTGGAACTTGACCCGGGTAAGCATGGTGGCTTGTTTCGCAATGGCGAGCACGATGCTTCTCGCATCTCTCATCATGGTTCCCAAATCAACCGCGGGCGTCGATAGGCAGAAATTAACTCATGCTGGGCCTCCCTCCCATTGAGCCTCCCTCCCCAAAGCTAACTCTCTCCCTATCAGGGCCTCACATTCGAAAGAGTGTGGGGCCCGCTCCCATTTTAGGGTCCCTTCGAGCCGTTCTTGCGGCTGGGGAGTTATCTGGTCAAGCGTGACAAGCATGCGTGCCTGCCGGATGAACAACAGCTGACGACCTCATTCAGGGCCGGCTCAGAGGCAAGCCGTTAGCCTTGGCTCTTAAGACCGGGTGGGTCCCTCATCCCCCGAGTTCGAGCCAAGGAGCATCCCAATGACCCGCATAACAATTTTTTCAGCCCTCGCTGCAGTTGCACTGATGTCAACCGGTACAAACACGACGACCGTCAGCGCTGCCGAACTGTCCGACAGCCACCGGGCCTACAATTCCAGAAGGAACTACGATTATAGCAACGACAAACCCGCTCCCCGGCATATTGAGCGCGACTTTGATCAGGATGACACGGGTTACAGCCGCCGCCGCCACGGCGATGGCTGGGGCGGACACCATGACTTCCGCCGCGTTGAAGCTCGCGCCAGTTATGCCAGCGATTATATGCCGTACCACATACGCGAATGGCGCGCGAAAAGTTCAGCGATCGACGCCTGGAAATCGAAAGTTTCCAATCTTTACGGCGAGCGCTTTGCCCGCTGGCGTATGGCAACCGACAAACAGGTGAACTGCGACGCCGGTGCGGGTTCTGTGTACTGTACGGTAAGTGCCCGTCCGGCTCGAGGCGTATCGCGCTGGAGCTGGTACCGGGACTACGACGTGCGATAATCCCGGGCTTGGAGAATACCCGTTACAAATAGAGGGAGGAGCGCAGAGTTCCTCCCTTTTGTTTTGCGCCGGGCGGCGCTTAGATTAGAAGTCCTTCTTGGTGGTCGGCGCCAAGCGGGAGAAAAATCATATGGCAAAGGTTGCATGGATCGGTCTTGGCGTCATGGGCTTTCCCATGGCAGGGCACGTCCTCAAGCGCGGCGGGCACGACATCGCCGTTTACAATCGCACTTCTGAAAAGGCCGGCCGCTGGCTCGAGACAAACGGGTCGGGCCGCGCCGCGCCAACTCCAGCCGACGCTTCAAAAGATGCCGATTTCGTATTCTCCTGTGTTGGCAACGACGATGATCTGAGGCACGTGACGGTTGGACCGGACGGCGCATTCTCCAGCATGAAACCCGGCGCCATTTTTATCGATCATACGACGTCTTCAGCCGGCATCGCGCGCGAGTTGGCGGGCATAGCGTCCGCAAAAAATTTATCTTTCCTGGATGCACCTGTTTCCGGCGGACAAGCGGGCGCGGAAAATGGCACGCTGACCGTAATGGCAGGCGGTGACGTCGCGGCTTTTGGCAAGGCTGAGCCGGTGATCCGCTGCTTTGCCAAAATGGCGAAGCACATTGGTCCCTCTGGTGCCGGGCAGCTGACTAAAATGGTCAATCAGATTGCAATTGCCGGTCTCGTCCAGGGCCTATCTGAGGCCGTCCATTTTGCCGAGCAGGCTGGGCTCGACGTTGCGGCCGTCATCGAAACCATCTCGAAGGGTGCGGCCCAGTCGTGGCAGATGGAAAACCGCTGGACGACAATGCACGCGCGCGAATTCAATTTCGGGTTTGCCGTCGATTGGATGCGAAAAGATCTCGGAATTTGCTTGGACGAAGCCAGCCGGAACGGCGCACAGCTGCCCGTCGCAAAAATTGTCGATACATTCTATGCCGAGATACAGGAGCGTGGCGGCCGGCGATGGGATACTTCGAGCCTCATTATGCGGCTTGGACCAAAGCCGACGTAAGGCAAGACGGCACAAATCAACAATCGGCGGCAGACCATGGGTTATGCCTCCGCTTTGTCTAATTTCACTTGATTGGATGTTTGTGCAAACTGCAGCGGAAGAGAAGTTGTATACTTCATCTGCTCCATGGCGAATGCCGAGGATACCTTGGCTATCTCGATGCGCGAGATGAGTTTCTTGTAAAATGAGTCGTAGGCGGCAATGTCGGGCACCGCCACGCGCAGCAAATAATCGACATCTCCCGACATGCGATAAAATTCGACGACCTCGGGAAAATCCGCCACGGCGCTGCGGAATTTCTCCAGCCAAGCGAGAGAATGATGATCCGTCTTGATCGAAACAAAAATAGTGACGCCTGCGTTTATTTTTGCCGGGTCGAGAATCGCGACGCGCCGCTTTATGATGCCGGCTTCTTCGAGTTTTTGAACGCGGCGCCAACAAGGCGTGGTCGATAGACCAACCTCCTTGCCAATTTCGGCGACGGGTCGCGTGCAGTCTTCCTGCAGAATTCGTAAAATCTTGACGTCCATCTCATCGAGCACGTTCGGTCTCCAGGGGAAAGAACGACGTTTCTAACTTTGGACCATTTGAGGACAATTGTTTTGCTTGATGCGTATGTCAACACGAAATTTGGCATTTTTTTTCATTTTGCGCCGCAGCAAGGCTTGCCGGGCGGGGAAATTTCAACCACTTATCGGTCTCGCCAGACCTTACCAGAGCTAGGTAGTTCAATGCCGGATGTCGTGCCCATCACGCCTGATTTTGCCGTCAGCCGCGCCCTTAGAGCGGAGGAATTTGATGCCGTGGCCGCGCAGGGGTACCGGATGATCATCAATTTTTTGCCCGATCATGAATCGAAGGTTCATGTCTCCTCAGAAGAAGCGCGCCGACTTTGCGATAAGGTTGGCATGGCTTACATTCATATTCCGGCACCGATGTACGGTGTTTTTGCCGAAGACGTAATCCTGGCCGCGCAACGGGCAGTGGCGATGCAGAAAACACCAGTCCTTGCCTATTGTGCTTCCGGTCAACGCGCGGCCATCGTTTGGGCGGCAGTCAGTGTGCATTCGATACCGGTCGATGCAGTGCTCGACACCTTGACGATAGCAGGTTTCGATTTGGGTTACATTCGAGACGATCTAGAGCTGCAGGCGGACAAGCCGCGCTGGCAGACGGCACTTAGAAGCGCGGCTCAGAACCCCCATACCCGGCCAGCCGCATAAGCGTGTACCGAGACAATTTCCTCTAAGAACGATCCAGTGCGCGGCGAACATTGCGGCGCATCGCGGGCAAAAGATCCGACTCAAACCAAAGATTTTTCTTGAGCCAGAGATTGTTGCGCCACGACGGATGAGGAAGCGGCCAGTACTTGCGATTTTCATGGGACTTGGAAATCGACCGCCAGCAAGCGACAGTCTCGCTAACTGTTTCTTCAGACCGTTTGCCAAGATGCCAGCCTTGCGCATGGCCGCCGACCAGAAGTACAACTTCCAGAAGCTTCAGTTGGTCTAAAACTTTCGCACGCCATAATCGCGCGCATTCCGGCCGTGGCGGCAGATCCGATCCACGCGCATCGAGCCCCGGAAAACAAAATCCCATCGGCAAAATTGCGATGCGTGAAATGTCGTAGAACTCGTCGTCCGTAACATCCATCCACTGGCGCAGTCTGACACCCGATGGATCGGTGAATGGCTTTCCTGAAGCATGAACACGAACACCCGGAGCTTGTCCGAAAACCCCAATACGTGCCGTCGCGCCGGCGCGAATTACGGGTCGCGGCTCATGCGCGAGCTTTTTGCCGTCTGGAGTATCCCGGCAATACCGGCAACCACCAATTTCGCCCAAAAGCTTGTCAAGATCGCCCGGCAAAAGTGCCTCCCTGCATTACGCACTCGCGCTTGGCCGCCGCGCAACCTCGTCAAACCAGCGTTTCAAGTTCACTAAATCGGCTGGAACTTCAAGACATGCTGGTTTCATAAAATCAATCGCGACCAGCGCCGTGATATCTGCAATGGAAAAATTCTCCCCCGCGATATAGTGCGTCCCGGCCAGACGTTCGTCGATGAGCCTCAGCTCTGCTTCAACCTTTGCCTTGTTGGCCTCGCCCCAAGCCGCGATTTGGGGCATCTCGAGGTGCGCCATCTTTGGGTGGAGATGGCGGAAGACTTGCGCCACGCGAAAGAGAAGTCCGAACTCGATACGCCGTTGCCACATCTCGGTTTCAGCCCGCCCCATCGGCCCGACGCCCATCAGCGGCGGATTTGGTTGCAGCTCCTCAAAGTAGCGGCAGATTGCAACGCTTTCGCACAGCCGCCGCCCATCGTCGAATACCAGCACAGGCACTTGCTGCCAGGGATTAAGTGCCGTGAACTCGGCCGACTTCAGCGAGCCCGTCATGAGATCCTGTTCTTCAAAGAGAATAGGCAATCCCTTCTCGGCCAGAAAAATCCGCACCCGTCGGGGGTTTGGCGCGCGTCGCGTCTCAACTATTCGCATCACCAACGGCCTCTGTTATTGACCAATACCGCGTTCGTGACGCCAATCCCGAGGGGACTGGAACTCTCCGGACCACAGACCGCGCTTTCTTGACTTCGCTTCACCCTCCTCCCGCAAATACCCGCCGTATGAAACGGCGAGGCCCGAGGCGACCATTCCTGCATTGATGTCCCTGCCGCCCGCCGAACACCGCGCTAGGAGCCGCGCGTGCTTGTCTTTTTCCAGCACCTGGCACATGACCATGTCTTTGCCGATCAACCGCCGCAGCTCGTCACGGGCGGCATTTCCGCAATCCCATGACGCGCCTGCCCGGGTACAGGATTGGCGCCCTTCGGGGGCATCGATGCCCTTTAGACGCACCTCACTGTTGCCGACATGCAAACTATCGCCATCAATCGCACGGCCAACGCCCGTGACCCCCTGCGGGGCCGGTCCAAAATCTTTGGGTGAGGCGAGCTGCTTTTGTCCAAACAAAGCCGCCAAAATCGCCAGAATTGCAGCCGAAATCCATTTAGCCAGTTGGCGTTCCACGTCGCGTCGCATGCCTTGCATCTACTCCCTCTGCATAAAACTTGAAGCGGTATTAAACGCTAAGTTAGCGAATTGCCCGCAAATTAACCGAGCGGAACCATGCCATGAGCGGCGTGGTGGTAATTATTGGGATAGCGGCTACAGCAATGGACAACAATGTCGATACCGCCGACATGCCGGAGCGCCGTCCCCAGCGCCCGGCCCGCGCTAAGAAATCCGACGATCTCAAGGCCTACCGCGAACGGCTGACCCAAGGAAGCGACATCAAGCCGGAGTACGAATACGAACTCCTGGCGATGTTTGCGCGCAACGAGATCAGCGCACCATTTGCCATGCCGGCACTCTGCATCATCTTTTCGATCGCATCCATGTTCTGGGCAACAGCTGCCGAGTCCGGACTTTGGATCACGGCGGTCATACTGACCAAGTGGCTGATGTACGTCCAGTGCAAGAGGCTGCTCACTTTGCCCCGGACCGAAGTCAACGTGGCCGAGAAGCGCCGCCGCTTCCAGCTTCTTGAATTCCTCAATGGCATGGTGCTTGCGGGCTTTGCCTTGATCGGATTTGGTATCGTCGGCGGCATGCAGACGGACGCCAATTTCTCATCGCACGTCTTTATCTTCGCGACGTTGATGGTTGTTCTTGCCATCCGCCTGACCTTTGCCTCGACGGTGCGCGGGCTATTTCTTTTCGGAACCGTGCCGATGACGCTCGCCGTCGCTGGGCGGTTGTTCTGGCTGAACGATCCATTCTATTTTGCCCTCGCCTCGATGGCGATCGGCATCCATCTGTTCTTCATCTACTTGACGAGGGGCTTGCATTCGACCGCGCTTTCCATGATCGAGTTCCGCGCTGAAAAAGACGGCCTCATTGCCGAGCTTGAAGAAGCAACGGCAATTTCTGACGAGGCGCGGCGGCGCGCTGAAGCAGGCAACAAAGCAAAATCGCGCTTTCTCGCAACCATGAGCCACGAACTGAGAACGCCCTTGAACGCCATCATGGGCTTCTCCGAAGTCATGGAAAAAGAAATTCTCGGACCGATCGGCAACGAGACCTACCGCGATTATTCTCGCAATATCTATGCGAGCGGTAGTCATCTCTTGCACATCATCAACGAGATTCTCGATCTGTCGCGCATTGAAGCGGGCCGCTACGAACTGCACGAAGAGACGATCCGGCTCACCGACATTGCCGAAGACTGCGAGCGCCTCGTCCAACTCAAAGCCGACGCCAAAGGCCTGCAACTCATCGAAGATTTCGAAGCCGATATGCCCCAGGCTTGGGCCGATCCGCGCGCCATGCGCCAAATCTGCCTCAACTTGCTTTCGAACGCGCTGAAATTCACACCGAAAGGCGGCCGCGTCACATTAACCGTCGCGCGCATCGCCGATGGCGGATTGAAAATGTCCGTCAAAGACACAGGCCCCGGAATTCCGAAAGACGAAATACCCCGCGTCATGCAGGCATTTGGCCAAGGCTCACTCGCCCACGAGACGGCCGAAGGCGGCACCGGGCTCGGACTGCCGATCGTGCAAAATCTTATTCAGCTGCATGGCGGCACTTTCACCTTGAAATCCGAACTCCGGAAGGGCACGGAAGTCACCGTAACCTTGCCGAAACAGCGCGTGCTCGACGCCGTCGCGCCGTTGCAGCCGCTCGGCCAAGAACGCCATAAAGGCGCCGATCTCTTGCTTCCAAGATCGACGCGGCAGCCGCGACTGAAAGCAGCCTCGCCATATGGGTCCGACCAGCCCTACCGCGCAGCAGGCGCTGTTCGGAGCATGTGACGCGTTGCCTGTATTCCCGCTGCGCCGTAAGTGACAGCCAAGTCAGTTCAGTTCTCGCGACCGGACCTTTGCGAACCTATGGAAACGCCCTGTATAAAAGTTTGCGTCATCGACCCAAAAGCGCGGCAATGTTCGGGATGCAAACGAACTATTGACGAGATTGCCCGATGGTCGTCCATGCCGGATAAAGAGCGCCGGCGCATCATGGCGGAATTGACGGCGCGCAGCGCGTCGCCCGCCGGCTAGCTCTTTGCATTGGGGCTTGGTGCATGTTTCTCTGGCTGACACTCGTCTTGGCTGTCCTTGGCGGTCTTGCACTACTTAGATTCGGTTCGTCCGCCGGTGCTGACATTCCGCCCGAACTTTTCTTGGCGGGCGGCGCCGTCGCACTTCTCATCGCCGTCTATCTCGCGACCGCCAAAAATCATGCGCGTAATGGCAACAGGTCGCGCATGACGGCATTGTTCTTTGGCGCCTGTGCATCGGCCATTTGCGCGCTCCTATACGGCCTTGACAACCACATGCCGCTGCGGAGCTATTTAGCAGCCGCCGCGCACGTTTCACCGCAGAGCGCGTCTGAAATCGTGAACGGGCCAAAGTCGGTTCGCATCCGGCGCAACCCCCAAGGTCAATATTTGGCCCGCGGGGGCATCAATCACAGCCCCACCGAGTTCCTCGTTGATACCGGCGCCGCTGTTGTCTTGTTGCGCCAGACCGACGCCGAAAAGGCCGGCATCGACCTCTCAACCTTGACATTCAGCGTTCCCATCGAGACAGCAAACGGCACAACTTACGCTGCCCCGGTCCGCATCCGCTCACTTTCCGTCGGCCCCATCCAGATCGACGGCTTAGAGGCGCTTGTCGCGGCGCCTGGAAGTCTTAACGAAAGCTTGCTTGGTATCAGTTTCTTAAGACGTTTGCGGTCTTATGAAATGGCTGGAGATTTTGTGACACTCCGCGAGTGATAGGCCCTGAGCGAGGCCTCAACTTTTTCGATTGGGTTCTCGTAATGTCCTCGGCTCCGGGTTCAAATAGCCTTTTCTCATCGATCGCGATCCTGGTCGCCGTAATGGTTGGCTCGGTCTATGCCATTAATCATCGGGATGCTCTTTCGGATTTTGCCACGCAGGCGGCTCAACAAGCGGCCGATGCCGCCGGCGCAAAGTTGAGCGAACAGGCGTTGGCCGAGGCTGACAAAAACGCAAACCCGCGCTCATCAAGTTCCAGGGGAGATGTGGAGTTGACCGCAAGCAGCGGCGGGCATTTCGAGACGGCCGCCGAGGTCAACGGCAACGAAATCGACGTCATGGTCGATACCGGTGCAACGCTTGTCGCGCTGACTTACGAAGACGCGGAACGCGCAGGGCTCCACTTGAAGTCGTCCGACTTCACCCAGGGCGTGCGAACTGCCAACGGCACGGGAAAGGTTGCACCTGTCACCTTGTCGAGCATCTCGATCGGCGATATCACCGTGCGTAACGTCAAGGGCGCGGTCGCGGAACCGGGAAAACTTCACAAAACCCTGCTCGGCATGTCGTTTCTCGGGCGGCTCTCCCGCGTCGAAATGCGCTCTAACTCCCTCGTGCTGCACGAATAAGAGCCACATCTCCGCCACCATTGAAGCCTTCAAGGCTGCACAGGTTATGGAACATTTGTCCCGCGCGGACGTTCCATGACGGCCGCCAACCCGCTACATTCCGCCAAACGATTCATCGAGGGGCCTTCCATGATTCCCAAGCCGCGCGCGGACTTGAAGCCGAACACCGCCGATTTCGAGCGCTTCCCCTTGGTGAAACCGACGGGCTTTCGCGAATACGACGCGCGCTGGCTGTTCCCTGAAGAAATCAACCTCATGGGGCTCAACGCGGTCGGATTAGGCGTCGCAACGCTCTTCGCCCGGCGAGGCGTGCCAAAGCGCATCGTCGTCGGCCATGACTACCGGTCCTACTCGGCGCAGGTGAAGCAGGCGCTCATGACCGGCCTGCTGGCCGGCGGCTGCGAAGTCCACGACATCGGTCTCGCGCTTTCGCCGATGGCCTACTATGCGCAGTTTGATCTCGACGTTGAAGGTGTCGCCATGGTGACGGCAAGCCACAACGACAACGGCTGGACCGGCATTAAAATGGGTCTCTCGCGTCCGCTGACGTTCGGACCGGACGATATGACGGAATTGAAAGAGATCGTTCTTGGCGGTTCCTTTGAAACTAAAGCCGGCGGTCGTTACGTTTTTGTGCCCGACATGGCAGAGCGGTATATTGCGTCTCTCACAAGCCGCCCGAAGTTAAAGCGCAAACTTAAAGTCGTCGCGGCGTGCGGTAACGGCACGGCCGGTGCCTTCGCAACGCAAGTGCTCGAAGCCGCAGGCTGCGAGGTTGTGCCGCTTCACACCGATCTCGATTACAATTTCCCGCATCACAACCCGAACCCTGAAGACATGAAGATGTTGAAGGCTGTCTCGGCCAAAGTGCTTGAGACCCGCGCCGACGTTGGCCTCGCGTTCGACGGCGACGGAGACCGCTGCGGCGTGGTCGCCAACGACGGGCACGAAATATTCGCCGATAAAGTTGGCGTCATGCTGGCGCGCGATCTTTCGGCCATCCACAAGAATGCAAAGTTTGTCGTCGACGTAAAATCGACGGGGCTCTTCGCGACCGATCCCGTGCTCATCGCCAACGGCGCCACCACCGCCTACTGGAAAACCGGCCACAGCTACATCAAACGCTACAATTTCGAGCACAAAACGCTTGTTGGCTTCGAGAAATCCGGCCACTTCTTCTTCAACACGCCTTTGGGACGCGGCTACGACGACGGCCTTGTAGCGGCTCTTGCCGTATGCGACATGCTCGATCGCGCGCCCGGAAAAACCATGGCTGACCTGCGTGACGCACTGCCTAAGACCTGGGGCTCGCCAACCATGTCGCCGCATTGCGACGACGAAAAGAAATACGGCATCGTCGACAAGATGGTCGAGCACTACAAGCGCCAGTACGACAGCGGCAGCCGCATCGCTGGGCAGAAAATTCGTGAACTTATCACCGTCAACGGAGTGCGCGTCGTGCTCGAAGACGGGACCTGGGGGCTTATTCGCGCCTCATCGAACAAGCCGGAGCTCGTGGTCGTCGTCGAAAGCCCGACGGCCGAAGCCAACATGAAGGCGATCTTCAAGGACATTGACCAGCAGCTGGCGCGTTTCCCGGAAGTTGGCGAGTACAATCAGAAGATTGCGGTTTAGCGTCTCGCAGCACCTAGATCAGCGACCATAAAAACCGCGCAACGACGCACGTCAGAAACACCGCGAACGCAATCTCGAGCTTGCGTTTGGACAGTGCGTGCGCGGCTCTGACGCCGAACGGCACGGCGAGCATACTCGTTGGCATGATGAGCAACGCCGCTGGCACGTTGATAAATCCAAGCGAATAGGGCGGCCGTGCTGGCACGTCCCACCCTGCCCAGATAAATCCAAGCGTCCCTGGAATTGAAATAACGGGACCAAACCCGGCGGACGTCGCCACCGCCGAATGAATGGGAAACGCATAAAGTGTCAGCAGTGAAACGATGAACATACCGCCGCCGATGCTCATCAAGGCCGAGACGATGCCGATAAGGACCGCCGCCACTTCCAGTCCTTTGCTCTGAGGCAAGGCGCTACCAAGCCGCCAGTCATCACGTCCGAACGCAAATTTCACGGCAATTATCGATCCGGCCGCCATCCAAATCCATTTGAGGGCGGCCGTGCTCGCAAACTTCGCCGTCAAGACGCCGAGCACGACGCCAAACGCCACCCAGGGCGCGAGCCGCCGCCACGCAACCATATCGACGGCGCCTTTGGCGTAGTGGCCTGAGAACGACCGCAGCGCCGTCGGCACGATGACGGCGAGCGACGTGCCGAGCACCATGTGCATGCGGACAGCCTCGTCCACGCCGAAATACGAAAAAAGTTCGTATAGCACGGGAACCAGAAAGGCGCCGCCGCCGACGCCAAGCAACCCGGCGAGAAATCCCGTGGCGCCGCCGGCAAGGGCGAGCACTATTCCGAGCAGCGCGATGCCGCCGGCACTGAGCGTTAATCCCATGCAAACCTTCTCACTCGGCCGCAGCGGCCATGCCCTCGTCGCGTACTGCTGTACCTTCGGCGATATCAAGCGCTTTACGCAACACTTCAATGCCCGAGCCTGCACGCACTGCTTCTTCGCTCAAGACGCGACGGAACAGGCGCCCGCGCGGGCGGCCGTGATAGAGGCCGAGCACATGGCGCGTAATATTGGAAAGCCTGCCGCCCGCCGCAACATGCGCATCGACATAACCCTCGATGGCCCGCAACGCGTCTGCGCGTGACCCGACAGCAGCGCGGCCATCAAAGAAGCGTTGATCGACTTCAGCCAGAATAAATGGATCGTGATAGGCCGCGCGGCCGAGCATCACGCCGTTGACATGCCGCAAGTGCTCCTCGCATGCGTCCAAAGTTTCGATCCCGCCGTTGATGACGATCTCAAGATCGGGACGAGCGGTCTTCAAGCGATAGACGCGCGGATAATCGATCGGCGGGATCTCGCGGTTCTCTCTGGGCGACAACCCTTTAAGCCAAGCCTTGCGGGCATGCACAATGAAAGTCGTGCACCCCGCAGCCGCCACGCGATCAATGAAATTCTGAAAATCTGTCTCGCTATCCTGATCGTCGATGCCGATCCGGCACTTTACGGTGACAGGGATGTTCACCGCGTTCTGCATCGCCGCCACGCACGCCGCAACAAGATCGGGCTCCGCCATCAGGCAAGCGCCAAACCGCCCCTCTTGCACGCGGTCCGAGGGGCAGCCCACGTTCAAATTGATCTCATCGTAGCCGAAGGTTTCTCCAATTGCCGCTGCCTCGGCGAGCTTCGCCGCGTTCGAGCCGCCAAGCTGCAAGGCAATTGGGTGCTCCGCGTCCGAGAACCCGAGCAGCCGCTGGCGATCGCCGCGCAGAACAGCGTCCGCCGTCACCATCTCGGTATAGAGCAGCGCATGGCGCGACAACTGACGGTGGAAGAACCGGCAATGCCGGTCCGACCAATCCATCATTGGAGCGACACAGAATTTGCGAGCGAGGCGCTTCATAAATACTTCATCTCAAAACCTTCGCAGTCCATAGCCCATTGGCCGGGCGGCGCAAGGCGTCCAAAGCGTAATCACTATTGAAATTGCGCCTCACCTGCCCTATTCCGGCTTCGGACCCGCGCTTACACCCGCGCGTCTCGCCTCCGGCGCGCAAGCTGGCCAAACTCTCGAGGAGCAGCTTTTGGATAACGTTCTCATCATTGGGGCCGGGGCCGCCGGCTCCGTCACAGTGCAGAAGTGCGCGATGAACCGCGACGTGTTCAAGAAAATCCACCTCGCCTCGCGCCGCCTCGTCAGTTGCGAGAAGGTGCGCAAGCAATGCAAGACCAAGATCGACATTTCGCAGGTCGATGCCGACAACGTCGCGCAGACGGTCAAGCTGTTGAAGAAGGTGAAGCCCGACCTCCTGATCAACATGGCGCTGCCCTATCAGGACTTGGCCCTCATGGATGCGTGCCTGGAGACGGGCGTACACTACATGGACACGGCCAACTACGAGCCGCGCGAGGAAGCCAAGTTCACTTACAAGTGGCAGTGGCCGTATCACGCCAAGTACAAGGCCAAGGGCATCATGGCGGTCTTGGGCTGCGGGTTCGATCCGGGCCAGTCGAACATTTACTGCGCCTACGCGCAGGAGTTCCTGTTCGACGAAATCGAGACCATCGACATCATTGACTGCAACGACGGCAGCCACGGCAAGTCGTTCGCGACGAACTTCAATCCCGAGATCAATCTCCGCGAGGTGACGCAGCGCGGCAAATACTGGAAAGACGGCAAGTGGATCGACATCGATCCGCTGACCATCTCGTGCATGATTGACTATCCGGAAGTCGGCCCGCGCAAATCCTACCTCATCTATCACGAGGAGGAGGAGAGCCTGGTCAAGAACATCAAAGGCCTCAAACAGATCCGCTTCTGGATGACGTTCTCCGACAACTACATCAAGCACCTCGACGTGCTGCAAAGCGTCGGCATGACGCGCATCGATCCCGTCATGTACAAGGGCAACCCCGTCATTCCGATGGAGTTCCTGAAAGAGCTGTTGCCGCCGCCGTCCTCGCTCGGCAAGGGCTACACGGGCAAGACCTCGATCGGCGTCATCTTCCGCGGCAAGAAGAACGGGAAGGCGAAGACCGCCATGATCTACAATGTCTGCCATCACGAGCAGGCGTTCAAGGAGACCGGCGCGCAG
>JANMNH010000068.1:0-1958 GCA_031373745.1 Hyphomicrobium sp. | reverse complement strand
AGCATCGCCACGCCCACACCGTCGAAGCCGCCCGCGTCAATCTGAGCAATCGCCGCGTCGAATGTGACTAGCCCCTTGCGGTCGGCATCAGAGCCTTGCTCGCCGTGACGTTTCACGCCGTTGGAATAATACGGAATTTTGTCGAACTTTTTTGACCCAGCTCGCGCCACTTTGCGCCAGCACAACCAACTAGTCAGGCTCCGCAGCTCTTCAGGCACGCCTAGCCGCAAACGAGCTATCAGAGCGTCGTCGCGCTCAGCGGCGGTCACGGCGAGCCGCCGCTGAGCGTGCTAAAATTCGAATGTATTTTTTGAAATGGGCCGCCTAGCCGGGCGGCTTTTTTTTCGCGGGTCATGGCGGCCCCTAAGCAGCAACGTTTGCAGATTGGACGCGTTTTTTCTGAGTGTTCGATTCCAGTAAAGCAACCCACTCGCGCAGCGCCGCGTCCGTTATAAGCGTTTTTCGTCCAAGCTTCAGTATGCGCAGTCTTCCGGCCTGGATTTCTTGATAAAGCAGGCTGCGCGATGTGTTAACCGCCTCGCATGCCTGCGTAACCGTGTACGTCAATGCCGTCATTTTTTGCTCCTACCGTGTACGTCCAAGCTGGACACAAACGAGATTAAGCAAAGAGACGGGAAGGGGATAGGTTAAGTTGAAGCCACGAAATCGGCCTTCAATTTAACCTTGACAGCCGCCATATAAAATGTCGTCGATATAGTCGCGTCGCGCGTGTTGGTCGAAGCCTTGCATCGCATCGGAAATCGCGCCGCGTAGTCGTACTGGGGAATATCGAGGTATGTCGGCGAGGGCACACACTCGGTCAAGCTCGGCGATGATTGGATCGGTGTTACTGAGTGAGGGCTGCGCGTAGTTGAAATCGTATCGAAGGTAAAGCAGCGCTTCGGCGGCGCGGGGGAGTGCATATCTCCGACGTGAATCGGGCATTGAAAACGATGCTGCGCGGGCGCTTTCGGCTAAGGCGCTAATTTCTTGTACGGCGTGGCTATACGGTGTCCAATGCGCCATGCCCGCTTGCTGGTGGCGGTCTCCATGCTCGCTTTCAATGACGGACTGGGCGAGACCTTGTTCTCCTAATATTGCGGCCAACTTTTCGAGTTGTGCGGCCATATCCTGTATTTTTTGGCGAGTTGGGGTTTCGTTAGTCGCGGTGTTATGAATCTCACCAATACGCTTTGCCAAGCGCTCGATACATTGCTCGTGTGGTTGCTCTTCCACTCGCGCATCCTTCGCTGCGCCTTCATAAAAGGGAGCCGCGCCGGCCGGGTGAAGGTGTCCCGGTTTTCGCCCCGTCGGGCTAGGCGCAGCAATTGGATGATGCAAACCCTCACGCGCTAATTTTTAATCGCGTCTAGCGCTTCCCGGTGCGTTCTATTCGGTGAATTCGGGCATCAATGTCTTCACCTTGTCGAACATCGCACGCCGATCCGCACGCAGGAATTTTCCGTAGTGCTGCTCGATCATGCGCACACTCGTTCCGCAGTTTTCGGCGAGCACTTGAATATTCACTCCGGCGAGTAACGCAGCCGAAACGTGGGAATGGCGCAACGCGTAGAACGTCGTTTCGTTGGCCAGATTCGCGGCCTTCACGGCTGCGACGAAGGGCCTTTGATGATGGTTCTTGCCCCACTGCGAACCGTCGTCGCGCGGAAGTAGCAAAGTATTAGCCGGTCGGCCCAAGGCGAGCGATGCGAAGAAGGCGACGGATTCGCTCGATAGATAGACCGTGCGCCCGCCCGTCTTGCCGCCGCGTATTTCCAGCGTGCCGGTAGCCTGGTCGAAGTCGTGGACGCGCAGCGCCGTAAGCTCGCCATAGCGCGCGCCGATCAGCAGCGCCGCCTGTACGAGCCGTTGAAACGAGAGCGGCGAGCAGTGCTTGAGCAGCAGCCCAGGTTGTGCACCCGTCAGGAATATCTTGCGAGCCGTGCCGCCTTCCAGCC
>JANMNH010000092.1:0-34634 GCA_031373745.1 Hyphomicrobium sp. | reverse complement strand
TGATCGGCATGACGATGCGAGATCAAGATCACGCCGACCTCGGAGAAGTCTCCCGGCATCACGCCCGGCTCGACGGCGCGGCGCACGCCACCCACCCAGCGCCCGAGCATCGGGTCGAACGCGATCGCGAGGCCGTGGTAGCGCGCCAGCACCGTCGCGTGGCCGCCGAACGTGACGACCACCTGCCCGGGCTCGAGCTCCGGCAGCGGCTCGGCGGCGGCCGGCCGGGGCGCGCGAAACCACCGGCTCATCCAGTGCGTGACCAAGCTACGGTAGCGCCGCACCGGGATCTTGCGGTGCAGGCGTCCCAGCTCGTCTACGCGGGCAGTGGCCACGAATCGGATCGTCGCTTGCACTACCTCTCGAACGCAAGTCGAGGGTACGTTCCCGGGCAGTGATGCTCCTGCAGCGGCTCGGCAAGTCGATCGGCACGTGGCCGATCGCCCTGCTCGCGTGCTTTCTGCTGGCCGCGACGATCTTGTTGCCGTGCCTCGGATCGTCGGGGTTGTGGGATCCGAGCGAGCGCCAGCTCGCCGATCGCGTCGCGCCTCCGTTGGACGTCGAACCCAAGGCGGCGCCGGCTCCGATGCTCGGAACCAAGACGGGCCGATCGATTGCCGGCAGTGCCGCCAGGATGGGTGCATTGGCCCTCATCGGCGGTCTCGCGTACAAGGCGTTCCAGAACTATCAGACCGGCAAGCCGCTGATCACGGGCGCAACACCTGCCGAAGGAGCACCTCCAGGATCGGGCTTTGAGCCAAGCGCCGTGACGAACGACGCGGCACGGCTCTATATCCGCGCCATGATTGCGGCAGCCGCCGCCGACGGCCGCATCGACAACGCCGAACAAGTAAAAATTATCGGCGGCTTGAAGCAAGCGGGCCTTGATGCGGAAGCGGAAGAGTTCCTGGCCAATGCCATGAACAATCCCGTAACACCGGAGGATTTGGCAAATGCCGTGTCCTCTCCTGAAGAAGCGATCCAGGTGTACACAGCCGCACGCTTGGCCATGGAACCCGATACGCGCGGCGAGCAGCAGTTCCTGGCGGCGCTCGCGGCCGCGCTCGGCATCGATAACAAGCTAGCGGCCCACATCGACGCCGCGACACGCAGCGCGGCGGCCTGAACGGATCACGACAAGAGATCATAAAAAGGGCGCTGGCTTTAGAGGTCAGCGCCCTTTGAGTTTTAAATTGGACCCGCGTTCAGTTTGTCTTCGCAGCAGGTGCTGCAGTCGCCGACGTTTCCGGCTTGAAAAAAGCATCGACACGCATACCGGTGAATAGCGGCGGGTTGCCGTCGATGGCCACCATGACTTCGACCACTTCGACGTCGTTGGGACGGCGCGGCCCGCGCGTCGCGATGCGCGGCGCGCCAAGCGATTGCGAGATCGACGTTACGGCGCCGGTGAATTCGCGATCTGGGAACGCGTCGGCGCGGATGACGACCTTTTGCCCGACGCGCACTTTGGCAGCATCGCGCTCTTCGACTTCGGCGCGCAAACGCAACGAACTCAAGTCGCCGAAAATGAGAAGCGCGCTTTCGGGCGAAGGCACGGCCGTTTCGCCTTCCTTACCGATCATGTTCAAAATCGTGCCGCTTGCCGGCGCGCGGATACGCGTGCGTTCGAGTGCGATTTCAGCGGCAGAAAGCTCGGCGCGCGCCATGGCAAGGGAAGACTCGAGACGGGTCTCAAGAGGCATATCGGGCTTAGCCTTCACGGCAGCAAGCGCCGCGCGTGCTGCTTCGAGATCCGATTTCGCGGCTTGAACGGCCTTACGGGCGTCCACAAAACCTGCGGATGTTCCGGCACCCGTCCGCAAGGCACGCAATGTCGAATCAAATTTCTCGCGTGCCGCCGAAACGCCGCGTTCTGCTTTTGCGGTGTCGTCCTCAGCCTCTTGGCGATCTTTCGCCAAGCCCGTTGGCGGTTCTTCCTGACGCTCGCGCTCGCGCACGCCCGTCTCTGCCGTGGCGGCTGCGATTTTTGCGTAAATTTCCTGGTCATCGAGGCGGGCAAGCAAATCGCCAGGTTCAACTTTGTCATTCGTCTTGGCGAGCACTTCCGCGATTTTGCCCGGCACTTGGCTGGCGATACGGATTTCGCCATTCACGGGTTCGACCCGGCCCGTGGCGGACGCGGCCCATTGCGGTGCGGCGGATGTATCGGCAAAAGCCGGGCCTGCAATTGAATCGGGCCGGACACCCGATTGCGCCGCAAAATTACCAGCGCCGATACCGATGGCAACGGCCAGCAATCCTGCCATACCAATCGTCGTGACTGCGGGATCTACTTTAAGCATGGAGTTTACGCCTCTTCGTCAAATCGGTGATTTCCGGAGCATTGAGCCCCTCGGGCCGGCGCTCTTCGCCGACGATTTTGCCGTCTTCAATGCGCACCACGCGGTCCGCATACCCAAGCGTGCGCGGGTCATGCGTGACGGCCAGCACGCTGCGCTTTTGTTCCTTGGCAATGCGCGACAGGAGCGCCATGACGGCATGACCGTTCTCACTGTCGAGTGCCGCTGTCGGTTCGTCGGCCAGCACGATCGATGGCGAACTTGCAATGGCACGCGCAACTGCAACGCGCTGCTGCTCTCCGCCCGAGAGGTTTCCCGGATAGTTGGTCAAGCGATGCCCAAGTCCAACGTCGCGCAAGACGTCTTCTGCCCGGCTTGTCGCCGCATACCCCGTGATGCCGCGCACATCGAGCGCAATGCGCACGTTCTCTATGGCATTCAGCGTTGGGAACAGATTGTAAGACTGGAAAATGAAGCCGATGTGGTCGCGCCGGATCTTCGCCAGCTCTTCTGCCGAAAGACCGGCAACCGTTTGGCCGGCAATCTTGAGCGACCCCGATGTTGGCTGCATGATGCACCCAAGAATAGACAACAGCGTCGTCTTGCCGGAACCCGATGGCCCCATAAGCAAGGTCAGTTCGCCCGGCACCAGCGATATGCTGACGTCCTTCAAGGCAACCACAAGCCCGGCGCCCTGTCCAAGCTCCTTGACGACATTTTCGCACTCGAGAACTGGAGTGGCGCCCGGCTCGAAAACTGGTTTTGTTGTCATCGGCTGAACACCGTTGCGGGATCGATTTTTGTGACTTTGAGAATGGCGGAAATTGCCGAAATGGCACACATCGCGACTGTCAATGCAAAGAGCCAGACGGCAAGGTTGGGTGTCATCACCATCGGCAGGGCCGAGCTGCGGCTGGCGTAGATGACCGCCAACGCGATCGACATGCCGAGCGCATAACCGATCACCGCGCTCAAACCTGCCTGCGCCAGGATCACCTTGTGTATATAGCTCGCCGACGAGCCGAGAGCGCGCAAGGTGGCAAATTCGTGAATGTGATCCTTAGTGCTCGAATAAAGAGTCTGGGCGACGATGACCGTGCCGACGAGGCTTCCCAGTATGGCGCCGCCGATGAGCGCGATGCCTGCACCTGTTCGGAACAGCCATTGCTTCAGGCTGCGCGCGCGAAATTCATCTTTCGTCAGCACCTCGGACTTTTCGAGCCGGGAGGAAAGAGACATCTTCACCTGCTCGGGATCGGCGCCGGGAGCGAGCTTCAAGAGCATGAACGTTGAAGTGTCGCGCGGGACAGGGAAAAGGCTGCGAGCCCGGGTAAGCGTCGTATAGGCGAAAGGATACTGCGTGAACGAGCGCACGCCTTCGGTTAGCGCCTTGACCTTCACCCTTCCGTCGCCCGCTTGCGCGCTGTCACCGAGACCCTGAATGCCGAGCTCGCCGAGATAACTCTTATCGACCGCAATCCCGTCCGGCGACTTGATGTCTTCAAGTGTTCCAGCCGTGAGGCCCCAAGGGATCAGTCCCTTATCTTCAAAATCGCTGCCGATGACGACAACGCGGGTTGAGCCGCCACCGGGCTTGCGCCACTCGGCAAAGGATACGAGCAGCGGCACGACCGATTGCACGCCAGGCGTCGCCAACGCTTGGTGCCGCTCGCGATCTGTTAGCAGCAGGCCGCCATCTTCAAAACTCTTGGCGCCAAAAGTCGTGACAAAGAGATCGGCGTCCGCGTGATCGATGTTCGAGGTGATCATGCGGCTCGCGCCGAGGTAGAGCCCAAGTTGAACTGCGACGAGCACAATAGAAAACAAGATGCCGATCAGCGTCACCGCAAGGCGCACGCGATCATGGAGCAGATTTCGAATTGCGAGCGTCAGTATCATCGGAACTGTTTCACCAAACGAGGGGTTCGCTTAACGACAAGAGGCAATGGCACGCTTTACCTAACCGGCGAACCGGTGCGGCCACGAAATGCAGTGAACATTGGCTACTCTTAGCGCAAAACATCTGGCTGCGGGAGACATCAACTTGGCTAACCTCTATTTCGATAATCCCGGATCTAGTGATTTGCCTCGACTATTGTATCTTGGCTTATCGCCGCACGGCGCCTGTTTGGCCCAGCTATGATAATGAAACACCAATGTTTTGCCGTTTTCGAGGCATAGGTAGCGACAAGTTGATACGCGGCTGTATGGGTTCGCTCTAAGAAACCGGCAGCAAAACGTGAAACAAGGACTTCCCATGAAAAGAAGAGTTCGCACGCACCATGCCGTTCTTGTTCTGATCTCAGCACTCGGACTTGCCGGATCGGCGGTCGCCGCCGGCGGCGTGCCGATGGAAGTCGGTATTTGGTATGACGACACCGGCAAGGGAGCCGTTCGCATCGAACAATGCGAAAACAAGCTTTGCGGCAAGATTTATTGGTTGAAAGACACCGTCAATGCCGAAGGCAAGCCGCTCATCGACCGGCATAATCCAAATGAAAGCCAGCGCACCCGGCCGATCTGCGGGCTGCAGGTGTTCGGCGGAGTCGCCGACATGGGGGATGGCGAGTGGGACACGGGTTGGATTTACGATCCGAAGGAAGGCAAATCCTACAGTGTCGCCATGAAGCTCGACGGCCCCGACACGCTGAAGGTGACCGGCTATCTCGTGATGAAACTGATGGGCCGGACTTTAACTTGGAAGCGCGCGCCAGCGGATCTCCCCTCGTGTGCGGCCAACGCCACCCAAGCTCCCGGCAACGCGGCCAAGACCGGCGCCGCCGCTGCCGCACCGGCCGCAAAAGCTGCCGCGAAGCCTGCTGCCGCAGGGGAAGATCTGCCATGGGCCGATGCAAAAGACGCGAAAAAGCCAGCCGCCCCGGGCGCTGCTCGCGTTGGCGCACCGAAGCCTGCGCAGGTTGTGCCTCAAACGAAGGAGGTTGCGAAAACCAAGGCGCCGGTCAACAAGCCGGCTGTAAACAAGGCGCCGGCAAAAAAGATCGCCCCGGCTGGGGTTACTCCGCAGCGCCCTGCAGATGAGGCCGCGAGGTAGCAGGTTTTGCCTGCGCCTGACGACTGGCAACGCGACTCATCAAGCGCTCGACGAACTCGATTGAGCGTTCGGCCACGTAGTTGCGCTGTTTATCGAGCGTGACGAGATGATAGCTGTCTTCCAGCACGCACGTTTCGACCGCGCCCGTCAGCTTGCGCTGCAGGATCTGCGTGTTTTTCAGATCGCTCTGATCGTCGTGGCGGGGATGGAAAATGAGCGTGTGCTGGCTCACGCGGCCCAAGAGCGGCCGCACGTTGCGAACCAGCCGAAAGAATTCATAAACAGTCCCGCCATCCCGCACAGTGATATCGGCCGGAGACGCGCCTTCGCCCTTCATGGCTTCAAGTGCGAAATTGCGCACGCGCTCGTCTTTGATCCCATAAGGGGCGGGTGTGCGGAACGAGAAGAGACGAGCGGTCCACTTGTCGCTGATGAGATGGAAAAGCTTGATGGCGCGCGGGATAGCCCAACCGTTAACGGCCAGCGTTGGCGCATAAAGCAGAGTGCCCACGACTTCCTCGCCGCGCAGAGCTGCCAGCCGCAAGCTCAACGTCGCGCCGGCGGAAGCGCCGCCAACAATTACATGCTCACAGTGCGATTTGATTTCTTCGAAGGCTGCTTCTGCCGAAGCATACCAGTCGCGCCACGTCGACATACCCGACACATCGGTGCCAAACGTCAGACCCGGAACGACGGGGCAATAGACGGTGTAACCCTGCCGGGCGAGAGACGATGCGACGAACTTGAGTTCCAGAGGCGAACCACCCAACGAGTGGATCAACAACACGCCTGTGGGGCCGCCGGGAATCACAAGGCTTCCGCGAGACGCCTGAAATTTCTGAATATTTTTCATACGTTACGTTGCACTCGTTGCTACACTACGCGAACACCATTACGACGCTGCGGTTAACAATGCCAACGCAACTTTGTCGCGCTGCCGCAGTTTCGCGCCAACAGGAGGCCCTCACCTCTTAAGATCAATGGTGCGGTTGTAAGCCGAAGCCGCTGAAAACGCCACTACTTTTAATTCTCACACGTTGCAAATTCGTAAACTGAGGTTCAATGCCGCACTGCAGCAAATCCCGCAAAACTCATAAAATCAGGCGGTTAGTTATGCTGCAATGCAGCATAACTCGTGCCTTCTGGGCCCCTTTCCCAATCCTTAAGTCGAATGTTGCGCGCGCTCTAGATGCGGTGCTCCCGGCTGGAATTAGAAATCGCTACTGTCCGGACGACCCCGAAAGGTTTTGCTGGCCGGCGACAAGTCTGTTGCGCGCAAAGGCGAGTGGCCGGGACACTGTAATTGCGCATTTTGAACGCTATATTCGCAGTGTCAATTTCAGTGCAGGCGCGCCGTGCGTCTATGCGCAAAGGCCCGTGCCAGGAGGCACAACCATTGGCACGAAGATTCCACTCGGGCGTTTCCCTTCTCTGCAGCCTGACGCTTATGGCGCCAAGCGTAGCGCCGGCCTTGGCCGCCACCGATCTGTCACGCGCGACTTATGAGGAGTGCGCCTCGCGCGACGAAGCCGGGCTGAAAGCGGCACTGGCAACCATTTCTGCCGATGCCCTCAAGGCGAGCATAGGCCGCATCGAATTTAAGGGTCTGGTCGGCGACGCTTGGCGCAAGAACAGCTTGGATGAAATCATCGACAAACGCGTCGATGTTGCCGTCGAAGACGTTAAAAACGAAACCAGTTGGGCCGATCTCATCAAGTCGCTCGGCAACACCGAGGTGTCGCAACGCATTGCAACCGAAGTCGCGGAGCGGGTTTACCGGTCTGAGGCGGTCAAAGGGGCGCTGGAAAATCTTGCCGGAGACGTCGCCAAGGACATAGGCAAGGTCATGGAAACGGCGACTGCCGATAGTGCAGCGCCGGTACTTGACTGTCTCAAGGCGTTCGTTGGGCCGCGCTATGGAACGGCTATTGCAACCGCCGTTGCGGGCGACGCCGGCAAAGACTTAAACGTCGATCCGAGCAAAGGTGTGGGCGAACCGACGGCCGGTGCAGTCATCAAGCAATCGGGCGAAGGCATCGCCGGTGCCACCATCCTCATCGTGCGCCGCCAGCTTGCCAACCTCGCCACCCGCGTCGGCCAGCGCATCGCCGGTAGCGTGCTGTCCCGTCTGGTCTCTGTTGCCGTTGGCGGCATCGGCCTCGTGCTCATTGCAAAGGACATTTGGGATTTGCGCAATGGCGTGCTCCCCATCATTGCCGCCGAAATGAAAGCCAAAGCCACCAAAGACAAAGTGCAAGAAGAAGTCGCGAGCGAAATCTCAACCCAGATCGGCGAACACGTTAAAGAAATCGCCACGGCTTCCGCCGAACACATCACTGAGATTTGGCAGAGTTTCAAACGCGCGCATGCCATGGTTCTTCGCCTTGCCGATAGCGACGCAACGTTTCGCGGCTTCCTCGACGGCGTGAAACCCGACCGCTTGGCGCGGGTCGATGAAATCGTATCGCTGATCGTTGCCGGCGAAGGCGAAGCCAGCGTCACGCGCCGCCTCGCCGATGGCACGCTGAACGAAGCCGTACACATCATGCCAGAAAAAGCTGTCGAAATCGCCCGCGAGACGCGCTCGGTCGCCGCCGCACTCGGATGGACGGCCATCGCTGGCGACAATCTCGAGGCCGTGGTCGAATACGATATTCACCGCCGCACCACGCCCGAGGCCTTCACGCGCCAATCGCTCGCGCGCGTTCTATCGTTGCAGGATCGCGCGGCCATCATGCGCATGGCGGCCGTGCCCAGCGCCGCGCGCGAAATTTTGTTTGGGCTCTCTTCCTCCGACCTGAACATTCTAGCCAAGCACCTGTCGGAAACGGAGCTGACGACGCTTTCGAGTTATCTCGAAGGCTTGGCACAGGGCCCACGCGAGCGCGTGTTGCGCGCCGTGGCCACCAGCCCAAGCAGGATGCAGGTACTGGCATTGCCCCGCGTGCGCGACGCGATCATCTCAAGCGCCGACCAAGGCGCGGCCGTTGGCATGATGCTCGAGACTCAGTCTGGTTTTTCCCCGCGCGTTTTTGCGCACGATGCAGCTCTTGCCGCAGATGGAAAAGTTAACCCTTGGCTCGTATGGGACAAGCATCCGGCGGGAGTCTTCATGCTCGGAGCGTTGCTGCTTATGCTGGTGCTCTGGTTCGGCCGGCTGTTTCGCAGGCCAAGGGACGATGCGCCACCTGCTGAGGGGGCAGCGTAAAGAACCAAGTTCTGTGCGGCCTACTTCTCCATCATCACTTCAATCGCTGCCCGCAACTCCAGCAATTCGCCCGTCACAATCTCCCAAATGATATCGCTATCGACGGCATGGTAGGCGTGGCGAATGCGGTTGCCCATATCGGCAATGCGGCGCCAAGGAATCTCTGAGCGCGCTTCCTTCAAACTGTCCGGAATGTGACGCGAGGCTTCGCTGATGATTTCAAGACAACGCTCGACGCCCAATTGCCGGAACCGGTTATCTTTGAACTCAGCCAGAGTGAGACCAGCGGTATTCGTCTCGATTTCCTGAATGGCTTGCAGGATGCTGAGTAAGCCTCTCTGCTTGAGTAGGCTTCGCCATCAGAACACCGGCTGCAAATCGTCAACGATGCGCGATTTGAAACCCGGCTCCGCCGAACGCTCCAGAACGACTTGGGTCGTGAGACCTGTCACGTCCTCGATGAGCAGACCAACGCCCGAAAGATTGAGAAGCGAGAACCGGCGATCAGGCGAAACCTCGATCAAGACATCGAGATCACTGTCACTCCGCGCATCGCCACGTGCACGCGAGCCGAAAATTGCGAGGTGCGCAACGCCCTCGGCACGTATGGCAGCCTCATTCTCTCGAATGCGGTCGATGATCTCAGAGGTGTTCATAGGGCAAAGGTTGGCGGGTGACGCGCATTTGTCAAGCCTATGTGACCGGTTAAGTGAAAACAGTGCATTGGGCACACTCCACTGGGGATACGGCCCGGGCCGGGCCGCGCCACGCCGCCAGCTGAAGGGGCGGCTTAGAAATTCTACCCACCCAAAACTAACAAAGGCCAGGATCGCTCCCGGCCTTTTGTAACTTCCGCTAGAAATCTCGAAGGCCAAGCCTTACATCGGCGAGCCAAGCACCAGCGTCCAGAAAGATTTGAATTCGGTCTTGGGATCCTGCACCAGCGCGATGCCCATGTGTTCGGCGTCGCCAAGCAGCAGGTTCTTGTTGTGACCGGGGCTTTCTTTCCAGCCCTTCATCACTTCGGTGAAATCGATCTGTCCCGTGCCGACGTTTTCAGCGGCGAGACGTGCCTTATAGCCCGAGCGCTTGACGCGGTCCCAAGGGTTCGAGCCGTCGGAGCCGTAATGCGAGATGCGATCCCACTTCGACAAATCGCGCGAATGGCCTTTTGCGGCTTCCGTCAACTCGGGATTGAGCTTCAGCGGCTTCAAGCCTTTTTCCTTGCGGTAACCGTTGATGATGTCGCGCGCCATTTCGGCATTGAGCCGGGTCGCGGAATAGTCGCGGTCGCCGAGCACGCCGGGCGCTGCTTTCTCATAAGTGCCGGGCGGCGCCTTATCGTCGAGCTTCGCCAACTGAATGGCGCGCGGCGCAGTGGGTTCGCCGCCAAGACCGACGCCCTTGACGGCCGGGCGCTTCGACACAGCGGCGGTTGTCGCCGGGGTATCGGGCGTACCTGACGAAAGTGAAGACGAGCCGAGGCTACATGCCGTGAGCGTGGCCGCCATTGAGGCTGCCAGCACGGCGGAGAGTACAACGCGATACATTCTTGCTACTCCCGGCACACTATGTGCGGATCGCGTGATCATTGCCGCAAATCCGTTAACTGCACGTTAACGCTAAGAATGTGCGAATAGCAGGGGCGTTTGCTCGACGCAATTGGGCCGGCGGTAGGCATGTGATTGAAGTTCCCTCTTCGACGCGTCCACCCGTACCCCCGTCCCCGCACGCCTCGCGCCTATTGATTGTTCCGGCAGCGATGATGATCGGGCCCAATCGCATTCCGCCGGAACAAGGTGTCGCGAATTTGACCGAGCTGCGGCGAAAGCCTGACAGAACTTTGCAATTTTGAGCCTAACTCATTTGCTTTTGCCCACTGTGCAATGCTTTGAGAGACTTGGAACGGCGCGCCCTATCGCTCAGACTCCGCTTGCCGAATCAATCGATTCGCTCATGGAGGCCCGTCATGGCGGCAGCCCAAAGCAAAGTTCAGCGCGCGTCCGTCCCAGAAAGGGCGGCGTTGACGATTGCCGATTTTGTGCTCATCCGCGTTGCCGCAAGCGGGGCGACCCGCGCCGATCTGCAGCGCGATCTTGCAACCTTTTTCGCTCCCAAAGTGTCCGGAACGGCATTCCGGCGCGGAGCGGAGCTGGCGATCGGAAATTTTACCGCCCAAGGCCTCGTCAGCGAGGCAAAAGGCCGCCTGACAATCACGGCAGGTGGACTGCGAAGTGCAGAAGGATTGATCGCGCCAATTCCAGTTGCAAAGACCACTTGGGAAACCTTGCGCAATCATGCGCTTCTCATGCGCGCTCTGGGCCTTGCCCATTCGAGCACCACACTGGCAAAGGCCATTGAACGAACGGATGGGCTCGCGGCGTTCGTGTTGCAACGGCACTTCGGCTTGCCGCTCTCGCGAGCAATGTCGCACAACGACCTTCGGGCCGAACTCGCCGTCATCGCGCTCGAACGGGCTTTCGGCAACAAGATCAAGACCGGTCTGGGCAAGGGCTCAGGGTTGGCGGGAAGTACGGCGCGCTTGCTTGCGGGGCAGCTTTTCGCCAAGCCGCGCGAGTTCTCAAGCGACGGTAAACTGGTGCGTGCGCTTGCGGCGGAAGTCGCGGGAGCTGCGAACGATACGGACGAAGCGCTTCGCCTCGCTGTGCTGCGCCGCCTCACGGGGCCTGCCGATGACAGCGGCGAAGATGACGCGGACGAACTTTCGCCGCCCGTCTCCCGCGCGCCGAAAGCCGCGAACGACGCTGCACCCCTATCCTCAACTCCGCCAAAGATTGCGGCCCCTTGCATGAGCGAATTCGCTAGCGCTGTGATAGATGCGGCACGGCCCATCTCGGAGGGCTGGCCAGGCAACCGCAAGGCGTTTATTTCTCGTGTGTGGCAGTCGATTCGCGTCGCCCGCCGTGAATGGGAACTCACTGAGATCGCTTTCAAAAGCATGCTCGCCGAGGCACATCGCAGCGGCCAGCTGGTATTGGCGACGGCCGACCTCAAAGACAAGAGTTCACTTAGAGACCTCGAGGACTCCAAGATCCTCTACAAGAATACCGTTTGGCACTTCGTACGCGTCGAAGATTGAGAACTTTATTCCAGGGTCGAAATGGACGTCGAAGGCAGTTCATTGAAGAAAACACCTTATGCTCCGTCACTCGCGCCAGACAAGCTGAGCGAGGCGTTCGAGCATTCGATTACGTGGGAAGACGACCTATGGCGCGCCGATCCCGTCGACGTGCCCGAAGTGCACGCGAAAGCGCGCGGTAAATTCAACGATCTCGTCACAACAATCACGTCCGGCCGCGGCTTCCACGTGCAAGACCGCATTCTGTTGTTTCATGGGCAATCAGGAGCTGGAAAAACACATCTGATCCGGGCGCTGAGAACGGAATCGCATCGCGCGGGCCGGGCCTATTTCGGTTATGCGCAAATGACGCCCGACGTCACCAACTACGCCGATTTTTACCTGCGCCGCCTGGTCCATTCTTTCGAGAAGCCCTACGACCCCGATCGCTTCGGCGAGAGCGCGTTGTCGCGCCTGACCAACAAGCTGGTTTTGGATTCGCGCGTCATCTCGGCAGCCGATCTCGACACGCTGCGCGACGCGCAACTCGACGACGCGGAACTCGCGCGCCTCATCTTGCGGCTTGCCGACGACATCGTTGCCAGCGACCGGTTCCAGACCTGGGAACTCGACATCAACATTGTACGCGCGCTTCTTTACATGCAGCGCCGCGATCCGCGCATCGATCAACGCGTGCGCCAGTATTTGCATGGCCGCCAGCTGACGCCGATTGCGCACGAAGCCGTTTGCGCACTCGACCCCAACGGCGGCGAAGACCGCTCGTTTGAGATCATTACGGCGTTCGGCGCGCTCGTTTGGACGGTCGAGCGCTCGGCTCTGGTGTTTTGCATCGATCAGGTCGAAGATTTGCGCTTCTTCGACAACGCCGAAGAGCGTTTTCAGCGCGCCGTGCGCGACGTGATCCAGATCGCGAACCGGTTGACCAATTCGATTATCATCATTTCGTGCCTGGAAGATTTCTACGGCCAGGTGCGCTCCATGGTGGCGCAGTCTTACGTTGATCGCATCGAAAAATCGGGTCCCGTGCTTTTGCGCGAAGGACGAACGCCCGAAGAAGCGCGCCTCATCATCGGCAAGCGGCTTGCTCATCAAGCCGAAGTGCATGGCGCGGGATTGAGCTTTCCTGATGCGTCGGCATTTTTCGGTCCGCAGTTTTTCGAAGAATTCGCCGGGCTCTCGACGCGGCGCCTGCTGGAACACGCGCAAACGCGGGTGCGGGAAGCGACCGCGACCGAACGCGACGAGCCCGGAAGCGAGCCAGAGAAGCCATCGTTCATCAGCACTCTGGCCCAGGCACTCGGGCAGACCAATGGTTATGGCGATGAGCAGGAGCCCTCCGCCGTCTCGGCCGTTCAATTCCGCGAAATGTGGGAGCGCTTCGCCAATGAGAGCGAAGCCGAGATGCCGGCCGACGACAACGAACTCGTCGATGTCCTTTCGGCCAGTTTGACCCTCGCGCGCGACGAGTGGGGCCGGGCCATTGAAGTCACCGTCAAGCGGCTTGAGCTCGGCGAAGATTTGCCGGCGTTCGATTTAACCGTGCGTCACCGCACGGGATTTGCCAGCGACATACGCGTCTTCTTGTGCAACCGGCCAACGCAAGGCGGAGGTTTGAAGCGCCAGCTCGACAAGGTCCTGGTCTCCATGCAGGGCAAGCCCTGCTTCATGCTGCGCGCCAGCGACTTCCCGCCGAACAAAAAGAACCAGACGGCACAAGCGTTCCGCAAATTCCGAGACGGCGGCGGACGCCAATTGCTCGTACCAATCCCCGAGTGGGAGCGCATGATGACAGTGCGCGAATTTACCGCGCATCATCGCGGCGACAGCAGCATGACGCAATGGCTCGAAGGCGCCAAGCCGCTCTCCAGCCTGATCTCGATCATACATTTGCTGCGGCTCGATCTGCTCGGCCGGCCGGTACCGCGCCTTGTCGCGAAGGAGATGGACGACCCGCAAGGCTCGCTCGCCGGAATCGAGAGCACAGGGGCTGTAACCGACGGCACATTGGCTGCGCCCGGCGACCGCAATAACCCGGCAAACGATGACGATTTGCCGATGTCGGTCATTCTCGACGAGAACGGCGCTTTCGGCTCGAGCATCTTGTCGGGCCGCGAAGTCGGCAACAGGGGCCGCCCCGTCACGCTGAATAAGAGCGTCTTGAAGCGTCACGCGGCATTTCTCGGCGGATCCGGCTCGGGCAAAACAACGCTCGCATTATCGCTCATCGAACAGCTGCTGCTGCGCGGTATCCCAGCCGTCTTGATCGACCGCAAGGGCGACCTCGCGAGTTATGCCAACCCCGACGTCTGGCGCTCCGAAATCAACGATCTGGCCGAGCGCCGCGCCGACCGGGAAAAACTCGCCGATGCCATCGACGTGGCTGTTTACACCCCGGGCCGCTCCTCCGGCCGGCCGATATCGATCACGCTGCTGCCGCGCGGCATCAACGAACTTCCCGACCACGAACAGCAGCTCCTTGCCAATTTGTCTGCCGCAGCGCTTGGCGAAATGCTGCACTTGAAGAATTCGGCGACGCACCAAAAGCAGTCCGGCGTTTTGGCCGTGGCGCTGCGCATTCTCGGGGCGCTCTCAAATAGCGAAGTAACGCTCGCCGATCTCATTCACTTGCTTGAGGACGAGCATCCGGAACTAACCGATCAGACCCAGCGCATGGACCCGTCGGGCAAGCTGCGCCGCGATCTCGTCGCGCAACTCGACTCACTGCGCCTGCGCAACGCCGCGCTGTTCGAAGGCGGCGGCGAGAGCTTGCGCATGGAAAGCCTGCTGGGCCTTGGCAAATACCAGCGCCCCAACCGGACGCGCTTGTCGATCATCTACACCGGCTTCCTCGGCGACAACGAAAACATTCTGTTCTGGGTTTCGCAGTTCCTCTCGGAAGCTTTGCGTTTCTGCCAGCGCAACCCGAACGACGAACTTCAGGCCGTCGTGTTATTCGACGAAGCCGACCTTTACATTCCCGCCAATTCGAAACCAGCGACGGCAGAACCGCTGCAGAGCTTGTTGAAGCGCGCGCGCTCCGCGGGGCTTGGCATGATGCTCGCGACCCAGTCGCCGGGAGACCTCGACTACAAGAGCCGCGATCAAATCACGAGCTGGTTCATCGGGCGCGTGCGCGAAGACACGGCGCTACGCAAACTCAAAGCCGCATTCCAGTCGGAATCGGGGTTGGAGCCGGCACAGGCGCTACCAGGACAAACGGTCGGCGAATTCCATCTGGTGCAGGAAGGGCTTGTTAGGCCCATGAAGGCACATCGCTCGCTTATTTCAGCAGAGCAGGTGCCGTTTGACCGGATCGAACAGCTCGCGGCCGAGACGCGCGGACAAGACGAACGCCAATTGCGCCTGTTCGACCTCCGATAGCAGAACAGATCCCAGCAAACGCTTGACTTGCATGTCGTATTCGAGACACTCTTTGATCAATTCGCATTTCAAATCATGTGAGAATTCTCAATCCCGCATCGCACAAATTGTCAAGTTTTTCGCCGGACACAGATGCTGATCAACATGGCAACTAATTGACGCAAATGTATAAATCTTAAAATCCGAAACTTGTGCAGCGGGGCTTTGATCGGGCGTCTTCTCGTTCACTCTGATGTCTGAGCTACAAACCGCAAATCACTGAATCTGCCTGTCAAGTACTTTCGATCTGTGTATTATGGGGATGTCGAGCAGATGGGGGTTTGCGCGATCAAATTGTTCAAGAAGGCGGCTTCGAGAACGGTTTGGGAAATAAACACGGGCGAACGGGTGATGACAGGCGGTCGTCACAGGTTCGGGGAGAAACAGGCAACAAAGGTTCGAGTGCGGGGTATAGTGTTATGGTATCAAAGTCGTTCTTCGCGGTTCTATTCGCGACTCTCATGGGTCCAGCAATTGGCATCGGACTATTCGTGCTGTTGAACAGCTTGTGAGAATTCTTCTCAAGATTGCGTCAGCGCCAAACTTTTTGGCGTGGCGGCCGCAATGCCGCCGCGCAACAGTTTGATTGACGCCACAAATATCCAATAGCGCTGGCTGACGGGGAACCTTGCCTTTCGCAGGTTCTAAGTGGGCCGAAGCGTATCAATGCTCAAATTTCTGAGACTGCTGACCCAAATCGCGGAATTTCTGCTGCGCGCTCCAAGGCGCGCGGTGCGGATTGTCATGCAAGCAGTCGCCTTCAATCCGAAGCTTGGTCCGCTCCGGCACGTCCTTGTGGCATCGATCTGTTATGTCATCTTCGCGCTGCTTCTGGTCTATGTCGTCGCGCCCATTCGCGGGCTAACCGGCCAGCTCACCATGCGCGACAAGCTCGGGTATGACGCCGAACGTTGGCTCGCAACCGCCCTCTACGACCCCAAAGGCAATTTCATCGGCACGTTTGACGCGCGCCTCGATAGCCGCCGCGACGTGAATTACACTGACTCTGCTATCGAACTCGGCGACTACGTCGCAAATCCCGATCACAAGTCTATCCCCGTCAAAGAGGTTCCCGATTTTTACTGGCAGTGCCTCGTCTATCATGAGGACCGTTATCTCGGCGGCCCACTCAATCCGTTTGGCATCGATCTTACCGGCGTGCTGAAAATTCCACTGACCACAATCACGCGCTCAATTGCGTTGAAGCGACCTAGCCTCGGCGTTGGCGGATCGACGCTGCCGATGCAATTCGCGCGCGTCATCTACAAAACCCCGCCGAGCCGCTCGGAAGGCGGCATCACGAAGCTAAAGCGCAAATTCGGCGAGTGGTGGCTGGCGCCCGTCATTTATCGCGAACTCACCAAGGGCGGCGACAACACGCTGCTGAAACAATGGGCCGCGAACCACATTTGGCTGGCGCAACGCACGGGCGGCCAGCCACTGCACGGCGTCGAAGTGACGAGCCGCATTGTTTTTGGCAAGGAAGCAAAAGACCTCTCAATTGCCGAGCAATTCGTGCTGGCTTCCGCCGTCAACAAGCCGATCATCCTTCTTGAAGGTAGCGAAAAACTCAACGAAGTGCGGCTCGACCGCTGGCGCTACATTACGGAAGTGCGCGCGCGCACGTGCGCGGAGAAACTCATCCCCGATGACGCGCAGCGCAAGGAAACGGTGTTCGAACTCATAGCGCTGGCCGGCGGCCCGCCGGACCCAAAGGTTCGCCCCAAACTGCAGGAAGCGCTCGAGAAGTACGCGCCCGACCTTGCAAAACGCGCGCAGGCCAATCCCGTCACGCGCGCAAACGTACTACTCCCAACGTCGCGCTACGGCATTCGCGAAGAAATGAAGCAGCTCTACGGCTTCGGCTGGCGCGATTACGTGCGCGGCGTGACAACCACGTTCGATGTCGGAGAAAATCTGGCGTTCAAACAGCGCCTCGAGACCAAGCTCGCCGAGATCAACACCACGTGGAACGCAAAGATCGATCCGGCTTTTACGCTCGATCCGGCTAAAGCAGCGCCCGACAAAAAACTGCCGAGCGTCGTCGTGGTTGCGGCCGACAGTTCGGGCAATATCGTGCGTTATTATGAAACCGGCGAGACCGCACCCTATTTCGGATCGGCACTGGCACGCAGCAGCGAAACGGGTCTTTATGAACCGGCGCGCGAAGGACGCATGATCGCGTCGACAGGTAAAATCCTGGCGGCCATCGGCATTGCGAACGAAGGCAAGGACACCCCTGATAGTCTCTACGTCGATACCGAAGCCCCGGCTCAGGGCCTTGAAACCTGCGAAAAGGGCGGCACGCAGCGCCATGGACGCAAGGCCATCGTATCATTCGCGTGCTCGCTCAACGGACCTCTCGTCAATCGCACGGCGCTCGTTGGCCAAAGCCGGATGCAAAAACTCATCGATGGGTTTGGCTTCGCCATGCCGCCGGCATCCCAATTGGGCGGAACGCCACCTTCGACGGCTGCCGTGCTCGGGCAAATCGCGGGCGCGCCGCGGCGCGTGCATCAGATGTCGGGCGTGGTGCTTGCGTCGCTCATCGGCCGAGGCGCCACACCACTCAAAATGCCAAGCATGATCCGCGCCTACGACTACACGTTCAAGGGCGAAGGCGGCGCGGGTATCGCCGGCAGCGCTGGCGCGTCAATCGTGCCGAACGATCTGATCCGGCGCGGCGCGACAGGCTTGCTCAAAACATTCCTTGAGGCGCCGCTGTGCTATCAGGCAAATGGCGTCTCTCATGGAACACTCAAATCGGAGAGCCGCTGGTGTGCGGCGCGGCGTGGCGACCTACGCCTGCATTTCGCCAAGACCGGCACGCAGGTCGGCACAGATCCGGACGCAACGATAGACGCCTGGATCACGGGCGGGCTTCAGTTCGCCAATGGCGCGGCATATTCCTATGTCGTGCTGACCGGCACAGGATCGCCGAGCGAACCCTGGGCGCGCGGGCTCCACGCTGCGCAAGTCGCGGCGCCACTCCTCGATGAACTTCTCGAGGACTTAGCCGTCCACGCCAAAGCCAACCCGCGCAGCGATCTCATAGCGCCAAAGCCGCCAGCGGCCCGGCCGATGACAACGAGCAGCATCGGCGCGGACACAGGTTCAGACGCACCGTCTCGCGCAATGCCGCGCGGCCGCTCGACGCGCGACGCCTATTCGCCCAAGCGCGATGACGCGTATTCGCCCGCATCAGACGCCATGCGGAATGCAATCGCGCGGTGAGCGGTGGCGCTGCTGCTTCAACTCCGCAACCCCGGCGCTTCTTGCCCCGTGCGTTCGACGTACTCGGTGTAGCCGCCGCCGTATTGATGGATGCCATCGGGCGTGAGTTCGAGTACGCGATTTGAGAGCGCGGCCAGGAAGTGCCGGTCATGCGAAACAAACAACATTGCGCCCTCATATTCGGAGAGCGCTGCTATCAGCATCTCTTTGGTCATCAGGTCCAAGTGGTTTGTCGGCTCGTCAAGTACCAAAAAGTTCGGCGGGTCGAACAGCATCTTGGCCATGACAAGCCGCGCCTTTTCTCCACCCGACAGCACGCGGCATTTCTTTTCGACGTCGTCGCCGGAAAATCCGAAACACCCCGCTAGCGCGCGCAGCGACCCCTGCCCGGCTTGCGGGAACTGGTCCTCCAGAGATTGAAACACGGTCTCTTCGCCGTCGAGCAGATCCATGGCGTGCTGCGCGAAGTAGCCCATCTTCACACTGGGGCCGAGCGCGACTGTGCCATCGTCCGGTTTCGTCGAACCCGCCACAAGCTTTAGCAACGTTGACTTCCCCGCACCGTTGACGCCCATCACGCACCAGCGCTCGCGGCGGCGCACTTGGAAGTTCAGGCCGTCATAGATGCGGCGCGACCCATAACCTTTGTGCACGTTTTTGAGGGAAGCCACGTCTTCGCCCGAGCGGGGTGCCTGCGGAAACTCGAACGCGATGCTCTGGCGGCGCTTGGGCGGCTCGACGCGATCGATTCTTTCCAAGCTCTTGACGCGACTCTGCACTTGGGCTGCGTGTGAGGCGCGCGCCTTGAAGCGCTCGATGAATTTGAGTTCCTTGGCGAGCATCGCCTGCTGGCGGTCGAATTGGGCCTGCTGCTGCTTTTCAGAAAGAGCGCGCTGGTCGATGTAGAATTCGTAGCCGCCCGAAAACGTTGTCAACACGCCCCCATCGATCTCAACGATCTTGGTGACAATGCGGTCCATGAACTCGCGGTCGTGCGAGGTCATCATCAAGGCGCCCTCATAGCCCCTGAGAAATTGCTCCAGCCAGATCAGGCTTTCGAGATCCAAATGGTTGCTCGGCTCGTCCAGGAGCATCGCGTCGGGCCGCATGAGCAAGATGCGCGCGAGGGCGACGCGCATTTTCCAGCCGCCGGAGAGTGCGCCCACGGCGCCGTCCATCATCTCTTGAGAAAAGCTCAATCCGGCGAGGACTTCGCGCGCGCGGCCTTCAAGCGCGTATCCGCCCAGTTCTTCGTAGCGGCCTTGGACTTCGCCGTAGCGCTCGACGATACCGTCCATCTCGTCGGCGCGTTCCGGGTCCGCCATCGCCGCTTCCAACTCCGCGAGTTCGGCGGCAATGGCGCTGACGGGACCAGCGCCGTCCATAACCTCGACGACCGCGCTGCGCCCGCTCATCTCGCCCACGTCCTGGCTGAAATAACCAATCGTGATGCCGCGATCTGTCGAGACCTGGCCCTCGTCCGGTTCTTCTTCGCCGGTTATCAGCCGGAACAGGGTGGTCTTGCCCGCGCCATTGGGTCCAACGAGGCCGACCTTCTCGCCCCTGTTCAAAACGGCGGACGCCTCGATGAAGACGATCTGGTGACCATTTTGCTTGCTGATGTTGTCGAGTCGAATCATGCGTGCCTGCATTTTGAAAAGGCTTCGGCGCTCTTATGGCATGGGACGCGGCGGCCGAAAGGGTTTCGACCGGACGGGCGACGGTTTGTCTTAGTCGTGCACGCGCTAACGCCAAAACCGCCCGGTATTCGCCACCGGGGAGCCCCAGTTCAAACATCAAAAACGCTCACCTGCATCAGAGGGTTCGCCCCGTTAGCAGCCTTTTGCTGGGTAGGATGCACAGGACGTTGTCATGGGTTTCAAGCGTAACGGTTTCGAGCGTAACAGTTCCGGGAATATGCCGCGCGGGGCCGAAGGGTCGCAATCGCGTGAGCCACAGGACGACAAACCCGAACGCGATTGGAAGCGTTCGACGCTGATTGCCGGTCTCGGCGCGCTGTCATGGGTTGCGACTTACGTCGGCATGCTCGAACTCATCGAAGCCAACATGGGCGATCTGCCGTTCGTCCACAAAATTATCATCGGCTTCTCGGTTGCCATGCTGATGATCATGATCGTGTGGCTGCTCGATCAACTGTTTAAGCCGCACCCCTTTGTGACCAAGATTTTCTACGCCACTGGCTACGTGTTTTTGTCGCTGATTTCAGTCGGTTTTGGCTTCGGATTCTATTGGAAGGTGCTGGAAAGCCGGGGCGAAGCCTCGCGTTCGGCCGAAAGCGCGGTCGGTCAAGTGCAAGGTTCACTGCACGCGGCGTCGACACGGCTTGAACAATTGCAGTCGACGCTCATCCAGCTGACGGCCGTTTCGACATCGAAGGCGGAAATCGAGCGCACCAAGGGCACATCTTGCCCCAACTCGAAACCAGGCGATGGGCCGCGCCGCAAAATGCGCGAAGAAGACGCCCAGCGCTTCACATTTGCCTCTGAATTCGTCAAGGGCCGCGTCACGGCCGTTAAAGGCGACATGGCAGCGCTCGACGGCGATCTTTTGAAGATCGTTTCCAGCGATGCCTCGACCATCGACGTCAAAAGCGGCAACCGCAACGAGTTTATGCGCGCGCTTGGCCGCAAGCTCGATATGACGGTGACAGGGTTCAACGCTTTCCGCACCGACCCGCAATTGCGCCAGATCCGCACCGATCTCGCCGACCGCGCGGAAAAGACCACGTTCGGCGACCCGAAGGGCGGCGCGGTCACGTGCCCCGACGCGCAATTGCAAACCGCGCTGCGCGGCGTGGTAAAAGCTATCGACCAGTTGCCGGAACTTGAAAAGCCACAGATCGCGGCTGTAGAAGGCTCGGAAGCGACGATCGAGGCGTTCCGGCGCTTGACCACGACGTTCTACGGCATGCTGTCGTTCAAGATGCCACCCTCAGCCGACGAACTGCGCGATCTCCAGAAAAAAGCCGTGCAATCGGTCGAAGGTCCAGCGAGTGCCGTAGCGCGCCAGTGGGCCGGCGAACAGGGCGGATTGTCGAAGCGCGATTACGTGCCGCTCGCGGTCGCGCTGTTCGTCGATCTTTGTCTTTTCCTCGTCTCGATGGTGCAGAAGCCCGCAAGCCGCTTGTCCGGGCTGATGCCAAAAATGCACGCGGCCGAACGCGGGCCGGTCATTCAGATTTTGTCGCGCTTCAAGGATATCCACCGCGACAGCCAGATCCGCGAGAATTTTGAAATCTTCCGCCATGTCGTGTTCGATATGAACGGCGATTATTACGTCGCCGTGCCGCTCGACGCGCCGCCCAAGCTCAATCCCCACGAGCGCGAAGAGTTGCGCGTCGAAGCGCAGTTGCTGGCAAATTTGTTTGCGAGTTTCGAGAAGGAGCGCATTTTCAAGCGCACCATGCTGCCGACCACCGCGAGTATTCAAAGGCGCTTGAAGCGGCAAGGTTCGAAATTTGCCAGCGCAGAAGCGTTCCGCGTCTACAAGTTCACCGATGGCGCGTGGTCCGACATCATCCTTGGCGCGGTCATGGGCGCGGCCCGCCGGGTCGACGAACAAAAGCGCGCGCAGGGCATAGATGTTGACGCGAACGGCTTCACAGGCAATCCGAGGCCCTACATTGCAGGTCCCGCGCCCGCAGCATTGGCGCCGGGCGTCCAAGCGTTCCAGCCAGCCATGCAGCCGGTCCAAAATCATGGCCCGGTCCCGAGCCAATACCCTCCAAGCCCGAGGCCACAACCGCGCCGCACGGCCAAGGCTGCAACGCTCTCGATTGATCCCGAACATTCCGCGCGCTTTGGGCCATATGCGTCTAACGTTCCGCAGATGACGCCTCTTGACGCCAGGGCTCCCCAAGCGCCGCGCGTACCACGTTCCGCTCCTCCGCCGCCGCCCGAAGCCGATGTGACGGTCAAAGCCGCCAACAGCAATACCGCGGCTATCGGTCAGCTGCCCCAGCATCCGTTCGCGGCCACTTCAGCCGAGCCGCATCAGCATCAGGCATCGCGCGAGAGCAGTGTGGTCGTGGCCCTGCCGCGTACCAACGCCGACACGGCCGGCCGGATGGCGCAATTGGGTGCATCGGCAAATCCTGCGCCCAATATGGTCGATGTGACTCTGGCGCGCGAGACGGCGACGTTTTCGGTTCCCGTCAGCGAAGCTATGGTGCCGGACTCGCTCCGCAGCGCACTGGCCAAGGCCCGGCAGGATTCGGCACGTCTCGCCCTGACCGAGACATCAATGTTGCCAGCCAGCCAAGAGAGCACGCAGAGCGGCCTGAATACGAGTGCCATTGTCGAGATCGAAGACGCCTTCGAAGACGAAATCGTCGAGCCGGTTGAGAAAGACAATCTCACTGCCCGCGAACTTGCCTTTCTGAGCCGCATGGCGCCGCCTGCAGCGGAGTAAAAAATGGCTGGGGAAACAGTGGGTTCGAATGAAGCGTCCGATTTCGGCTCGGGCCGCAACCGTTGTTTAACATTCTTAGCGTCTTAATGGGTCCAACGAAAGACAACCGGCCGCTTTTTGAGCGTCACTCACGAGGTTGGCAACAAAGGGAATGATTTTCATGCGCTTGGCCACGTCACCGAGTTTTTTGCAAGCAGGCCGGGACGAAAAAGAAACCAAACTTAAAGACTTTATAGTTGCCCATCTAACGGCCCCGGCTGCAATCGAAAACGGCGCTTCAAACCGCATCTACACAATTGTTGCGCGCGCACCCGATAGCCCCGCCGCAAAGGCGTTGACGCTGCTTGGCCCAGACTTGGCAGCCGCTGGCATTACCGTGCGTGCATTGTTGCTCGATACCGACAATGCCGGCGACGACGCGAGTAAAAACTCCATTCTCGAACTTTCCAACGTTGAAATCCGCCTGCTCAACGATCCGCGTTTTGCCGCTGCGCATGAGCAACTCGTGCTTGGCGGCGGCCGTGTTTGGATTGGCGACTGCATGCGCCGCGATCCATCGAAACGCGATGCCTTTGAAATGTTCCACGCGGAGAACATAGCGGCCGCGCGACATGCAGACGTTTCATTTGCCCGCATGTGGAAGCTCGGCAAACCCGCCAAGCTCCTGAAACCGGTGACAACCGAACACGTCATTGCCGGCCAGAAGGCCGCAAAATCCGAGCGCCGCCCGGCAACCCGCCGCTAGGACATTAATTTCCAATTAACGGTTAATCGCCGATTTTATTTGGCCGGGGTTTATCCCCGGCCTTTTTGCGCGTGGTATTCTTGGGGTCGAGAACCGGAACGAGGAGTACGGCCGCGTGAAAAAGGCGAACAAAAGCGAAATTCCCGGCAATTCCCTAATTGCTGCCGCCGTTCGGCCCTTCACCTTTGATGGGCTTAGAATCGGATTTCAAAAGGATAACTGTTTCCTGGGAGCTAAGCGGAAGTCCCGCCGGTTTCCCGGGGTCCAATATTTAAAGGGTGGCAACATGCAATTTTACGCGCGCCTCGCTCTTCGCCTTCTCGCCGGTCTCATGATCGGTGTGGCCGGCCTCGCAAGTCCGCTTACTGCCCAGGCGACGGCTCAAGACAAGAGCTTCTCGCACCAAGGCGTCGCGGCCGATGCCAAGCGCTATGAAACATTCCTCAAAGCCAATTGGAAGTCCGACGGCAAGAAGCCCGCGGATTTGAAGATTGAAGCCGAGAAGATTTATGCCACCGATGCGCGCGCCTCGGCCCGGCTCTTGGCCAATGTTGTTGCAGCCGAACCCAAGGACGGCGCAACGTGGGTGCGCTTGGCGGAAGCACTGCTCGCCATTAAGGCCGACCCTGAAAAAGGCAGTGAGCGCTATGATTTGCCCGTGCACGCCTCGGGCGCCGCTTATCGCGGTTACGAACTTGCTCAAGATGCCCCCGCCAAAGCCAAAGCACTGACCGTTCTCGGGCAGACACTGGAGCGGCGCTCGTATTGGCGCCCGGCGATCGACGCCTACAAAATGAGCGTCGATTTCGCCGCAGATCAAACGACGCGCGAAGCCTATGACCGCCTGCGCGCCGAGCACGGTTTCCGCATGACCGATTACAAAACCGAATCGGACGCAAGCGCGCCGCGCCTATGCCTGCAATTTTCCGAGGACCTTGCACGCACGCAAAGCGATGTCGCCAAATTCGTATCGATCGACGGCAAAGACCCGCAGTCGCTCGTTCAAGACGGCAAGCAATTGTGCATCGAAGGTTTGAAGCACGGCGCGCGCTATCAGGTGCAGATTCGCGCCGGACTTCCCTCCGAGGTCGGCGAAACGCTGAACAAAACGGCGGACATCGCCGTTTATGTGCCGGACCGCACGGCGCTCGTGCGTTTCACGGGAAAATCCTACGTGCTGCCAAGCCGGGGCCAGCAGGGTATCCCTGTCGTCACCACCAACACGCAAAAAATCGAGGTTGAAGTTTTTCGCATCGGCGACCGGGGCCTCGCCTCGCTCCTGCAATCGGGAGATTTCCAGCGTCAGCTCTCCGGCTACGAAGTAGACAGCATCCGCGATAAGAGCGGCGTAAAAGTCTATGCCGGCGCCATGGATATCGCGGGCAAGTTGAACGAGGACGTGACGACCGCCGTTCCCGTGACCGACGCAACGGGCAAACTTGAGCCCGGCGCCTATGTCATGGTTGCCAAGCCTTCAGAAAAATCCAAGAACGACGACGGTCAGCGCGCGACGCAATGGTTCATCGTGTCCGATCTCGGGTTGACGGCATTCTCGGGCAAGGACGGCGTGCACGCTTTCGTGCGCTCGCTGGCGGACGCAACGCCAATCGCGGACAGCATCATTCGGCTTCTCGCGCGCAACAACGAAGTTCTTGCAACAGCCAAGACCGACGCCAAGGGTTACGCCAAGTTCGATGCGGCGATTGCGAAAGGCGAAGGCGGTCTTGCGCCGGCCGTGCTCGTTGCCGAGAAGGGCGCGGGCGAATACGCGTTCCTCGACCTCACGATGAATGCGTTCGATCTCTCGGACCGGGGCGTCAAAGGGCGCGATCCGGCAGGACCCGTTGACGCATACGTTTACACCGAACGCGGCGTTTATCGCGGCGGCGAAGAAGTAGCCGTAACCGCACTCGTGCGCGACACGCAAGGCAAGGCCTCAAGCATTCCAACGACAATGATCGTGTCGCGCCCCGATGGCGTCGAACACGCGCGTATTGTTTTGAACGATCAAGGATTGGGCGGGCGATCGCACGCGCTGAGCTTGGCTAAAACGGCGATGACGGGTACGTGGCGGCTCTGGCTGCACACCGACCCGAAAGAACCTGCGATTGCCGAGCGCGCGTTTCTGGTCGAAGATTTCGTGCCGGAACGTCTCGACATGAAACTCGAGACGGCAACTCCCGCGCTGATCCCGGATGAAACCGGAACGATAAATGCCGCGGGCCGCTATCTCTATGGGCCGCCTGCTGCCGCACTCGGTCTTGAAGGCGAAGTCGTCGTCAAGACCTCGGGAAAAGATGTGCCGGGCTTTGCGGGCTATGTGTTCGGACAGGCCGACGAGTTCGTCAATCCGGTGAGGAAGCCGCTCGACGCCAACTTGATCACGGACGCCGACGGCAAAGCCGCTATTCCCCTTCTGTTACCGGCGGTTCCGAAAACCGCGCGGCCGCTTGAAGCGCAGATCATCGTCAAATTGCGCGAGCAGGGCGGACGCACGATCGAGCGCACGTTGTCCGTGCCTATCGATATGAAAACCGCTCGCGTCGGCATCAAGCCGGCGTTCAAAGGCACGAGCGTCGAAGAAGATGGAGAGGCTGCGTTCGATGTCGTCGCACTCGATGCTTCTGGAAAGCAGACGGCGTCAGACAAACTCGCCTGGACGCTGACGCGACTCGATACAAACTGGCAGTGGTATCGCCGAGACGGCAACTGGACCTATGAAGCGGTCACGCTAAAACGCAAAGTTGCCAACGGCATGCTTGCGGCGCTTGCAACGGAACCAGTGAAAATTTCTCAGAAACTCGGCTGGGGCCGTTATCGCATCGACGTCGCATCGACCGAGCCGGGCGGGCCTGCGTCAAGCTTCCTGTTCTCGTCGGGGTGGTACACATCTGGCGAGGCCGCCGACAGCCCCGAGCAGCTCGATGTTGCGCTCGACAAGGAAACATACAAAGCCGGCGAGACGGCAAAATTGCGCGTGTCGTCGAAACACGGCGGGAAAGCCATGATCGCCGTGCTCGGCAATGGTCTTTATGCGCTTCATGAAGCCGAAATTGCCAAGGGCGGCGGCGAGGTTTTAATTGACGTTGGAGCGAACTGGGGCGCCGGCGCCTATGTGACGACGCTCCTTTATCGCGCCATGGACGAAGGTTCAAAACGCATGCCGGGCCGCGCAATCGGCGTCAATTGGCTGGGGCTGGACCAGAGCGCGAAGCAGCTCAAAATCGCGATGACCTTGCCGGAGAAATTGAAATCCGGCACTAAGCTGACCGTGCCTGTCAAAATCGACGGGCTGGCCACCGGAGAAGACGCACGCGTTACAATTGCGGCTGTCGATCTCGGCGTGCTCAATCTTACGAAATTCGAGGCGCCCGCGCCCGAAGCCTGGTTCAACGCGCAATCGAAGCTCGGGTTTGAAATCCGCGATTTCTATGGCCGGTTGATCGACGGCATGCGCGCCGATCGCGGCAAGCTGAAATCGGGCGGCGACGGCTCGGGACCTGTCATGCAGGGCAACCCAACGGTTGAAACGGTGGTCTCGCTGTACTCGGGCATCCTCAAAGTCGCGAGCGACGGAACGGCAAAAGCGGAATTCGAGCTTCCGGACTTCAACGGCACGGTGCGCGTCATGGCCGTTGCCTGGAGCGCGGACAAGGTTGGACATGGCTCGGCCGACCTGATCGTGCGCGATACTATAGCGCTAACCGTCGCCGTGCCGCGCTTCTTGACGCTCGGCGACGAAGTGCAGCTTGGTTTTGACGTTCACAACATCGAAGGACCGGCAGGGGCATACAAGATTTCGCTCGCTCAAAAGCAGGGCGAAGCGTCAGTGGAACGCCTGACTGCAATTGCCGATCGCTCAGCCGACTTGAAGACAGGCGCCAAAAAGCTTGAACGCATAGCCTTTAAGCCGAAGGACGTTGGTCCGCTGACACTCAAAGCCGTTGTCACGGGACCGGGCAACGTTCTCGTCAAACGCGAGATGACGTTCGACGTGCTGCCGCCGGCCGGCGACATCAAGCGAACGACAATTTCGTCACTCAAGGAAAAGGGCGGCAAGCTCACGCTCTCGAGCGATCTGGTGCAAGACCTGATCCCGTCGCGCACGCGCATCAACATGTCCGTTGGGCCGGCGGCGCGGCTCGACGTGCCGTCACTCCTGGCGCAGCTCGACCGCTATCCGTATGGCTGCGCCGAGCAGACGGTGTCACGCGCCCTCCCGCTGCTCTATTCCAACGCCGTCGCGGCACAAGTTGGCATTGCCGAGGACAAGGCGTTGAAAGAACGCGTGCAGGGCGCCGTCAATCGCGTTTTCGAAATGCAGGATTCGTCCGGCGCATTCGGTGTCTGGGGTCCATCGACCGCAGACCTCTGGCTTACCGGCTACGTGATGGATTTCCTGACGCGTGCCAAGGAAGCGGGTTACACCGTGCCGCGCGAAGGCTATGCTCGAGCGCTCGATAGGTTGCAGAATTTCCTCGCCTATGCCGAAGACTTCGACAAAGGTGGCGAAGATCGCGCTTATGCGATCTACGTTCTGGCCCGTAACGGCCGGGCGCCAATTGGCGAGTTGCGCTACTACGCCGACACGCGGCTGGAGAAGTTCTCGACGCCACTGGCTAAAGCACAGATCGGGGCGGCACTCGCCATGATGGGCGACAAGGAACGAGCCGAACGCGCGTTTGCGGGTGCGCTCGCCGGTATGGCAACGGAAGCCGACAGCGGATATCGCATGGACTACGGTTCGACGTTGCGCGACGGCGCGGCGCTTCTGACGCTTGCGGCGGAAACCGGTATCGGCAGAAGCGAAACGCCGAAACTCGCGAGTGTGATCGCGAAGGCCTACGAGACACGCAGCTATACGTCGACGCAGGAACAAGCGTGGATGCTGCTTGCCGCGAAGGCTCTCAACGATGAAGTGAAGGCGGCGCAGCTCGTTGTCAACGGGGCGCCCGTTCCGGCACCCGTTATGCGCGCTCTAACGCCGGCCGAACTCAAGGATGGCGGGCTGTCGGTCATCAACAACGGCGACGCGGCCGTCGATGCGGTTATTTCCGTCATCGGCGCGGCGTTAACGCCGGAACCGGCTGTGTCAAAGGGCTTCAAGATCGAGCGCCAAGCCTACACGCTTGATGGCAAGAAGATTGATCTGAAGAGCCTTTCGGGCGGCAAAGCGGACGTGAAACAGAACGATCGCTTCGTCATGACCGTGATAGTCTCGTCTGAAGAAGCAGGCGGCCGGGTGATGATCGTTGATCGTCTGCCCGCCGGTTTTGAAATTGAAAATCCGAAGCTGGTGGAAAGCGGTTCGATCGCCGGGATCGACTGGCTGAAATCGACGGCAGCACCCGAGCACACCGAATTCCGCGACGACCGGTTCGTTGCTGCCTTCAACTTCTCGGCCGCCAAAAGCGAAGGCGATACGTCGAGCGAAGGCGGAGAAGGAGACGGCGCGGCGGAGGCTGTTCCACCTGCTGGCACCGAAGCTGTGAAACCGGCGGCGCTGACGGCAACGGTTGCCTACATCGTGCGTGCGGTGACGCCGGGAACGTATGTGCATCCGGCTGCGACCGTCGAAGATATGTACCGGCCAGACCGCTACGCACGCACGGCTGCCGGCACACTCAGCGTCGGCGCGAAGGAGTAACGCGCCAATGCCGCGCCAAACTCTCATCGGCTGGTTGCATAGGCGTCAGGCCAAAGCCAAGGCCGCACGCCAAGGCTTAGTCGAAGGCACAGGAGCATTGGCGGCCAAACGCCGGCCAATGATTTGGCGGGCATCCCTGGGGGTTGCAGTTGTTGCGCTGGTTGCGGTCATTTCTGCCTTTGCACTTTATGGCAAGGCCGTTACCGAAATCGGGCCGTTGTCGTTGACGGATGCCGAGCAATTGTCGGTGTCGGTTGTTGACCGCGATGGAAAATTGCTGCGGCCCTTCACGACTGCGGATGGGCGCTGGCGCCTGCCGCTCGAACCCAAAGACGCCGATCAGCGCTATCTCAAAATTCTCATGGCTTTCGAAGATAAGCGCTTTTACGAGCATCGCGGCATTGACCCGCACGCCGTGACGCGCGCTGTTCTCCAGGCGGCGCGTCATGGACGGCTAGTGTCTGGCGCTTCGACGCTGACGATGCAGGTGGCGCGGCTTGTGGACGGAAAGCATGAACGCACCGGCAGCGGAAAACTGCGCCAAATGGCGCGCGCCCTTCAACTTGAAAGAAAATTCTCTAAAGCGGAAATCTTGCGGCTGTATTTGAGGCTCGCTCCATTCGGTGGCAACATAGAAGGCGTGCGCGCGGCCTCTCTCGCATACTTTGGCAAGGAACCGCGCCGCTTATCGATCGGCGAAGCCGCGCTGCTGGTGGCGCTCCCGCAATCGCCGGAAGCGCGCCGGCCAGACCGCCATCCCGAAGCGGCAAGGCGCGCGCGGGCGCGCGTGTTGGACCGCGCAGCCGCCGCCGGTGCAATCGGCGCCGCCGAAGCAGAAAAAGCCAAGTCCGAGAGAATGCCGCAGGCGCGGCTCGAGTTCCCGAAGCTGGCGCCGCACTTGGCAGACGCCGAGGTTGCCGCAGCGCCATCGTTGAACGTGCATAAATTGACGCTCGACCGCGACCTGCAGGCAAGCCTCGAGGTGCTGGCCACGCAGCAAGCGGCGCTCTTAGGCGGCAAGCTGTCCGCCGCTATTCTGGTCGCCGATCACCGCAGCGGCGAGATCCTGGCGCAAGTCGGATCGGCGGGATATCTCGATGCAACACGCGCAGGCGCTGTCGATATGGCGACCGCCATCCGTTCACCCGGCTCGACGCTGAAACCTTTTATCTACGGCCTCGCGTTTGAAGCGGGGCTCGCGCACCCGGAAACGCTAATTGAAGACAGGCCCGTGCGCTTTGGCACGTATGCGCCCAAGAATTTCGACGAAGACTATCACGGCACAATCTCGATCCGCGAAGCGCTGTCGCAGTCGATGAACATTCCGGCCGTGCGCGTTCTCGCGCGCGTTGGACCTGGACGCCTGATGGGGCGCTTTCGCCGCGCCGGCGTTGAAGCGCAATTTCCGCAGAAATCGGAACCCACATTGGCGATGGCGCTCGGCGGCACGGGGCTGACGCTGCGCGATCTCACGCAGCTCTATTCAGCCCTCGCACGCGGCGGCGAGGGAATTACGCTCACACATCGCACCGGCGATCGCGGAAAAATTGCAGCACAAGCGCGATTGAAGCCTCTGGTCAATGCGCGGCGCATGATGTCGCCGGTCGCGGCGTGGTATGTCAGCGATATTCTGAAAGACGCGCCGCCGCCGGCCAACGCTAAAGGCGGGCGCTTCGCCTACAAGACCGGAACATCCTACGGCTATCGCGACGCCTGGGCCATCGGTTACGACGGGCGGCATGTGATCGCCGTATGGGTTGGCCGCCCGGACGGCGAAAGCGTGCCGGGCATGATGGGGCGCACGGCGGCTGCGCCAATTCTGTTTGACGCATTCGCGCGGCTCGGAGCAAAACGGGAACCGCTGCAAGCGAAGCCCGAAGGCGCGCTGCAAGTGGCGGCTGCCGAATTACCCCCGCCCTTGAAGCGCTGGCGGGAGCCCGGCGAAGACACGGCATCCGGCCCCTATGCCGAAACACCGGTGCTCATCTCGTTTCCGCCGGAGAGCTCTGAAATTGAAAGCGCCGATCTCGAAGGCGAGCCCTTAACTTTGAAAGCCGAGGGCGGCGCGCTGCCGCTCATATGGCTCGTCGATGGTGCGCCGATTGCGTCCGACCCGCATGCGCGCGACGTGACGTGGCAACCCCAGGCACGCGGTTTCGCCAAGTTGACGGTGATCGACGCCAACGGGCGCACGGACCGCGTGTCGTTTCGTGTGAAGTGACACTTTGACGGTTGAGGCCCCGATAGCTAATCCGCTGGCCCCGGTTTAAGGTCGGCGTACATGTTGCGCTAATCTGGGGGAAGAACGCTGTGCGATTTTGGAACGAGCAATCGTCGAGCCTGCAAGTTTTGATGCGGAGCTGGGGCCGCCTGCTCGCCGTCATGCTGGCTGTTGGCGCTGCTTTTTTTGCCCTGCAACGCTCGCCTCAAACCGCCGCTGACGAATTGCCGGCGCTCGGCGCAAAAATCGATGAAACGTCCGTCTCCGGCATTTCGTCCGGCGCCTACATGGCCGGACAATTCCAAATGGCGCACGCAAAAATCGTCAAGGGTGCGGCGATTATCGCGGGCGGCCCGTATGGGTGCTCGGAAAGCGTGTTTGCCGACGCCATGCCGGGACCCGGAACCGCGTTTCTCAATCTCAGCAAAGCGATCAACGGCTGCATGCTGAACCTGCTTGGTGTGTGGGGCACGGCCGATCCGGTCGATCTTGCAGGCAAAGCGAAGCGGCGCGCGGATAGAGATGAAATTGACCCGATCGCCGACGTCGCGCGCGACAGGGTGTATCTCTTTTCAGGCCACTCGGACTTGACAGTGGTACCGGCCATCGTTGCGGCGGCGGCGAAGTTTTATGCCGTACTGGGCGTGGCGGCAGACAACATCAAACACGTGACGCATTTGCCGTCCGGCCACGCCTTCGTCACCGAAGACGAAGGTGGCGCGTGCGAATATACCGGCTCGCCGTATGTTGTCGATTGCGACTACGATCAGGCGGGCGAACTACTGAAACATATCTATGGACCGCTTAATCCGCGCTCGGTTCAACCTAGCGGCGATTTCGCGGTGTTCGATCAGCGCCCTTTTACGGCAGGCTTCAATCCCCACGGCATGGCGGACCACGGTGTCATCTATATTCCCAAAACGTGCCGTGCGAAGGCCGGGTGCCGCATCCATATCGCTTATCACGGCTGCGCGCAGTCGCGTGCGCAGGTTGGCGACGCTTTTATCAAAGAGAGCGGGTTTGCCCGTTGGGCGGATACCAACAACATCATCGTTCTGTTCCCGCAAACGGCACTCGCCGCTTTCAATCCGCAAGGCTGCTGGGATTGGTGGGGCTATACGGGCCGCGATTACCTTGTGCGCAAGGCTCCGCAAATTGTCGCCGTGCACCGAATGCTAGAGCGGCTTTCACTGCCCCTTAGCGGCGTCTGACGGGGATCAACGAGCGTATACCCGGTAGCCTTCCAACTTGTAACGGTCCGGCGGTTTACGTGCGCCGGCCTTTCTGGCATGAAGCACGCTACGAACGTGGGACTTTAGTCAACATGGACTTGATCGCGCAACGGCGCTCGACGCTTGATCGCATTGCGCCCCTGAACTCACGCGGCATATGTCTGCCGCTTGACCGGGCTGCAGCCGTTTGCGCCGGCGCGCTCATGATTGCCGCGGCGGCAATGCCGGACGAGCGCGGGGATGCCGGCAGTGCGGCGCGTGCAGCTTTAGGCACAACGCCGGCGCAGACAACGGCACCCGGACGCGAGACGGCGTTTGGCGCGTATCTCGGCGCGCCCTACCATTATCCAAGCGACTACAAGTTGAAACAGCCAGGCCGCCACGACGCGACGATCAGACACGTGGAGTGGTACACGCATCCCTTCGAGAACCCGCTTTATTACGGTGCGCGCATTCAGCGCTGGTACGCCGGCGGGCGCACGGGATCGATGATCGACTTCGTGCATTCGAAGGCTTATGCGCCGTTGGAAAGGGCAGCGAAGTTTGAAGGCACGATTGACGGAAAGCCCGTGCCGGAGACCGCCAAGATCGGCGACTTCTTCAAGCGGCTGGAATTTACGCATGGCCACAACATGCTGACGTTTAACGGCCTTGTGCGTTTCGCCGGATTTTCCGCGCGCCTTCTCCCTTACGCGGGGCTGGGTGCCGGTGTTTCGCTGCCGCACTCTGAAATGCACTTGGACAGCGACCCGGCACGCACCTACGAATATCAATATACGGGGCCAACCGCCCAGGCGCTTTTTGGTCTTGAGTTCCGCACGAGAACGGGATCGGTGTTTCTCGAGTACAAATTTACGATTGCCGATTACCGGGCGCCGGTCACGCATCGCGACGGCTCCTGGCTGCCTATCGACCTGTGGAACCAGTTCTCGCGCTGGCGGCTGGGTATCGAACCTCCCGGAGGGTGGGGCGAGACGCGCCTGACAAGCCACCAAGTCGTCGGCGGATTTCTGGTTCGCTTCGTGCCCGCAGAGGCCGCCGCCGCGCCGTAATTGCGCGCTGCTAGTTCCAAACCGCCGGTATGGCGCCTAGACTGCGGCCAAGAAGAGAGGACGCAGCCACATGAGCGAGGATTCCTGCACAGAGCCCGGCCCGTTTCTCGACCGGCGCCAAGCCAACCACGTGCCCTTGTCGCCGGTCGATTTTCTGAAGCGCGCGGCGCGCGTCTACCCGAACAAGATTGCCGTTGTCTATAATGAGCAGCGCATGACATACGCCGAACTCTACCGGCGCTGCCGCCGATTGGCGTCGGCATTGCGGCAGAGCGGCGTTGCCAAGGGCGATACGGTCGCCGTGATGGCGCCGAATATTCCGGCGTTGCTCGAAACGCACTACGGCGTGCCGATGGCAGGCGGCGTGTTGAACGCGCTGAATACCCGGCTCGACGCGGGCGCAATCGCGTTTTGCCTGAAGCACGGCGAGGCGAAGATTTTAATCGCCGATCGCGACTATGCGGGCGTCGTGCGCGGCGCGATTATCCAATTGGAGCAGCCTCCCCGCGTCATCGACATTGTGGATTGCGCAGGACACGGCGCACACACTGCCTCGATGGCAATCGGAGAAACAGATTACGAAGCGTTTCTGGGGTTGGGCGACCCGGATTTCAGGTGGGAACTTCCGGACGACGAGTGGCAGTCCATCGCGCTCAACTATACGTCTGGCACGACAGGCGACCCCAAAGGCGTGCTTTATCATCATCGCGGCGCGTACCTGAATGCCGTTGGTAACTCGCTTGCTTTCGGTTTGACACAGCGAAGTGTCTATCTCTGGACCGTGCCGATGTTCCACTGCAACGGCTGGACGTTCACATGGGCCGTTACACTTATGGGCGGCACGCACGTGTGTTTGCGCCAGATCGATCCAAAACGCATTTTCGAACTTATCGGCGCCGAACGCGTGACGCACTTTTGCGCGGCACCTATTGTGTTGAATATGCTGATTCACGCAGCCAGTAAGCCCGCGGAGAAATTCGGTCACCGAATCG
>JANMNH010000010.1:0-14227 GCA_031373745.1 Hyphomicrobium sp. | reverse complement strand
ACGTGTGTGCCGGCGCGCGCCCTTCGAGTACTGGCAATATGAGGCAGGCGGCAGCCGAGGTGGCTTCGAGCTGCGGCATGTACTTGCGGTTATCGAGAACCGACACGTGCTTGGGTCCCGCTTCCGACAGCGGGCGCACGTCTTCGATCATCAGACCGGCGTCGGCGCTGCGCCGGAGTTCCGATCCCGTGGCCTTGGCAATATCGGCGAGCGAAAAGGGCCCGGCGCGGTCGAAGAACCCGGGATGCTCCATCAGTTCCACGCCTCCGGCTGAAAATAATCGCAATTGCGCGGACATTTGAACAGAAACGGCGCGTTGGCAAGCCGCCAATCGCGCCGTTCATTGTGACATTTGCGGTTCCGGTTAAGCCGGAACCGGCAGTCCGGCCTTAGAACTTGGTTGAGGCCCCAAAGCGGAACATCTGCTCTTCGTCGAAGCTCTGTTTTGTTAGCGTCTTGGCGAAGTCCATGCGCAGCGGGCCAACGGGCGAATCCCACATCAAGCTGGCGCCGACCGACGAGCGGATCGAGGATTCATCGACGAGACACGCTTGGCCAGGCGCGGACGTGCATCCGGCCAGCGCTCTCTTGGCGCCGCCTGCCGCTCCAAACAGCGAACCCGCATCTGCAAACACCGCGCCGCTCAAACCGATATCTTCCGGAATGAGAGGCAAGGGGAAGCGCACTTCGGCCGTTGCCGCCCAGTAGGATTGGCCGCCCAGCGCATCGTTGGTGGAAAGGTCGCGCGGGCCAAAGCCCGAGCGATCAAAGCCGCGAACGGTTTCCCCGCCCTTGAAATATAGGTCGAGAAGTTTAACGTCTTCGCCGCCCCAGCCTTGAATATGGCCGCCGATGGCGCGGCCGATAAGCGTGATCTTTTCCGTGATCGGGTAATAGGCGCGCGCTTCTGCGCCAACGCGCCAATACTGCACGTCGCCGCCGAGGCCGGCAAACTCGTCATCCAGCTGGAGGTAGAAGCCGCGCGTCGGTTTGCGCGGATGGTTGCGCGCATCATAGGTCATCGTGGTGCCAACGAGCGATGTCCAATATGGATCGTCCGTGCAGTTGACAGTGGTCTTCGTCGGGTTGGGATCGCCGCACGCTTCCTTGATCGCGAGAGACGCGTTTTGGCGCACATCGAAGATTTGATCGCGGGCGAGCGAGTAATGCGTCTGCATCCAGAGGTTTTCAGCCAGCGGGAAGCCGAGGCGCACGGCAGCACCGGTTTTGCGCTGACGGAAGCCCGACTGGTCGCGCTGATCGACTTCCTTATGGAAGATGTCGAACCCGGCAGACAAGTTGTAGTCCAGGAAGCGCGGTTCGGTGAACGACAGATCGATCTGGAAGCGTTCGATCGAGCCTGCGAGCTTCAGCCTCAGGAACTGGCCGTTGCCGAGGAAATTGCGTTCCGTGATCGATATGTCGCCAATGACGCCTTCCGAGGTCGAGTAGCCCGCACCGAACGAGAGTTCGCCGGTCGACTGTTCCACGATTTCGACATCGAGCACCACGCGATCCTGGGCCGAGCCCGGACGGCGCTTCACTTCGACGTTCTTGAAGAGGCCTAGTCCGCTCAAGCGCTTCTTGGCGCGATCCACCATCAACGGGTTGTAGGCATCGCCTTCGGCAAGCCTGAATTCGCGGCGGATGACGTAATCCTTGGTGCGTTCGTTGCCGACGATGTTGATGCGCTCGATGTAGACGCGCGGGCCCTCGTCGACGACGAAGGACACGGCAATCGTGCGCGCCGTCACATCGGGGGTGGCGCGCGGGCGCACGCGGGCAAAGGCATAGCCGCGCTCGGCAATTGCCAGCGTCAGCTTTTCGACGGACTTGTCGATCAGCGACGAGTTATAAACATCGCCCGCATCGATCAGCAGTTCGGATTGGTAATCCTGCGGTTGAATTTCTGCGAGGCTGCTTTCGATGTTCACGGCGCCGAAATTATATGGCTCGCCTTCTTCGATGGCGAATGTGATGAGGAAGCCTTGGCCGTCCGGATCGAGCTCGGCGTTGCCGGCCGTCACAACGGCGTCCGCGTAGCCGTTCTTCAAGTAATACTGGCGCACAAGCTCGCGATCGAGCGACAGACGGTCGGGATCGTAGATGCTGGTGCCTTTGAGGAAGTCGAACCACCCCGATTGCGTGGTCGAAACGATATCGCGCAGCTGGCTGTCGGAGAACGCCCGGTTGCCGACGAAGTTGATGCCTTTGACCTTGGTCGCGCCGCCTTCGTTGATTTCGAATACGAGATTGATGCGGTCTTGTTCAAGCTCGATGATCTTCGGCTCGACGGAGGCCGCAAAACGGCCCTGACGGCGATACACATCGAGAATGCGCTGCACGTCGGCCTGAACGCGGGCGCGCGTAAAAACGGAACGCGGCTTCAATTGCACTTCGCCGCTGAGCGTCGCGGTATCGACTTCGCTGTTACCTTCGAAGGCCACCTGATTGATGACGGGGTTCTCGACCACGGTCACGATGATTGTCGAACCTTGCGGATCGATTGTGACGTCGGAGAACAAGCCTGTCGCAAACAGCGCCTTGATCGACGCATCGATTTTGCCCGCGTTATAAGCTTCGCCGGGACCAAATTGCAGGTAAGAGCGGACCGTTTCAGGCTCAACGCGGCGATTGCCGGCGACCTGAATATCCTTGACGACGCCCTGCGCGTACGCCTGGCCGGAAAATCCCGGCACTGCCCCACTTGCGAGTATCGGAGCGGTCAAAGCCAGCGCCATAACAAGGCGCAAAAAGCCCGCTCCAAAAACTGTAAACTTCTGCATCCGCGGTCTTGCCCTCGTCTGCCGCCGACCCCCATAAAAGTGACATCCGTCGGCGGCGGAATGGCACCCAAAACAATAGCTTAGCGTTCTAAGTCACGTGCACTTACGCACGCGCAGTTCCAGCACAGCGTTATGTTCCCCGCCCCCTCATGTCCCGAATCAGGGGTCGCATAACGCTCGTCAGAACAACGCTTTTAACGATTCATCAAGGTCTCGGGAAGTGGCAAGAATACGTCACTGAACGCCTTTCTAGCTGGCGCCCGCGAGCCGCGACCAGAGTTTAGCCAAGTCATTGAAAGTCGCCAGAAACATCAGCATCAGAATGACCGCCAAACCGATCTGGAATCCAAACGATTGAACGCGCTCGCTGAGGGGCCGCCGGCGCACCGCTTCCACCCCATAGAACAAAAGGTGGCCGCCATCCAAGACAGGGATGGGCAGCAAGTTCAGAAACCCAATGTTCGCGGAGAACAGCGCAACGAGGCGAAACAGCGGCTCCAGGCCCATCTCTGCAACCTTAGAGGTTACCTGCGCCATCATAATAGGTCCGCCGATCTGATCGTGGTTGCTTCTGATCTGGCTAAGTCCTGTGAATGTGGATCGGATAGCCGCCCATGTATCCTTGGCTCCAAGGCGGACGGATTCGAAAATTCCGACCGGGCGCGGATCGGGCGGAATGCGCGACACGCCTATAATCCACCGGCGGCCGGTAGGGTTCGTTTTGGACTTATCTTCGATCTCCGTGGGGATAACGCTCATCGCCACATCGAGGTTGCCGTCGCGCTTGACCACAAACGCCAGCGGCTGCCCCTTGCTGGCCGAGACAATGGCAACAAGATCCTCAAACCATTTGATTTCTTTGCCATCGATGGACTGAATGACGTCGCCGGGCTTGAACCCGGCTTTGGCTGCCGGCTTGTCGTCCGACACGCTGCCAACCACCGGCGCGTTGCGCGATTCAATACCGATATCGCCAATGCGGAACACGCCGCCTAGATCATCGGACAGCGACTTGCTGGACGGCGTGACGCCGAACGACAGTTCCTTGCCATCGCGCTCGACCACAATTGCCATCGCAGAGCCGGCGTTCTCCCCCACCTGGCGTTCGGCATCTTCCAAGGTTTCGACTGTCCGCCCGTCGATCGATTTGATGACATCGCCCTGCATAAGGCCCGCGAGCGCCGCGGGCGAGCCCGCCACAATCGCGTCAATCACCGGTTGCCGGTCGCGCACGCCGATCGCCAGATTGAGCCCGGCAAAGATGGCAATCGCCAGGATGAAGTTGGCGATGGGTCCGGCCGCCACAACGGCCGCGCGCTGCCACACGGGCTTGGCATGGAAAGACCCTTCGCGCTCTTGCGGCGTCATTTTCCGCAAGGCTTCGGGGGAGGGCTTGGACGCCGCGTTTTCGTCGTCCATGAACTTAACGTAGCCGCCGAGCGGTATCCACGCGAAGCGCCAGCGCGTACCATGCTTGTCATAGAAGCCGAAGATTTCCGGCCCAAAACCGATTGAAAAGGCTTTGACGGTCACGCCGCACCAGCGCGCCACCAGAAAATGGCCAAGCTCGTGAATAAACACGACAATGGTCAAAACTGCGATGAACACGATCCCGTAAGACCAGATCCCGCCCAGCACCGTCGATAGCCATTCCATCTTGCCGTTCCCGAATTGAATCTGAATAAGCCCACCGGCTGCGAACCCGGCGCACAATTTCGAATCTATTGATAACGCTTGATATGGTCTTCTGCCAGCCGTCTTGCGAGTGTGTCGGCGGCGATAACATCGTCGAGAGACGCCGCCGTCTGGATTTCGCCGCCCTTTTCAGCGGCATTAAGCGTCGCTTCAACGAGGCGTGCAATGCCGGTAAATCCAAGCCTTCGATCGAGAAAAGCCGCAACCGCGACTTCGTTTGCGCCGTTCAGAATTGCAGGCGCCGTGGCACCGCGCTGCAACGCCGCACGGGCGATCCCAAGTGCTGGAAAGCGCGCTTCGTCCGGTTTTTCAAAAGTCAGCGTGCCAAGCTTCGCGAGATCGAGCCTCGCCGTTGGCGCTGGCATACGGCCGGGCCACGCAAGTGCCACGGCAATCGGCGTGCGCATATCGGGCGGCGCCATCTGAGCCAACACCGAACCGTCGCGATACGTGACGAGGCAATGCACCACCGACTGGGGATGCACGACGACATCGAGGGCATCTGCCGCCACGGGAAAAAGATGGAATGCCTCGATCAGCTCCAGCCCCTTGTTCATGAGCGTCGCGGAATCGATCGTGATCTTGGCGCCCATCGACCAATTGGGATGGCGCAGCGCCTGCTCGGGCAGCGCCGCATCGAGTGCCGCCTGATCCCATGTCCGGAAAGGGCCGCCCGACGCCGTGAGCGTGATCTTTTCGACATCCTTGCAATCGGAGCCCGCCAGAATCTGGAACACGGCCGAGTGTTCGCTATCGACCGGCACAAGTTCGGCGCCCTGACGTTTGATCTCGCGCAGGAAAACATCGCCCGCCGAAACCAGGCACTCCTTGTTGGCGAGCGCTATGCGCCGGCCTTGGGCGACGGCTGCAAATGTCGGGCGCAATCCGGCCGCACCCACAATCGCCGCCATCACGCAGTCGGAAGGTTCGGCCGCCGCTTCCGCGAGCGCGGCTTCACCCGCCGCAGCCTTGATTCCGCTGCCGGAGAGCGCGTCTTTCAAAACGCCGTAAAGCGCGGGATCGCCGATAACGGCAAAGCGGGCCCTGTGCCGGCGCGCGCATGCCGCAAGCTCCAAAGGCTTCGACTGAGCCGTCAAGGCGACGATTTCAAAATCATGGGGCTGGTGCGACACAAGATCGAGCGTGCTGCCGCCGATCGACCCCGTTGCACCCAGGATCGAGAGGCGGCACGGGCGCGACCTTACTTGCGATACGCCGTTCGCGCGTTCCGTGTGCCGGTCCGATTTTTCCAATGGTACCCGATCCTCAAGACCCATAGAGCAACGCCCGGGCCGGAGCATAGGCGTCGATGACAAGTGCCAATAGCCCCGCCGCCAGTGCTGCAGTCACAACACCATCCATGCGGTCCATAAAGCCGCCATGACCTGGAATGAGGTCGCTGGCATCCTTCAATCCGAAACGGCGCTTGAGTGCGGATTCGCCGAGATCGCCGGCTTGCGCAACGAGACCCAAAATCAAGCCCAGCGCCGAAAGCCAGTAGAGGGAGCCGGTCCCCGTCACGCGCGAAAAGAGTGCGGCCGCAATCGCGGCACTGACCACGCCGCCGATCAATCCGGCCCAGGTTTTACCCGGAGAAATTGTTGGCGCGAGTTTGGGCCCGCCGGCCGTTTTGCCCGAAACAAATGCCGCCGTATCCGTGACGGCGACGACAAGGAGCACGAATACAACCGCAAGCAATCCAAGCTGTTCGTCGCTTCTCAGCCAGATGAGCGACACCAGCGGAAGACCCGTATAGAGCACACCAAGACTTGAAAGCTGCGTCGATGTTCCGCCGAACGACAGCGCAAGCACCGAAATCGCGCCGATCATCACCGCTGCCGCCGCGAGCCCCGCCATACCGAGCCCCGCCAGCACCGCTGCAATGGCGACGCCAACGATGTGCACCCAGCCGATGGTATCGAACCCTTGCGCACGCACCACCCGGCCCCACTCCCAGCTCATCACGGCGGAAATCAGAAACGCTAAAACCGCGAACGGCACGGGCCCGGCCCAAACGGCAAGCAGTGCAATTGCGGCAACGCCGAGCCCCGATAAAATGCGCTTTTGCAGATCCGGCGGCAGTATGCCATCAGGCTTCGCGCCGCCGTTTGCCTTGCTTTCGTCGGTCATCACAAGGCCTCAAGCTGTCGAGCGCTTAGAAAGCCCGCCGAAGCGGCGCTCGCGGGCACGAAAGACTTCAATGGCGTTTTCTAGCACGACCCTGTCGAAATCCGGCCAATAGGTGTCTAAGAAAACGAACTCCGTGTAGGCCGTCTGCCACAGGAGAAAATTCGACAGCCTCATTTCGCCGGATGTGCGGATCAAAAGGTCTGGATCGGGAATGCCGCGCGTATCCAGTGCCGAGCCGAGAGCTTGCACAGTAATCTCTTCCGGCGCAAGGCGTCCGGCTCGGACGTCTTCCGCCAAGCGGCGCGCCGCTTTGGCAATCTCGCCGCGCGAACCGTAGTTGAAGGCGATGACAAGCGTGAGCACGGTGTTGTTTCGTGTCAGCTCCACCGCTTCGTCGATCAGCGCCATCAACTCTTGATCGACCCTATCGCGCTCGCCGATGACGCGTATTCGCACCCCCTCCTGATGCAATTCGGCGAGATCGCGCCGGATGAAGCGCTTCATCAGCCCCATAAGATCGTCGATCTCGTCCAGAGGACGAGACCAATTCTCGGAGGAAAAACTATAAATCGTAATGAAGGGTATTTCGAGTTCGATCGCGGCTTTGACGGTGCGGCGCACGGCTTCGACGCCCTGCCGGTGCCCCATGGCGCGCGGCAGCCCGCGCTCCTTGGCCCAGCGCCCGTTACCGTCCATGATGATGGCGACATGATGCGGCGGCCGGCGCGCGCCGTGCGCCCGCTGTCCGTCATTGCTGAGCTCGCTCTTGGTCGTCAAGTTTGGCTGACCTTCGGTTGACGCAGCGGCACAATCGGGCGGCTTGGCGCCTCAATGGCGCCAACCCGCATGACGCTAACCCACATGGCGCCGACGGCGCCTGGCGAACTCATACTTTTTGGATCTCGGTTTCTTTGCTGGCGAGAACGGCGTCGATGTCCTTGATGGTCTTGTCGGTCAGTTCCTGCACTTTGTCGGTGTGGCCGCGATGCTCGTCCTGACTCATCTTTCCGTCTTTTTCGAGCTTCTTGAGCAGATCCATCGCTTCCCGGCGCGTATTACGAACCGCGACCTTGGTTTGCTCGGCATACTTGTGGGCGAGCTTGACCAGCTCCTGGCGCCGGTCTGCCGTCAACGACGGAATGGGCAAGCGCAAGACCTGGCCATCCATGATCGGGTTCAATCCGAGATTGGCTTCCCGGATGGCTTTGTCCACGGCTTGCACGTTCGAGCGGTCCCAAACTTGAACCGAAATCATGCGCGGCTCGGGAACGGAAACGGTTGCCACTTGATTGAGCGGCATGCGCGAGCCGTAGACCATGACGTTGACGGGATCGAGCAGGTGCGCACTCGCGCGTCCCGTGCGCAAGCCGGACAATTCCCGCTTCAAAGCGTCGATGGACGCGTGCATGCGCTTGTCGATTTCTTTCAGATCAAACGAGGTCAGTGACATCTTCGCTCCTTCGCACGCGCGACTTGCGTACGCTCCCTAGTCTGGACTTGCCCGGGCCGCGGCCGCTTACTCGGCGCGGACCTCAAGACCTTGACGTGCCGGCCGGTCAAGACCGGCAAGCCTCAAGACTTAACCGCCGCCTGTAATCACGGTGGCGCGTGCCTCGCCGCGCAAGGCTTTAAGCAGATTGCCCGGCTCTTCAATTGAAAACACCAATACCGGAAGACCGTTGTCGCGGGCAAGAGCGATCGCCGCCCCATCCATCACTTTGAGATCCTTGGCTAAAACCTCGGCGTAGGTGAGGCGGTCGTAGCGATGGGCGGCGGCGTCTTTCTTGGGGTCGGCCGAGTAAACGCCATCGACTTGCGTGGCTTTCGCCACCGCGTCGCAATTCATTTCGATTGCCCGTAGCGTCGCCGCCGTATCGGTTGTGAAGAAGGGATTGCCGGTTCCGGCTGCAAAAACCAAGACTTGCCCCTTAGCTATATAGGATAGGGCTTTGGGGCGGACATAGCTCTCGCACACCGTCGGCATAGGGATGGCAGAGAGCACCCGTGCGGGCGTGCCTTGACGCTCGAGAGCATTTTGGAATGCGAGCGCATTCATGACGGTTGCCAGCATGCCCATGTAGTCGGCTGTCGCCCGGTCCATGCCCATGGCGGCACCGGCCAGTCCGCGAAAGATATTGCCCCCGCCGACGACGACCGCAATCTCAGCGCCCGCTCTCGTTGCCTCCGCGATGTCGGCCGCCAGCCTATCGGCAACGCTCATGTCGATGCCGTAGGCGCCCTTGCCCATCAAGGCTTCGCCGGAGAGCTTGAGCAGCAGGCGCTTGTATTTGAGGGCACCGCCGTTTGCAGCCATATAGGTCGCTCCTTCGGACTCGCAAAAAACCGGCCGGTGATGATCCACCAGCCGGTCGATACCTAGCGCAATTGCCTGATTCCGCCTAGTGTTCTGGATCAAAAGCTTGGTTCCGGGTGAAGGTCGCCAAGCGTTTGTGAATCCAGAACACAAACAAGAGAGTGGCTAGGGTTCCGGGCTGACGCCGAGGGTGCGAAGCGTCAGAGTCGGAACACTAGCGGCCGCTCAGTGTCTTCAGGGCCAATAATAGGCGTTCAGTGGCCGCCGCCCGCCAGCTTGCGCACTTCGTCGCCGAAGTCCTCTTCCTTCTTGTCGATGCCTTCGCCGAGCGCGTAGCGCACGAAACCCGCGATCTTGATTGGCGCGCCGATAGCCTTTTCGGCTTCCTTCACGGCGTCCGCAACTGTCGCCTTACCGTCGCCGATCAAGAACGCCTGGTTCATCAAAACGACGGAACCGAAGAACTCCTTGCGCAAGCGGCCTTCGCTGGCTTTTGCCAGGATGTCGTCGGACTTTCCGGCATTGCGCGGCTCGGCCTTGGCCTGCTCGACATAGATCGCGCGCTCGCGGTCGATGGCGTCTTTCGGCAGGTCGCCCTCATTGACCACGAGCGTTGCCGGGGACGCCGCGATGTGCATGGCGACTTTACGTCCGAACTCCCGCACCTTGGCGGCATCGCCCGCGCTTTCGAGCGCGACCAGCACGCCGATCTTGCCGAGCCCATCGGCGGCCTTGGAGTGCATGTAATCGGCGACGACGCCGCTTTTGACGCTCAGAACCGCAGTGCGCCTGACGCTCATGTTCTCGCCAATGGTCGCAACCATTTCTTTGACGTGGGTCTCAACCGTGTTCTTTGTGCCGGGATAGGTCGCGGCCAAAAGCTTGGCGAGATCGCCCTTTGCGGCCGGCGCGAGGCCCGTGATATCGCGCACCAAGCCCTGAAACTGATCGTTGCGGGCAACGAAATCCGTCTCCGAGTTGACCTCGACCACGGCGCCGTCCTTGTCTTTGGCGATGATGCCGATCAAACCGTCGGCGGCAATGCGGCCCGACTTTTTGGCGGCTTTCGACAAACCCTTCTTGCGCAACAGATCGATGGCGGCTTCGATGTCGCCATTGGTTTCGGTGAGCGCGTTTTTGCAGTCCATCATGCCTGCGCCCGTCTTTTCGCGCAGCTCTTTTACGAGGCCCGCCGTAATCGTTGTCATATGAACTCCTTGCCGCGACGCGGCCATAAGGGAATAGCGAATAGCCAGAAGCGAATTGGGGAAGTGCCGGGCGAGTGGCGAAGTGCGCAAGATCTGCCGGGATCCCTACTCGCACTTCGCCACTCCCTAGTCGCTTCTCTTAAACAACGGCCGCATCGACCAGCTTCTTGGCCTGACCCTGCCAGTCGTCGCGCGCCACTTGGCCTTTGAGACGCATCATCCGGTCGAGTGCCGCGACGTGATCGGCATCGAGATCGGCAAGTTGCCAGAAGTGGAACACGCCCGCGTCGTTCAAGCGAAGTTCGAGCTTCGGATCGATGCCCTTGATGCGTTTGAGGTCGTCGGCTTCGCCGCGTGCGGCTTCGATGCCCTTGAACATAACCTTCGGCAAGTTCTCGGCCGGCGGCTCGCCCATGGCGCCGATATCGACGCCCTGGTTGCCCTGCGAACGCTCTAATCCATCGAGCGCGGCGCGTGCGATCAAATCGCAATAGAGCGTGATCGCGCGGCCTGCATCGTCGTTGCCGGGAATTGGGAAATCGATGCCGTCGGGATCGCAGTTGGTATCGATGATGGCCACGATCGGAATGCCGAGCTTGCGCGCTTCCTGAATGGCGATCGCTTCTTTGTTTGTATCGATGACCACGAGAAGATCGGGCGTGCCGCCCATGTCCTTGATACCGCCGAGCGACTGATTGAGCTTCTCGCGCTCGCGCGAAATGGTCAGAATTTCCTTCTTGGAGCGCCCTTGCGGGTCGGCCAGGATATCGTCGAGCTGACGCAGGCGGCGGATCGAAGCCGACACCGTCTTCCAGTTCGTCAGCGTGCCGCCCAGCCAGCGGTGGTTCATGTAATATTGCGCGCAGCGCTTGGCCGCATCCGCCACGCCGTCAGCCGCCTGACGCTTGGTCGCGACGAACAGCACGCGGCCGCCGCCGGCAACCGTGTCGGAGATCTTGAGCAAGGCTTGGTGCAACATCGGCACCGTCTGCGTCAGATCGAGGATGTGGATTTTGTTGCGCGACCCATAGATGAACGGTGCCATCTTTGGGTTCCAACGGTGTGCCTGGTGGCCGAAGTGAACGCCAGCTTCCAAGAGCTGACGCATATTGAAGGCGGGAAGCGCCATCGCATGTATTCCTTTTCCGGTTAAACCTCCGCGAGCCTTTTGCAGAAAACCATGAGCCTTTCGAGGGGCTTAACGGTTCTCCACCGGAGCGGCCAGCGGGGCTTTTAATCCGCTAGGCGCGAAACTCGCGTGTGAGATGGGGGGGTTATGGGGGAAACGGGAGGATTTGGCAAGGCAGCTATCGATCTGAGTACCTGCTCGTTCTAATCTTAGGCATGGATCGTCTCACCCGTGAGCATCGCAGCTGGTTGATGGGCCGCATCGGCAGCAAAAACACAGGTCCCGAAATCACGGTACGCAAATTGATACATCGGCTCGGATTTCGATTCCGGCTGCATGTAAAGTCATTGCCCGGCAAACCCGACATCGTAATGCCTCGACTGAAAACAGTCGTGTTTGTGCACGGATGTTTTTGGCACGGTCATTGCTGCCGCAAAGGTCGAGCTCCAAAGTCGAATGTAAAATTCTGGCTTGACAAGGCGGCTCGAAATAGGAACAATGACAGAACAAATATAAAACTACTTCGCAAGATCGGATGGCGGCCAATCGTAGTCTGGCAATGTCAGATCAAAAATATCGCAAAGCTCGAGGCTCGGTTGTCTCATGAACTGGGGGTTGTGTACTTAAGCGGCTCCCGAGATCTGAGACGCGCTGGTACAGTCGAGATTCGAGGGGTGCAAAATGACGAAAAGCGCAGGACGACCGATCGCCATTGACCTATTCGCCGGCGCCGGCGGCATGAGCCTAGGATTCGAGCAAGCCGGATTTGACGTTGTCGCGGCGGTCGAAATCGATCCAGTTCACTGTGCCGTTCACAAATACAATTTCCCCAATTGCACAATGATTCCGATGTCCGTCGCCGGTTTAACCGCTCGCGAAATTCGCAAACTCGCGGGGATCGGACGCAAGAAGGTAGATTGCGTATTTGGCGGCCCTCCGTGTCAAGGCTTCTCCCTAATCGGACATCGCGCCCTTGAAGACCCCCGCAACGGACTTGTGCTTGAGTTTGTTCGGATAGTTTCCGAACTTAACGCCGAAACATTTGTCTTTGAGAATGTAAAGGGTTTGACCGTTGGCCGTCACAAGGCTTTCCTCGAGGAATTAGTACGGGCCTTCGATGCCGTTGGATACGAGGTGCGACTTCCATGGCGCGTCTTAGATGCAGCCTACTATGGTGTACCCCAACACAGACAGCGGCTCATTTTACTTGGCGCAAAGAAGGGGCGAAAACTGCCGGATTATCCTGCGCTGAAATTCAATCCCGCAGACGCAAAGAAGACATTCGCGCAATTACCCAAAGGACCGACGTGTTTCGATGCCATGGGCGACTTGCCCGATGCAGACGAATTCGATCAACTCATCGACTCCGATTCGATTACGAAAGTGCGTTTAGGAAATCCTTCCAAGTACGCAATGGAGCTGAGATGCCAAGCAAACAAATCCTGGCATTATGGCTATTCAAGAAAATGGAACCCTAGCGAGCTGACATCGAGTGCTAGAACGTCCCATTCAGTAATTTCTCGGCGGCGCTTTGGCGAAACTCAAGAAGGCGAAGTCGAGCCGATTAGCCGCTTCTTTAAGCTCGCCGGTGACGGCCTTTCAAACACGCTGCGAGCTGGTACAGATGGTGCGCGCGGCGCGTTCACGAGCCCCAGGCCCATTCATTATGCGCACCCGCGCTGTATTACCGTGCGCGAAATGGCGCGACTTCATGGGTTTCCAGATTGGTTCCGGTTGCATTCAACGAAATGGCACGGCGCTCGGCAGATTGGAAATGCCGTGCCGCCGCCGCTCGCGCGAGCAATAGCAGTATCGATCATTTCGGCTTTAGGTATCCAGCCTAAACGTCCTTCAAAATCTATTCCGCTCGGCGACACCTCGTTGCTGACCTTCGACATGTCTGCAGCAGCAAGGCATTTCGAAATTTCGGCGCCAAACGGGCGCCGGGATAGAAAGAGCGGCGCCAAGAAACGCAAACAACACGAAACCGAGGAACAATATCAACTTCTGCGAGCCGTCAATGGTTAGCACACCTAGGCCAAACAACCGTTACAGACTGTTGATCGAGAAAATTTTTTTCGAACACTGGAAGAAGGGAGTTGGCGAGTTCGTTTTTGCGCGCACCGAGTTGAAGGAAACGGCAGAGCAACTCGGCATTGAGCTCCCGGATAACCTTGGCGACGTCATCTACTCTTTTCGATTTCGCACCGCATTGCCGGATAAAATCATCGAGACTCAGCCTAAAAGTAAGGAATGGATTATTGAGGGTGCCGGTCGCTCGCAGTACCGGTTCAAACTCGTCAAAGCAACGAGGATCGTTCCCAATCCCAGCTTGATCAGCATCGCCATCCCCGATGCTACTCCAGAAATTATCAGGGCCTACCGGCTCGACGACGAGCAAGCCCTTCTTGCAATCGTTCGTTACAATCGGCTCATCGATATATTTCTGGGGTTGACCTCCTTCAGCCTTCAAAATCATCTCCGTACAACCGTTGAAGGCATCGGACAGATTGAAATCGACGAGCTTTACATCGGATTGGATACGCGCGGCTGTCACTACGTAATTCCGGTCCAAGCCAAAGGCGGCAAAGACCAGATTGGCGTCGTTCAAACCAGCCAAGACTTTCGCTTCGCTGCTCAAAAGTTCGAAGGAATGCTTTGTAGACCCGTCGCAGCCCAGTTCATGAACGACCGGGTGATTGCGCTTTTTGAACTCGCGCTACAAGGCGATGAAGTGAAGGTTGTCGAAGAACGTCACTATCAATTGGTTCCCGCCAAGGACATTGATCGAGATGCGATCCGCAAGTACGTCGAATAGGGCCCACGCCCTCAGCCTCACCACCCTCATCCCTAACGCCGTTTTCAAATCACCCAATCCAAAACCCCATCAACCAAACCTCCCGGTTCGTTTTCCCCGCGCACGCACATTCTGGCATACTCATCTCACCTCGCCTCGGTTAGCGGC
>JANMNH010000003.1:0-43895 GCA_031373745.1 Hyphomicrobium sp. | reverse complement strand
GGCCGGGCCCGTAGCTATGGCGGGAGCTGGGGCGGTCGCGGCAGCTACTTTTGCCACTGGTGCCGCTGCCACAGGTGGTAGAGCGTCATCGCACCGGGGCCGACGAGCAAAAGTCCCGTCAGGAACGAGTTGCGGAGCCGTGCGCCGAGATGCCATCCGGCCTTGCCGTCGTCGCGTGCAAGCCGCTTCAGCCCGGCTGTGAGAGGCGCATCTTTGCTCTCCGCATCGGGCAGACGATCGGGTCCGGGGGGCTGCGCGGTCATTATCTCGTCCTGGGTCTCGTCCTGGCGCGATGCCCGCGCGTCAAACGGGCTCGACTCAGTTGGTCACGACGAGACAATCATATCCACTATTGCGCAGCGTGTTGCAAAGGCCGCGCGGTTCGTCGGCCGTGGCATAGGACCCGACGCGCACCCGGTAGAACTTGCCCATGCTGCCGATAATCGCTTCATCGACCGTCGGCGCGCGCGCTGCGAGCTGGCTGCCGTGCTGCTGCAGCAGCTTTTGGGCCAAAGCCTCTGCTTCAGGCCGCGAACGCAAGGCCGCAATATGGACTTTGTACTTGCCCCCCTTGATTTGGGGTACAGCGGGTGCTGCTGCTTGAGCGGCCGGGCCCGTAGCTATGGCGGGAGCTGGGGCGGTCGCGGCAGCTACTTTTGCCACTGGTGCCGCTGCCACAGGTGGTGGCAGAGCCGGGGTTGCCGCCGCAGTCTTTGCAGCAGTAGTTGCGGCGGCTTTCGCTTTGGCCCCTGTGATTACCGCAGTTGTGCCGCTCCAGCTCGATGTTGCCGAGGTCGCCTGGTCGGTGGACGCGGTTGTAACGGGCGCCTGCTCAGCGGGCACTTCGCCGCTGCCACCGAAGAGATTCGAGAAAAACCCTGCGACGGAATTATTTGAAGTGCCGTTGCCGGGTTGAGTGGCAGCCTGAGCTGGGCTCTGCTCCGGAATTGGCGCCGGCACGGCCGCTGCCGCTGCCGGCGCGGCTTGTGCGGTCGTCGGTTCCACGCGCGGCTGTTCGAGGGCTGCTGCTTGATCAATCCCCCCAGCCGTGCTTTTTGGCGTAACTCGGGCCTGCTGCGGCGGGCCTTCGGCGACGGCGAACGGACATGGAATTGAGCTTTCGTTTGCCACCGTTTTTGCCGCATGCACGCTTGCTACTTGATTTGGCACAGGTGCCGGCACAGGTGCAGCGGCTGGCGGCGCCTTCGCGTTGGGATCTGCAACGGCAACCGACTCAGGCCCGCTATTGCCATCGCCGAGGCCCGCCATCTTGTAGGCTTCGGCCCGTTCGGACGTTGCACTTTGGCGATCGGCGTCGTTCAGGCCGTTCTTCAGCCAGAGAGCGCTTGTTAAATCTGAAATGGCGAGACCGGGCTTCGCTTGTTTCTTGTAAGCGAGACCACGAAAATAGAGCCCACGCGCCATGTCTTGGCTGGAAAGTCCGCCGCCGCGCAGTGCCGCGCTCAACGACTGCACGGCTGGCTCGAACTTGCCGGCCTGGTATGATTTAGCACCGGCTTCATAGGCGCGCTTGGCAGCTTCGGCTTCTTTTTGCTTTTGTGCGGCGTCAGCGGCGGCGGGCGTTGCGGGCGCTCCGGCCTTACCGGTCGCCTTTGCTGCAGGAGCTTGGGGCGCTGGAGCTTGCGGCGCCGGCGCCTCCTGAGCGTAAACCGGCTCTGCAGAAATCGCAGTTAAAAGCATCATTGCGGCCGCAAAAGCGGCGCACGCGCGCGCGTGTTTCATTCGGGTGTCCCACCCCATAGCCCGGATCCTTCCCCACAATAAACCGGTGGCTTCAAGACTTACGCCGCACCATTTGACCCCAAAGCGTAGTCGAAGCAGCCTAAGGAGGCAAATCTAGGGCTCGGTCCTTAACCTTGTTGTCCCCGTTATTCGACGGTCACGGATTTCGCCAAGTTGCGCGGCTGATCGACGTCAGTCCCCATAACGACGGCCGTGTGATAGGCGATGAGCTGGGTCGGTACGGCATAAAGAAGCGGAGTGGTGAAGGCTAAAGCCTTGGGCATTTTGATGTGAGCAGCAAGTTTGCAGCCAACCCTTTCCGCCGAAGCGTCCGAAATCAGAATGATTTGCCCTCCGCGCGCCGCGACTTCCTGCATATTCGACACGGTCTTGTCGAAGAGATCGTCCTCAGGCGCCACCACAATGACGGGCACATTCTCGTCAATCAGGGCAATCGGGCCGTGCTTGAGTTCACCTGCGGCATAACCTTCGGCGTGGATATAGGAAATTTCCTTGAGCTTCAGCGCGCCTTCCAGAGCAATGGGGTAGGACGTGCCTCGGCCGAGATAAAGGACGTCGCGCGCTTTCGACAGCTCCTGGGCAATGGCCACGAACTGCTGCTCGTTGCGAATGAGCGAGGAAATGTGGCGCGGGACTTCCATAAGGCCCTTGATGATCGCGGCTTCTTCAGCCGCCGAAATCGTATTGCGCGCCCGGCCAATGGCAATGGCGAGGCAAGCCAAGGCTGCTAGCTGGCACGTGAAGGCCTTGGTCGAAGCCACACCGATTTCGGGGCCGGCCAGAATGGGCAGCACAGCGTGCGACTCGCGAGCGATAGTTGAGGTTCTGACATTGACGATCGAGGCAATGCGCTGGCCGCCCGCCTTGCAATAGCGCAGCGTAGCAAGCGTATCGGCTGTTTCGCCCGATTGCGAGACGAACACGGCAAGCCCGCCATCCGGCAGTGGCGCTTCGCGGTAGCGCAACTCGGATGCGACGTCGATTTCGACCGGCACGCGCGCAATGCGCTCAATCCAGTATTTGGCGACGAGGCCGGCATAATATGCGGTGCCGCAAGCAGAGATGGTCACGCGCGACAACTTGCTCAGATCGATGCCGAGATCGGGGAAGTTCACTTTGCCCGCTGCCATATCGAGATAATTGGCAAGCGTGTGGCTGATCACTTCCGGCTGTTCGTGGATTTCCTTGGCCATGAAATGGCGGTGGTTGCCCTTGTCGACGAGCAAGGAACTCGCAACCGACTTCACAACCGGGCGATCGACGCGCGCACCGGCCTTGTCGTAAATCTCGACCCCCGAACGGTGCATGACGGCCCAATCGCCTTCATCGAGGTAGGTGATCGTGTCGGTGAAGGGCGCGAGCGCAATAGCGTCGCTGCCGAGATACATTTCGCCCGAACCGTGGCCGATAGCCAGCGGCGAACCTTGGCGTGCTGCGATCATCAGATCGTCGTGGCCGGCGAAAATAATACCGAGCGCAAATGCGCCCTGGAGATGCCGGAGCGCCGCGCGCACCGCGTCCACGGGTCCAAGGCCCTTTTGCATGTGGTGGGTGATGAGATGCACCACGGCTTCGGTGTCGGTATCCGTCTCAAAAACGTGGCCCTTGCCCTCAAGCTCGATGCGCAGTTCGCGGAAATTCTCGATGATACCGTTATGCACGACCGAGACTTTGGCCGTCATATGCGGATGCGCGTTGCGCTCGGTCGGGCGGCCGTGCGTAGCCCAGCGCGTATGCCCAATGCCGGTGCGCCCGGCAAGCGGCTCGGTGAGCAGGCGCATTTCCAAATTCTTGAGTTTACCTTCGGCGCGCCGGCGCGTGAGCTGGCCGCTTTCCAGCGTCGCAATGCCAGCCGAATCATAGCCGCGATATTCGAGGCGCCTCAGCGCATCGACCAAATTTGTCGATACGGCCGATTTGCCGAGAATTCCAACGATGCCGCACATGGCGCTTTTCCTTGAATTCTGGCGTCCCCCTTGAGGAGGCTTACTAGGGTTAACGCCGTTCTCAATTCACAGAGTGTTTCAAATCCTCTCAGTTGAGAAGATCGCAGGCTCGCGAATGCTCAACAGTCCAAGAGTCAGTGCAAGAGTCGTGCACACTTAAGGCCGGTTAAGATTTACCTTTTCGCCGCCCCATAAGGGTGCGGAATTTTTCGGCCCAGCCAAGGCGTTCTTCCTGGGGCGAGCGCTCAAGAGCCAAACTGCCGGCAGCCACGTCCTTGGTGATGACGCTACCCGACCCAATGTAAGCACCGTCACCGATTTTGACGGGTGCCACAAGGGACGAATTGGACCCGACGAAAGCCCCAGCGCCGATTTCAGTCCTGCTTTTGTTGAAGCCGTCATAGTTACAAAAAATAGTGCCCGCACCGATGTTGGCCTTGGCGCCGACACTGCCATCGCCGAGATAAGCCAGATGGTTGGCCTTCGAGCCGGCCGCCATTATAACGTTCTTCACTTCGACGAAGTTGCCGACGTGCACGTCTTCGGAAAGCGCGGCACCGGGCCTCAGCCGAGCGAACGGCCCGATGCGGGCGCGCTTGCCGATGACCGCGCCTTCAAAATGACAGTTGGCTTTGATCTCGGCCCCTTCGTCCACCCGGACCCCTGGCCCGAAGAACACGTTTGGTTCAATGACCACGTCGCGGCCGATGACGGTGTCGTGGGAGAGCCATACCGTTTCCGGCGCAATCATGGTCACGCCGGCCTGCATCAGTGCCGTGCGGCGGCGGCGCTGCCAGATGGCTTCGGCGTCCGCCAGCTGATCGCGCGCGTTGACGCCCAGGACTTCCTCTTCTTCGCACTCGACGACGGCCGCTTTCAAGCCGTTGCCGCGACCGATTTCGATAGCATCCGTCAAATAGAATTCACCTTTGGCATTCTTGTTCGATATCCGGCCGAGAAGGCCTTCGAGATTTGGTACGCGGAACGCGAGTACGCCCGAATTGCACAAATCGACCCGGCGCTCTTCCGCGCTTGCTTCACGGTCTTCGCGGATCGCGAGCAGTTCGTCATTGCCTTGCGTCAAAAGCCGCCCATAGCCGGACGGGTCGGCGGCACGAAATCCGAGAACTGCGATCGAGGCTCCTGCATCCAGCCGCGCGCGCAGTCTCGCAATCGTCTCGGGCCGGATGAGCGGCGTATCGGCATAGAGCACGATCACGTCGCCCGTGTGCGTTTTAATGGCGTCGCGTGCGGCGAGTACCGCATCTGCCGTGCCCAATTGCTGATGCTGGACGAATATCCCGCTGGCCGACGCTAACCCTTTGGCTTCCGCTTCCACGGCCTGCATGTCTGGACCAACGACCGTCACTAGGCTATCGGCCTTGGCCGAATGCGCCAGCGCCAGCACATGCCCAAGCAACGAGCGCCCGGCAATTTTGTGCAGCACCTTGGGTAGCACCGATTTCATGCGCGTGCCTTTGCCGGCAGCAAGGACGATGATCAGCAGCGGAGGCGTGGTCATTGATTACCTGGTTGAAAGCGTTCCGGTGTCGCAGCGACCCGTTCGTGCGATTTGCATACCGTCCCCAATCCTTAACCCCCCAAGACCCAGCCGGGCAAGCGCAGCCACAGCAATTGGCAAAAAGCGAGGCCATCGCTCGCCTATCTGATTTACACATCCGATCTGAAACCCAAATTTGTGCGCCGGTTGAGCACGTTAAGACCCAGTTGCCGGGCAAGAGTCATCCACAGGATATAGCGTTTTAAACCTGTCGTTGCGTTGCCCCTCGCGACTGACTCAGCGCAGCATGACTACGAAACGAATCAGACACGCTCGTGGTGCGCCTTCAAGCCAACGCGGCCATAGCGAATTCCGCCACCGATTTACGTTACGGGATGTTCAAGCCGATGACCCCAACACCGAACCCAGCGCCACTCGCAGCACCCCCGCCCATTCCCTTGCGGCGGCGGCCCATCTTCACGCCCTACGTGTTCGGCTGGATCATGGCCGGAACGTTGGCGGCAGGGTACTTCGCAATCCTTTTGACCGCGCCCGATCTGCTCGAAGACCTGACGCCGGGCGGCGTCTACATCACCGAGCCGCAGGACAACCAAGGTCAACGCGCAGCGGCACGGCTCGCGTCCGACGTGCGCGCATTGCGCGACGGCATTGCCCAAGTGCAATTCGAATTGGCGAAGGTCAAAACCGATGTCGCGAACCAAGGCGTGCGCGAGCGTGCCCTGACCGCCCAACTCGTTGCACTTGAAAAGAAGCTGGGAGCAACAGAGGCGGCGCGCGCAATCGACACCGCAACACCATTTGAGCAAGCCAATCCACCCGCCGAGGCTGAAACGCCGGGCGGCGCCGGGAATGTGCATCAGCCGCTTGAAACGATGGCGCCGGCGGACGTCAACGCTGCGCCGGGCCAAGAAGCGGCGGGCTCTCCTCAACAGCCAAAGCTTATTAACGCGGATACTGCGACGGCGACCTCGGCGCTGGAGACGGGGAGCGTGACGACCACGGCGCGGCCTGCTGCAAAGGCGGCGAGTGACGCAATATCGTTTGGTCCAGCCATCGTTAAACCGGCGGCCAAACCGATTGGCGTGCAAATCTCTTCCGGCACATCGGTCGATAGTTTGAGGTTGAGCTGGAGCCTGCTCGCGGATCGCCATGCCGACGCCTTGAAGAATCTCCAGGCCCGCTATGTCGAGCGCGGCGATCCGGCAGCGCCGAATTTCGACTTGATCGCCGGACCGATCAAATCAAAGTCGGAAGCGGCGCGGGTGTGCAAAGCGCTTGCTGCCAAGAATATCCCTTGCAAGGTCGGCGACTTCTCGGGCGAAGCGCTGTAGTCACCCACCAGGCGGCATTCACACACATAACCATACCTCCAAAAAACGAGCGGCGCCGGTGTACGGGTTCAACGGCGCCGCTCTTGATTTTTGGCCAAGCGAACGGCCGCATTATTCAGCGCATCACAGGTCTGCTGTGTTGAAGGTATCGCAGGTTTCCATCTTGCCGGATTTCAATCCCGTCGTGAACCAGCGGCGGCGCTGCTCGGCCGTGCCATGCGTGAAGGCGTCCGGCACGATGCGGCCCGTCGTTTTCTTCTGGATCATGTCGTCGCCGATTTGCGTTGCGGCATTGAGCGCTTCTTCTATGTCGCCTTCCTGCAGCCGGCTTTTCATTTGGTGATTGAGATGGGCCCAAACGCCGGCCAAACAATCAGCCTGCAGCTCCATGCGCACCTGGATCTTGTTGGCAGTGCGCTCGTCGGAACGCCCCTTCAGCTCTTGAACTTTTTCAGCAATGCCAAGGAGTGTCTGCACGTGATGCCCAACTTCGTGGGCGACGACGTACGCTTGAGCAAAATCGCCGTTCACGTTGAACTGGCGCTTCATCTGATCATAGAACGCGAGATCGATGTAGACCTTGCGGTCGAGCGGGCAATAGAAGGGGCCCATTGCCGCTTGCCCAGCGCCGCAGGCGGTTTGGGTGTAGCCCGAGAACAAAACTAGCGGCGGTTCTTCGTAGTTCTGTCCGAAGCCTTTGAAGACGCCGTTCCATACGTCCTCGGTATCGGCGAGAACGCGGCCGATGAACATTTTCATCTCGTCTTCGCCGGTTGGGCCTTTTGCCCCCCGCGTTTCTCCCGGAAGGCCGGGGATATCGACTTTGGTGCGTTCCGTCGTCACCGGGCGCTCGGCGCGCGGCAATTGCGGCATGTTGATCTGCCCGCCGCCGCCCTGCGGCCCAAGGAGAATGTCGAGCGGATTGATGCCCATGAACAGCATCAAGGCGCCGAGGATCAAAAGAGTCGTAAAACTGAAGCCGCCGCCGCCGATGGGAATTTGAATGCCGCCGCGCCCGCCGGGAAACGGGGAACCGCCGCCTTCGCCTCGGCGGTCTTCGACATTCTTGCTCTCGCGATCTTCGTCACCGTAGCGCATGGCAGTTTCCTGATGTTTTGATGTTGGAAGGGACCCGTTTGCGCGGGGCCTATTAAGTTTGGGGGGCATAGTGCACGCCCGAAAGAGCATGACAAGGGTCGTGACGGGGGCTGAACCTTGAAGCGCCCAATCGGGCACTTCCAATCCAGCACTTATTGCAAAGCCTACTGCCGCGCCTAGTTCTTTGAGGGAACGGCGGGGCCAACCTTGCGGACGGCCATTGCAGTCTTCACGTCCCCTGCGCCAGCCGCAGTTTTGGGTTTCGCCGGCGGCCGCAGCATGGCGCGAACCGCGCGGGACGCGGCAACCGTTCCTTCGTTGGCGTAGGCTTCGTGATTTTTTTCAATCTCGGTCAAGTCGTAGCGATAGTTGACCATCAAACCATGCCCTTCGCGCAAACCTTTCTCGGATGTATCCGCGAGCCAGTTCAGCCGCTCAAGCCGCGCGCCGTTGCCGAGGTGAAAGCGTGCCACCGGATCAACGGGGCGCTGATCGCTTGAACGTGCGGTAAGAAAATAATGGGCGGCCAGAGCGAGTACAGTATTTTTGAGCGGCTCGGCCTGTGCGCCGAGATCGCGAGCGACCTCAACCCAGCGCGGATCGCGCAAAACTTTCAGGATCTGGCGGTCCTGGGCCGTCACGATGCTCCTTTCGTCATCCGCCGTCATGCGGTCGAGCCAGCGGGCGAAATGCGGCACCGGAGACAGCGTTACGAATGTTTTGAGGCTCGGAAGTTCTTTGAGAAGTTCCTCGGCCACTTGCTTCAGCAAGAAATTGCCGAACGAAATACCTTTGAGGCCTTCCTGGCAATTCGAGATCGAATAGAACACCGCCGCGACCGGATCGCCTTTGATCTCAGTCCGGCGCGCGTCGAGGACCGGACCGATCGCGTCCGGGATTTCGCGCATCAAGGCAACTTCGACGAAGATCAAGGGCTCGTCGACGAGCGAGGGGTGGAAGAATGCAAAGCAGCGCCGGTCCACGGGATCGAGTCTGCGGCGCAGATCGTCCCAGCCCTTGATTTCGTGCACCGCTTCGTAGGCGATGATTTTTTCGAGGATCGCTGCGGGCGTTTGCCAGTCGATTCGGCGCAAAACAAGGAAGCCCCGATTGAACCACGTCTGCAGCAGATGCTGCAGATCGCCATCGACGGCGGTGAGGTTCATTTCGGTCTTAGGCGTGCGCAACAGCTCATGGCGAAGGGCGACGATTTCGGCGGTCGCGCCAGGCGCCAAGTTGAGACGCCGGAAAAATTCCCGGCGCGGGCTTTCGGCCGCCTTCTGCAAGGCAGCGAGGGACGCTTCGTTGGGATGCGCAAGATAAGCTTCGGCCGCGCGCGAGACGCTTGCCGCGTCCGGCTGCAACTCGTCGGCAAGAAACGCGAAGAACTTGCGCCGTTCGTCCGGTGATGCCGTCTTGAGGCACGTCAAAAGCTGACGCGCGATGGCGACGCCCGACGCTTCCCCGCGCCCCGACATCAAGGCGCGCGCCAGAGCTTCGACATTTTCTTCGTCGCCCGAACCAAAGAGGGCCTTCGGCAGCAGCGCCCGGCTTTGCTCGGCAACGGTATTCAAGAGTTCTTGCAGGAACGAGACATTCACCGAGGCTAAATCCTTATTCTCACGCCGTCGCCGGGCATACCGGCCGCCGCAGCTTAACGATTCGTCAACCATAGCGGACCAGCATGGCGCGAGGATAGTCAGCGAAAGCAATGCCGCTATGACCGATACCCTAACCACCGGACGGCCGACGTCCAGCCTTGTACAGGCGACCAATGACACGGGCCGCGTGGCATTTTGCGGGCCGTATGTGCTCTCGGCCATCACGGGCTATGGGATTTCCAAAATTGAAGACGTCATCCGCGAGGGGCGCGACCTGCCGCCGGGCAGGAAGCCCGTCGTGCGTGGAACCTACGCCGACGAGGTTGAAAGCGCGCTCGCCCACTTCGGCTACCGCATGGACTTAAAGCAGAGCTTCATGCACATGGCGCGCAAGGAGCGCCCGAGTGTGTGGATGTGGATGCAAAAGCCGCGCAACGCCTGGGCCTACTACATTCTCGCCATTCACAAGGGCAAAGAGGGTCACTGGATCCTCGTGAAGGGCGTAAAGATGTGCGACACGTTCACGGAAGGCAAATGGACCTTCGTAGTCGACGGCCCGCATAAAGGCTGCCGCATCATGGAAATCTTTGAAGTGAAGAAGGCCATCGACGCATGAAGCGAGCCCAATTGAGCGTGTATCGCTTGCTGTTGGCGATGCGGCGGGCTTAGATCGCTCCGCGAGTCGTTGGTGACAACCGGAGATCGTCCCCATGTATTTCGGCGACCTGATCGGGTCCATTTTGACCCTTGTCGCGTTTTTCGTCGCTATGAGCGCGCGCAAGCGCTCGATTGAACTCAAAGACCGGTTGCGCCGCACGGAAGAAAAACTTGACACCGTCGCCAATGAAATCCGCTGGATGCGGGCCGAGCGCAAGGGTGAGACCTCCGGCGAGACGGATGGCATTTTTGTTCCCGAGCAAACCGGCAATGTCCGCCCGGCTGTTGTGCGCGCGGAAACGCCGCCGGCGGGATCGCAAACCACGGCCAGTGTCCCGCCGTCTGGGCCATCCCTGCCACCGCCTTCACCTCCGCTTGCGCCGGCTGGTGACGCCCCGCGTCCGCCCAAGCGCGAAAGCTTCGAAGAGCGGCTCGGCACGCAATGGGCGGTTTGGGCAGGTGGCGCGGCGCTGGCGCTCGGTGGGCTCTTCCTGGTGCGTTACTCGATTGAAGCGGGCCTGCTCGGACCCGGTGTTCGTGTGGTACTTGGCGCGCTGCTCGCGGCCGCACTCGTCGCTGCCGGAGAGTGGTTACGGCGTGGCGAGATAACGATCCCGATCGACGCTTTGCCGCAAGCGCATATCCCAAGCATCTTGACGGCAGCCGGTACAATCGTCGCCTTTGGCACGATCTACGCCGCGCACGCGCTTTACGATTTTATCGGGCCAACGTTTGCGTTCCTAGCACTCGGCGCGGTTGGCATCGTGACGATGCTGGCGGCCGCCATTCACGGACCGGCACTGGCCGGTCTTGGACTTGCGGGTGCGTTGCTCACGCCAATGCTGGTGTCATCGAACGCGCCCAACTTCTGGTCGCTGACCATTTATCTCGGCGTCGTTGCTGCATCGGCGTATCTGCTGGCACGCACGCGTCAGTGGCTGTGGCTCGCGGCATCCGCGGTTGCCGGCGCGGTGCTGTGGGGCGTTCTGATGACGGCAAAAGTTTCAGGTGCCGTCACAGTCGACAATCTTTCGTTGGTCAACGCCGCTGCGGCCCACACAATTCTGCAATTGGCGCTCGCTGCTGGCTTCATGGCCTATGAGCCGCATCTTGGAAGGCGCGACGAGAACGCGGCGCCCGATTGGATTGCGGGCGGCGCGCTTGCGGCGCTGACAGTGCTCGTGTGCTTTTTCTTGAGCGCAGTCTCGTTCCAATACTGGGGCTGGATGCCGGTTGCCGTGCTTGCCGTCGCGGGGCTCGCGGCAACGGGTTGGCTGACGGCCCCGGCTGCAATCGCACTTTGTCTTGGCGGGTTCATTGCCCTTGTCGCACTAGCGGCTTGGCCAGGCTTACACATGCCGCCTGACCGCACCTTGCTTGCCCCTTATGCGGCCGGCGTGTTGCGCTTGCCTGACAACGTTTCGAGTTTCATGACAAGCGCCATGCTGTTGACGCTCGCGCCCACGGCTGTTGCGGCGCATCGCATGTGGCGCGGTTCGTTGTTGCCCGAGTCCACGACCGGGATCTACGCACTGGCTGCGACCGTGCCGCCACTTCTAGCGTTGATCCTGAGCTACCTGCGCATCACGCAGTTCGATATCTCTATTCCCTTCGCGCTCGGCGGCGCCGCGCTCGCCGGAGCGTTTGCAATTGCAGCCGACCGCTTCGACAAAGCGGACCAATCTTACTCCGTCCCCGCTTACAATGTTGCCGCCGGCGCATTTGCGGCCGCTGCCATAGCCGCGCTCGCTTTCGCCCTCATCGTCAGCACGGAGCGCGGATACCTCACCGTCGCGCTCGCTCTTGCCGCACTCGGCACGGCCTATGTCGCCTCGCTGCGCGATATCCGTTTGCTGCGTTACGCGGTAACAGCACTCGGTCTGCTGGTTCTTGCCCGCGTTGTATGGGACCCGCGCATCATGGGTGCCGGCGTTGGCACCACGCCGGTCTTCAACTGGCTGCTTATCGGCTACGGCGTACCGGCTGCGGCGTTTGCTCTCTCCGCGCGCCTGCTTGAGACGCGCGAGAGAAGCGACCTTCCCGTGCGCCTTAGCGATGCGCTCGCGGTCATCTTTGCGGGTCTGCTCGCCTTCTTTCAGATCCGTCACTTAACCAATGGCGGCGACGTCTTCCATGCGGGCACAGGTCACGTCGAGGCCGGGATGCTGACACTCGTCAGCATTTTCTTTTCGTATGCACTCGCCAAATTGCATCTTGGCAAGAAAAACCCCGTGTTCGATGCAGCCTCGAGTTTATTCGGAGCAGCTTCGATTGCCTTTGCCGCGATTGGGTTGCTGTTTGGCGCGAATCCCTACTTCACAAATGACATTGTAGGCGGCAGGACGATTTTTTCGTCACTCATGACGGCGTATTTGCTGCCAGGGCTAGCAGCCTTGTTCGTCGCCCGGCACGCGCGCAACATACGGCCCGCATGGTTCACGCGTGCGGCAGGCATTCTCGCCGTCGTGCTCATTTTCTTATACGTGACGCTCGAAGTGCGCCATGCCTTCCAGGGCGCGCGGATAGGACAGTGGCTCGAGACCACGGACGCCGAGAGTTGGGCTTATTCGGCCGCGTGGCTGCTGCTTGGGCTCGTTTTCTTAGGCTATGGCCTGCTGCGCGGATCGCTTGAAGCGCGCATCGCATCGGGAGCCCTCATCGTGCTTGCCGCTTTGAAGGTCACGCTGTTCGATCTTGCCGGCATCGGCGGCTTTTGGCGCGCGGCGTCGTTTATCTGCTTAGGCGCGGTCTTGATCGGAATTGGTCTCGTCTACCAGAAGATCGTTTTTGCAAAGCCCGCGCAAAGCGAGCCGGACTGATTGGGAGATTGCGGAATAGTTCAACCAGAATTGCGGCACGGGACTTGCCTGCGCCGCGATTTGGTGAACGGGCCGTTCACTATGACGACAATTTTCATCCGCGAGGTGACTTCAGTCCGGCTGGCCGCACAGCGGCGCTTATGATACCTTGCTCGTGTTTGAAATCTGACTTCGTTACTGACTTCGCTTCTGACTCCGCTTCTGGCAAGGAAACACTGAAATGAACAAGTTGACCGCGACGGCACTGGCTGCCCTCATAGCATTTGGAACGGTGCTGCCCATGTCCTCAACTGAGGCAGACGCGCGCCGCGGCGCCAAGATTGCAGCCGGAGTCGTGCTCGGCGCTGCAGCACTCGCCATCATCGCCAATTCAAACCGCGCTAGTGCGTCGTCTTATAACGGCCAGAGCCGTTGGCAGCGCCAATGCAATCGCCTCTACAATCGCTGCGTGAATGGAAACGATTATGCCTGCGAGAAGTATGAAACCGGCGGTTGCACGGAGTAGGCACTAGCCGGCAGCCTATCTTTGAAAAGTCTGTAAGCGGCGGCGCAAAGCATCTGCTTTGTGCTCGTGCCGTTGCACGTTGCTCGCAACCCCGGACGAAAAAAGCGGCGGCCCATTTTTGCACGTTGGAAGGGCACCTCGCCGCGCGGGAAATTTTTGCGTGTTCAAAATTTGCGCAACAGCGCTTTTCATTCTCAGTGCAGAAGAACGAGCGACCATGGTCGCAAAACCAAGGTCTGGATGATCGGTATTCTTCTTGACTCTTGGTAAACGGACGACCACTCTGCTTTAGCTCTGGAACTGCTCTCCGGCCGAAGGGGCAGTGTTAGTATCAAGCGGATATTCGGGCCAAAAGTCCGGCAATTCAAATTCAACAGACACGCTCAGCATCTGCGCATTATTTGCGTGGGGCGTTGAAACCCGTTGGAGACCGCGATGCGTAAAAACTCCAAGCTTGGATCGATTTTAAACGTGGTCTCTGTACTCATGATTTCAGGCGCTACTGCGCTGACGATCTCGATACAGACACGCGGCGCCCCAAAAAAAGCGCTGCAACAGTGGCAAGTCGCGCGCGACTTGGAGATTGCGGGCGTAGTGCGCTCGGAACCTGCTTCGACCTTGATCGAGAGTCCTGTTTCAGGACGGGTCCAATTTCTGACTGAAGGAGATGGCGCGTTCGTCAAAGCCGGTGCTGTCATTGCGCAAGTGCAGCAGGACGCCACTGTAGCCATGATCGAGCGGCTCCGCTTGGAGCTTGCCGCGCACTATGTGAACAAGGCCGTTTTGAACGCTACACTTGAAGGGCGCGATAAAATCGCGATCGAAGCGCCGGACTTTTCGGACATCGAACCTTCGTCAATTGCCCTCACCGCCCTCAACGAACTGATCCTCGCCCATCAGGAGAGCCTGACCGAGCAAAACAAATACTTGAAGCAGAAAATCGAAGCCAACGGCAAGCATGCCGAAACGCTCGCGCGCAAATTGGACTTTCAGAAATTCATTCGCATCAAGACAACCGAGCAATTGACGAGTCTTACGGCCGAACGGCGGCGAATTTCCGATATGGTGGCACGGGGGACTTTTCCTGTAAATCGGGATTCGGAACTCGCACGCCAGGAATTGGCCATTCAAGCCCGCATAGCTGAGGCCGACGCGGCTCTCGCCGACATTGAGGTGGAAAAGGAGAATATCCGGCTTGCCGCCTACGAGCAGATGAAGACGCGGCGCGAAGAAGCAGCTTCGCGCATTGAGGACCTGATAACGAAGATAGGCGAAGCGAAGCGCCGTCTGAACGAAAGTCAGCGCATGCTTGAAAGAGCAGAAATTCGCGCGCCCCACGATGGATACCTGCGCAATTTCCGCTTTCAGAACGCAGATTTTGCTGTAGTCGCCGGAGAGCCGCTGTTTGAAGTCACGCTGCCCAACCAGTCATTCCTCATCGAAGCGGCGGTTCCAGCCGAAGACCTTGCCGCACTTGAAAATGGCGGGGGTGCATTTGTCCGGCCCGGACCGCGCCCCAGCATTCAAGCGCCCTCTATTCCGGCAACGCTCGACGGCTTGATGAGCAATGACAACGCCGCCATGGAAGCGGGCCAAGGACAACAGACCGTCTATTTCAGTATCGATGAAAGCCGGGTGCCGGCAAGGCTGCGCGCCAAATTCCGGACCGGCTATTCGGTCTCGGTATCGGTGCGTTCTGCAAGAAGTCCGCAGGACGCGATCTCTGCGATTGATCCGCCGCCGACGCGCGTTCAGGTCTTTTTGCACAGCCTTCCCGGTCTATTCAATGGCAAGCCCGTTAGCATTCGGGTGGCGATCGCCGAACGAGCATTTCGCACGCCTCCCACGGTCCGCATCAGTGCCGCATACATCGGTGATGTCTCGCTAAGCCCCTTTGCCAAATTTTTCGAACGCAAGCTTGATCGCGTCCGGGTTGCGGTCCGAGACGTAATAGCTGCCAAGCACGACGCGATCCATATCCGTGCGCAGATAACAGGATATGGCCTCGGCCGGCGCGTTAACGACCGGCTCCTGCCTGTTAAAACTCGTGTTCAGGATGACCGGAATGCCCGTAATCTTGGCGTACTCCTCGATGATGCCGTAGTAACGCGGGTTGGCTTTGCGATCGATGGTTTGAATGCGCCCGGTTCCATCGACGTGCGCGGCCGCCGGGATGAGCGCGATCTTGTCGGCCCTAATCTTCGGCGCCACTGTCATGAAGGGGTCGGGGTGTTCGTACTCGAAGAATTCGTTCAAGCGCTCGACGAGAACAACTGGCGCAAAGGGCCTGAACGGTTCGCGATGCTTTATGCGGGCGTTGATCAAGTCCTTCATCGCGTTCGTCGTCGCGGACGAGAGGATGGAACGGTTGCCGAGCGCGCGGGGCCCGATCTCGGCCCGCCCCTGAAACCACCCGACGATTTTTTGTTCGCTTAGATCTTTGGCGACACGTTTCAATAACGCATCTTCTTCCATACGTTCGTATTTGAGACCGGCGGCGGCGAGAGCGGAAACGATCTCGGCGTCGCTGAATTCTTTGCCGTAGAACGCATGCGTCAACTCGAAGCCGCGCTTGTTTCCGAGCGTGTTGTGCCAGTGATAGAGCGCGCTGCCGAAACACACGCCCGTATCGGACGCGACCGGCGGCACCCACACACGCTCGAAATCCGTGTCGCGCAGGATGCGCCCGTTGGCCACGCAATTGAGCGCCACGCCGCCGGAGATCACGAGATTCTTGTTCTTGTGCACGCGATAGAGTTCGCGCGTGATGTGGATCAGCGCTTCTTCGGTCCAATGCTGCAAGGCCCAGGCGATGTTGTGGTGATGCTCGCCCAACGGCTCGTTCGATTTCCGGCGCGGGCCAAAGGCCGCATAGAACTTCGGCTTGAAGGGCTCGATCAATCCGTGGGTCGGGTAGTTGATGTAGCTCTTGTTGATCGCGATGCGCCCGCCGGGCAGCAAATGGATCAAGTCCTTGAATTTCTCTTTGTAAGCGGGCCCGCCCATGGCCGCGAGCGCCATGACGGTTCCTTCCTGGAAGAACGGAAAGCCCAAATGCTCGGAAACGCACGTGTAGAGCATGCCGAGCGAGTCGAACATCGGATCCGACCACTGGCGCTCGATTTTGTTGCCTTTGCCGAGCCAAGCGCTGGTTGCACCATCGTCGCCATACCCGTCGGCAACGAGAATGGTCGCCTCTTCGAAAGGCGAGACGAAAAACACCGACGCGTGCGATTCGTGATGCCCGACTTGAACGATGGGCGGCTGTTTCTTTAAACCGAACTGGCTGAGCATGCCGAGCTTCAATCTCAGCGGCACGTTGAGGAGGCCCGTTGTGTGCGTGCGATGCGCTTCGGGGCGCAAGAGATTGAGGCTGGCCGGCATATCGCCGAATACCGCTCCGAGCAGCGAGCGGCGGATTCGCTCCATGTTCCACGGCGTGGTGATAACATCGACGTCCGAAAGCTTCATGCGGCCGCCCGGCCCGAACACGGTATCCATCGCCATGCGCGGATACTTCAACGTGTGCTTGATGCGGTTGAAGCGCTCTTCTTCCAGAATAATGTTCGGCTTGCCGTCCGTCAGCAGCGCCAGCCCTGCATCGTGCGAAGTATAAACGAGGCCAAGAATATTCACGCTAAAACCGTCCTTCAACACATCACAAAAAGCTGGAACCGAAGTATGGACCCAATCCCGGTTGTGCCCGGTTGTGCCATGGCGCAAACCTTAATGCCGGGACTTCCATGGCTTAAAGTAAAGGAAGCATGGCTGTCCTAGTTACTATAACGAAAAGAGCGCGTTTTGTAGTGCGCACTTCCCCGAAAGTTGTGCCCGAAATCACGCGGCGCGTTAATCTTTCGCGCGTTCGACGTAGGAGCCGTCCGCCGTCATGACGACGACCCGGGTGCCCGCGCCAATGTGCGGGGGAACCATGACGCGCGCGCCGTTCGACAATTTAGCCGGCTTGAAGGACGAGGATGCCGTCTGCCCTTTGACCACCGGATCGGCTTCGACGATCTCAAACGTCACGCGCTGCGGGAGCTCGATGGCAATGGGGTTGTTTTCAAACAGCGACACCGAGCAGGTCATGCCCTCGACCAGCCACTGACCCTGATCGCCGACGACGTCCTTCGAGATGAGAATCTGATCGAAGGTTTCGGGCTGCATGAAGTTGTAGCCCATGTCGTCTTCATAGAGGTAATTGTAGTCTTTCTCGTCAAGGTAGGCCTTCTCGACCTGATCGGTGGTGCGATAGCGTTCCGTGAGCTTCACGCCATCCTGAATGCGGCGCAGTTCCAAATGCGTGACCGGCGTGCCCTTGCCGGGATGGATGTTCTCGGCCGTCATGACCACGGCAAGTTTACCGTTGATCTCGAGGACGTTGCCTTTGCGGACCGAGCTTGCAATAACCTTAACCACGGCGTGGTCTCCGTTCGTCTGTTCAAAAGCCTCGCCGGGCCATGTGGCCCGTGACCGGCTTCTATGGGCGGGATTTCTGAGCCGCTTCATACCTGCTTCGGGGCAGAAGGCCAAGTGCGGCCTATGTTCAGATCGATCGGCGCGATATTCTCCATGAAACTCCATGAAAACAGCAGGTAGCGGACCTTCCCCCTGGTGGGCGGCGCACCGGCATGCGGACCGGCGGCCGGCACTCCTGGCACGCGCGCGCATCAAATCGGCAATCCGGGCCTGGTTCGAGGCCGAGGGCTTTGTCGAGGTCGAAACATCGTGCTTGCAGGTCTCGCCTGGAAACGAAACGCACCTTCACGCGTTCAAGACCGAGGCTATCGGCACGGACATGCAACGTCGCGATTTCTATCTTCACACTTCGCCTGAGTTCGCGATGAAGAAGTTACTCGCGGCTGGGGAGGAAAAGATTTTTACGTTCGCGCCGTGCTTTCGAAATCGCGAGCGCGGGCCCCTGCATGCGCCAGAATTCACGATGCTTGAGTGGTATCGGGCTGGCGCTGGTTACGAGACTTTATGGGAAGACTGTGCCGCTCTCATGAAAATTGCGGCCGAGGTCACGAGGCGGATGGAATGGTCGTGGCGCGGGCGCACGTGCGATGTGACCAAGACCTACGACTGGACGACGCTCGATCAGGCCTTTGCGCAGTTTGCCGAGATCGCGCTGCATGAAACGTACGATGCCGCATCAGTGAACCGCGACGCCCTAACTGAACGCGCCCGCGCGCATGGGATCGCTTTTGGCGGCGATGACACATGGGCAGATATCTTCAGCCGCGTGCTTGCCGAAAAAATCGAGCCCTATCTCGGATTGTATCGGCCCGAGATCCTTTGCGAGTACCCGGTGCACGAAGCGGCACTTGCCCGGCCCAAATTGGATGACCCCTGCGTGGCCGAGCGTTTCGAGCTTTATGTGTGCGGCGTTGAACTCGCTAATGGCTTTGGCGAATTGAACGACCCGGCCGAGCAGCGGCGGCGCTTTGAAAAATGGATGAACGACAAGGAACGCATCTACGCAGAGCGCTACCCCATCGACGACGATTTTCTGGCGGCACTTGAACACATGCCCGCCGCGAGCGGTTGCGCGCTTGGTTTCGACCGGCTGGTCATGCTGGCAACTGGGGCGACGCATATCGACCAAGTCCTCTGGACACCGATGCCCGAGGCAGGCAAATAGTGGATTAGGTGTCTGACCCTCCGGGTCTGACACCTTTGGCCTGCTGCACGATTTTTCCAGGGTGACAGACCCGGTGGGTCAGACACCCTTCGAGATCGTACCATGACCACCCCAACTCACTCCGGCGGATGCCAATGCGGCGCGGTGCGCTTTCGCGTTGACGGCGAACTTGGCGACGCGTCCGTCTGCCATTGCCGCATGTGCCAGAAGGCGTTCGGCGGCTTCTATGCGCCGCTTGTTTCGACGCGGGGCGCAAACGTCGTGTGGACGCGCGGAGTGCCGGCATATTTCCAATCGTCAAACTTCGTGACGCGCGGGTTCTGTTCGAAGTGCGGCACGCCCTTGAGCTACGAAGCCCCCGACGGCATCGCACTTGCCATTGGCGCCTTCGATCATCCGGAAGCAATCGTGCCCGTCGTACAATTCGGCGTCGAGGGCAAACTGCCGTACGCCGATGGCATTCCAGCGCTCGCCAACCGGCACACGTTGGACGACATCGCAGCCGCGCCGTTTCTCGACAAGCTCGTGTCGTATCAGCACCCCGATCGCGACACGGTTGAGTGGCCGCCCAAATGAACGAGATCCTGCGCACATTGCGCTCTGCCGATGAGCTTGCAAATGCCGGCCTCGTGTCCAAGGCTGCCGCTAGCGAGATCGCGCGCGTTACGGAGCGCTATGCTGTCGCCATCACGCCCGCGATGATTGACCTGATCGAACGCGGCAATGCGGACGACCCGATTGCGCGCCAGTTTGTGCCCGATGTCCGCGAACTCCGACCCCATTCGTCCGAATTAGCTGATCCGATAGGCGACCACCCGCACAGCACCGTGCCCGGCATCGTGCATCGCTATAAAGATCGCGTTCTTTTGAAAATCGCGAGCGTGTGTCCTGTCTATTGCCGGTTCTGCTTCCGGCGCGAGATGGTTGGACCCGATTTAGGTGAAGCAATGTCGCCGGAGGACGTTGCAACAGCCCTCGCCTACATTCGCGCGCATGATGAAATCTGGGAAGTCATTCTCACTGGCGGCGATCCGTTCGTGCTCTCGGCACGCCGTATTGCAGAGATCACAAAGGCGCTTGGTGAAATACCGCACGTCAAAATTCTGCGCTGGCATACGCGCGTGCCCGTCGTCGATCCGGCGCGGGTGACGGATGAGTTCGTCGCGGCACTTCAAGTTTCAGACAAGACTATTGCTGTGGCCGTACACACAAATCACCCGCGCGAATTGACAGCGGACGCCCGAGCGGCAATCGCGAGGCTAATTGATGCGGGTATTCTCCTCGTCAGCCAGACCGTTCTTCTCCAAGGCGTCAACGATAGCGCCGATACGCTTGAGGCTTTGATGCGCGCCCTGGTCGAATGCCGCGTGAAACCTTACTATCTGCACCACGGGGATCTGGCGCCGGGCACCTCGCATTTCCGCACCACGATTGCCGAGGGTCAGGCGATCATGCGCGACTTGCGCCAGCGGCTGTCGGGCTTGGCACAGCCTACTTACGTCCTCGACATTCCCGGAGGGCATGGAAAAGTCGAGATCGACGCCAATGTCACGGCACTCGGTAACGGAACCTACACCGTCCGCGATCCCAACGGGGGTGTGCACACTTATACGGACGCAATCGAGATATGATCAAGCGCGCTTGCCTCCCGGCCGCCATCTTTTTGATCGCGTCGGCGGCGGCCCACGCTCATGCCGATTGCCCATCTATGCCGCCGCCTGTGCGTGACCTCAGACTCGAACGTTTCTACGAGGACAGCGCTGGTTCCATCGTTGATCCCGCAAAGATGGAAGAGCACAAGGCCGCAACCGCGCCGCTCACAGTGTTCGTGGGCTTCGTCACCAAGCAAGCCGACCGTGCGAATAGTCAGCGCAGCGATCCGAGTGAGACCGCGAAATGCGCGCTTTCGTGGGTGCGGGGCTGGGCGGAAGGCGGCGCATACCTCGGCACGATGGATTCAAAACAAGCCGAAGCGCAGCGCAAGTGGGATTTGGCCGGAACAGCACTCGCGTATGTGAAGCTCAGGCACTTCGCAACGAAGCAAGACCGGGCCGTCATTGAGCCGTGGTTCATCAAGTGGGCCGACGCGGCACGCGCACATTTTGACGACGCGGCGATCAAGCGCAACAATCACTGGTATTGGATGGGGCTTGGATTGGCGGCTGCCGGCTTAGCTGCGGAGAACGACAAATACTGGCAGATGGCAAAAGGCATCTTTACAGACGCGACCAAAGATATCGCGGCCGATGGCACGCTGCCGCTCGAACTCGAACGCAAGGGGCGCGCGCTGCACTATCATGTCTTTGCACTTGAGCCGCTCGTTGTGCTCGCGGAATTAGCGGCGGCGCGGGGCGAAGACTGGTACGCACTGAATGATGGCGCACTGCATAGGCTTGTCGCAAAAACGGTTGAGGGCCTCAAGGACCCTGCCGTGTTCGCCAAGCTCGCGGGCGTCACGCAGGAACGGCCGGTGAAAAACGGGTACGGCTGGGCATGGCTTTATCGCGAACGCCACTTCGGCCGCATGCCGGACAAGATCGAGCAGCCGATTGGGCACCGCTGGCTCGGCGGCGATGTGGATGTGTTGATGCGGGTGATGGGGAGGAAATAGTCAAGACGGGCCTTCGCCGCGACGAAGCGGCTTTAGCCGCGCAGGCGGGAAACGCAGGTTGGGTTAGCACCGGCCCCGTTGTAGAATTTGCGCGCGAGCTCCTTTCCGGTGCGTAACCCAACAATCAAGCCCGGGTCCGAAATTTGATTGGCATACGCTTTTGGCTGTTGGGTTACGGCCGCGTGCAGGGCGGCCTAACCCAACCTACGTTTCCCGTTTTGGCCGCCGCTCGCTTAATTTCACTTCACCGCCGCCAGCGCACCCGCTGCATCGGCAATACCGGCACCGAAATCGGCGGATTGACTGGCAGGTTTGTGCGCGCTTGAAAGTAGCATCGCGCGAATATCTTTCGGGGTGAGTTTTGGATTCTTCTCCAACATTAATGCCGCAATACCGGAAACGTGGGCCGCCGCCATCGAGGTGCCGGACGAGATGTCGTAGGCGCCTTTGGGTGCCGCCGCGATGATATCGACGCCGGGCGCGGCAACGGCAATGTAGGTGCCGTGGTTTGCGTTCTTATAAATCTGATCGGCGTTGTCGGTCGCGGTGACGGCGATGACGTTCGGATAAGCGGCAGGGAAAGCAGGCTTGGCGGCCGGGCCGCCGTTACCGGCTGCTGCGACGATTGTCACGCCCTTGGCGTTGGCTGCGGCAATCGCTTGGCCGAGTATTGGGTCGTTGGGCCCGGCGAAACTCATGTTGATGACGCGCGCGCCGCTTGAGACTGCAAAGTCCAGCGCCTTCAAAATTGCGAGCGTGTAGGATTGCGGCTGACCTTGGGCGTTACCCGCGAAGGCACGGATCGCGAGAATATTGGCTTGCGGCGCAACGCCCATCAGTTCCGCGCGCGCGCCAACGATAGCGGCAATGGCGGTGCCGTGATTTTCAGGGATTGGCTTTGTCTCGCCGAGCGCGTCGAAGGTTTCGGTGATGCCGCCGCCGAACGCGGGATGCGTTGTATCAACCTGCGTGTCGATCACGGCGATTTTCACGCGCTTCCCTTGGGCGATCTTGTGGGCCTCGGTGAGTTTCAGTTTGTCCGGCGCGTACTGCGGCACGGGCAAGGCTTTCGCCGCGCCGTTGGCGATATAGACGTAATGCGGTTGCGCAATGATGATGCGCACGTCCGTTGAGATGGCTTGCAGGACGGCAGCGACGGGGCGGGCATCCGGGATGCGGACGCGCACGACGCGCTGGTCCAGAAGGGTCGAGACGTACAGCGTTTCGCCGGTGAGGTTTTGCGCGCGCAGGATGGCCAAAACTTCGGCGTTGCTGAGATCGGCTGGAAACGCAACGACGATTTCACGATCCAGAATTTCCGGCACGACGGCGCCGATCAAGACACTCGTGCCGGGGGCCCGCGTGAATGCGGAACCGGCAGCTGTGCCCGGCTTGTACTTTGGCAAGCGGCGCAGAAGATCGAGTACGGCCGGAGCATCGGGGAGCGCTTGGGCATAGGCTACTGCCGGAAGCACGACGGTTGCAATCACGGTCAGGCTTGCTGCTGTCAGATTGGCGAGTTTGCAGAGTGGTTTCATGACACGCCTCACGGAGTTTCAGGAGCGGATGACGCGAAGGAGACGAGATCGGCGCGGCCCTTCAACTTGGCTATTGCGGCGTCCGTCGCATCTTTTGATAGCGGATCGCTGCTCAAGCGTACGCGGAACACGCCGCCTACCTTCGGGCCATCGACAATCGTCAGGTTGTTTTCGGCAAGAAATGCCGACAACGTACCTGCTGGTGCGGCCGCCTGGAACGCGACGAGCGCGAAAGTGCCTTTGGCGGCAGATACTCCGGGCCCCGCCGCCGTCTCGTATCCGGCGCCCTGCCCGCCCGACAAAAGCGAACCGAGCGAACCGCCGAGCACTGCAATAGCGAGCGCCGCAGAAATTCCGGCATAGGCAAGCTGGCGCGGGGCGAGCCCGCTCAAGAACAACCCGAGCTTGTCGATGAGAGACGCCTTCAAGGAGTGCAGCCGCGCGCTCGGGCTTGATGCAATGCTTGCACGCAATTTTTCAAGCGCGTCGCGCGGGGCTTCGATCCTTGCGTTGGCGCCAAAAATATCGTCGGCTTCCTCGCGGGCCATGACCAGATGCGAGCGCACCTCGGGATACTTCGCGGCATAGGCATCGACCTTGGCCTTGTCGGCAGCACTGATTTTGCCCGACACGTACCAGGGAAGGAGCGCTTCGAACTCATCAGCTTCGGAGAGGACTTCGGTTTCGTTTGTCATTTGGGTTCTCTGGCTCATGGCCAGCCTCTGTCAACGCCGCGCTCTTTGAGAATTTCACCCAATTTCTTGCGTGCGTAAAACATGCGCGTTTTCACGGTTGCTTCCGGAATGCCAAGAACCTCGGCGGCCTCGGAAACGGATTGTTCCTGGTAGTAGACGAGATCCAAGATTTCGCGATGCTCGGCAGAAAGTCCCTTCATAGCGGTGCGAATCTGTCCGGCCTTGTCGACTTTTTGCAGCGTGACCTCGGGCGTGTCGTCCTCGTCTTCGATTTGCCCGGCCGCTTCTTCGTCGTAGCCGGAAACTTCGCGCTTTTTGCGAAGCGAGCTGACCGCCTTGTTATGGGCGATCGACAGCAGCCAAGTTGTGGGCTCCGAGCGGCCCTCGTACCGGCCCGCTCCTTGCCAAACTCCTAGAAAGACCTCGTTCAAGAGTTCCTCCGCCATTGCTTCGTTGCGCACGACCCGGACGAGATACCGGAAAACGCGGGTCTGGTTTCGCGTGAAGAGACGTTCCAAGGCTTTGGCGTCACCAGCGGCAATCGCCTTGATGAGCGCGCGGTCGTCTAGGGTTTGGTCCATGGCGTCTCTGCCACTCTTGGAGGGTTGGTCGCGGGCGTCGCTAAAAAGGTTCATAGCCAAGGTTAACCCCTGTATCACCGAAAGTAGCCCGATCACCCTAACTCCCGCCAGGGAGGTTTTTTATCGGGTTTTTTTCCCCGGGGTCCCAAGCGGGCGTACACTTGAACCTTAGAGAGGCGAACTGCGACCCAAGTCTCGAGCGGCGGCTGTGCCGTCGATTGACGCCAATCGAGACCATGGAGAACGATAATGTTTGGTGCTAGTTTTAACCGGTGTGCTTCGCGAGGCGGCAATTGCAGCCAGCCCGCATGTGGCACAGAGGGCCGCACGATGACTTGGGTTGCACGCGCAATGCTTGGCGCGGGACTGCGTATCGCAGCCGCCGCCGCCGCACTTTCGGTATTAACCGTTCTTATGGGCGGCATATTCAATTCCGGCGCGCAGGCTGCCGGCGGAATTATCAATCGGGGCGACGCTGCCGTGACGGGGTTTTCGGGGGCGCTTGCCGAAAAAAACGTTCCCGCCGACGTGCACCCGCTCGACCGGACTTTTATTAATCTCGACGGCCACGCGGTACAGATTTTCGATTTGTCGGTTTTAGGCACCGGCCCGCGCGGGCAAGTCTCCGACGCGCTTTCCAAATTGCAGATCAAGGCGAGCGACACGGGCCAAGTTTTCGGCGTGACGCTGGACGATGGCGGCGCGGCCAAGACACCCAACGTCTACGTGACATCGACCTCGATGTTCGGGCTGCAGATCGTCAAGGATGGCGCGGGCGGCAAGCTCGAGCGCCTCGTCAATGGTGCGGCGGGCGCCAAGTGGATGCCCGGCCAATTCGGTTTGGAAAAGAACGGTTCACCCGGCGCGATCTACAAAATAGACGGCAAGACAGGCGCGGTTTCACTTTTCGCCAACGTGAAGTTCGATGACCGCGGCAATGCCGGGCCCGGTCTCGGCAACATTTCGTTTGACCGCAAAACGCAGCAGCTCTTCGTCTCCGATCTTGAAACGGGTCTCATTCACCGTTTCACGCTCGATGGCAAGGAACGCGACGTCTACGATCATGGCATGGTTGGCCGCCAGGTGCAGAAGCTGGAACCTGTTCCCTATGACCCTTCGCGCCGCATGGATATCGCGAGTCCCGCTTTCAATTCCGAAGATATCGCGACGTGGGGCTTTGCGGATGAACGCCGCCGCGTGTTCGGTCTCGCCGTCAGCTCAGGCCGCCTCTACTATTCGGTTGGCGAGGGCGCATCCGTCTGGTCGGTTTCAATCGATAGCGAAGGCGATTTCGGCACCGACGCACGCATCGAACTTGAAATCAGCAAGGCCTATCCCGGCACCAACATTACCGACATCGTCTTCGACGGCAACGGCATGATGTATCTTTCGCAGCGCGGCGTTGCCTCGGGCAGCTACGACTACGCGAAATTTGCCACTCCCCAGCAAGCGTATGTTGTGCGTTATGGCTGGGACGAGAAGGAAGGCCGTTGGGCCGCGAAGCCGCAGGAATATGCAATTGGCCTTGCTAAGGAGCATAACGCCACGCTGGGCGGCGTCGCTTTGAATTACGGCTACGACAAGAACGGCAATATCGATTACAGTCGCTGCCGCCAAACGCTTTGGAGCACGGGCGAACATTTGCGCGAAGGCGAAGACGTGCAACGCGTCGCGCTCGGCGGCGCAAAAATCGTGCATGGACTTCAGGGCAACTACAAATCGCGCGTGCGCCCCGAGAACGAGCCGCCGTATCAATCCTGGTTCATCGATTACGATGGCCGCCACGAAGACGCGGACGCTTTCGGCCATGTCGGCGACGTGGCGATCTATGCGCCGTGCGAAGGCGCACCGGTCGAATTGCTTGAAGACAAGCCGCATTACATCAATCCCGAGCTGCCGTATCCGGCCGACGACGCTGGCCTCCTCCTCGACAAGCGCTGTTATGCCGGCGCCATCGGCGGCAAGATCCGCTGCACGATCTCGGTGCGCAACGTTTCAACCGCCGTCTTGACGGAAGATGTCAAAATTACCGACGTCACCAAGATCATGGCGGGCCCAGGCTGGGGCGGCATCGTGCCAATCATTGCGTCCAGCGTCTCGAACCCTGGCATCACCTGCACACCGACACCAACACTCAATTTCGCTTGCACCATCCCAGTCGCTTTGCTGCTTCCGGGCGACTTGGCTTCGTTCGATGTGTGGATCAATACGTTTGACTTGGCACTTGGCGGCAACATGGGCTTCCGCAACTGCGCGGTCCTCCACCACGCGGCCGGATGGGCGAAAGCGTGCGCCGAAGGCGGCACGGATATCGTGGTCGAGAAAATCGGCCCAGGTACGTGTTTGCCGGGCTTGGCGTGCAAATTCGGCCTCAGCATCAAGAACGCCGGACTTATGCCCTATGCCGGCGACGTGCTGCTAGCGGACGCCATGTTCGTTGGCGGCGCCGTCGTCAACGCACCCATCACCGCCGTCAATCCGCCGATTGCCTGCACCATCGGCAACATCAACCAACTGCCGTTCACATGCGTGACGCCGCTGGTTCTGGCGCCCGGTGAAGAACATATCCACTGGGTCGATGTGACGATGCCGGCACCTGGCGGATACGTGGCCGAGAACTGCTTCGGCGTGCTCGATCCCGCGATGCTGCCGCCTGGCCCTCTGCCCCCGCCGCTGCTCATGGGCGGGGCCGGCCCGAGCGGTAACCCGGCGTGCGTCAAAGTCGATGTGCCTGTCCCCGCGCACAACCTCAAAGTGACCAAGACGGCAACCGGCGCAGGTGCGGGTCTCTGCAACAAAGTTGGCGATTTGTTGAGCTGCACCTACGATATCGCCATCGTCAATCAGGACCTCGTGCCCGTCAACGGCATCATCAAGTTCGATGAAAAAGTACCGGCCGCAACGCAAGCTCTGCATGTCGGACCGGGCTGGAACTGTGTTGGAGTAGCCCCCAACTTCGCGTGCGACAGCCTTGCCGCCGTCAACATTCCAGCTGGCGGAACCATTACGATCCCTGCTGTGATCGATATCAAGGCGACCGACGTCGAAGCCTTGGGCTGCAGCGTGCCGAACGAAGTCAAGTTGACGTTGCCTGTTGGTGGCGCGGCGCCAAACCTCAACCCCGCCGACGACACCGCGAACGCGACTGCATGGACCTTCGGTCTTTGGTGGGTCGATGGCGGCGGCGTTGTGCACGTGCTCTGCGATCCAACCAACCAGAAGGTGCAGAAGACCGTCAAAGGTCCCTGCGTTCAGGACGGCAGCGATTGGCAATGTTCCTATGACGTGACAGTGACGAATACCGGACCCGATCCCTACAAGGGTCCGTTGAAACTTTCGGAATCGTTTGGTGTGGCGCCGAAGAACGTGTCGTTCTCCGGTCCCTTCACCTGTAACGGAGCGGGCGCGAATTACACTTGCGAGAACGCGCACGTCGAAACCGTGAAGGACCAAGTCTTGACGCTTGAGGTCAAGGCGACATTCGCGGACGATGGCACGTGCAAAGCGCCGAACTCGGCCAAGCTGACGTTCCCGAATGCCGGGACTGCCGCAAACCGTATCGGCACGGACGACGCTGCAAGCGCAACGGCGGCGATCCCGTCCGAGCGCTGCAAAAAGGACGCTGCACCGCAGGTTTGCCCCGACGGGCGTCCCGTGCCGAAATCCGGCCGCTGCCCATGCCCGGCCAACCGCATCTATAATGTTGATACGCGGCAATGCGACAATCCGGGCGACAGGCCGGAAAGCGAGCCCGATCCAGTGCCGCCCGTGAAGCAGTGCCCCCGCGGAACAACTGGCATCTGGCCGAAGTGCACCGAAGTTGTCGAAGAGTGCCCGCACGGCACGATTCTCGACGACGGCGAGTGCGTGCGTCCCGAGCCGCAATGCGAACCAGGTCCGAACGAAGTCAGGAACAGCAAAGGCCGCTGCGTGTGCAGATCGGACTTTGAGCGCGACGACAATGGCCGCTGCCGTCCCGTCGTCGAGCTTTGCCAGCCGGGCCCGAACGAACATCGCAACCGCAGCGGCAATTGCGTCTGCGACGGCGGGTTCGAACGCAACGGCAAGGGTAGTTGCGTGCGCGAAGAAAACCCGGCCGACGACTGCAAGGAAAAGGGCTGGCGCTGGACAGGCTCGCGGTGCGTGCCCCCCAAGAGCCCAGAAGACGAGTGCAACGAGAAAGACTGGCGCTGGACCGGTTCGCGCTGCGTGCCGCCGTCAAACCCGGCCGACGATTGCAAGAAGGGCTGGGAGTGGAACGGCAAGCGCTGCGTGCCGCCCTCCAACCCGGCTGACGACTGCAAGCAAGGCTGGGAATGGAATGGCAAGCGCTGCGTGCCACCTGCGCCCAAAAAGTGCCCGCCAGGCACGTGGGGCACGCCGCCGAACTGCAAAACCATCAAGCTCGATATACCGGATATCGTGATCAAGCCGAAAAAGCCCAAGTACGAAGACGTGCCGCAAAAACCCAACAAGCCAAGCGGCCCGCGAGGCGATGGGCCGTCGAATACCCCGAACTTGAAACAGAAAGCGCCGGGCCTTCAGTTCAATAAGCCGGGCTTCTTTAAGAAGTTGAATTGAGGCCAAGCTCAAATGACCAACACATAAAGCGGGCGGAGAAATCCGCCCGTTTTGATCTTCCGAAGCCAATAATTCCCGGCAGCAGACGGCAAATGCCGATTGTGCCGCCCCGCCTTGAGTGCCACTCTCAACGGTAAGCGAACTACAATCACAACCATCCGCGCACACGGGAGCAAAAACATGAACGAGCAGATCAAATCGGAACTCTTCCACGGTGCCTGCCCGCACGATTGCCCCGACACGTGCGCGATGACCTACGAAGTCAAAAACGGCAAACTCGTCGATGTGCGCGGCAACAAAGACCACCCGATGACGCGCGGCGGCTTGTGCGTAAAGCTTAAAGACTTCCACGATCACCACGCCAATCCAGACCGGCTCATGTATCCGCTGCGCCGCAAGGGCAAGAAGGGCGGGGGCGAGTGGGAGCGCATCACGTGGGATGCTGCCATCAAAGAGATCGGCAAGAACTGGCGCGAAACAATCGCCAAGTACGGCGCGCAAGCCATCATGCCGCAAAGCTATCTCGGCAACATGGGCCTCGTGCAGGGCATCAACTCGGGAGATCCATTTTTCAATCGCCTCGGCACCACGGTTAATGAAAAGACCTTCTGCGCGTCCGGGTCGTCCACCGCATGGCTCTTGAGCGTCGGCCCGACGGGCGGCGTCGATCCCGAAAGCTTCGTGCACGCCAAGTTCATCGTCATCTGGGCCTGCAATTCGATTTCGACCAACTTGCATCATTGGCCCTTCGTGCTTGAAGCGCAAAAGAAGGGCGCCAAGGTCGTCGTCATCGACAGCTACAAATCGCGCACCGCGAAAGCCGGCGATTGGCACATTTGCCCCAAGCCCGGCACCGACGGCGCACTCGCCATGGGCTTCATCAACGCGATTATCGCTCAAGGACTGGTCGATCAAGATTATGTCGATAAGCACACTTACGGCTATCCGGAACTCAAAGCTCGCGCGGCCGAATTCACGCCCGAGTACGTCGAGAAAATCACCGGCGTAAAAGCCGCCGACATTACCAAGTTCGCGAAGGAATTCGCCACCGCGCAGCCCTCGGTCATTCGTTTGGGCGTCGCGCTCGAACGGCACGCAGGCGGCGGCCAGGCCATTCGCGCGGCGTGCGCGCTTCCCTCGCTCGTCGGGTCGTGGAAGCACGTTGGCGGCGGCCTGCTGCAGATGCCGCTCTGGGACTTCCCTGTCGATTGGATGAAAGTTTCCCGCGGCGACTGGATTAAGCCCGGCACGCGCGTCGTCAATAATTTGCGCTTGGGCGCGGCGTTGACGGGCGAAATGAAACTCGATCCGCCGATCAAATCGCTATTCGTGTTTTGCACCAACCCGGTCAGCCAAGCGCCCGAGACGAATAAGATCGTCAAGGGCCTGCAACGCGAGGACTTGTTCACGGTCGTCTCCGAACACTTCATGACCGATACGGCGAAGTATGCCGATATCGTGCTTCCAGCTGCCATGGCGGGCGAAGCCGAGGACATGATGTGGTCGTGGGGCCATTTTTATTTCACGTACAATCAAAAGGCGATCGACCCGCCGGGCGAATGCAAACCGACGAGCGACATGTGGCGCCTGCTCGCCAAGGAAATGGGCTTCGACGATCCGGTCTTTAAAATGACCGACAGCGAGCTGGCCGCCCACTACATCAACTGGGACGACCCCAAAATGGCGGGCGTCGATATGGCGTACTTTAAGAAGCACGGGTACTTCAAGATCGACGTTGGCTCGGCCGATACGCGCACGCCGCACAAGGACGGCAAGTTCCCGACGCCGTCGGGCAAAGCCGAGTTCCTGCTGCACGACGCCAAGAACTTTGTCGCGGGTCCGTTCCGCGCCATGTACGACGGCGACCAGGACGGCACGCCTATCGATCCCCTTCCCGGCTACATCCCAAACCGCGAGAGCCCAGAAACCAACCCGGAACAAGCGAAGCTTTACTCGCTCAACATCATCAGCCCAAAGAGCCACGGCTTCTTGAACTCGTGTTACGCCAACGAGCCGCACAAGATTAAAGGCCAGGGCGAACAGTTCGTGATGATCTCGCCGGCCGACGCGAAAAAGCGCAATATCGGCGAAGGCGATCCCGTGCGGGTTTACAACGGGCGCGGCGATTTCCAAGGCGTGGCGCGGGTGACGGACGACGTCAATCCCGGCATCGTCGTCGCGACGCTTGGATACTGGCGCTCCTTGAATCGCTCGGATGGGTCCGTCAACTCGATATCGAGCCAGGAATGGGGCGGCATGGGCCGTTCGCCATCGTTCTCGGACAATTTGGTTGAGGTGAGTCGGGTGAATTAAATAGCCGAGTTGGAGCCCGCCCATGACAAATATCCAGGAAAAGCATGCGTCGCGCATGGCGGCGAGCAAGGGCTATACTTTGGAGAAGGTCGGTAAAGGGCCCCACCACGGCAGGTTTTCCATCATCAATAAGGCTCAGGGTTCACGCGTGCGTTCGGAGGTTCCGGGCGCCGAGTTTTCGTTCTCGCTTCAGGAGGCAGAAGATTGGCTGGCCAAAACCGGGAAATGAATAGCACATTGTGACCCCGTGCGGGCGCAAGCGAGAGCCAAGAGACGCCGGCAAGCGGTTATCACGGGTAGCCGGCTAGATTGGGCCGCAGCCCAAGGTTCTCCGAAGATTTGGTTGAAGTTTCGCGCGTGAATTGCCGGTGCCGAGTTTGGCGACAGGGTTGCCGAGAAAAAATATTCTTGGGGTGGGCATTCTTTTTGAGCCCGGCTTGAGTGCTTCAAGATTCTAAGTGTCCTAAGACGAGTGGACGGCTGGACACACCCCGCACAACGCAACTATTGTCTAGTTGAATTGACAGCTGGTCGCGTCCATACTAGGTTTCCATTCCATGCAAGGGTTCCACGAAGAGCACATTATCTCCGTTCGTCACTGGACGGAGACCCTTTTTTCGTTTCGCACCACGCGCGCGCCCTCCTTTCGCTTCGAAAACGGCCAGTTCACGATGATGGGGCTCGCAACCGGTGAGCGGCCGCTCTTGCGCGCCTACTCGATGGCAAGCCCGAATTACGAAGACGAGCTTGAGTTCTTCTCAATCAAGGTGCCCGGCGGGCCGCTGACGTCTCGGCTGCAGCACGTCAAGACGGGCGATAAAGTCCTCGTCGGCAAGAAGCCAACCGGCACGCTTGTGTTATCGAACCTGCTGCCCGGGCGCGTGCTCTATTTGTTGAGCACCGGCACAGGACTTGCGCCGTTCTTGAGCATTATCCGCGATCCGGCGGCCTACGACGCCTTCGACAAGATTGTGCTGGTGCACGGCGTCCGGCACATCAGCGAACTCGCATATGCCGAACGCATCACCCGCGAGTTACCTGAAGACGGCTACATCGGCGACATGGTGCGCGAGAAGCTGATTTATTACCCGACCGTCACGCGCGAACCGTTCCGCAACCGCGGCCGCATCACCGATCTGATGTCGACGGGACGCCTATTCGAAGATATCGGCGTTCCGCCCATCGCCGCTGCATACGACAGGGTAATGCTGTGCGGCAGCCCGGAATTACTGCGCGACATGAAAATGTTTCTCGACGCGGGTGGTTTCCGAGAAGGTAATTCGGGACAGCCCGGCGAGTTCGTAATCGAGAAGGCGTTTGTCGAAAAGTAAGAGCCGCGCCGCTCATTCGTCGCGATCTAGTTCCAGGCGCACGCGCGTGCGTTTCAGCCCAAACCAAACCGCGAGAAAAACCAGCGGCACGGAAAGCGCCGTCAAGGTCTCCGGCTCGAAGCCGGCGCCGGCCGCCTTCAACCCTTTTGCGAAATAGTTGACGAGGCCGGCGACGTAATACGTGATCGCCGCGACCGACAGGCCTTCGACCGTTTGCTGCAGGCGGAGCTGCAATTTGGCGCGCCGCGCCATGGTTTCCAAGAGCGCTTGGTTCTGCGCTTCGCGGTTTAAGGCGGTGCGGGTCGCGAGCGATTGCGTGGCGCGCCCGACGCGCTCGGAAAGGCCCGCAAGCTGCGCCGCAACGGAGCGGCACGTGCTGTTGGCGGGTGCCAAGCGGCGCTCCATGAATTCTTCGAACGTTTGCATGCCTTCCAAGCGGTCTTCGCGCAATTCGCGCGTGCGCCGGGCGACGAGATCGTAATAGGCCGACGCCGCGCTGAAGCGGAAATGATGATCCGAGAGCCGCTTTTGAATTTCAGATTCAAGACGCAGCAGTATCTGTAAAAGCTCCGGCTCGTCAGCGGGCGTGGCGGTGGTCATGCGGGCCGCAACGTCGGTCAAATCGCGGTCGCACTGCGACATGAACGCGGAAAGCCCGCGCGCGACCGGCAAGGCCAACAGCATCATCATGCGGTAGCTGTCGATTTCGAGCAGTCGTTGCAGCGTGCGCCCGGCTTGCCGCGGCGTCATCGAGCGATCCCACAGGACGAGGCGCGAAAAGCCGTCGTCGCGGATCTTGAAGTCGGTGGCGGCTAAGCCGTGCCCGCCCGAGACGCCGGAGCCGACAAACGTGTTGCCGCCGAAATAGCGTTGCGCAAGCTCATCCGGCGCGGTGGAAAAACGCTCGTGGGGAAGCACGAACACGTCGGTTGCCACGAGCAGTTCGCCGGGCAGCGCTTCGAGCCATCCGCCGGGCAAGTGCGTATGGGGTGCGGCCGCGCCCGGGGCTTCCGGGTCGGTCGCTGAAACGAACATGTAGCGGGCGAATTCGGTATGGCGCTCCCAGAAGAGTTCGAACTGCGCGAACGCCGCGTTGAAGTGATTGGCGCCGGGCGCGGGGCCCGGATTGCCGAACGCCCTGCACAGCGCTTCGAGGTGGGCCCGCTCGGCCTTGCGGTTCTTCGGCTCCGATTTCATGGCGATGTAGGTGATGTGGCAGGGCGCGGTGAGCGCTGGCGGCGGACGCGCGTGCACCTCGTCGTTCAGTTCGAGACGCTGGGGATGCGGCGACGGCAGGGTCATGAAGGGGTCATGTTGGGGTTCGCCTTCTTCGATGCGGCAGCGCGGAAGTGCGGCGGATTTTTGTTGCGGGTCAGCGAAGGGTAGCGCCTGGATACGTGGCCGCGCAATCGGGCGAAGGGATGGGGTCGATATGCTGCGCGGGGATTTGACGCGCGAGATCAGCTGCTCGAAGCCGTTGTAGAGCTGGCCCCGGCGAAGGCCGGGATCCACGGCAAGCCGCCGCATGCGACACGGTCTTCAAGCGGTTGGCGTTGTTGGTGAGCCTGCCCCGGACCCTGCCGCGCAGCGGCGGGAAGCGATCCGGGGTGGAGGCGCATTGCTGGACGCGCTGCAGAAATATGGGGCGCCGCGCACACCCCATCTTCGAATGCCGCCGCCCCACACTCCGCGACGCGACGGTAGCGCGTCGCAAATGAAGCGGCAGCGGATGAATTGCGGCACGCAAAGATTTGGCGATCATGCTCCGTCTCGTTTTGTCGGCGGCCCGTGCGTGAGGACGGCGGATTACGGATTGGCCTTCCGAAGGCCGAGCGCAATCCGGTAATTCCTGCGAAGGCCAATCCTAATCGCGCCCTACATTTCTTCCCGTTGCGGGCTACGCGGGCTGAAGCCTGTCGTGGGTGCCGTCCTTCGGCGGCATGACGGAGTTCGTAGTTGGAGCACGGCGTTGTCAGGGAAGCACCCGTTTCTACACAAAAAGACTTCGAATGTGGCTACATATCCGAGCCGGTTGCCAGTAAAATCTTCGCCTGCTCTTTAGCGGCGCTTCGGATGCCCAGTCTTGCCGAAGGCGAGACGTCGTGGCGGAGCCGCGCTGCGCGCGAACGACTCGAGGCATCCGCGCTCTTTGTTGGCGCTTCAGATACCCACCCGCATCCGCGCCACTCCACTCGCGCACCCGAAACTCAAATCTCTTGAAACGCTGTTCGGTGCCCCATTTTTGCGGCCGGCGGCGGCTAGATTTGGTTCATTCAATACGTGCACACCGGGCGCTACTCCTCCTCCTTGGGGAACTCAGGGCGCTGGCGGCATTGCGGAAATTTAAGCCGCTAGCGTCCTCTTCTATGCTCGCACCCCTGAAACTATGGCAGGCGCGCGCCCGTATCATGAACAGGAGATGAATTCAGGCTTCAGCCTTCGTTCAACGCTTCGTGGGTAGTGTGGGGTTAGTGTGAAACGTAGTGGTGAAGCTTTTGATGGCCGGTATCGGCCACAAGTGGAGCGGGTCATGGCAGAGTTCTTTAGAAGCGGCGCGATTATGCTGATGGGATTGACCGTTGTGGCAGCCGGCATTGCCGTCGTCGTCCTCGGCTAAACGCCCGTTTTATCCGCGCACTGGCAGACACGTGTCACATGGACATGACCGCGCCTTGCTCTCAGCGTCAAGTTGCGTCAGTGAAGGGGACCAGAACGGTCCCCGTTTGTTTTTGTGGCACGCCCTTGCAAAATCCGGTTCCCCCCGAACGCTTATCACAGCTGATCCCGGATGGACTTCCCGATCTCATCAAAGACGCGCGCGACCGCCTCGCCGATTATCTGACGCCGTCGGTGCGCCTTGGCGTCACGGGTTTGGCGCGCGCGGGCAAAACGGTTTTTATCACGGCGCTGGTGCGCAATCTTACGGGCGGCGGACGTCTGCCGTTTTTCACGCCCGACGCGGAAGGACGCATTGTGCGCGCCTATCTCGAGCCGCAACCCGACGACGCCGTGCCGCGCTTCGACTATGAAGCGCATATGGCATGCCTTGAGACCGATCCGCCAACCTGGCCCGAGAGCACGCGGCGGGTATCGGAATTGCGCGTGACGATTGAGTATAGGTCCGAGAGCCGCTTGAAGCGGATGCTTGGTTTGTCGAAACTGCATCTCGATATTGTCGATTATCCGGGCGAATGGCTCATCGATCTGCCGTTGCTCAACTTGGACTACGAAGCGTTTTCGAGCGAAGCGCTGGCGCTGGCGCGTGAGCCCCGGCGTGCGGCTCATGCCAATCCGTGGCTGGATTTTCTGGCTGGTACCGATCCGGGCACGGGCGAGGACGAGAGCACCGCGCTGCACGGGGCGAAGCTCTTCACCGATTATTTGCGTGCCGCGCGCGAGAGCGAAGGCCAGTCCACACTTGCACCGGGGCGGTTCCTTTTGCCCGGCGATCTCGCGGGTTCGCCCCTGCTGACGTTTTTCCCCATGCCGCTGACATCCGCCGCCCCGCCGCCGAAGGGATCGCTGGCTGCCATGATGATCCGGCGCTTTGAGAGCTATAAGGCGCAAGTCGTGCGGCCGTTCTTTCACGATCACTTCAGCCGCCTCGACCGGCAGATCGTGCTCGTCGATGTGCTCGGCGCTTTGGACAAGGGCGGCGACGCACTGGCAGATCTCGACCGGGCGATGGAGGGCGTGTTGAAAGCCTTCCGGCCGGGCGTCAACAGTTGGCTGTCGCTCATCATGGGGCGGCGCATCGAGAAGGTTCTCTTCGCCGCGACCAAAGCCGATCACTTACCGTCGTCCAGCCACGACCGGCTCGCCGCTATTTTGAAGCACATTGTGGATAGGGCGTCCGACCGGGTCGAAACGGAAGGGGCCGGCGTTTCCGCGCTGGCGCTTGCCGCGTTGCGTGCGACACGCGAGAGTGAAATCAAGAGCGGCAAGGAATTGCTCCCCTGCCTCAAGGGCACGCCGCTTGCGGGCGAACGCGTCGGCGGCACAGTGTTTGATGGTAAAACAGAGGCCGCTATCTTTCCCGGGGATCTGCCGGCCAGCCCTGCGGCAGCGCTCGACGCGGCGCGCCAAGCCAAAGAAGGGTCGTTACAGCTCGTGCGCTTTGCCCCGCCGCGCTTGAAGCCGAAGGGCACGGATACGGCGGCACCTGCCCTGCCGCATATCCGTCTCGACCGCGCGCTCGATTTCTTGATCGCGGAGGATCTCGCATGACGAGCCCGACAACACCGCCGCGCGAGCCTCGTGTTTTCAAAATCGACGATCCGGGTTTCAAGAGTGAGACCGGGGACGACCTCTACGAGAGCCTTCCAGGCAAGCCCGCCGAACGCACGAGTGCGCCGCCTGCCCGTTCATTCTCGGCGAACGATCTGCAGCGCGGCATCCGTTGGGGCAGCCTCATGCTCTCGGCCATGGCGGCACTCGCGTCTCTAGCGGCGGGATTGTGGTTCACGCGCTTTGTATCTGTCGCGCTGGAACGCAACGACTGGGTCGGGTGGACCAGTTTTGCACTGATGAGCGTGATCGCGGTGTGCGGGATCGTTCTGCTGTTGCGCGAACTCTGGGGTTTTCGCTCACTTGCCCGGCTTTCGCGCCTGCGTAAACTTGTCAAAGACGCGATTACCGCCAACGACCCCAAACGCGAACGAACAGCCGTTAGCCTTCTCGCGCGCCACTATCGCGGTCGCGCTGATATGAAGTGGGGCCTCGCGCGCTTGTCCGAACACGCCGACGATGTCTTGGCGCCGGGCGATCTGATGCGCATCGCTGAGCGCGAAATGCTGGCGCCCCTCGACCAACAGGCACGCGGCATTATACTGAAATCAGCCAAGCGCGTTGCAACCGTGACGGCGCTCTCGCCCATTATGTGGATCGCGATGGGGTATGTGCTGGTCGAAAACGTGCGCATGTTCCGCGCGCTTGCCGGAACTTACGGCGGGCGGCCGGGCGCACTTGGCGCACTGCGGCTCGGGCGCCTTGTCGTCACGCATATCGTGGCAACGGGCGGCGTTGCCTTGACCGACGATTTGCTCGGGCAATTTTTGGGGCAAGATGCGTTGCGGCGCTTGTCGCGCAGGCTTGGCGAAGGTGCGTTTAACGGCGCGTTGACGGCGCGGCTCGGCGTGGCGGCCATCGAAGTGACGCGGCCGCTGCCGTTCCTCGACAGCGAGCCGGTACGTGTGCGCGAGATTTTCCAGGAGTTGTACCGCTCGCTCAAAAGCGGCGGCGATAATGCAGCTGCCAGCGCGCCCAAGAGCGGTCCGGAATGACTTTTGAGCAGCCGCGGCTAAGCGGCTTTTGAGAGAGGTTCGCTCGCGCGCGCCGCCCACAGCCTTTCGGCCCAGAGTGCGGTTGCGACATCGGCTTCGGTGACGATTGCAGGGGGATTGCGCTCTTCTTTTGTCGCGAGCACCCAGCGCGCGAAGCGGCCCGCAGGACGCGACGTCAGCCAGCTCACGGGACCCGCCAGCAACAAGCCGCCGATGACCGGCGCCATCCAGCCGAGCAATCCCGGAGAGACTTTCCAGGCTATGATGGCCATGATAGCCCCAATGACCGTGTGCCAGCGGGCGAACCACATTGCGTCTTGGAAGCCGATCTGGCCGTCGTCGCGTTTTTGTGCGCTCCAGCCGGTGTCGAGGCCTGCAAAGATCTGGATCGAGCCCGCAGTTTGCGTGAGCATCAAAATGGGCGCGATGAGCATCGAGAATACGGTTTCATAGACGACACCGATGGTACTGCGACTGGCTCGGCGCCAGTCGCGCGCTTTGGCCGAACGCTGCCACTCCAGAATGAGACCCAGCCCCTTCGGCAACAGAACAACGCCGAGCGTCGCCATGAACAGGCGCAAGGCGGCGCCGGGATCAATAACCGGCCAAATTGGAAAAAGCGTCTTGGCATCCTGAAAATAGCTCGGGATCATCTGCCCGCCCTGCATAGCGAGCACCACCCCGACCGCGAGGGAAAGCGCCCACACGCCCGAGATCAGGTACGCCATGGCGCCCAAGCCGAGATGCACGCGCCCCATAGGCGTTAAGCCCGGCTGGGACAGGATTGCCAGATGCTGCAAGTTGCCCTGCGCCCAGCGCCGGTCGCGCACTACGACATCGACGATATTGGGGGGCTGGCCTTCGTAAGAACCTTCAATGGACGGCATCATGTGCACGCCCCAGCCGGCGCGCTGGAGCAGCACGGCTTCCACAAAATCGTGCGAGAGGATGTGGCCGCCGAAGGGTTTGCGCCCCGTAAGTTCCGGCAATCCTGCAGCGGCGGCAAACGCGCTGCTGCGGATAATGGCGTTGTGGCCCCAGTAGTTCCCCTGGTCGCGATGCCAGAAAGCAATGCCCGAGGCGACAGCCGGTCCATAGGTGCCGGACGAGAATTGCGTCAGATGCTGGAGCAATGTGCGCCCGCCAACGAGACGCGGTACGGTTTGAATGAGACCGGCTTTCGCATCGTCCTCCATGGCACCGGCAAGGGCAACGAGCGTTTTGCCCGACATGAGGCTATCGCCGTCGAGGATGACGAAGTGGTCAAAGTCAGCGCCGAAGCGCTCGACCCAATCGGCGATGTTGCCGGATTTACGATGCATGTTGTCCTGGCGGCGGCGGTAGTAAATGTCGATCGTGCCGTCGAGCCGGGCCGCAAGCGCAGCGTATGCCCCGTCCTCGAGTGCGCCGTCGTGTGCCCCCCGCGTGTCGGACAGAACAAAGATGTCAAAAACCGTCGCGGCACCTAGGCGCTCAAGATCCCTTGCCATCGCTTCTATGGTGCCGGCAATGCGGGCCGGGTCTTCGTGATAAACGGGAAACAAAAGCGCGTTGCGGCTGCGAAGCGGCTGGGGGACTTTGCGAGGGTTCACGGAATTGGCTACTTCACCCGCAAAGAGCGGCAGGAAGCCGAGCGCGGCGCTAAGCGACCCGAGCGCAATCCACCCGAATGCGATTGTCGATAGGACCAGGAACACGAACTGCAGCGGCGTCATGTAGCCGAATGCCAGAATGCCAAAGAGCTCGTAGGCAAATGCGGCCGTTAAAACTGCGGCGCCCGCAAAGATTGCGGCACGCGGCACCCAGTAACCGCGCCGCCTCGGTTCTGCTTGGAGACGGATTCGCGCGGTAAAATCCTGTTCCGGCATTTGAAGAGGTGCGGGCGCTGGAAGACGCACAAAACCAACGTCCCGCGCAGGCCGGGATGGGCGGGCGCCTCTGAAATTCTCGTTGAGGGCTACGTTTACTGTTTGGTCCATCGGTACAGCCACGTCTCTGAAATCTGTTGATCGCCGACCTTGAGCGAGAGGCGGAGTTCGGCGAGTTCGGCGTCGCCCGGATTCAACTCAAACGACACCCTGACGCCGGAAATCTCCGGATTACGCTGCACGACGATATTCGCATACGACCCGGGATTGACCGATAACTCGGCAACAGGAAGATCACGCAACTCCTTAACGGCTGCTCCTTCGAAATCGATGACAAACAGGCTGATGCCGTCTTTTTTTGTGGCCCCCGTACGCGTCTTAGCGACGCGGGCGCCGCTCCACGCGGCCGGCACGTCTTCGCTCCAATGAAGCCGGTACGTGAAGTCGTAGAGACCACCGGGCTCAAGTCCCTTGGCCGGTTTCCAGAAGGCGACGATGTTGTCGTGGATCTCGTCTTCGACCGGAATTTCTATGAGTTCGATAACGCCCTCTCCCCACGCGCCTTTTGGTTCGACCCAAACGGTTGGGCGGCGCTCGTAGTGGGCTTCGAGATCTTCAAAACTGCGGAAGGAGCGGTCGCGTTGCGCAAAGCCGAAGCCCTTGGGGTCCTTATCGACGAACGCGCTCGTTTGCAGCATCTTGGGATTATTGAGCGGCCGCCACAGCCGTTCGCCGCTGCCATTCAAAACGGCGAGGCCTTCGCTATCATGCACCGAGGGACGGAAATCTTTGGAGCCCCGCGCGCTCGAAGGCCCATGCAGAAACATGCTGGTCAAAGGCGCGATGCCGACATGCGCAAGCTTCTTGCGCGGATAGATCGAGGCTTCAACGTCCATGACGGTCGCTTCGCCCGGCTGGATGGCAAAGCGATAGGCCCCGGTCACAGACGGACTATCCAGAAGCGCGTGGACCACGATCTCGCCGGACGCGACCTTCGGCTTTTCAATCCAAAAACTGCGGAAGAATGGAAACTCTTCGCCGCCCGCGCGCGCCGTGTTGAGCGCAAGGCCGCGTGCCGACACACCGTAGTTCTGGCCGCGCCCGACCGCGCGTAAATAGCTCGCTCCTTGAAACACGACATATTCGTCAAGGTAGTCGGCGCGATTGAGGGGGCCGTGAATCCGGAAACCCGAGAATCCGTAAGGAGCGGGATCGGCGCCGTTGCCGATCAAGGGGCCGAGTGAAAACAAGCGGCCATCGGCTGTCAGCGCACTTGCCTCGCCGTTCTCGACCAGCCAAATTTCAACGGGCGTCTCGTAAAGCCAGCCCATGGGGAAGAGTTGCAGCTCGGCATCGAGTTTATCGCCGCGCCAGACGGATTGCTCGGGGCGAAACCGGATGTCGCGATACTGGTCGTACGATAACTTGTTAAATGGCTCGGGGAGATCCAATGCCGGTTTCACGAAATCGGCGGCGGCCAAATTCTTGGCCAGGTCCTTAACGGTCTCTCGTGAAAATTTCTGCGGCTTACCCTCTGCCGGCGCTGCTAAAGCCGCTCCTGCGAGTGCGAGTTCTCGCACCGTTGCGATTGCCGCCGCCAACGCGCACGTTGTCTTGAGGACCGTTCTGCGATCCAATCGTTTCGTGCCCATGCCCCTCAAAACCTATTCATCGTCATGCTCCGGCGTGAATGCGGACCAATCGGAATAGTTCCCCGATCCGGCGGCTAGCAGCCGATTGTGGCGAATTTTTCTCGTTAACGATTGCGGCCCGGCGTTTGTTGCTCGTGCGCGCATGCAAGCAACGTTGCGCTTTTTTCCGGCAAACGCAGTCAAACAATGCCTAACGTTTGGCAGTCCCGTGTCACTTGCCTATACGAGTGTCTTGTCTATACGAATGCGAGGTCTCGGAAATTCGATCCGCCCCTGGGATGACTAGGGCTCGGTTGACGAGGGCTGGGATAACTAGGGCAAGTTTTGGGAGTAGCGTGCGCATGACGTCTCTGGATGAGCCGACACTCGTCACTGCCATTATGGATGCGCGCGGGCAGATCGACTTCCTTTGGCAATTTTTTGTGACGGTCCATATCGCTATTTTTGCCATGCTCTTTATTTATGACTATGCCGTCGAAGGATTGAACTGGATTGCCCGGTCATTTGCAGCGGCAGGCATAGCGGCCTTCGAGTGGATCAACGGTCACGCGTTGTCGAACGCCTATCTGTTGCTCGACGCCATACTTGACCAATACCGCTGGAGCTTTGGTCAGGTCGAGCGATTTCACCCAAGTTTTTACGAGCAATTTGTCTTGGCGAGCTTCAAATCAAGGCCGGGCATGGTGCTGATGACGCACTCCATGGCCTTGATCGTTGTGCTTTTGGCATTTGCCTCGCGCCGGTTCATCCAATCGCGCCGGAGCGCAAGGCCCCCGCTAACGCGTTCATCGCAAGACTGAAGTGTCGCCTTCCAATGTTGTAGGGACTATCTCTGGCGCATCAATCCGGACTGCCGACCGCTTTGCGAAGACTCTAGTCCCAGCGGCAATCCCGGTGTAATCCACAGCGTTAAAGCGCTCTGGGGAACGTGGTCGCGTGGGGGTTTGGCCGAGGATAAGCCTTACAGCCCCACTGCGTTCCAAGTTGAAAAATAATGTTTTTTCAACGTTCTAGGAGTCTCCTCTTGGATTTTTTCCGGTCTGCTCATAGTTGCCTCAGCGCCACATGAGACCAGCAGTCTTCGCGAGAATCAATTCCGAGATTGTTGCTTTAGCGGGAATCGACCAATTTGCCCCCCAGCCGGCAAACGCAATGACTAGTTGCGGGGCCGACAGCCGTTTCGGGAGAAACGGCACAACCGACCCCGGCACAGGCTTATGTTTCGCATACGCCGGCCAAACAGATAAGACGGGAGAAGTAGGAATGATAAAGTATAGCCTTAGCGCACTTGCTGCTGCAGGCCTCCTCGCTGGCACCATGGCCACGAGCGCTACTGCTGCCGACCTCGGCGGGAACTGCTGCGCCGACTTGGAAGAGCGCATCGCCGAACTGGAAGCCACGACCGCGCGTAAGGGCAACCGCAAGGTCAGCCTGACGATCACGGGCTGGGTTTCGAGCCAGTTGTACTGGTTCGACAGTGGCATCGAACAGAACGTCTACGTCGTCGACAACAACAACGACTTGTCGTCGAACTTCAAGTTCACGGGTTCGGCCACGATCTCGCCCGGCTGGAAGGCCGGTTACAGCTTGTGGGTCTACACCAACGGTCCGAGCTCGCTGGTTTCTAACGAATCTGGTCTGAGCGGCAAGGCCTGGGGTCTCCAGGTTGAAAACTCTTACTGGTTCATCCAGTCCGATCAGCTCGGTAAGGTCTCGCTTGGTAAGCAGAGCATGGGCGCTGATAACGCAGCACTCGGCACCGACTTCTCGGGCACACTCTTCCCGGCGAACAGCGTGACCTTCGACGGCGGCGCACTTGCCGTTTCCGTCAACGGCGTTGCGACCGGCGATGCGTGGTTGAACGTGGCCTTCTGGTGCGAACACGCCGGCGTCGGCATCGCCAACGACTGCGCGGGCGGCCGCTTGAACGGCATTCGTTACGACACTCCGACGTTCGCGGGCTTCTCGCTCTCGGCCGGCTGGGCTGAAGACGACTACTGGGATATCGCTGCTCGCTACTCCGGCGAATTCAGCGGCATCAAGATCTCGCTGGCAACCGCTTACTCCGAAAGCACCGACCAAGACATTCTTGCAGTCGGCGCGAACCTCCAGAACAACAACCAATACTTCCAAGTCGGCGGTATGGTGAAGCACCTTGCTTCGGGTCTGTGGGTCCACGGCACGTACGGCATCAACGAAGTCGACAACGGTCCGAACCACGGTCCTCAGCCCGACATCATCGGCTGGTACCTGAAGGCTGGCTGGTCGAACAAGATGAACTCGCTCGGCGCAACGCACTTCTACGGCGAATACGGCAAGAACGAAGACGCTTTTGCTCAGTCGCTGCTGGCTAAAGGCGTGAACGTTGCAACGGGCATCACGGACTCCGACGCAACCCGCTGGGGCGTTGGCATCGTGCAGGAAATCGATGCTGCCGCTATGTCGCTCTGGGTCAAGTATCGCCACCACGAACTTGACTTCACGAAGAATGGCGTTGCTCTCTCGGCAGACGACGTTGACATGTTCCTCGCTGGCGCTGTCATCTTCTACTAAGAC
>JANMNH010000002.1:0-34237 GCA_031373745.1 Hyphomicrobium sp. | reverse complement strand
GTTGACGGTCGTGGACGGCGACGCGAACGGCGCCAACGGCTTGTCGCCGGTGGTGGCGCCGCTGCACGGCACCGTTGTCCTCAATGCCGGCGGCACGTTCACGTACACGCCTAACGCCAACTATAACGGCAGCGACAGCTTCACCTATCGCGTCAGTGACGGCAACGGCGGTTTCGACGCGGCGGTTGTCACGCTCACCATCACCGCAGTGAACGATGCGCCGGTGGCAATTAACGACGCGATTTCCGGCACCGATAGTACGCCGGTATCGGGGAACGTCATTGCCGGCACCATCACGTCCGGAACAGGACTTGGCGGCGCGGATAGCGATCCCGACGGAGATGCCTTGAGCGTGACGTCGGTTACAAGCGGAGCCTCGACAGCGTCTGCTGGGAGCCCGCTCGGACTTACCTATGGCACGCTGACAGTCACGGCGAACGGTACCTACACGTTCACGCCCAATGCGCTCGCAAGCGGATTACCGTTAGGCGTTGCGATCACCGAGACGGTTACCTACAGCATCAGCGACGGCCACGGCGGTACAACCACGGCCCAACTGATCATCACGGTAACAGGCGGCAATGACGCGCCCGTTGCGGTCAACGGTGCGACGGCGACGAATGAAGATACACCCGTTTCGTCAACGCTTCCAGCCGCAAGCGATCCTGATGGAAACGCACTGACGTATAGCTTGGGCTCTACGTTGCCTCAACATGGAACCGTGGTGGTCAATTCAGACGGCACGTTCACGTACACGCCGGCCGCCAATTACCATGGAACGGATACGTTCGCTTATACGGTGTCGGACGGCGCGCTGACCGTCACGCGGACGATGACGGTGACTGTCAATCCGGTGAACGATGCGCCGGTGGCCGCGGACACCGCGATTGCCACAGACAAGAACACGCCAGCATCTGGCAAGCTGCCGGTTGCAAGCGATCCGGACGGCGATACACTCACGTACGGCCGCGGCAATACGCTGCCGGCGCACGGAACCGTGGTGGTGCTAGCAAACGGCAAATATATATATACGCCGGCAAACGGTTACGTTGGACCGGATACGTTCACCTATACGGTGACAGACGGAACGGTGACGATAGAGAAAACCGTGACGGTTGTCGTCAGGCCGGTCAATGCAACGCCCGAAGCAAATGACGACCGCGTTACGGTGCGGCCGGGAGAGACCGCAACGATCAATGTTCTTGCCAACGACCGCGACGGCGATGGCGACAAACTTCGCATTGCGGCAGTGACATCGACGAGCGGTCATGTGTCAGTGAATAGCGACGGTACCGTGAATTTTGTGCCCGTTCCCGGCTTTTCGGGCAATGCCGTCATCACGTATTGGGTTTCGGACGGCCAGGGCGGAGTTGATTCCGCGCAGGTCTTCGTTTCCGTCGCCGGCGACGATCACGTGCGCGATGAGCCTCGGCCTGACGTGCTCCCTGTTGACCGGCTGGATGTACCGTCCGGCACTGGACTCCGAGTAACGGGCGCTGTCGTCGATGCGGTGCACGAAATTGGCGGCTTCGGCAGCATCGCTGGCAGCTTGGGCGTTGACAGAGTCATCTTAGACGCTGCGAACCGTGTCGAGTCGCTCGATGGCTTACGAGAATTCGAGAACGGCTCGCTGGTCGTTCAAACCGGCGCACTTGATCGAGCGCGCCTCCAGGAAATCGGGCTGAAGGTAGCGCCGTATGGACGGGCAGTGGGCCTCGACGCATGGGACGTTCGCGGGGCATCCGGCTTCTCGCTCCGGTTCAGTATCGACACAGGCGATCTCTCCTCGTCAGACGGCACTGAGCTTGTGTTTGAGACGATCGTCCGGGAAAAAGCTCTTATCGTTCAATTCACGGGCGTCGTTCGCGAAGGCTCGGCGGAAGTCTCCGAGTACCGCGTCATGCAGGCCAACGGGAAGCCGCTGCCGCAGTGGCTGGGACGTCTTGGCAAAGATATGGTGGCTGGCCGGTGGCCTGCGAATACCGATGCCGTTGATCTTCGCGTAACAGCAATCCTGACCGATGGTACGGTGGTAACGCGCGACGTTCGAATTCAGACCAATACGGGTGAAATTAAAGAGATCGAAAAGGAAAATCTTGGAGAACGGCCAAAGTTCTTCTCGGACGAATTGCAGAACCAGACTGTGAGGCCAGGGCAAAATACCGAGCGCTTGCAGCAGTTGTTTGGCCGGTAGCGGATAGGTTGACGGTTGGCGCCGATCAAAAGCAAGTTTTCTGCAATTCTTGCAGTGCTTGGCCGAGGCCCGTCAGGGAATATGTGTCGGTGACGGCCGCTCCAGTTGCAGTTGTTGCCGACACAGTCAGTTTTGAGCCCTTCGTCATGGCTTCGACGAGCTTGAGTTCCTGCGTCGGGTCTTGAACGAAAGCGCGCTCGTCAGCCGAAAAAAGCTTGAACGAGGCAGGTGCCACGCTTGCTGATATTTCACCGGCCTTCTTTGGCGGAAAGCCGAGCCTGACGCTAATCTGCGACTTGATTCCCTCGGCAGGCCAGGCGGAAACATAGATGCGCGGGGCTTCGCGTGCGGTATCGGCCGGTTCGCTCGATTTTGGTTCGCTGGTCACGAAGCAGAATTGGTGCGGACTTTTGGAGTCCGTATAGAGAGACCAGTCGATAAGCGTTGCAAGTTTAGAGACGTCTTCGGCGTGTGCGGGAAGCGCTGTCAAAAAGTAAAGTCCAGCCGCTGTCAGCAATCGAGATCCGAGCAACAAATACCGGGAAGGTCGCATTCAGGGTCCTCCTTCGCGTATGGGCCGGTCGGCGAATCGGGCGAGCGATTTCACACGATCATACATGACGATTGCCCCCGCGATGGCCACGTTGACGCAAAAGCTGGTCGGGATCTTGACGACGTAGTCGCAGCGCTCGATGAGTGGTTTGGAAAGCGAACCCATTTCCGGACCTAACACATAGGCGGCGCGCAGAGGATGGCGAAAGCTCGGCAGATCGATGGCGTCGTCGATTAGTTCTATGCCAACGAGCCTACAGCCTTGTGGAAGGGCCATTTCGTCGAGCGACGTCCAGTTGTAGTGCGGCAAATGTAGCTGTCCCTTGGAAGTGTCTGCATGGGCTTCTAACGCTTGATAGTTGGCCCCGACGGTAAAGGTGAAACTGGCGCCAAAACCGTGAGCCGAACGCATCAGGTTGCCGAGATTCAAGGACTTCGACATGCGCTCGGCGCCGATAGCGAAGTAGCCTTTAGGGCCGGGCGGCCAGGACTGAGACGGAGTTCGCGTCATGGGGTCATACTCTTTGCGGCTCCGTAATCTTGCCGTTTGTGTTGGCGCCGGTTTGCGACGCGGCTAAAGGAAGTGGATTGGAACCCGGCTGCATCCGGTTCGGTCTTTTAACGGGGACGTCTCACATGAAGGCAGCACTTTGCAAGAGCCTCGATGGTGTTCAAAGCCTCTGCATCTCCGAAACCGCCGATCCTGTTGCGGACGCCGGGCAGGTTCTCGTCCGCGTTAAGGCTGTAGGGCTCAATTTTGCAGACATCCTGATGACCCAGGGCAAGTACCAAAGTAAGCCTGAATTGCCATTTTCGCCTGGAGCCGAAATAGCTGGAGTTGTCGAGGCCCTGGGGCCGGGCGTGACGGATTTCCGTCCGAGCCAGCGGGTCATGGCCTATGTCGGCTGGGGGGGCGCTGCCGAAAGATTGGCGGTTGACGCGTCGGCGCTCGTGCCGGTTCCCGATGCCGTAACGGACGAAGTAGCGTCAGCGCTTAGCGTGACATTTGGAACGGCAGCGCATGGGCTTCGCGAAAGAGGTCACCTGCAGCGTGGGGAAACGGTCGTCGTTACGGGCGCAGCGGGCGGCGCGGGACAGGCCGCAATCGAGATCGCTAAACTGATGGGCGCGCGCATTATTGCAGTTGCGTCGTCGCCCGAGAAACTTGCCACGGCCAGATCGCTAGGTGCAGACGACGTCATTCAGTTCCCGGGCCAGCCCCTTAAAGACGCGGTTAAGGCTTTGACAAACGGCAAGGGCGCAGATGTCGTTTATGATTGCGTTGGCGGCGAAGCGGCGGAGCCGCTCGTGCGCGCGCTCGCCTGGAAGGGACGTTACCTTGTGGTTGGCTTTGCTTCGGGCGAGATTCCGAAACTCCCGCTTAATCTTCTGCTTGTGAAGGGCGCTTCCGCCGCCGGCGTTTACTGGGGAGAATCGGTGCGGCGCGATCCGGCCGCGCATCGGGCAAGCATGGCGCAACTTTTGGCTTGGGTCGCCGAGGGCCGCTTGAAACCGCGCATTCATGCGTCTTACCCGTTGGAAAGAATTGTAGAGGCTATGTCCGTCCTTGAGCGGCGCGAGGCGCAGGGCAAAGTTGTGCTTGCAATCTAAAAGAATCCGGCATTCTCCGCATTCTGTTCAGTGAATATTTGCGATAATCGCCGCATGGTGCCGGTCAATGGGCGCAAGGCAATGGTCTCGTGCTCAAGGCCAGTGTGTCCAGTGTGTTGAGTATCCGTCATGCGTATCCGGGAAGCGCTCTTGAGTTGCGCTGTATTCATTGCTTTTTCAATCTCCATGGCGCCGCCGGCCGTCGCGCAATCTTTCTTTCAGAAACTTTTTGGTTTCGGCGGCGGGCACGCTGCGCCACAGACGCTAACAAGGCCGCAGTCCCATACAATTCCCGCGCATCGCTTTGAATACCGGCCGCGGCCTTATCAGCAGTCGCGCCCTGATGAAGGCGGCGGCGAGATTGGCCCACCCGATAGCGGCGGGCCATACCGGACCATGTGTGTGCGCTCGTGCGACGGCTACTTCTTTCCGCTCCGGCACAATGCCAAGCGCCGTAACTTTGCGCCGGACGCTCAATCGTGCCGTGCGGCGTGCGGCACCGAAGCGCGCCTGTTTTACTATTCGCTCAACGGCGGTAGTACGGAGACAATGGTCGATCTCGCGGGGCGCAGATACAAAGATCTGCCGCATGCTTTCGGGTATCGCAAAGCCCTGGTGCAGGGCTGCGCGTGCAAACCCGTTCCATGGTCCTTTGAAGAGACCGCCCGGCATCGCCAATACGAAGAAGCGGAACTAGTTTCGGCTGCGGAAAAAGCAAGCGAAGCATCGGACAAATCACAATCGTTAGAAAATTCAGCCGCGATCGTGCCTGCGGAGACGTCAAACGCCATGGCTGAAGTCACAACCAGCGTGAAATCATCCTCGATGACCGAGGATGCCGCCGGCAGCGTTTCAAACAGCGGTCAAGAATCGGCGGATACCGCGGCGCAGCGAGCTGCTGAAAGTTACGAGCCTATTCGCATCAGGCCGGAACGCGCTGTCGTGCGCCGCCGCAAGTCACGAGACGTGCGCACCATCGCGCGAAGGGTGTTCTATCAGCCGGCGTCAAGCTGGGAAAGTTTCGGCTCGCCAAAATCGAAAAACAAATGGCGGATCAATTGACGGCGGCCTAGCCGAAAGCACCGTCTTCATCCACTGCGAAAATGCCGCCGCGCAAAGGGAAACTCTCGACGATCCCATATGGTCCTCCCCCGGTCGCCGGTTTCGACGACATCAAGACGAACTCTGAGACATATATTGGTTCGGATCGATAGCCGCCGAAACGCGTGAAGAAACGCGCGACCGCATCCGCGCTCGAGTACTTCAAGCGCGCGAGCGTGACATGGGGCTTGAACATGCGCTTTTCGGGCGGGAGACCGGCATTTCGTGCGGCTTTTTCGTGCGCGCGCGCTAAAACTTCAAGTTCGTGCGACGGCTCAACGCCAACCCAGACATTGTGGGGATCGTTGCCGCCGAAGGCCCCAAGGCCCGAGAGACGGATGGAAAAAGCGCCGGTATCGATTTCCGCCAGATTGGCGGCGAATTCGCGCGCAAACAAGTTGTCGATATCGCCGGCAAAACGCAGTGTCATGTGGTATTCCTCAGGCTGGAGCCAGCGGGCATTAGGCATCGGCAAATGCAGATGGCGCAATTCGGCGCGGACATCGTCTGGGAGTTCAATGGCGGTGAAGAGTCGAGGCATGGCTCAATCGATCCGATTAACGCGTCACTTGTTGGCGGCGGTTTTACGTTCTTGGATTTTGCGAGCCATGGTTTCCGCAAAGGGCAGAATGCGCCGGACGATTTCCGCCACACCTTTTTCGGTTGGATGCAGACCATCTTGCAAGACCAATGCCGGATCCAGCGCCACACCGTCTAGAAAAAAGGGATACAGCGATACCCCGTGTTTGGCGGCGAGTTCCGGAAAGATTGCGTCAAAGGCTTTGGCATATTCCGGTCCCCAGTTTTGGGGTGCGCGCATACCGGCGAAGAGAACTTCGATGTCTTTCGATTTGAGTAGCCCCAGTATCTTGTCGAGATTTTCGCGCGGAATTGTAGGATCCGTGCCGCGCAACGCGTCGTTGGCACCAAGTTCGAGGATGACGCCGTCAGCGGGGGCTTGAAGCGTCCATTCGATCCGGTCCAGGCCGCCGCTTGTCGTATCACCCGAAACGCCCGCATTGACGATTTCGACCTTGTATCCTTTGGCTGCAAGGGCCACTTGCAGTTGGGCAGGAAAAGCCGCAGAGGGCGGCAGCAGATATCCAGCAGTCAGACTATCGCCGAATGCAACGAGAGTGATTGGCGTGCTTTCTTGCTTGCCGGAGGATTGGCCTTTAACGGCGAGGGGCATAAGCATGAGCAACCCAAACGCAAAAAAGCCCACAAGAGAATGGAGCTTTGGCGTGCGGCACTGATAGGCGCGATACGGGACCAATTTCATGTTTCCGCCTTAGCTTCACTTCAATAGTACATTCGATCAAATAGAAGCCAGCGGCGCACTGAGCAAGACCTGTTGGGACAATTTGAGCCAGATCTGTGCGACAGACTTGTGAGCCAGACACACTAGGAAGAGATGCGGCCTTGGACAAAAATATCGTTGACCTCGAAAATGTCGATTTGACGCTGACTAGCCGCGCCGGCGCCGTGCACATTCTGCGCGGGCTGTCGCTGACGGTGCCCGCAGGCCAGTCGGTTGCTATCGTCGGTCCTTCGGGTTCGGGCAAGACTTCGTTGCTAATGCTGATCGCGGGCTTGGAGCGGGCAACCGGCGGTCAAGTTACGGTTGCAGGAAAAAATCTCGGCGGTCTCAGTCAAGATCAATTGGCGCTTTTGCGCGGCGCTGAAATTGGCATCGTATTTCAGTCGTTCCACCTTGTGCCGACCATGACGGCGCTTGAGAATGTCGCTCTCCCCCTCGAACTCGCGGGCACGCCGGGCGCATTCGATACCGCGCGAGAACTGCTGGACGACGTGGGGCTCACATCCCGCATCGATCATTTTCCCGCCGAACTTTCGGGCGGCGAACAACAGCGCGTGGCTATCGCGCGCGCACTGAGCCGGCGGCCGCGCCTCATCCTTGCCGACGAACCCACCGGAAATCTTGACGGCAAGACCGGCCGGCAGATTGTCGATCTTCTTTTTGGATTGAAGGAAAAGACCGGTTCAACGCTCGTCCTCATCACACACGACGAACGGCTGGCCGAGATGACCGAACGCGTCGTGCGCATGAGCGACGGCAGGATCGCAAACGATACTGTCAAGAAGGCGTCTCCCGCGCGGGCGGTCGTGTGATGGCAGTTGCATCGGGCGCAGACTCGGCAATTTCCAGGGCAAGCGCACCCTGGCTCGCACTTTTTCGAATCGGCGGACGCGAACTTCGCGGCGGCCTCAAAGGCTTTGAGGTTTTCATCGCCTGCCTCGCTCTTGGCGTCATGGTCATCGCGGCGGTGGGTGCCTTGGGTGACGCGCTGAGCGCCGGCTTTGACCGGCAGGGAAAAACAATTCTTGGCGGCGATCTCGCGTTCGCCCGCATGCACGCGCGCGCTACTGCGGACGAGAGACGCGTTATCGAGGCGTTGGGGCGCACAAGTGAAACCTCAACGATGCGCACGATGGCCCGGCGCTTGGATGGCGGCGACCAAGCTCTCGTCGAACTTAAAGCCGTTGACGCTGCTTATCCGCTCGTTGGCGATGTGGTGACGGGAGGGGGCCGAAACTTTGCTGCCAGTATCGCGGCCGGCGGCGCCGTTGCCGATGCCATGCTCCTTGAGCGGCTTGGCCTCAAACCCGGTGACCGTTTCCGTCTCGGCGAGGCCGAAGTTGAAGTCAGTGCCATTTTGAAAGCGGAGCCAGACGGTGTTGCCGATCGCTTGACCTATGGCCCGCGCGTTTTTGTATCGCTCGCGACACTCGAGAAAACAGCGCTCGTAAAGCCAGGGACACTGGTACGATGGCGCTATGCCGTCGATCGAGGCGAGGGATCGCAGGCAAGCATAGAAACTCTGAAGAACCTCCGGGAAGGCGTGCAAAAAGCACTGCCGGAATCGGGGTTCTCTTCACTGGATCGGCATAACCCATCTCCACAAGTCGCACGAACGCTCGAGCGGTTGCGGCAGTTTCTCGTGCTCATCGGTTTGGCATCGTTGCTGATCGGCGGCGTCGGCATTGCCAATGCCGTCTCTACGTTTGTCGATAAGAGAATTAAAGTGATCGCAACGCTGCGCAGCATCGGCGCCACGGGACGGCAGATCACGACGATATTTCTCGTACAGATTTTGGCGATGAGTGCTCTTGGCATAGCAATCGGTCTTGCGCTCGGAGCCCTCGTGCCGGGCGTGGTTGACAAGGTGATCGGCGACGCCATGCCGGTTCGCGCCGAGTTCAGCGTTTCGCCGCGCAGTCTCATCATGGCGACAGCTTATGGGGCGCTCGTCGCGTTGCTGTTTGCGCTTTGGCCGCTCGGCCGGGCCGAACACGTGCGCGCCAGCGTTCTCTTCCGCGACAGCATTCAATCGGCTTGGCCGTGGCCCAGCAAAGCGATTATTCTCACGACTTCTGGGTTGGTGGCAGCGCTTTTCGGCTTGGCGCTGTTTACGTCCGAGCCTAAAACGCTGGCCATGTTTGCCTTTGGCGCGCTCGTCATCATGCTTGGCATTTTCACGGCTCTTGGTCACGCGGTGACGATTGGTGCGAGGGGATTGCCAAGACCGGCCCGTCCCGAGCTTGCGCTCGCGATTAGAAATGCAGGCGCGCCGGACGGCTTGACGCGCTCCGTCATTCTTTCACTCGGAACGGGATTGTCGCTTCTCGTTGCGGTTGGTCTGGTCAATGACTCGCTTGTTGAAGAGTTGAAGGGGCGATTGCCGGCGAATTCTCCGGATTACTTCCTGCTCGACGTACCGAAGCAGGACTACGCGGCGCTCGCGGCACGCGTCACGGAAAAGATACCGGGCTCCGTGCTGACCGATGCGCCGATGTTGCGCGGGCGGCTCGTAAGACTGAAAGACAAGCCGGTAGAGCAATTGAAGGCGCCTCCCGAAGCACAATGGGTTTTGAATGGCGACCGCGGTTTGAGCTATGCAAACCACGTTCCGGAGGGATCCAAAGTCGTTGCCGGTTCGTGGTGGGACGAGGGTTATAGCGGACCGCCTCTGGTTTCCTTCGAAGCAGACCTTGCGAAAAAATTGGATTTGACCATCGGCGACAAAGTGACCGTCAACGTTCTGGGCCGAAATTTGGATGCTACAATCGCCAACTTGCGCGAAGTGAAGTGGGAGAACTTGGCCATCAATTTCGTGATGGTCTTTTCGCCCAACGCCTTGCAGTCGGCACCACACAATTTGCTGGCAACGGTCCGCTTGCCGGCTAATACCGCTTCCGCCGTAGAAGTCGACTTAGTCCGTGATCTCGGCAAGACGTTTCCCGCTGTCAGCGCCATCCGCGTGCGCGACGCCATCAATCAGTTCAATAAGATCTTCGACAAGGTCATGACGGCGGTTCAGGTCGCCGGCAGCGTGACGCTGGCTGCTGGCGCCTTAGTCCTTGCTGGCGCACTCGCGACGGCGCAGCGGCGGCGCATCCTCGAAGCTGTCATATTGAAAACGATTGGCGCCCGGAGGCGCCAGATACTGTCCGCTCACGCGATTGAGTACGGCCTTTTGGCGCTCGCAGCGGCAGTCGTGGCGGTACTTTTAGGCACAATTGCCGCCTGGGCCGCCCTGACGTGGTTACTCGATGAGACCCCGTTCACGTTTTCGTTAGCAGCTGTGCTGCGCACTCTTGCACTCGCGGGAGGGCTGATTGCGGTGTTTGGCGGATTGGGCACTTTGGCCGTTCTCAGGGCTCCGCCAGTTCCTGTTCTGCGTGGTCAGTGAGCGATTTCTCAGACATTTCCTGGGGCTTGAAAGCACAAGCGAACACCACCATATTCGAGCTAACTCCGGCGGCAGTTGCCGGTTGGAAGAGGAAAACTTGAACAATGGCTCAAACTTACAATTCACCTTCAGTGGCCCGCACTGGTGCACGGACCGGACTGGCCGTGGACGAGGGCTTGCGCTCATTTATGGTCGGCACGTACAACTACATGGCATTAGGCGTGGCGGGTACCGCTGCGATCGTGCTGGCACTGGTCAATAACCCCGCGATTTTGGCGACAATTGCGGGCGGCCCGATGAAGTGGGTTCTCTTCGCGGCCACGCTCGGCCTCGGTTTCTTTGCTCAGAAGCTGTTCTATTCGGGTAGCTCGGCGCTCGCACACGGTGCCTATTGGCTTTACTGCGCACTTTGGGGCGCGATGATCGCCCCCATGGTCTATGTGTTTCTGTCTAAGGGCATGACCGGCGTTATAGGCCAGGCGTTCTTCATCGCTGCGGCCACCTTCGCCGCGACCAGTCTTGTCGGCTACACGACCAAGAAGGACATGACCGGTTGGGGTGGCTTCCTCAGCATGGCCTCGATCGGCATAATTATCGTCATGCTGGCGAGCTTCTTCTTCATTACCGATCCCGGCACGAGCAAGATGATGAGCGCCATCATCTCGGGCATCGTCGTTCTGCTGTTCTCGGCCATTACGGCCTGGGAAACGCAGCAGATTAAAACGATGTATCTTGAGGGCGCGAGCCAGGGTGGCGAGGAGTTCATTAAGCGCTCGTCGATCTTCGGCGCATTCATGCTCTACGGCAGCTTCGTTACGCTGTTCGTGCACATCCTCAATTTGCTCGGCATCATGAATACCGAGGATTAAGCGGGTTGTGCCCGCCAACGTGAACACTGCAAAGTATTTGGGCCCTGGATTTTCATCCGGGGCCCATTTGCTTTTAACGATGTAGCCGGTTTAGCTCGTCACGACCTCAATCCGGCTATCGAGCACGCTCAACACCCGCTCCAGATCATGCCCGCGTTTCATAACCAATCCCCCGGCCGCGATGACAGAGTAGGCACCCTGTTTGCGTGCCAGTTTCGGGTCTTTCTCCACGCGGTAAAGGGGCACTTCGCAGCTCCTGCGGAAAATCGAGAACACGGCTTTGTCGCGTAACATATCGATCGCGTAGTCGCGCCAAAGACCCTGGGCGACTTTGCGCCCGTAGACCGCCATTATCGAGTTGAGTTCGGTCCTGTCGAAAGCCGTTTTCGGCCCGAGGTCTGCAACGCCGGGGATGCTTTTGGTCTGGCCGCCCGCCATCCGGGGGCGGAATTTTATGGGTTCAGCGTCGCTCAATGGCGCCTCCCTGTTGTCCTGCCTCAGGATTGCGCCAACTTGCATCGATTGCAAGCGCTCCCTGCTATGAGAACCGGCCGCGCGCCAAAAAATGTCGGGCACCGAAATACCCTCACCTTGACAAAATGGGGACCCGGACCCGACCTCAATCTGCCGTATTGGGAAGCGAATATATTAATCGTTGCCTGAGGGCCCGGCCTCGAGAACCGGCTCTGGATACTCAGCCCCCCAGCCCCCCGGGGCCAAAATTCAAAGGGCCGGGCCTTCGGCAACTCTCCCTGATTGTCCCCCAAACGCCTGGGGTCCCCATCCCGGGCGTCATGTCTTGCGAACGGCCTGCTTCCCCAGCAGGCCGTTTTGCTTTTCGGTTGTGCATAATTGAATTTTTGAACCCAGACGGCTCTATTCCGCGTATCCTTAGGAACAAGGGACCATGAGCCGCCGATGCAGAAATACATAAAGTCAAAACCTGTAAAGCCCGCAAAGCGCGGAGTTTCACGCACCCAGTCCACTAATCCGTTGCTGTCGCGCTGGAAAACGCCATTCGAAACTCCACCATTCTCGAAAATCGAGGCACGGCATTTTAGGCCCGCACTGGAGGCCGCGTTTCGCGAACATCGCACGGAAATCGCCAAGATTTCGGCAAATCCAGCCAAACCTTCGTTTGCAAACACGATTATTGCGCTTGAGAAAAGCGGGCGTCTTTTGGCGCGCGTCGGATCCGTCTTCAGTAATCTTGAAGCGACCGATTCAACGCCTGAACTTCAGGACATCGCGCGCGAGATGTCGCCTCGCTTCGCCGCGCATGAAACGCAGATTTTCCTTGATGCAAAATTGTTCCGCCGCATCGAAGAATTGTTCAATCGCCGCGATAAACTGAAATTGAGCGAAGAGGAACTCCGGGTCCTTGAACGCCATCATTTATCGTTTGTGCGTTCGGGCGCGAGATTATCCGCCGCTGCCAAATCGCGCGTGAAAGAAATCAACGCCCGGCTTGCCAGTCTCGTGACGCAGTTCATGCAAAACGTTCTGAAAGACGAACAGACTTGGCACTTGTTGCTCGAAGAAGAAAACGAGCTCTCAGGGCTTCCTGAAACAATGCGTGCCGCTGCGGCGCGTGCGGCAGCCGACCTCGGTCATGATGGCAAATACGCCGTGACTTTAGCGCGCTCTAGCGTCGAAGGGTTCCTTACCTACTCGAGCCGGCGCGACCTCAGAGAACAGGCCTTCAAGGCTTGGATGCAGCGCGGGGCAAATGGCGGTGAAACCGACAACGGCCGTATCCTGGCCGAAGCCGTTCAACTGCGAAGCGAACACGCCAAACTTCTGGGGTACAAGTCCTTTGCCGAGTTTTCGCTCGAAGACACGATGGCCAAGAAGCCACATGCGGTAAACGAGCTGTTGGGCGCCGTATGGTCAAAGGCGGTCGCCCGCGCAATTGAAGAACGCGATGCTCTTGCGGCAGAAGCCAAGCGCGAGGGCGGAAACTTCGCGATCGCGCCTTGGGACTGGCGTTACTATTCGGAGAAAGTGCGCAAGTCGCGTTTCGACCTAGATGAAGCCGAGGTGCGGCCCTATCTCAAGCTCGATTCCATGATTAACGCGGCTTTCGATTGTGCCAGCCGGTTATTCGGTCTCAAGTTCAAGGAGTTGAGCGATGTGCCGCGCTATCATCCAGATGTACGCGTCTGGGAAGTCTGCAGCAAATCCGGCCAGCATGTCGGCGTTTTCTTCGGCGATTACTTCGCCCGGGCTTCAAAGCGGTCTGGCGCCTGGATGACGGGTTTTCGCTCCCAGCACAATCTTGGCAAGGGGCAGAGGCCTATCATCGTCAATGTTTTGAATTGCGCGAAAGTTGCGGATGGCGAACCTGCATTGCTGTCATTCGACGACGCGCGCACGTTGTTCCATGAATTCGGCCATGGCCTGCATGGACTACTGTCGGACGTGACGTTCCCCTCCATTGCGGGCACAGCCGTATCGACCGATTTTGTCGAGTTGCCGTCGCAGCTCTACGAACATTGGTTATCGACGCCGGAGGTATTGGAGCGATATGCGGTCCACTACAAGAGTGGAAAGCCGATGCCGGAAAAGCTGCGCAAGCGATTGTTGGCGGCGCGGAATTTCAATCAGGGCTTTGCCACGGTTGAGTACACAGCATCTGCACTGGTAGATATGGCGCTCTACGCCCTTGAGGATGCTTCGAGTTTGGATATTGGGGCGTTCGAAAAAGAAACGCTCCGTCATATCGGCATGCCGGCTGAAATCGCGATGCGTCACCGCTTGCCGCACTTCATGCACATCATGGGCGGATATGCAGCCGGCTATTACAGCTATCTCTGGTCCGAAGTGATGGACGCCGATGCTTTCGCGGCCTTCGAAGAAACAGGCGATGTTTTTCACGCCAAAACGGCCAAAAGACTGGCTGAATTCGTCTATTCGGCGGGCAACCGGCGCGATCCGCACGAAGCGTATGTCGCGTTCCGCGGGCGGCCGCCGAAAATTGAAGGTCTGCTCAAGAAGCGCGGCTTGGCCGCATAGATTTTATTGGGTCTTCGATGTGCTGCAGCGAACCTTGCGAGTGCGGACTACCAAAGCCCGGCCCAGGCTGCGCCAATAATGGGACCGGCCTTGCCTTCTTGAACCAAAACAACCGATTTCTGCGTCGCGGCTTGCATCACCGCCGCGCGCGGAATCTGGATCATGAGCGGTTTGCCTTTCCAAAGGCCGATCGGGGTCAGTTCGCGCACGATATTTGTGTAAATCAGGGCATTGCCCGCGTTTTCGCCTTTCTGGATATCGACCGTGCCGGACGTCTGAACGGCTGCGAGCCAGATAGTGGCCTCGCGCACTTCCGTGCCCTCCTCTGCCCATCCAGCGGCAATATTGAGCGTGTTGTTCTCCTGCCAGAATCGCAATGGCACCCGGGGCTTGGCTGAGTTCTTAGAGGTGAGTTCAATTGCGTTTTCGATCTCAGACTTCACTGCGCCGTTAGCGTGTAGCGAACCATTGACGACGATTTGCGGAGTGTAAATCGCACCATCGCCACGCGCTTTGGCATAGGCGCGTTGGCGCTCGCTGTTGCGCGGCGAGGCGAAGGTATCCTTCCAGCCAAGATAGTCCCAGTAATCTACCGGCAGAGACAAGGCGATGACGGTCGGATCGTTGGCATAATCTTTAAGAACGATGTCTGCGGGCGGGCATGACGAGCAGCCTTGGCTGGTGAAGAGCTCGAGAACCGCGCGTATTGGCGTATCGCTCGACTGGGTGACTTTAGATCGCGCAGCCGTGTCTTGTTCGGCGAACGACGAGCCGGTGCCAAGCCAAAGGAGGCCAATGAAAAACAGTTGAGTTGTGCGCAATCGCATAGGTTGTGGTCCTGCTTAGACGGCAAAAAAGCTCAACCGCCGCTAGTGTTATAATATTGCGTTACGCACAAAAAACCAGTCACGACTGGGTGAGCCTTGGAAGACTCTACGGTCGTGACTGGCAATTTATTACAGAGCTAAGGCAACAAACTAGAGCAGAAAATCGCTTTTGTAGAGATGCACGAGACCTTTGAGTTCTATCTGGAAGTCGGGGCGGCCGTCACCGTTCACGTCGCCCGCAACAACCGTACGGTCGTAAGCGGTGCCGGCACGGTTTTCCCAAAAGACCTTGAGTGCGCCCGCCGTTCCGTCAAATTGATTGGTAAAGCCAATGAAGCGGAAGGCTTGATTGCCTGCCTTTAAGCTATTGGCATCGATGCCGCTCAAATCGATTTTATCGGCGCCGCGCTGAAAGTCGATGATGCAGTCGCGGTTGCCAAAGCCGATGCCTGACTCCCGCGTCGCGTAGAACTCGAAGCGATCCCAGCCCGCGCCGCCCGTCAGCATATCCCGGCCGTAGCTGCCGACGAGGAAGTCGTCGCCGTCGCCGCCAAAGAGTTTGTCGTTTCCAGCGTCGCCGCGAAGAAGATCGCAGCCGGCATCGCCGTAGAGGCAATCGTTGCCCGCGCCGCCCTCGATCAGGTCGTTACCGTTGCCACCGCTAAGGCAATCGTCGCCCGCGTTTGCAAACAGTTTGTCATCGCCATCTTCGCCGAAAATAGTGTCGTTGCCATTGCCGCCATAAACGCTGTCGATACCGGCTCCACCGTACAGCGTGTCGTTGTCGTCGCCGCCATCGACAAGATCGTCGCCATCGTTACCGAAAATGAGATCGCAGCCTGCTTCTCCGCGCAGCACGTCGTGGCCGTTTCCGCCGTAAATATTGTCGTTGCCATCTCCGCCAAGCACTTCGTCATCGTCGTCGCCGCCATCGAGCGTATCGGTGCCGCCGCCGCCGTAAATTTGATCGTTGCCGCCCTTGCCGCGCACGAGATCGTCGTCGTCGCCGCCATCGAGGACGTCGGCGTTCTCGCCGCCGAAAATAGTGTCGTTCCCTTGGGCGCCCCACACCACATTGTGGCCGTTGCCAGCGTCGATAACGTCATCGCCCGCTAGCGCGTTGACGATGTCGTCGCCGTCGCCGAATACGATGTTGTCGTTATAAGGCGTCAAAAATACCGTGTAACCCATCGCTTGTGGCCCTCTTTCAGACTCTTCGCGCATGCGTATAGTACGCACGCGTCATGACTGAAGAAGGCGTAACCAATCCTCATAAAATTGCGAGTTTCGTTTGAGGTGGAAGTTAACAAGTATCGTTACGAATTGGCCCGGCGGCCCGGCAAAGCGTAGCGTCACGCTGCAGCCAAGTTCCTCAAGACGTAATGCAAGATCCCACCGCTCTTGAAGTATTCGAGCTCGTCTAGGGTATCGATCCGGCATAGCAGCGGGACCTTGAACATTGTGCCGTCCGGTCTTGTGATTTCCGCTTCCAACTTGGCGCGCGGTTTGACGCTGGCGAGGCCCCGAATAGTCACGAGTTCGTCGCCCTTGAGGCCGAGCGTCTGCCAGCTTGTACCTGCCTCGAATGTAAAAGGAATGACGCCCATGCCAACCAGGTTCGAGCGGTGAATGCGCTCGAACGATTGTGCGATCACGGCTTTGACTCCAAGTAGATTTGTGCCTTTCGCCGCCCAGTCTCGCGAGGACCCGTTGCCGTATTCGACGCCTGCAAAAACGACGAGCGGCACTTTCTCAAGCGCATAGCGCTGTGCCGCATCGTAGATTGCCATGCGTTCGGCAGACGGCTGGTGAATTGTGAACCCGCCCTCGATGACGTTACCTTTGTCGTCTTTGACCATATGATTTTTGATGCGAATATTGGCGAACGTGCCGCGCATCATCACCTCGTGATTGCCGCGGCGCGTGCCGTACTGATTGAAATCGGCCGGCTTCACGTTGTGTTCGATTAAATATTGCCCGGCGGGCGAGGCGGCTTTGATGGAGCCGGCGGGCGAGATGTGATCGGTCGTGATCTTGTCGCCGAAGAGAGCGAGCACGCGCGCCTTCTCGATATCCGAAATCTTAGTTGCGTTGGCGGAGATACCGGTGAAGTACGGCGGATTCTGCACGTATGTCGATGCGTCGTCCCAGCCGTACGTTAGGCCCGTGCTCGACTTGATCCCTTGCCAGTTCTTGTCGCCTTTGAAAACGTCCGCATAGCGCGACTTGAACATCTCGCGCGTGATATTTTCGGCGATGAACTTCTGAATTTCGGAAGATGCCGGCCAAATGTCCTTGAGATAAACGGGCTTGCCGTCTTTGCCGGTGCCGAGCGGCTCTTTGGTCAAGTCCGTCTGTACCGAGCCCGCCAAGGCATAAGCAACGACGAGCGGCGGAGAGCCGAGATAATTCGCTTGCACATCTGGGCTGACGCGGCCTTCAAAATTGCGATTTCCCGAAAGCACAGCGGCGGCGACGATGCCGTTGTCGTTGATGGCCTTGGAGATGTCGGACGCGAGCGGGCCGGAATTGCCAATGCAGGTGGTGCACCCGAAGCCGACAACGTTAAATCCTATTTTGTCGAGATACGTCTGCAATCCGGACTTCTCAAGGTATGCGGCGACAACCTGCGATCCGGGAGCAAGGGAAGTTTTTACCCAGGGTTTCGCGGTCAATCCCTTTTGCACGGCATTGCGCGCTAAGAGGCCTGCGGCAATCAAGACGCTCGGGTTCGATGTATTCGTGCAGCTCGTGATCGCCGCAATGACAACGTCGCCATGGCCGATATCGAAAGGTTTTCCTTGCACGGCGACACGCTTTTTCGCTTCGTTCGGTTTCTTGTATTCGGCGTCAAGCGCGATCGCGAACCCGGTTGCAACGCCCGAGAGCGCCACGCGGCCTTCCGGCCGTTTAGGTCCCGCGAGCGATGGTTCAACCGCGCCGAGATCGAGTTCGAGCGTGTCCGTGAAAACCGGATCGGCGGAATTCTGTTCGCGGAAAAGTCCCTGCGCGCGGCTATAAGCTTCAACGAGCGCAATGCGATATTCGTCGCGGCCCGAGATCGTCAGATAATTCAAGGTCTCGCTATCGACAGGGAAGAACCCGCACGTCGCGCCGTACTCGGGTGCCATATTAGCGATCGTTGCGCGATCGGCCAGCGTCATGTGATTGAGGCCCGGCCCGAAGAATTCCACGAATTTGTTGACCACGCCTTTCCTGCGCAACATTTGCGTGACCGTCAGCACAAGATCGGTTGCGGTTACGCCTTCGTTCAGTTTGCCGTTCAGCTTGAAACCGACGACTTCAGGGATGAGCATGGATTGCGGCTGGCCGAGCATGGCCGCCTCCGCTTCGATGCCGCCGACGCCCCAGCCAAGAACAGCGAGACCGTTGACCATTGTAGTGTGGCTGTCGGTGCCAACAAGCGTATCGGGATAGGCGACGTTGCGCCCGTCCGCCATTTTGTTGGTCCACACGGTCTGTGCGAGATACTCAAGGTTGACCTGATGGCAAATTCCGGTGCCGGGCGGCACGACGCGGAAGTTCTCGAATGCACCCTGGCCCCACTTCAAGAAATTATAGCGCTCGCCATTGCGTTCGTATTCGAGTTCGACATTGCGAGCGAGCGACTTCGGACTACCGAATTCATCGACGATGACCGAGTGATCGATCACAAGATCAACGGGAACAAGCGGGTTGATCTTGTTGGGATCGCCCTTGAGGTGCTTCATGCCGTCGCGCATGGCAGCGAGGTCAACAACGGCCGGTACGCCGGTAAAATCCTGCATCAATACGCGCGCCGGGCGGAAACCGATTTCTGCTTCGGTCTTACCCTTGTTGTTCAGCCATTCGGCCATGGCGGCGATATCGGCCTTCTTGACCGTGCGGCCATCTTCGTGGCGCAGCAGGTTTTCGAGCAGAACCTTCATCGAAAAGGGCAGCTTGGAGATACCCTTGAGTCCGTTCCGCTCGGCTTCGGGCAGTGAATAATAGACGTAGGTTTTGCCGCCTACAGTCAGCGTCTTTTGGCATTTAAAACTGTCTAGTGAATTCGGGGTCAGGGCGCTCAAGGTCTAGCCTCCACCAGATACGGGCCGCATGAAATGGGCCACGAGAGATTTGGACTTGGAGCTGCGCCGCCGGAGTGCCGGTGGATCGAGGGGGCGGCGAATGGCCTAATGCCGACCTTGTGCAACCCCGCCGCTTTTGCGCTAGCGGAAATCAGTCGATGCCTCTTATATAGAGCACCGGCACAGGGGAACATCCAACTTCCGGCGAGTTTGGCCTTGCGGTCAAATGCCACTGGTAGCGCCCTTATCTCCCGCCAAGGTCTAAAGCCCGCGTGCAACTCATTGCCGAAAAACTCTTTGTTGAGCGTGGATCGCGGACGATTATTCGCAATCTGTCGCTCAATGTGGCGAGCGGGGAAGCCGTCATCCTGTCGGGCGTCAATGGCGCAGGCAAGACTACCCTTTTGCGCGCGCTCGCCGGGTTTTTGCGCCCAGCCTCGGGTTCGGTCAGAATCGCCGGCGGGGACAGCGAAAAGTCGATCGCCGAACAAGCGCACGTTGTCGGGCATGCCAATGCCGTGAAAGCCAATTTGACGGTGCGCGAGAACGTTGAATTCTGGGCCCGCTATCTCGGCGCGGATGCCAAATATAACGGCAGGGTTGATCGCGCGCTCGACCACTTTGGTTTGGCCGATCTCGCGGAGTTCCCTGTCGCCTATCTCTCGGCAGGTCAAAAGCGGCGCGTTGGCTTGGCTCGGTTGCTTGCTGCCGAACGGCCGGTCTGGCTGCTCGACGAGCCGACAGTATCGCTCGATTCCGCCTCGACCGGGCTGTTGGCGAAAGCGATAGAAGGTCATATCGAATCCGGCGGATTGGCAATCATCGCCACGCATATCCCTCTTGGGCTTGCCCGTTCGCGGGAATTGGTGCTGGAACCGCGGGGCAGAGCCGGATGAGCGAGTTCTGGACGCTTGTTGGCCGGGACCTCCGCCTCTCGATCCGCGAGGGCGGCGCAATTGGCACGGCGCTTGGGTTTTTCCTCGTCGTGGTCGCGCTGATGCCGCTGGGGCTCGGGCCGGATCTCAATCTTCTGTCGCGCATCGCCGCCGGGATTTTGTGGATCGCCCTACTCCTGGCTGCGTTACTATCTCTCGGCAGAGTATTCGAAAGCGATTTCGAAGACGGCACGCTTGAAGTTTTGGCCACCGGCACAATGCCTCTGGAACTCGTCGCGGCCGCAAAGTCGCTGGCACACTGGATATCGACCGGGATCCCGCTAGCGCTTCTAGCGCCGGTACTCGGCATTCTCCTCAATCTCGATCTCAAGGCTTATTCCGCGCTCGTCGCAACCATGCTGGCTGGTACGCCGGCCGTCAGTTTTCTGGGCGCGATCGGCGCGGCGTTGACCTTGAAGGCGCGCCGCGGCGGTTTGCTGCTGGCGCTCCTCGTTTTGCCGCTTTATGTCCCGACACTCATCTTTGGAATATCGGGCTTGAGCGCTGCTACGGCCAACGCAGGAAATTTCGGGGCATCATTCGCGGTGCTCGTGGCAATTTCCTTGGCCTCAATCGTGCTCGGGCCATTGGCGGCGGCCGCCGCCTTGCGGATTCAGCTTCAGTAGCCGGAAAACAGTCCCATTCATTGCGTATCCATCGACGAAGGCTTAAATCCATCCCATGCAAACGCTGACTCAACGTCTGGCAAACCCAACCCGCTTCATGGATCTCTCAGGCAAGCTATTGCCGTGGATCGCGGGCCTCGCCGCAGCGGTAATTGCATATGGACTATATCTCGTTTTCGTTGTCGCGCCGCCCGACTATCAGCAAGGCGAAACCGTCAAGATCATGTACATCCATGTGCCAAGCGCCTGGCTTGCCATGATGGGTTACGCTTTTGTTGCGCTGTCGAGTTTCGGGCTCCTGGTTTTTCGCCATCCATTGGCCGATGTTTCGGCTAAGGCTGCGGCACCGATTGGCGCTGCTTTCACGTTTCTCGCGCTCGTCACGGGTTCGCTCTGGGGCAAGCCGATGTGGGGCACGTATTGGGTTTGGGACGCACGGCTGACGTCGGTTTTGATCCTTTTTTTCCTTTATCTTGGTTTGATGGCTTTGCGCTCATCGCTGGAAGACGAATCGCTCGCAGCCAAGTTGACCGCCGTTCTGGCGCTCGTTGGCGTTGCCATTCTGCCGGTCATTAAGTTCTCGGTCGAGTGGTGGAACACGCTGCATCAGCCTTCGACCGGATTCACAAAGAGTGTCGATCCGAGCATGCGCACGCCGCTCTTGACCATGGCGCTGGGGTTCTCGGCGCTGTTTGTTGTCATGCACATGATGGCGATGAGAAACGAAATTCTGCGCCGGCGCGTCAAGTCCTTGCGCATGGCGGAAATCGAGCGTGGCGAAACCACTGTGCGCACAGCGCCAGCCTCGGAGTGAACAAATGGATCTCGGGCCGCATGCATCGTTTATCTGGGCCGCTTATGCTCTGACGGCAGTGGTCGTTGCAGCTCTTCTCGCGTGGCTGTTTGCCGACGGGCAGAAGCAGCGCGCTGCGCTCAAACACCTTGACGCGCGGGGCGTGAAGCGGCGCTCGGCCCAGGTTTCAAATCAGGATACGGTCGAAAGTTCATCATGACAGGCAGCAATCCCTCGAAAAGATTGCAAGTCCTGCCCGTATTCGTTTTTGTGGCCGTGGCAGGGCTTTTTGCCGTCGCTTTGCAAACGGGCGATCCTTCGAAACTGCCGTCCGCCCTTATCGGCAAGCCCGTACCTGTTTCGTCATTTGCGGCCCTTGCCGGGTTGGTTGCCGACGGCAAGGCTGTGCCTGGGTTCTCCAATTCGGATCTTACCAAAGGCAAGACGTCGATCGTAAATTTCTGGGCGTCCTGGTGCGCTCCATGTATCGACGAGCATCCGCTGATTGCCGAACTCAAGATCAAGAGCGGTCTTGAGGTATACGGCGTGAATTACAAAGACGATCCGGCCGCCGCCCGGCGTTTCCTTGGGCGTTACGGTAACCCATTTACGGCAGTCGGAACCGACGCCGACGGCGGCACGGCGATCGATTGGGGCGTTTACGGCATGCCCGAAACGTTCGTCGTCAATGGCCGCGGCGAAATCGTCTACAAGCACGTCGGGCCGTTATCGGCGGAAGTCATCGAGAGCAAGCTACTGCCCGCAATCAAAGCAATTCAATAAGGCCGCGACATTCGCCGGTGCTTACAGCGGTACGAACTTGTTGGTCTGGTGATTGAGAGCCGAAAGCGTTCCGCTGGCTATCTCGAAATAAGCGCCATGCAACGAAATCTTGCCGGAATCCTCAAGCTTTTTAACGAACGGGAACGTGCGCAGATTCCGGAGCGACGTTCTGATACCCTCCATTTCTAGGGCTTTTGCTTGCTCTGCTTTCGACTTCATCTGGTGCGAAGCAAGCACCGAAAGCCGGGCATCGTCCAGCATCGACATCCAGCGTGAAATGAACTTCGCTTCTGTTTCAGGAGCGGTGCCTTCGAGAGCTGCATTGACTCCGCCGCACCCTGAATGGCCCATGATCACGAGATGTTTGACGCGCAACCCGACGATGGCGAATTCGATGCCGGCGCTGACGCCGTGAAATTTGCCGCCTGTTTCGTATGGCGGCACGAGATTGGCAACGTTTCTGGCGACAAAGAGTTCGCCGGGCTTGGCATTAAAGATGGTTTCCGGATCGACGCGGCTGTCGCAACAGGAGATAATCATGATCTCGGGGCTTTGCCCGTAAGTGGCGAGCTCTTCGTATTGATCGGCATTGGGTACGAAAATACGGTGCTTAAAGCGCTGATAGCGGTCGGTAAGCGACTCGGGAAATAGCGACATGCGATTCCTTCTCCTCCGATTAACGTGTGTTTCGAGCCACGTAAAGAATACCGAAACCTGCGAGTCCAGATAGTATTGAGCCGGTAAGAACGCCGAGCCTGACATGGGACGAAAAGGCCGGATCCGTAAATGCCAGCATCCCAATAAATAGGCTCATTGTGAAGCCAATGCCCGCGAGCGCGCTTGCGCCAAAAAGCTGCATTGAATTTGTTCCATGAGGCATTACCGCAAACCCGGCTGAAATTGCGGTCCGCGCGAATGAATAGATGCCGATCGGTTTCCCGATGAAAAGCCCAAGAGCGATTCCGAGCGGCACGGGCGCCGCCAAATCCGCTAGCGTCAGTCCGCTCATAGAGACACCGGCGTTGGCGAAGGCGAATAGCGGCAGGATGCCGAACGATACCCAAGGCCCAAGGGCATGCTCGAGTTTTTCCAATGGCCCCTCTTGTCCGGCGGCGCCGGCAGCGAGCGGAATGGAAAGTGCCGTGATGACTCCGGCCAGCGTCGCATGCACGCCGGATTTCAAAACGCATACCCAAACAAACAAACCAACGAGTAGATACGCCCATATGTGCGTGACGTGGCGGCGGTTGAGAATGAAAAGCAGCAGCGTGCCTGCTGCTGCGAGTGCAATTGCTGTAAAACTGAGATCTGTTGCATAAAAGAGTGCAATGACGACAATGGCACCCAGATCGTCGATGATGGCCAAGGCAAGAATGAAGACCTTCAAGGCGGATGGGACACTCTTCCCAAGCAGCGCCAAGACGCCGACGGCAAACGCGATGTCGGTTGCAGCCGGAATGGCCCAGCCGCGTAATGTCACCGGGTTGTCCCAGTTTATGGCTGCGTAGATCGCGGCCGGTACCAGCATGCCGCCGATTGCGGCGATCGCCGGAAGTGCTGCCGATTTCGCAGATGAGAGGGCCCCGGCCAAAAACTCGCGTTTGATCTCGAGGCCTATGAGAAAGAAGAATATCGCCATGAGACCGTCGTTGATCCAATGCAGAACCGTTTTGGTCAACGCGAGCGGCGCGGAGCCTGCCGTCAAATGCGTCTCAAGTAGATTGTTATATAAGGGTGCGGCCGGCGAGTTCACTGCCAGCATGGCCATGACCGCAGCAAGAAACAAAACAACGCCGCCTGCCGCTTCATGCTGTAGAAATTTGAATTCAGGCACTGAGATCTTGGCCAATTCGAAACTCCCGTGACGGCGCCCTATTATCGTTGACTAACCTGGGCATAACTCGTGGCCAGCGTCCAGTTCTGGCGGGTCCTAAACCTGCAAATAGTCATTGGTCCAAAGCACCGCTGGCCCTGGCCAGAATTTGTATTATATTGCACTGCAATAAATCTACACTTTGAGGTTCCCAATGGCTATTCGACCGCGCCGGAGTGTTCTGTATCTTCCAGGCGATAACGAGCGTGCGATTGAGAAGTCCAAAGGCTTGCCCGCCGATTCTCTGATTCTCGATCTTGAGGACTCTGTTGCACCCGACAACAAGCCCAAGGCCCGCGGACTTGTGTGCGAAGCAGTGCGCAGCGGAGGATTTGGACCGCGCGAAGTTATCCTGCGCGTCAACGCTATCGAGACCCCTTGGGGCATGGCCGACCTCCAGGCCGCCATCGCAGCCGAACCAGACGCAATCCTCGTGCCCAAAGTGTCCCAGCCAGGCGATATCATCAGCACGGCCAAAGTGGTGCGCGCGTCGGGGGCTAGCGAAAAAATCCGGCTTTGGGCCATGATCGAGACACCGATGGGCGTCATCAATGCGCGCGAGATTGCAGCTTGCGGGGCCGATCCGGAAAACCGGCTGTCGTGTCTTGTGCTCGGCACAAACGATCTCCTGAAGGAGAGCCGGGCAAGGTCCACTAACAACCGGTTCGCAGTCGTGCCGTGGCTTGCAATGACACTCGTTGCAGCGCGCGCCTATGGTCTCGATGTCATCGACGGCGTTTATAACGACTTCAAGGACGAGACGGGCTTCAGGGCCGAGTGCGAACATGGCCGCACTCTTGGGATGGACGGCAAGACCCTGATCCATCCTTCGCAAGTCGTGCCGTGCAATCATGTCTTCTCGCCGACTGACGAAGAAGTGGCATGGTCGAAGAAGATCATCAAAGCCTTCGAAGATCCGGTCAATGCCAAGAAGGGCGTCATCACGGTCGAGGGCAAAATGGTGGAACGGCTGCATCTCGTCATGGCCCGGCGCGTCGTCACCATAGCGAACGCAATTACCACCAAGTCCAGGGTCGAAGAGCCCTGGTTCTAGCGGCTAAAGTTAAACACCTCTCGACTGGCCGATGTTCGGGGAATTCCCTTGTGCGGCCGTTGATCGCGACCCCCCGGCGTCAGAAAGGGGTTGCAGTTGAACTGCAACCCACGGACAAGGGGAATAAATACGGGCGTGCGGGCACACGCTGGAAGTCGAGTTCTCTTGTGAGGCCGGCGCTAAGAGTGCGACGCTGAGGGGTCGGAAAATGACGACGACCAAAACGAACTCTGGAAACTACTTCGAGGATTTCCGGTTCGGGCAAATCATTACACATGCCACGCCGCGCACCGTTAGCGAGGGCGACGTGGCGCTCTACACGGCTCTCTATGGTTCGCGCTTTGCCGTGCAATCTTCCGCCAAATTCGCCAAGGATCTTGGGTATCCGCGCGCGCCGCTCGATGACATGCTGACCTTCCATGTCGTTTTCGGAAAAACCACACCCGATATCTCGCTCAACGCCATCGCAAATCTAGGCTATGCCGAGTGCCGGTTTGTCCGTCCTGTCTATCCGGGCGATACGTTGAGTTCGGTTTCGGAAGTAATCGGCCTCAAGGAAAATTCAAACAAAGAGACAGGCACGGTTTACGTTCGCTCAACCGGCCGCAATCAAAATGGCGAAGTGGTTCTCGAGTATTGCCGATGGGTGATGGTACGCAAGAGAGACAATAACTCTCCCGCTCCCGAAGCTATCGTTCCCAAGCTGTCCGATCGCGTCGATCCACAGTCGATCGCAACAGCAGTGCCCAAGTTGGACGTATCGAAATATGATCTTGCGCTCGCGGGTTCGCCGCACCGTTGGGGCGACTATGAGGCCGGCGAGAAAATCGATCACGTGGATGGCATGACGCTTGAAGAAGCCGAGCACCAAATTGCCACGCGCCTGTACCAGAACACCGCCAAGGTGCACTTCAACCAGCACACCGAATCAAAGGGCCGGTTCGGCCAGCGGATCGTCTACGGCGGCGTCGTCATTTCGCTGGTGCGCGCGTTGTCCTACAATGGTCTGGGCAACGCGTTTCATTTGGCGGCGATCAATGGCGGGCGTCATGTAGCTCCGACATTCGCGGGAGATACGATCTATGCGTGGTCGGAAATCATTGAAAAAACAGAGATTAACGGCAGAGAAGACGTTGGAGCGCTACGCGTTCGGATGATCGGGGTCAAAAATTCGGACTGCGCGGCGTTCCCGTTCAAGGGCGCGGGCGGCGATTATAACGAAAGTGTCGTCCTCGATCTCGACGCTTGGATCGTGTTGCCACGCTGAAATAGTAGGGACTAGTGCCTTGCACGGGCTAGGTTATAGTGGGTCGCGTGTTGGGGGGAGTTTGCGTATGATGTTGCAGCGTTTGGCGGTGGCGGTCACGGTATGGGCTGCATCTTTCTTTCCGTGCGCGCCGGCTTTCGCATTTGGTGAAACGGCGATAGCCAAGATCAAATTGGTCGGCGGCGGCGAAGCCGGTACGATCATGATGATGGAAGCGACTGCCGGCGTCATCATAAAGTTCGATCTGAGCGGCCTGCCGCCAGGTCCCCATGCGATTCACGTCCATGAAACGGGCGCGTGTGAAGGTGACTTCGCAAGCGCCGGAAACATCTACAATCCGCTCGGGGCTAAGCACGGGTTTTTGCACGACGAAGGACCGATGTCCGGGGACCTTCCAAACATCCATGTTTCTGCCGATGGAAAGGCCGTTGCCGAGGTCCTGAGCCCCTTCTTGACTTTGAGCAAAGAGGCTGAGGAAACGTTGTTTGATTCGGATGGATCAACTTTCGTTATTTTCGAGAAAGCCGACGATTACGAAAGCGAACCTGAAGGCGGCGCAGGCGGAAGACTTGCGTGCGGCGCGATCAACGCGAATTAATTCCACGCTTAATTGTTTCAATAGGTCTATTGCTGATTGAGTTTGCCGGTATGAACCGATACCGTATCGCAATACTGACGCTTTTTTGCTTGAAATGTGAAATTGGGTTGTTGGATGCCTCATCGGCATGCGTCTGCGTCTCGCGCGAACCATCGCTAAAATGTCTTGATTCGGAAACGCAATGACAAAGCGGGCTGCTGTCATCGGAGCCGGACTTGCCGGGTTGTCGTGCGCGCGCACGATGCGTCAGGCGGGCTATTTCGTCGAAGTCTTTGAGCAAGACCGCATGATCGGCGGTCGCATTGCCACGACCCGCGTGGGACTTGAGACCTTCGATCATGGTGCCCAATACGTAACGGCAAGGGGGCAGGGTTTTAAAAGCTACATCGAAGAACTTGTGGGCCTCGGTTACGCTGCGCGCTGGACTCCGCGCGCGGCTCTACATGGCGAAGAAGGTGCCGGTCAAATGGCGCCATGGCACGTCGGAACGCCGGGCATGGCGTCGCTCGTGCGGCCGCTTGCAGAAAGCGTTCGCATCCACACGGGGCGGCCTGTTCACACAATTCAACGCGCGGATAAGGGCTGGCACGTCTGGTTTGAGGATCAAACATCCGTCGGGCCGTTTCAGGCCGTCGCTGTTGCTGTTCCGGCGCCGCAAGCGCGCTTGCTGCTAGGCCAGATTGAAGAGTTTGGGGCATCGCTCGCACGGGTGCGCATGGCGCCGTGCTGGGCGCTGATGATCAGGCTCGAAGAAGTGACCCTGCCCGAGCAGGATGTCTATTCGGATATGTCTGAAGTCATCCGCTGGATCTCACGAAATAATACGAAGCCAGGCCGTACGAGCCAGGGTGAATCGATTGTGATTCATGCGTCCCCATCGTGGAGCCGGCAGACGGAAGATGTGGAACCAGAGGTTGTCGCTGAGGAGCTCTGGAATGAAATCAGCCACGTCTTAGGTCTTCCCCCCATCCGGCCTTCGCGTATGGTGGCGCACTTGTGGCGGCATGGGCTTGTCGACCAATCGCTCGGCGAAACCTATCTCTTTTCGACCGACCATATGGTCGGCGTATGTGGAGATTGGTGCCTGGGGCGACTTGCCGAACATGCTTTCGACAGCGGCAACCGGCTTGGCAAAGCCATCATCAGCGCGCTGATGTAGCTTAAGTCTCAAGGCGCCGGGCCACTGCATGTGGCAAAAACGCGATTTGAAAAGCGCGGCTCTAGCCGTTACAAACCGGCCGAGACGCAGTCACGAGGAATGCCCAAATGGCCGAGACGAGCCCCGGGCGGCGGGCGCGGCCACAAAGGCCACTCTCCCCGCACCTTCAAATTTATACGCCGCTTATCAACATGGTGATGTCGATCCTGCACCGGCTCACCGGCGCGGCGCTCTATCTAGGCACGCTGCTTCTGGCATGGTGGCTGATTGCGGCGGCAACGGGACCCGACTATTTCAATTACGTGTCGGGGTTATTGGGGACCTGGCCTGGACGGCTCATTCTGCTCGCATACACGTGGGCATTGCTGCACCATTTGCTCGGCGGGTTGCGGCACTTCATTTGGGACTTCGGCTATGGCCACGACTTGAAGACCATCGATCAACTGTCTTGGGCATCCATACTGTTGTCGCTCGCGTTAACAGCTGTGATATGGGGCTGCGTCAGTTCGAAAATGGGAGGGGTCTGATGGTGATGCGCACGCCGCTCAAGACCGCTCGCAATTTGGGTTCAGCCAAAGAGGGTGCGGACCATTTCTGGAAGCAACGCGTCTCCGGCGTCGCCAACGCCGTGCTCGGTCTGTTTTTCGTCTGGCTGGTGGCGTCGCTGGCTGGCGCCGATTATGCCGCGGTCAAGAAATCATTGTCAAATCCGATCCACGCGATGGCATTGCTGGCACTCATTGTGTCCGGCACAATTCATATGCGCCTTGGCATGCAGACGATTATTGAAGACTACGTTCGCGGCGAAGGAGCAAAAATTGTTCTGCTGATGCTCAATACATTCTTCGCCATGGCCGTGGCACTCATCAGTATCTTTGCTATCCTCAAACTAAGTCTCGGAGCTTAAGACGAATGGCGGCACCTAAGCCCAAGAGCAGCGCTCCCGGAACAAACGGAAAAGCTTACCCAATCACCGATCACAGCTACGACGTGGTGGTCGTTGGCGCGGGCGGTGCCGGACTTAGAGCAACGCTTGGGGCGGCGGAAGCAGGTCTTAAAACGGCTTGCGTTACGAAAGTATTTCCAACCCGCTCGCATACGGTTGCGGCCCAAGGCGGCGTTGCGGCGGCGCTTGGCAATATGGGCCCCGATAATTGGCGCTGGCATATGTACGACACCGTCAAAGGTTCTGACTGGCTCGGTGATCAGGATGCCATCGAATACCTGTGCCGCAATGCGCCCGACGCCGTCTACGAGCTAGAACACTACGGCGTTCCTTTCTCGCGCACGGAAGACGGGAAAATCTATCAGCGCCCGTTCGGGGGCATGACGACGGATTTTGGCGAAGGTCCGCCGGCGCAACGCACCTGCGCTGCCGCCGATCGCACCGGCCACGCCATGCTGCATACTCTCTATGGCCAGTCATTGCGCCACTCGGCCGAATTCTTCGTCGAGTATTTCGCCATCGATCTCATGATGGACCAGGAGGGTGCGTGCCGCGGCGTCGTTGCCATGTGTCTTGAAGACGGATCGATCCACAGATTCCGCGCCAAGCGCACGATTCTGGCGACAGGCGGTTATGGGCGCACGTACTTCTCTTGCACCTCGGCACACACCTGCACGGGCGACGGAAATGCCATGGTTTTGCGCGCCGGACTGCCGTTGCAAGATATGGAATTCGTACAGTTCCATCCGACGGGCATTTATGGTGCCGGCGTCTTGATCACGGAAGGCGCGCGCGGCGAAGGCGGGTATTTGACCAACGCGAAAGGCGAGCGCTTCATGGAGCGTTATGCGCCGCACGCAAAAGATTTAGCATCGCGCGATGTCGTTTCACGTTCCATGACCATGGAGATTCGCGAAGGCCGGGGCGTCGGAGCGGAAGGCGATCACATATATCTGCATCTCGACCACCTCGACCCGAAAATTTTGGCCGAGAGGTTGCCTGGCATTACGGAGAGCGCCAAGGTTTTTGCCGGTGTCGACTTGCGCCGTCAACCGATCCCGGTTCTGCCAACCGTGCACTACAACATGGGCGGCATCCCGACTAATTATCACGGTGAAGTTCTGACCAAGAAGGGCAGCGATTTCGACGCCATCGTTCCGGGCCTCATGGCCATTGGCGAAGCCGCATGCGTGTCCGTTCACGGCGCCAATCGTCTTGGCTCGAATTCGCTCATCGACTTGGTGGTGTTCGGGCGTGCCGCGGGCTTGCGCTGTGCCGAAACGATCGAAAGCCAAGGCACGCAACCGGACCTTCCGGCTGACGCGCACGAGCTTGCGATCTCGCGGCTCGATAAGTTCCGCCATGCCAACGGTAAGACGCCGACGGCTGCGTTACGTCTCAGAATGCAAAAAGTCATGCAGTCCAATTGTGCGGTATTCCGCGATGGAACGGTCTTGAAAGAAGGCGTCGATAAGATTTCCGCCATTTGGAAAGACGCCAGCGATATTCGCGTGACCGACCGTTCTCTCGTCTGGAATTCCGATCTCATAGAAACGCTGGAATTCGACAATCTCATCTCGCAAGCGGCCGTTACCGTTGTGAGCGCCGAAGCCCGCAAGGAAAGCCGCGGCGCTCATGCGCGCGAAGACTTCCCCAAGCGCGACGACGTGAATTGGATGAAGCACACGCTGGCTTGGGCCGACGATAAGGCGCGAACCGTCAAGCTTGGCGACCGCCCGGTACATACCAAGACCCTTACCAATGAGGTCAAGTATATTGAGCCAAAAGCGCGCGTGTACTAACGGCTGAAATGGGCGCGGCGCGCGTTGTCGCGATCAAGCCGAACACAAGTTGGGTTCTGGCCGCGAGCGGGGTACGAGGAATATATGGATTTGAACCCGGCCAACTTCTTTTCCTCGTCCCGCTGGAACTCGAAAGTAAAATTTCGCGTTGACGATGGCGATGCGGCGCTCATCGAGCTGCCCGGAACGCTGTTGCTGCCGATGCAGCGCGACAGGCTCTTGAGGTACTTGCCGAGCCATGCGCGCGTTGCTGAAATCGGCGTTGCAAAGGGTCACTTTTCCCAACAACTCCGCACCGTCTGTAAGCCTTCGTTCTTGGCTCTCATCGATCCTTGGCGGCAACAGGACGAACTTGTTTACTACGGAGATTCAAATAACGCAGCGCAGGCCGATCAGGACCGGCGCTTCGAAGCGGTGTCGAAAAAGTTTTCGTCAACCAAGCCGGGCCGAGAATGCCGGGTCTTCAGGATGTACTCGGCCGATGCAGTAAAGGAATTCCCGGATAAACACTTTGACTGGGTATTCATCGATGCCAACCACAGCTACGAAGCCTGCCTTGAGGATCTCCGGTTGTGGGCGCCAAAAATCAAAGACGACGGGTTACTGTGCGGTCATGATTTCGCGGCGCACGCTTCTGCGCGAGCGGCGAAATACGGTGTTGTCGATGCCGTCAAAGAGTTCGTCAATGAAACCGGATGCGGGCTGGCAGCTCTGACCGTCGAGCATTTTCCGACATACGTCATTGCCAAAAATCCTATGGGCGAAACTGTCAAGCGGCTGCGTCATTTGTTGTTCAGTTTTGAGCCCTATGTCATTCAAGTCACAGACGCGGCTTTGGCCGAATTCCAGCACGCGCGCTTGCTCGGCACGGGCCTGCCGCGCGGGGCCTTCATGTCATTTAATTTTTCCGTAAAAAACGGTGCATGACGCCGGCATGCCACCTAGAGCTCGACAACAAGAGTGCGCAAGAGTTCGCGCGCGGAGACCGCGTGCTCGTAGCGCGCAACGATTGTTAAATTGTAGGGCGCAAGTTCAGGAAAAACGCCGGAGTTCAAGCCGTCCCGCGTCCGGTAACCGCTCACAATATCGAGGTTCGCCGCCGTTGGGTGGATTGGGACGGCTTCAGTTATAATTGCTAATTTGAAGTTGCGTTTGAGGTTCTCCAGGGCGGCCCGGATCGTGTCGTTTGACAAGTGCTGAAATACTTCGCGGATGGTGACGATGTCGCCCTCGGGCAGCGGATCCTTTGCGACATTGGCGTGCAGAAACGCGATTTTGCCAGATACCGCGTGCCGGATATTGTTGTCCGCGACCACCTTGCTGGCGACATCGCACCCGAAGTAGCGCACGGGTCTATTCAGACGTTGCAGTATGCGCTGCGAAACCTGAAAATCTCCGCAGCCGATATCGACAAGCGTCGCAATATCTGGGCGCGCGTTGATGTAACTTACAACGAAGTCTTCGTAACCGCGCGAGGCGGCCGGCAATGAACCGGGACCCGAATGAAATTTACCGTCTTCAGGCGTGGGCGACCAGATGCCGCGTTCGTAGATCTCGTTGAACACGTCTTCGAGCGGGCGGCCGCGGGCATGGGCTTGTTCGGAGTTAAACCGGAAACGTTTCCAGCGATCATGAAGCTTCGCCGGAATGATCGGGCGAAGGAGTGCCTTTACGCGCTCTGGCATGAGATTATTGTTCTATCCTGCTGAAGTAGTGCCCCAGCCATTCGCGTATCATGCAGCGCGCGGGCCTGCTAGCTATAGGTATTGAAAGTCTCTTTCTTTGTAAGGCACCGGTAAATTTTTACGATGCGGATTGTTGTTGAGACCGCAAGGCAGGCTAAACTATCGTTAATCGGGTACTGAGGAGCTGACGTGGCGCAGAAAAAGGAGAGCGGAGACGGTGACGATGCCGACACGCGCATGCCGCCCGACCCGTTCGCGGCCGTGCTGCCGGCGCTGGCGGCACTTGGCGCAATCTCGTCGATTGCTTCAATCCATTGGTCCGGCCAGGAAAAGACTGCGGCGCGTACGCGCTCGAAACGCAAAACAGGTGCATCACTCCGCGATCTTGAGACCTGCTGTCTTGGCTTGTCAGAAATTTTCCGCCGCTTTCAGCGACATCCCAAGGTCTTTGCGGGCGAAGGAGCCCAGGCCTCCTCCCCCCTCAAATTTGGCGTGCACGGCACACGCATCCGCGCCGACGCGCAGCGCCTTTACCTGCAACTCATGAACGATATCGCCTCCATGCTGGTGCTAGCCGCGCAGAATGCCTTCGATGTGATGACGGCGATCGAGGACGGCGATATCAATGCGCCGGAAGAAGTTTTCTTCGCTTTCGGCGAACAGCAAGAGAAGCTCAATAAAATCATCCAAAACCGCGTCACCTTGCGCGCCGCCGTCGATACCGGCGCGGAAGTCGCGGAGAAATTGACAGCGCTCGTCCGGGACCTTCGAAAGTACCAGAAGCCACTTTGAAAGGCGCCAAAGAACCGCACGAGTTTAGCGTCTCGTGCCGTTGACAGGCTGGTCCGAGGAAGGTCTGTTGCCGTAATCAGGTCGAATACCTAAGGGCTTCTCACCATGGTTCAGCTTACTCTGCCGAAAAACTCTAAAGTTAAGCCCGGCAAAACCTGGAACCGGCCGTCCGGCGAGGGCGCATGGAAAGAATTCCGCATCTATCGCTGGTCGCCCGATGACGACGAAAACCCGCGCCTCGATACCTACTTCGTCAATCAGGACCAATGCGGGCCGATGGTGCTCGACGCGCTGATCAAAATTAAAAGCGAAATCGATCCGACCTTGACGTTCCGCCGCTCGTGCCGCGAAGGCATCTGCGGCTCGTGCGCCATGAACATCGACGGCACCAACACGCTCGCCTGCCTCAAGGGCTGCGACGAAGTGAAGGACGCGGTCAAAATCTATCCGCTGCCGCATATGGAGGTCATCAAAGACCTCGTGCCCGACATGACGAATTTTTACGCGCAGCATCGCTCCATCGAGCCTTGGCTAAAGACCGATACCGCCGCGCCGCCGAAAGAGTGGAAGCAATCACGCGAGGATCGCGAAAAACTCGATGGGCTTTATGAATGCATTATGTGCGCCTGTTGCTCGACGTCGTGTCCGAGCTACTGGTGGAATTCGGATCGCTACCTCGGCCCCGCCACGCTGCTGCAGGCCTATCGCTGGGTGATCGATAGCCGCGACGAGTCAACCGGCGAGCGCCTCGACAATCTCGAAGACCCGTTCCGGCTCTATCGCTGCCACACCATCATGAACTGCGCCAAGGCCTGCCCCAAAGGTTTGTCGCCTGCGAAGGCAATTGCCGAGCTGAAGAAGCTGATGGTCGAACGGCGGGTGTGATGCCCCCCTCCCCCACCCCCACCCACCACACCCACACCACCGGCGAAATACACACGCCCTTGCCGCAGCGGCGCCGGTTGGGTGG
>JANMNH010000114.1:0-12179 GCA_031373745.1 Hyphomicrobium sp. | reverse complement strand
GTCATCATCAGGAACGACCAGAAGGCGTAATCTGTCTTGCGCATCATCCTTGTACCTTTTGCTGACCGGCAACCCACCAGGGGTTTGGGTCGATGGGCCGCCCGTCTTTGCGAAATTCGACATAGAGAACAGGGGCATTCGTTGGCACCGATGATTGACCGGTTTTCACCGCGCCACTCATAGTGCCGATTGGTTCGGCAGCTAGAACGAACTGTCCTGGCTGTGCATCGATTTGCGACATACCGGCCAGAAGCACATGATAGCCGTCGCCGGCGTTGATGATCAAGAGCTGGCCGTAACTTCTGAACTCTCCAGCGTAGACAATCCATCCGTCGCATGGCGCGGTGACTTGAGCGCCGGAGCGCGTTTCGATCACCATGCCCTTGGAATTCGCACCATATTGCGTGCGCTCGCCAAATGCCAGGACGCGGCGGCCTTGCGCTGGTAGCGGCAACTTGGCATGTGCCGTGGCAAATGGAATGGCGGGCTTTATCCGGCCTGGGCTCGCAGAGAGCATACCGGCCGAAGAGGGTGCCAATTCGACAATCTGCGGCTTGAGGCGGGGCGGCGGGGATAGAGCCGCGACTTTGGTCTCGGCCTGCATTCCGGCGTCGGGTTCTGGGGCTGCCGTTTGCGGGGCGTCCGGTGCCGCGACGACAATTGGCGCGTTAGGTACTGGGACTTGCGTGGTACTGGCGGTTTCAGCACTTGTATCTCTGCGCCGTTCTTCCTGATAGCTGCCAAGCCCCGTACGATCATTGACCGTCTGATCGAGCTTGCCGATCAATTCCGAGAGATCGCCGACGTTTTTGGAGATTTCGGCGGTTGCGGCTTTCACAGACGCCAATTCGGCTTGCCGCTCGGCAAGTGTCAGCTTCTTAGCTTCCATCAGTCCTGCGAGCTTGCCTCGAGCTTCGTTCAAACGCGCCGTTTCGGATTTCAGGCGTTCGCCTTCGGAACGGATGTCGGTCATCACGCGCACCAGATCTTCGAGCCGTTCCGATAGGGAAAACGCTTGATTCTTGAGCTCTGGAAATGCGGATGAAAGGAGCATTGCGCTACGCACCATTTGCAGCGCGTCTTCGCGTTTTGTGATGAGTACGGGCGGCGGGTTGCGCCCCATTTTTTGCAGGGCCCCCAACAATTCGGAGATTTGGCCGTGGCGTTGCATGAGCGAGCCGCGCACCAGCTTTTCCTGGCTTTCGAGTTCGCTGAGGCGCCCCTCGATCGAGGTCAGCTGGCCTTCGCTCTTTTGAATGAGTGCTGCCGTTTCAAGCAGCTGAGCGTTGAGCTTTTCGCGTTCCGTGTCGATATCGGTGACGTCGTTCAGAAGAACTTTGGCTTTGTTCTTCGCCGCTTCGAGTTCCTGGCGCTTTTTTTCCAGCGCGCGCGCGCCTTCCTCAGGACTTGCAACTCTTCGGGCTTCGGCGGCATCGGGCGCTTGCGCACAAACCGGGGGCGCCGCAACCGTCAACACGAAAAAGCTGCACGCGCAGGCGAGCAGCGTTTTTTGCAGTGATTTCATGTCGGCAGAACGATCGGTCACGAACCCAGGGCCTCTAATCGCGGTGGCGCCTCCCCCGCCACGGCGGAAAAGCTCTCCGGCAAATCTAAAGGTTGAAAATTAAGGCATTTGTTGCGTCCAGCCTAATGTCATTTGCGTAATACTTCGGGAAGCGTTCCAACATGGGCCGTTCTTGGGGCGTTGGCGCTCCGAAGGGCGGGCCAAATATATCGGCTAGGGCGTTGCGTCCGGGCTTTGCAGGACGTATCACCAATTCTCAAAAGACGAGGTTTTTCATATGCAAACGCTCCTCTACTATGGGACTCAGATTGCCGTCGGCGCTGTTTTCGCGGTGCTGCTGCTTGGCCTGTGGACCATGATGAAAGGCAAGAGCCCGAACTTGAGTCAAAAACTCATGCGCTGGCGCGTCGGCCTTCAGTTTTGCGCAATTCTTGTAATTATGGCCTATGTGTTCGTTGCGCGCTGAAGCTTGGCTGGACATGGCGAGCGGGCGAATCGAGAAGGTTCACCACCGATGGTCGTATTGAATCGCATCTACACCAAAACAGGCGACGCCGGCACAACCGCGCTTGGTTCTGGCGAGCGCGTGTCCAAGACCTCGGTGCGTATTGCGGCCTATGGCACGGTCGACGAAACCAATGCCGCGATTGGCATGGTTCGCGTTCAATTGGCGGGCTCCAACCCGCTTGTCGATGCCATGCTGGCCCGGATCCAGAACGACCTGTTCGATCTCGGCGCCGACCTATGCGTGCCCGATCGCGGCGAGAAACTTCCCTATGAGCCGCTGCGCATGACGGACGCTCAGGTCAAGCGCTTGGAAAACGAAATCGATCAGATGAACGCAGAGCTTAGCCCCCTCAAGTCGTTCGTGCTGCCGGGCGGAACGCCGGCTGCAGCAGCCCTCCACGTCAGCCGCACGGTTTCCCGCCGTGCCGAGCGCCTCATGGTCGAACTGGCAGGCCTGCCCAACGAACCGGTTAGCGCGGCGGCGCTCAAATATATCAATCGTCTCTCGGATTTTCTGTTCGTGGCGGGCCGTTACGTCAACGATTGCGGCAAGGCCGATGTTTTGTGGGTGCCGGGCCAGAACCGCTAAAACGGTTTTTGGCGCTGCCAACGATTGCTCGCATTAAAACAAGGACAGTGAAACACCCGTGTTCGTTCCCCTTGGCGATGACAACCCGCTCAAATCCATTCGTTTTCAGTATGTCACGATTGGCTTGATCATCGCCAACGTGCTTGTTTTCTTGTTTGAAACTGCAAGCGCGCCGGCGGCCGCATTCGTATCGAGCTTTGCGGTCGTTCCTCAGGAACTTTTTCAAGTTTATCTGCTGGGCGGACCCGCACCGATTTCCGGGGACGCTGTCGCAATCCCCGAACGTATGACCCTGTTTTCGTACATGTTCTTCCACGGCGATGCCATGCACTTAGCCGGCAACATGCTGTTTCTTTGGGTCTTTGGAGACAATGTCGAAGACGCCATGGGCCACGTCCGCTTCTTTGTTTTTTACATCATTTGCGGGGTCGTCGCAGGGCTTACGCACGCGCTCATTCTGCCGGATAGCCAAGATGCGCTGATCGGGGCCAGCGGCGCGGTTTCCGGCGTCATCGCGGCTTATTTGATGCTGCATCCCAACGTCAGCGTCTGGGTTTTGGCGCTCAAGGTGATCCCTCTGCGCATCAGCGCGCTCGTTGCACTCGGGCTTTGGATCCTCTTTCAATTCGTCATGGTCGCGCTCCCGCAAGTGGGTCCCACGGCCTGGTGGGCTCATATTGGCGGGCTTGCAGCCGGGGCGCTGCTCATCCTTGTCCTGCGGCGGCCGGGTGTGCCGCTGTTTCGGCGCTAGAAACGGGCTCTGGAAAACAGACTTAATGCTAAAGTCCGCGACGCCCTCGCCGATTGACTTCCCTGCGCCCGGCTCTTAGCCTTCGCACTTGCGAACGCGAAGGTGAGCCCTCGTGCCGAAACGCCTGATTCCAGACGACTCCAATAGCCGCCGCGATGCAAAATATTCGGCCTTCCCGCCGGAACTTTGCCGTGGATTGAACACTGAACAACTGGGAGAGCCAGTGGTATGAAAATCATCGTCCCCGTCAAACGCGTCGTCGATTACAATGTCAAAATCCGCGTCAAACCGGATGGCTCGGGCATAGATCTTGCCAATGTCAAAATGTCGATGAACCCCTTCGACGAAATCGCCATCGAGGAAGCGGTTCGCATCAAGGAAAAAGGCGAAGCGGAAATCATCGTCGTGTCCATCGGGCCTGCGAAATCGCAAGAGACGATCCGCACCGCGCTCGCGATTGGAGCCGATCGCGGTATCCTGATCGAGACTGCCGAAGGCGTAACGATCGAGCCGCTCGCCGTCGCCAAACTTCTTAAAGCGATTGTAGACGCCGAAAAACCAGATCTCGTCATTCTTGGCAAACAGGCGATTGACGACGACTGCAACCAAACCGGCCAGATGCTCGCCGCGTTGCTTGGCTGGGGCCAAGGTACATTCGCCTCGAAAGTCGTGCCCGAATCGGGTGCGGTCTCCGTCACGCGCGAAGTCGATGGCGGACTTGAAACCGTGAAACTCAAGCTTCCCGCCGTCGTCACCACGGATCTACGCTTGAACGAGCCGCGCTATCCGTCGTTGCCAAACATCATGAAAGCCAAGAAGAAGCCGCTCGACACCAAGAAGCCGGAAGACTTCGGCGTCGATATTGCGCCGCGCTTGCAGGTGCTCAAAACGTCCGAGCCCGCCATGCGCAAGGCCGGCGTCAAAGTCGGCAGCGTCGCGGAACTGGTGCAGAAGTTGAAGACCGAAGCGGGGGTTCTCTAATGTCCGTCTTACTGTTAGCCGAACATTCCAATGGCAAACTCGCGCCCGCGACAGGCAAGGCATTGACCGCCGCAAAAGCATTGGGCGGGACGGTCGATATTCTCGTTGCAGGCTCTGCTTGCAAACCTGCGGCCGAGGCTGCAGCCACGCTTGCCGGCGTTTCTAAAGTTCTAATCGCCGACGCGCCCCATCTTGGTCACGGCCTTGCCGAAGAAGTAACCGCCGTCATCCTGTCGATTGCCGGCGGTTATTCGGCGATACTGGCGCCGGCAACATCGTCCGGCAAAAACATTCTGCCGCGCGTTGCCGCGCATCTCGATGTCATGCAGATTTCCGACATCACCAAAATCGTGTCGCCGGACACCTTCGAGCGGCCCGTCTATGCCGGTAACGCCATTCAAACACTACAATCGTTAGACGCCATAAAAATCATCACCGTGCGCACTTCGACGTTCGCCGATGCGCCCGCTGGCGGTTCGGCGACAATCGAGACAATCGCAGTCCCGCCACCTGTTTCCCTCTCGGCGTTCGAGAATGCCGAACTCACGAAAAGCGACCGGCCGGAATTGACCTCCGCAAAAATCATTGTTTCGGGCGGCCGCGGTATGGCCAACGGCGAGAATTTCAAGAAATATCTTGAGCCTATTGCAGACCGTCTCGGAGCTGCCATGGGTGCTTCGCGCGCGGCGGTAGATGCCGGATACGTGCCGAACGATTGGCAGGTGGGCCAGACCGGCAAAGTCGTCGCCCCGGAGCTCTACGTTGCGGTTGGAATTTCGGGTGCCATTCAGCATCTCGCCGGCATGAAAGACTCAAAAGTCATCGTTGCCATCAACAAGGATGGCGAGGCGCCGATATTCCAAGTTGCCGACTATGGGCTGGTCGCGGACCTGTTTCAGGCCCTGCCGGAGCTTGATGCCGAATTGCAGAAATTAGGCCGCTGACCGCGATTTTTGTTCGAGGACCTCGCACATGCCACAAGCGCAAAAGGTGATGAAAAAAAACAAGGCGGCGGCAAAACCGGCGCGCACCATCGTCAAGGTCGGCATAGTTGGGGCCGGGCAGATGGGCACTGGCATTGCCCACGTTGTGGCCCTTGGCGGGTACAAAGTCGCGCTCAACGATTTGAAGCGCGACGCCTTTGACAACGCCCTTTCGACAATCGACAAGAACATGACCCGCCAAGTCTCTAAGGGGACTATCAAGGACGGCGATCGCGAAAAAGCATTGGGCCGCATCGCTTATGCTCCTGCGCTCGATGCCTTCGGCGATTGCGATCTCGTCATTGAAGCGGCGACCGAAGACGAAGAAACCAAGCACCGCATTTTCGCGGCGCTGAGCCCGCATCTGAAGCCAACGGCATTGCTGGCGTCGAATACATCGTCGATCTCGATTACGCGCTTGGCGGCCGCCACCGACCGGCCCGAAGACTTCATCGGCATGCATTTCATGAACCCGGTTCCGCTCATGGAACTTGTGGAACTCATTCGCGGCATCGCAACGGAAGACGAGACATTCGCAACCGCCAAGGCGTTCGTCGAGAGCCTCGGCAAGGTCACGGCCGTCTCGGAGGATTTTCCGGCCTTCATCGTCAATCGCATTTTGCTGCCCATGATCAACGAAGCCGTTTATACGTTGTACGAGGGCGTGGGCACGGTTGAGGCCATCGACAAGGCCATGCGGCTTGGCGCGCATCATCCCATGGGCCCCTTGGAACTCGCGGATTTCATCGGTCTCGATACATGCCTAAGCGTGATGCAAGTTCTTTACGAGGGATTGTCCGATTCCAAATACCGCCCGTGCCCGCTGCTGGTAAAATATGTCGAAGCCGGCTGGCTCGGCCGCAAGACCAAGCGCGGGTTCTACGACTACCGGGGCGAAGTGCCCGTCCCCACCCGCTAGAAAAGCCTATAGCGGCGCTGCACGGGCTTCTCTAATCTCGACAGGCGTTCTTAGGATCGCCTGTTTTTCGTTTGGGATGACATCAATGAGCACCACTCCAAAAGTTGCCGTGATTACCGGCGCCAGCTCCGGCATTGGCAAGGCGGCGGCGCTGAAGTTGCAAGCTGCAGGTTACGACGTTGTTCTCGGCGCGCGCCGGCTGCATGAACTTCAGGAGACAGCAGCCGAAGCCAAGGACGGCGGCGGCCGCGTACTTGTGGTGCCCTGTGACGTCACGAATCCCGGATCGGTGAAGGCCCTGTTTGCGAGAGCCAAGGAAGCGTTCGGCCGTCTCGACGTGCTCTTCAACAATGCCGGCATCTTCGCGCAAGGCGCCGAGATCGACGACGTCACTTACGAGACTTGGAAAAAGGTCGTCGATGTCAATATAAACGGCATGTTCCTCTGTGCGCAGGAAGCTTGGCGCGTGTTCAAGGCGCAAGATCCGCAAGGCGGGCGCATCATCAACAACGGCTCGCTCTCCGCGCACAATCCGCGCCCGCTTTCCGCGCCCTACACCACAACGAAGCACGCGATTACGGGACTGACGCGATCTCTGTCGCTGGATGGGCGAAAGTACAACATTGCCTGCTCGCAAATCGACATTGGCAACGCAGCAACCGATTTCACAACCAAGATGGCGGCCGGAATTCTCCAAGCCAATGGCGAGACGATGGTGGAGCCGCGTATGGATGTCGCGCACTGCGCCGATGCGATCCTCTACATCGCCAATTTGCCGCTCGGGGCGAACGTACAGTTCATGTCGCTTTTGGCAACAAACATGCCGTATGTCGGGCGCGGGTAATTCCGTGGTGTACGAGCCGGCCGGATATGCAAGTTGACGTTCGCAAATCCGGCCGGACCCCGCAGACCACTCCGCATCAGCCCCATAGGCAGGGGGCATCAGGCTGTTGCGGAGGAGCGAAGGCCGTTACTTCGGCAGCATGACGCCGTCGATGACGTGGATCACGCCGTTCGACTGGAACACGTTGGCAATGGTGATCTTGGCCTTGCCGCCCTTTTCATCGACAACCCACCAGCCGCCCTTGTCGTCGCCTTGCAGCCAAAGCTTGCCGCCGGCAACGGTTGTCAACTCGACTTTGCCGCCCATTTCCTTGGCTTTCGCAGCAATGTCTTCGGCCGACATTTTTCCGGCAACGACGTGATAGGTGAGAATGCCGGTAAGCTGGCCTTTGTTCTCGGGCTTCAACAGCGTGGGCACGGTTTCCTTGGGCAGCTTTTCAAACGCCGCGTTGGTCGGCGCAAAAACCGTGAACGGCCCCTTGCCCGACAGCGTCTCGACGAGGCCGGCCGCTTTCACAGCGGCGACGAGCGTCGTGTGGTCCTTGGATTTGACGGCATTTTCGATGATGTTTTTCGACGGGAACATCGGCGCGCCGCCGACATCGACGGTCTTTTCGGCGAAAGACGGCGTTGCGGCGATTGGCGCCAGAGAAAATGCCACGGCAAGTGCGGAAGCGCCCATCAGTGCGGCGCGAAAAAGTTTCGTCATGAAGGTAACTCCAGTTGAATGTTGCAAACTCCGTCGTGGGAGCTGCTGGAGTTACGCGGCACGGGCGTTCAGGTTTCAGAAACGACTTCACAAAGAATTTGGAAAATCTTGTGATCCAATCCGGCCGGCAATCAGTTGGACGTCTCGATCATCTTGCCGGCGAAGACGACGGGGCCTGTCGGCGCGCCCGTTGGCGACCCGCCTTCGGGCTCAAGACTGACAGCGAGTGTCGCGCCTTCGATCACGTCGCGTTTGTAAGCCGCAAGCGTTGGCCGTTGCATGGCGGCTGCGTCATCGATAATGCCTAACGATTTCGGCGCGCCGAGACTGTCGTGCACGATCCAGAGTTCGTAGCTCTTGCCGGCCTCTCGTTTTGCAGCCACCGGCTGTACGGTCATGAGTCGGTCTTCAATGTTGACGGTCACCAGAAACGCGGGTGATGCGGCATCTTTTTGGAGCACGGCGACGAGATTCTTTGGCTTTGGTTGCGGCGTCAATTCCCGGACGCCAACCACCAGTATCAATGATGCCGCAATGGCTGACGCCGTAATTGCCGACGTGCGCCAGACCTTCAAGCGGCGCCTAAGATCGACGACTTCCGCGCTGCCACCCGGCCTGCTGGAAGCTCCCGTTATCCGTGTTTCGATTTTTTGCCATGTGCTGGAGGGAACGGCTGCTTCGGGGATAGCGTTGTTCAAGGGTGCCAAGCGGCGCTGCCAGGACCTGATGGCGGTGTCGAGTTCCGGTTCGCGTTGGCGGCGTGCAGACACTGTGGCGCGTTCGCTCGCGTCGAGTGTGCCAAGCACATACTCGGCAGCCAGGCCATCGATGTCATCCGTGCCGGTCATGGACTGAGTCATGGACTGAGACAAGTCCTCAATTGTAGAAGCGATCTCCGAAGCCACGTCTTGATGGTGTTCACGGGCTGGCTATATCGTGTACCCAGATCCTCCCGGCTTAGACCTTCACAATAAGCAAGAACGATCATTTGCGCACGGTCCGGCTCAAGCCTAGACAAGCAATCATAGAGCCGCTTCCCGTCCTCGCCCTTTAAGATTTCGTCAATCGCCAGATCTTCGCCCGAAGCAATGTTGAGCACTTCGGGGTGATCTTCGATCGAATCCGGTTTTTTGCGCCGCACTTCGTCGAGCGCGCGGTTGCGGGCAATGGTTGCCATCCAAGTGATGGGCGAGGCCATCTTGGGATCAAAATCGGCGGCTCGTTCCCAGATCTTCACGTAAACCTCTTGCAGCACCTCGTCGGCTATATCCCGGCGCTTCAAGATACGCAGCACGATCCCGTAAAGTTTCGCGGAGGTCGCTTGGTAAACGGCGCCGAACGCGGCGCGGTCCTTGCGCGCCACGAGGGCCAATAAGCTGCTGATCTCCTGCGGCGTCTGCATAGGCGAAGGACGTTCCTAATTACCAAATTTCGTGCGAGCTAATACGAATTAACACTTTTGCAGTTCATCTCAAGGCCTAAGCGGAGGCACTGCGAAGGCGCTCGTCCGGTGGACCACACGACCCATAGGGCAACGAGTACCAATGCTAATGCCATAAGGCGTCGCAGTTTTTCAATCTTTGTTTCGTTTTCGAGAAAAGGCCTTGCAGCGGCCGCGAGCATTGCGATTGCGGCATGAACGAATGTGGCGACGACTACATAGGCAACGGTTAATGCCAAGGTTTGCTGGAGAACGGCACGGTCTGGCAAGATAAACATCGGCAGCACGGCGATGTAGAAAATTGCCGCCTTCGGATTGAGCAAGTTCGTAATCAGGCCATTCTTGAAGTATTTCCAGTCATGATTGGAGAACGTGTGTGTATCCGAGCGGTGGCCACCGGTGCCAGTCCAAGTTTCATAAGCAAGCCACAAGAGGTAGGCGACGCCGGCCCAGCGAAGCGTCGCGTAGAGTATCGCTGACTCAGAAATAAGAACCCCAAGTCCAAACGCTGCAACGATGCCGACGATCGCAAGGCCCGTAGCGACACCGGCAACGGCGCTGAGGCCCGCACGGCGTCCTTCTGTAGCACTCAGCACCGCCAGATAGGTCATGTTCGGACCGGGTGTCAGCTCGATGACGAGCGAAGTCCAAAGAAAAGCAAGCGGTACCCCGAGTATCCTAAAATCGAAAATGCCGTCGAGCATGTGTGTTCCGTCACTTGTCTCTGTCTGCATCTCTGGGCAAAATATTTCCAACGATAAAATCGGTGATGTCGTCAGTCAGGTGATGAACGTGCTCCGGCAGTTCGCGCCAATCGCGCATTTTGAGCTGTGCGGGATGATCGATGTAATCGGATTTAACGAGTACGGTTTTCATACCAAGCACGTGCGGCACTTCGAGATTGTGCGGCATATCCTCAAACATCGCAGCGCGCCGGGCATCGACGCCGTGCAAACGGATCATGCGGTCGAAGGCATCCCGCTCGGGCTTCGGCACGAATTCGAGTTCGGCAATGTCGCAAATGCCATCGAAGAGATGCAGGATGCCGATTTTTCCCGCGACCTTTTCTGCGTGCCGCCGCGAACCGTTTGTGAATATGAGCCGCCGGCCCGGTAGCTGGCCAATCGCCGCTTCGAGGTCCGGAAGTTTCGGTACGACCGACAGATCGATGTCGTGCACGTATTCGAGAAATGGCTCCGGCGCCATCTTATGGACCTGCATAAGCCCGGCGAGCGTCGTGCCGAACTGGCGGTAATACGCCTTTTGCAAATGCCGCGCGTGCTCGTGAGGGACGCCCAGAGTTTTGGCGATGAACGCGCCCATGCGGTGATCGACTTGAGCAAATAGATTGCAGGACGATGGGTAAAGCGTGTTGTCGAGATCGAAGATCCAGGTATCGACGCCTGCAAAACCACGCACCGTCAGTGGGTTCAAATCGGGAGTCGCCGAAACGGACGTTTTGGCCCGGGCCATGGTCACTTCACTTTCTTGCGATCCGGGCGGCTAACAAGTGTGCCGACGCCGTGCTCGGTGAAAAGCTCGAGCAAAACGCAATGGGGAACGCGCCCGTCGATAATGACGACAGCCTCGACGCCGGCTTCGACCACTTCGATGCAACCTTCGATCTTTGGAATCATGCCGCCGGAAATGGTACCGTCCTTGATCAGCGCGCGCGCTTCGTCCGTCGTCAGCCGCGACAAGAGCTTCTTGTTTTTGTCGAGTACGCCGGACACGTCGGTCAGCAACAGCAGGCGCTTGGCTTGCATGCGGGCTGCGAGTGCGGATGCGAAACTATCCGCGTTGATATTCAACGTCTCGCCCTCGCGGCTGATACCGACGGGCGCAATGACAGGGATGAGATCGGATTTTGAGATGACTTCGACGATGTGCGGGTTCACTTCAACCGGATCGCCGACGTAGCCGAGATCGACCGTTTCCATCTTGTTGGTCTGCGGGTCCGCCATCTCCGTTATGCGCTTTGCGATCATCAGATTGGCGTCTTTGCCCGAAATGCCAACGGCCTTGCCGCCTTGGCGGTTGATGGCCGAGACGATCTCTTTGTTGATCTTGCCGGAGAGGACCATTTCGACGACTTCGACCGTCGCCTTGTCGGTAACGCGCAGCCCGTGCACGAAATCGGATTTTATATCGAGCCGTTTGAGCAAGCTGGCGATCTGCGGTCCGCCGCCGTGAACCACGATTGGGTTGATTCCCGATTGTTTGAGATAGACGATGTCCTTGGCAAATGCGTCGGCCAGCGCCTGGTCACCCATGGCGTTTCCGCCGAACTTCACCACCACGGTTTGTTCGTCGTAGCGGATGAGGTGCGGGATGGCCTCCGCTAGAATGCGCGCCTGAAGGTGTGCGGTTGGCGTGTCGGCGGCCTCTGGTGCATCCTTTTGGTCGGTGTCTTTCGGCGTTTTCACGGGCGTCCCTCGGTCGAGAATTCGGCGAATTGGCAGCGCTTAGGTTGGGGGAGAAACAGAACTTCGGCTCTTATATCGGCTGTTGCCGCCGTCTCAACGGATTTCCAGCACAATCGGGCCTTAGATAGCCTATTTCGATGGTTTCACAGCTTTCCGCGTCATGTGGGGTGCCATGCGGTCCGGGATGGTCTAGTTTTGTCCTCCGGGCGGCTAATGCCCGGACGGGACTTAAGTGCTTTTGACGCGTGCGGGGAACGACGAAATGACGGGCCTCTCGGCCATGGAACTCAGCCAAATACCGATGTCGCAACCTCTTGCCGCGACCTTGACACGTGCTTCAGATGGCGCGCGGGCAACCGGCGCGGGCGAAATTTCACTTGAGCATCTTCTTGCGGCCCTGTGCGATGACCCAGACGCCGCTGACGTCCTTTTCGCCAGTCAGGTCGATGTTGGGCGGTTGAAGTCCGAAGTCTACGGATACTTGAACCGCGCCATGCCCCAGGGC
>JANMNH010000113.1:0-8694 GCA_031373745.1 Hyphomicrobium sp. | reverse complement strand
CCCTGAGCGGTGGCGACGGGACCGACACGCTGACAGGGGGAACAGGTAACGATTTCCTGACCGGTGGCGCGGGTGCTGACGTTTTGCATGGTGGTGCGGGGGCTGGCGACTGGGCGCAATATAACGACGGCGGCACGATTGGCGTCACGATCAATCTTGCAGACGGTACGGGGTCGGGTGGGACGGCCGAAGGCGATGAGTTCAACGGCATCGAGAACATTCTGGGCTCCGTCGGCAACGACACGCTGACGGGCAATACCTCTGCAAACATCCTCGACGGCAACGACGGCGACGACATCATAAATGGCGGCGGCGGGCTCGATGATCTCAGAGGCGGCAAAGGAAACGACACTCTAAATGGTGCCGCGTCGACTGTGTCGGTAACCCTGCGCGGCGGCGACGATAACGACACGCTGACCGGCGGCACTGCTGGGGACACACTTCAAGGAGACGCAGGCGCCGACACGCTGAACGGCGGCGACGGCAACGATTTCCTGATCGGCGGCGCGGGTGCGGATGTTTTGAATGGCGGCGCGGGGGGCGGCGACTGGGCGCAATATAACGACGGCGGCATTATTGGCGTCACAATCGACCTCGCAGCCGATACGGCGTCGGGCGGCACGGCCGAAGGCGACGTGCTCAACGATATCGAGAACGTCTTTGGGTCGACGGGCAACGATACGCTGACCGGCGATACCGGACGCAACGTCCTCGACGGCAATAGCGGAGACGACGTCATAAATGGCGGCGGCGGGGGCGACGAGCTCCGTGGCGGCGACGGCAACGACACGTTAAATGCCGCGTTATCGGCGGTCGCGGCGACGCTGCGCGGCGGCAATGGAATGGATACTTTGACGGGCGGCACAGGCACCGACCTTTTGGAAGGCGGTGCCGATAGCGATGCGATCTTTAGTAGCGGCGGGGCCGACAGCATGTTTGGCGACGCGGGAAACGATACGCTCGACGCTACGGGATCGATTGACGCCAAGCTTCGCGGCGGCTCTGGCAGCGATACCCTCATTGGAAACGCTCTGGCGCGGGATTTCTTCTATTTTGAAGACCTGACCGGCACCGACACTCTTACCAATTTCTTAATTGCCAACGGCGATCGGTTGGTTATCGATCTCTCCGTGTTTGGCCTTGGCGCGGATTTTACAGAGTCTGAGCTTGTAAATTCTTCGGGCGTCGCGCCATCGGGCACATTGGCGCAATTTATTTACGACACAGATACGCTTCAGTTGTGGTTCGATGCCGACGGAACGCTGGGGGCGAACGCGGCCGTTCAAATCGCCACGCTGACGAACGGCCCCGCATCGCTGTTGCTTTCGGATTTCGATACCATCGCTTAATCGGCTGAAATCATTCGCACATGCTCATGTTTCCGGGCGCCGGTTGCACCAGGCAACGACCGGCGTTGGAATGATCGCAATTTTATCTCATAAAATTTTATCGTTTGTTTAACGGATCGCTTCACTTGGGTGAAGTGATGATCTCCGCATCCTTGCGCTTCTCCCTCCCGATTAAGCTATTGTTTAGCGAGTGCGGGTAATGATGTTCCCGCTTGCTAGGCCTCTGAGTTTTACGACCCCCTCGTGGACTGAGCCTGCAGAGCGCGAGAGAGACAATTTTTTGGGATCAGTGGAGTAGAGCACAATGGCAAGCATTAAAGGTACGGCATTCGCCGACACACTCACGGGCACGGCACTGGCCGACTCGATCATCGGCTACGATGGCAACGACACGCTCAACGGTGGCGACGGCAACGACTCGCTCGATGGCGGCAACGGCAACGATACGTTGAACGGCGGCAACGGCAGCGACCGTCTTTACGGCCGTTACGGCAACGACACCATGAACGGCGGCACTGGTCTTGACAGCATTTATGGCAGCTACGGCCAAGACGTTGCCAATGGCGGCGACGACAACGATTATATCGACGGCGCCGGAGACAACGACAATACCAGCACGGGACTTTCCGGCGGCAACGGCAACGACACGATCTATGGCGGCCTCGGCAACGACCTCTTGAACGGCGATGCCGGCAATGACGTTCTGATCGGCGGCGTAGGCGATGACGTTGTTAACGGCGGCACCGACACGAAGACCTTGACCGGCGGCATGTACGTCGGTGGCGATACCTTGTCGTACTCCGACTCGACCTTCGGCGTCATCCTTAGCCTTGACGGCAGCGGTGCTGCAACGACGATCCTCGGCGGTGCACTGGGCGATACGTGGTCGAACATCGAGCACGTCACGGGTTCGCGTCATCGCGATACCCTGACCGCTTCGACATCGATCGGCGGCAATATCATCGGCGGTGACGGCAACGACACCATCAACGCTGCCAACCAGGTGTCTGCTACCGATTTTGAACTCATGGTCGGCGGTAACGGCTTCGATACACTCAACGGTGTCAACGGCGACGTCGATTGGTTCATGGCTCAATTAGAAATGGGCATGGATCGCTTCGAGAACTTTGAAACGACCTCGGACAAGATCTATGTATCGAAATCGGTATTCGGCTTGACCGGTACCGCTGGCACGGCGCTCGCCGCTGGCTTCGTTTCCAACGCAACCGGCGTTGCCGGCGCGGCCACGGATCGTCTGATCTATGAAACCGACACGAAGATCCTCTGGGCCGACAAGGATGGCACGGGCACGGCTTACGACGCTGTCGCAATCGCCGTCATCGACGACCCGGTTTCGCTGGTCACCGGCGATTTCTGGATCGTTGCCTAATAGGCGGCCTGGAAAAGTATAAACTTAATTCGGGCCGGGGTTCACACGAACCCCGGCCCGAAGTGTTTTTGGCTAATTGAACGGGATTGGCCGCGCCCAATCGCTTTTCCGGGCCGATGTGCTAAACGACGCCACGCGGGATGTTTCCGCTGCGATCAGCACAGCAATCCGGACATAACATGCAGCGTTCGACCTATCTCCAACCGGCGGCCATCTTCTGGGACCGGACGCAAAAGCGGGCCATCGACGAGGCAGACGTTGCCATGTGGCGCGGATTGCTGCTGGCGGGCGGGCGGCTGTCGTTTGCGGCACTCGATATTCTGACGCGCGGGGCGGGCGGCACGTCACGCCGGACCGTCGTGCTCGGCGACGCCTTCAGCGGGGATTGGGGGCGCGACGCGATTGCCGCGTCCGATCTGCTTGAGCACCTGACCGAACCGCGGCCGCGCCTCGCCGGGCTCGCGCTCGACCGGCCGCGCATTATGGGCATCGTCAACGTCACGCCCGATAGTTTTTCAGACGGCGGGCAGCATGCGAACGCGCAGGCAGCGATTGCACACGCGCTAAGGCTTGCGGACGAAGGCGCTGACATCTTGGATATCGGCGGGGAAAGCACGCGGCCCGGATCGGACGCGGTTGCACTCAAGGAAGAATTAAGCCGCGTCATTCCGGTGATCGAAGGATTGCGGAGCAAGACAGACAAATTGATCTCCGTCGATACGCGCAAGGCCGAAGTCATGCGTCAGGCGGCAGCGGCCGGCACCGACATTTTGAATGACGTTTCGGCCTTAACGCACGATCCCGAAGCGCTTCATATTGCGGCGGAGACGGGATTGCCGGTCATGCTGATGCACGCGCAGGGCGATCCCAAGACCATGAACGACGATCCACAATATAAGGACGTCGTGCTCGACGTTTTTGATTTTCTCGAGCAGCGCATACGAGCCTGTGAAGCGGCAGGCATTCCGAAAGCCAAAATCGTCGCGGACCCCGGCATTGGGTTTGGCAAGCATTTGCACCACAACGTGGCCGTGATGGCGGGCCTATCGCTCTATCACGGGCTTGGAGTGCCGCTATTGCTCGGCGCTAGTCGCAAGAAGATGATAGGCCAGCTTTGCAACGTCGATGATGTCAAGGCGCGCGTGCCGGGCTCGCTGGCGTGTGCTTTGGCTGGCGTCCAGGCGGGCGTTCAGCTCTTCCGCGTACATGATGTCAAGGAAACGAAACAGGCGCTGGAAGTGTGGCGTGCGTGCGTGGCGGGGACGGAAAAGGGGTTGGGTGACACGACATGACAGACACCGTCGATGCAAGCACCGGCAAAAGCTTTGGGATGGGCACGAGTTTTCGTGGGCGCGTCGAGCCGCGGCATTTCGCCGACCTGAACGCCGCAACGCTCAAGCGGCTCAAGGCAAAGCAGACGTTCGACTGGCGGATCTTTCTGGTGTTTGCGCTCGTCTTTACCGTCGCGACAATCGCATTGTTCAAGTTGGCTGACGCCAATGTTGTGAGGCGCCAACGCGGGCAATTGATGGGCGGCGCGGAAATCGCGGTCGTTGCAATGGTGTTCGGAGCGCTGTTCGTCGATGTTCTCTATCGCATTTTTGCTTATATGCAGAACACGGCGTACCGCACCGGTGCAGTGCGCGAGGATGGCAGTTTCCTAGGAGAACGCCGCTATACGATGAGTGAAGACGGTTTGCACGTTGATGGGAAGTACGGCACGTCGCTCTCGCGATGGCAGGTATTTACCGATCTCAGCGATGCGCCGTCGACCGTGTTGCTCTGGGCTGAACCCGGAGCGGCCATCATGGTGCCGAAAGAAGCAATCGGGGATGACGCAGCAGTTGATGCGTTTAAAGCAATCGTGATGGCAAGGATCGCGGGCTGACTTCGTTTGCCTTCGAGCACGTAAAGGCCCCGGCTCTCCGGCCCGCTAAAGCGGCCCTCCGGCCGGGGATGCGGGTATTGAAGTTCTCGCCCCTCATAAACACCCGCACTCCCGGAAGACGCGCCGTCGTATCGTTATTTTGAACTCCTGCCGTTTGCAGCGCCGAAGCGGCTTCGGCCGCGCAGGCGGGACCTTTACCGCTCTACAATTGTGACTTTGTAATTTGCCACCAAGCGTGGCGCGCGGCCGTTCAACTAGCAGCTGCGCGGCGGTCGGCAAGGCGCTGTTCGGCGGCCAAAAGGATGGCCTTGCGCAAGTCGTCGATCTTGGTCAGGCGGCGATCGATACCGAGATGCTGCGCTTCGGCAAACTTGCGTAAGTTGTCCGCGCCCTTGATCTCGGCGAGTTTGTTGGTCAAGCCTTCGCGCCCGGTCTTGGTCAAAACCACCATGGCGCTGAAGGCGTAGGGATCGAAGAGTGTCTCGGCTTTCGCGCCGGAAGCGGCTTTCGGTTTCCCCGCGTCTGGTGAAGATCTTTCCTCCGGCATGGTCCAGACGCGCATGAAGTTGACGGCTTTGCAGAGCGCCTCGACGAGCTTCTCGGCAGCCTTCTCGTCAAGCGCCGTCTCGCGCCGGATATGGGCACGGAAGAACGCCTTCATGCGTTCGTTCTGCCAAAGCTGAGATCCTTGGGACATCGCCGTATCTTTGTTTATTGCGCCGCGACCTTATCCTTTTGCGCTGATTTGGCGGCATTCTCCAGGAACTTCTGGATTTCGCCGTGCAGCTCTTTGACGTCGCCGATGGCGTCGCCGTATTTGGAATCTATCGAACGGCGCTCGGAGATGAAGTCGAACGCGTTGGCGATGCCGTCGCGCTGGGGCAAAAACGTGTCGAGCAGGGGATGAACCAGCCCGATTTCCTCGATCAGCATGTAGTCGCGATTGTCGTCGCGCACGTAGTTAGCGAGGCAGGTATAGCGCCGCTCGGCAAGCGGAATTTCCATAAGGTCGTCGAGGTTGCGCTTGTCTTCGATCAGAAGCGCAATGCGGTCGACGGCGAGCTGGGAGACGTAATCGGGCCGGAAGGGAACGACGATCTTGTCGGCCGTCTTCAGGGCTGCAAGGGCTGCGAACGACAATCCCGGCGGGCAATCGAGGATGACCACGTCGAAATCGCCCTCGAAGCGCCGGATCAGGCTTTCGATGCGGCCGCGCACGCGGTTGGCGACAACGTCGGGCACATGGCTTTGGTTGGCTTGCTTCAGATAAAGCTCGCCCTGAATGTCTTCGAGCAGCAACGATCCGGGAACCAGCGAAACCGATGCCGGCTTATTGCCGGGGCCGTGGACGTCGCCGACGTTGCGGGCGACATAGTCGCGGGCGTTGGCTGGGATGCCGTCAAACAGGTCGTAAAAGTAGTCGGAGATGGTTTTGCCGTCCTTGCGGGCTTCGTTCCAGCCGTGCCCGCCCATCAGGATGAGAGAGGCGTTGCATTGGGAATCGAGATCGAGCACGAGGACGCGCTTTCCCCCATAAACGCTGAGAGCGTGCGCCAGCATTACCGCAACGGTGGACTTGCCGACGCCACCCTTTCTGTTCGCCACTGCAAGAAAGAAAGCCATGCTACTTAAACCCCCCTCATAAACCTGACCGAACGCCTGCGGGCGTAGACCCACCTAAACTGCCGAACCCGGCTAGCCGGTCTATGGGCCGATTCCGTGGCCCAAAGCCATGCCTTCGGTCCAGGCACGAATGTGCCCCAAAGACCGTGATTGAGCCCCCGCTTGCTGCAGCTATAGCCTCCCAACTGGAGTGTTGATGCAACCGAGACGTAAAAGTGGTGCGAAAATTGCCTAATCTCAACGCCAGACGCGTAAAATGGTGCAAGTTGTTTTGATGTGTTGCGCTCTTGCCCGCATTGGCAGGCCTGTTAGCGTGACTGTCCTAGCGTCAGCGACCTGGGCAGGGGTACAGTTGGGGCCAAATTGGCGCCAATTTCAACGAACTGATGAATGGAACGAGGGATAACTATGGCGCGCCGCTACTTTGGAACAGATGGCATCCGGGGTCTTGCAAACCAGCATCCCATGACATCCGAAGTCGCGCTCAAGGTGGGCATGGCGGCGGGCAAGATTTTCCACACGGGCGCGCACAAGCACCGGGTGGTGATCGGCAAAGACACTAGGCTTTCCGGCTACATGCTCGAAGCCGCGCTGATGTCCGGCTTTACCTCTGTGGGCATGGACGTGTTTCTGCTCGGTCCGATGCCGACGCCGGCGATTGCCATGCTGACCAAATCGCTCCGCGCCGATTTGGGCGTGATGATCTCCGCGTCGCACAACCGTTTCGACGACAACGGCATCAAACTTTTCGATCCCGACGGCTACAAGCTCTCCGACGATATGGAACGCCAGATCGAGGATTTGATCGACGCGGATAGCAGCACGCTTCTGGTTCCCGCTGACAAAATTGGCCGCGCGACGCGGGTCGAAAGCGCGCAAGAGCGCTATATCGAGTTCGCCAAGCGCACGTTGCCGAAGAACTTGCGTCTCGACGGACTGCGCATCGTCATCGATTGTGCCAACGGGGCGGCTTACAAGGTCGCGCCCGAAGCGCTCTGGGAGCTTGGTGCCGAAGTCATCAAGATCGGCGTCGAGCCGAACGGCCGCAACATCAACCACAAGTGCGGCTCAACCGCGCCCGAAGCCTTGATCGAAAAAGTCAAAGAGCTGCGCGCCGACATCGGCATCGCGCTCGATGGCGATGCCGACCGCGTGGTGATCGTCGATGAAAAGGGGCATATTGTCGATGGCGATCAGCTCATGGCGGTGATCGCCGAAAGCTGGCACCGGCGCGGCAAGCTTGCGGGCGGCGGCATCGTCGCGACCGTTATGAGCAATCTCGGTCTTGAGCGCTATCTCAAGGATATCGGTCTATCGCTCGCCCGCACGCCGGTTGGCGACCGCTATGTCACAGAGCATATGCGCAAGCACGGCTATAACGTCGGCGGCGAGCAGTCGGGCCATATCGTGCTTTCGGATTTCACCACGACGGGCGACGGATTGGTTTCCGCGTTGCAAGTTCTCGCTTGCGTGATCTCGACCGGGAAACCGGTCTCTGAAGTGTGCAGCAAGTTCGAGAGACTGCCGCAAATCTTGCAAAACGTGCGCTACGGCAGCGGCAAGCCGCTCGAAGACAGCCGCGTGGTCAAAGCCATTGAGTCTGCAAAAGTCAAACTCGGCGATCGCGGACGGCTCGTGATCCGCCCGTCCGGCACGGAGCCCGTGATCCGCGTCATGGCGGAGGGCGACGACGAAGGAATGGTCTCGAGCGTTGTCGGCGACATCGTCGATGCCGTGCGCTCGGCGGCTGCAGCTTAAATACGTCTCGATTGTAATTGGACACTGAACGGGTGCGTAGCATTGGCCGCGCGCCCGAAATTTATTTTGCGTTAACGTGTGAACGTCAGGCGCGTTTCAAATCGGTACGCCGATTAAGTCTCCCTTAAAACTTGTGCGCGATAGTCCGTGGTGAAGACGAGTTTCAGGGGCGGAGCGATCCGCTCTCTTAGACAAACGGAAAGCGGCGCGTGCCCCATTTGGGTGGCCGCTTTTCGCACGACGCCTAACGAGCGGGTTGCTCTAAAGGCTTTTCGCGTTCGATTTCCTGTTCCCTTGTACGCGTACGGTGCTCTCATTTTTGCCGAGTGCCCAGGATCGTCGTTCAGGGAAGCTCTTAAGCTTGCCGTCTCAAGAATCTGGTTCACGCCAGTCGATTAGACAGTTGAGCATGGTCAGGGTGCCGTAACTTTTGTTGCGGGTCTCTAAGAGACGAGGGAACGACGATTATGAAAGTTCGGATCGCGTGCATTTCCGTGGCGCTTGCGCTTGGGGCTTCGCTGCCCGCTTCAGCAGCTGATTGGAATGACGGGGCAGGCAGTCTCAAGGATATGAGCGGAGCGGCGGCTGTCGCAGTGCCGGAGCCAGTTCCGGTCCAGAATTATCGAGGCGCCTTGTATTTCCGCTTTGACGGCGGCATTGGCAGCATCGGAACGCCTTTGCTTTCC
>JANMNH010000089.1:0-30308 GCA_031373745.1 Hyphomicrobium sp. | reverse complement strand
ATCTTCTGGTTCTTGCGCGCTTCGGCTGCTTTTTTCTGCTCTTGGTATTTGTACTTGCCGAAGTCGAGAATTTCACAAACCGGCGGGTCAGCATCAGGCGATACTTCGACAAGGTCGAGGCCCGCAGCTTCAGCTTGTGCGATGGCATCAAATTTGGCGACGACGCCGACGTTCTGGCCCGTCGCATCGATCAGCCGCACTTCGCGGGACCGGATCTGGTCGTTTATGCGTGGCCCGGTTGGTTCCCGGCTCGCTGGCTCGGGGCGCATTGGCTTGCGGATGGCTTCGACTCCTTCTGTTGTTGCAAGAACGCCTGCGAAGACTCGCGCCTGAGATGATGAGCGCGCGAGACTCCAACAGACCGCAGCAAGATCGGGAACTCCGCCCCTTAAGTCAAGCGCCGGGCGGTCCTACAACCTTTGGATAGCCGGGAATTCAGCCCACTGCGATGCAACGGCACCACAGAAATGGCCTTCGGAGCCGTTAACGCCGCCGTTAACGCCAATGCTCGGTAATCCAAGAGGTGGGGCGGACGTGCTTGTAAAGCCGCTTCCAGGCGGCTTTGACGGGCCACTGGCCAATGGCCGCCTCATCTGGGTCAGGTTTGCCGGTGAATGCCACGAGCTTGGCGCCGGCCGGGAGCTTCGGCGTCACGAAGAAATTGAACGGCCAGCGCGGCATCAGGTTGTGCTTAAAGCTGACGGCCCATCCGGCCGGCCAAAACACCATGTCGGCGGCTTCGCCGGAAATGTACTTTTGCTCGTTACGATATTTGGCGAGAAATCGCTCCGGCTCGCGGTTGAAGTCGTCGAAGACGTGCGCCATGCGCCCGGCAGGAAAGCGATAGACTGTCGTGTTGCCGATGTTCTGGCCCATCTCGGACCAGTTTTCGGCGACGGCCCAGCGGCCGGGTTCGAAATCGAAAAACTCATCGATCGATCCGGTGATGACGACATCGAGATCGAAAAATAATACGTCCCCCTTGAGATCGCCGAGCGGATATTGCCAGAGCGAAAGCTTGCGCCATCCGGTCCATTGCACGCGCTCGGGAATATTCGGGAACGGCGGGAGCGGCGCAATCTCGACCCAAGGGTCGATGCCGCTGGGGTCTTCGGTGAAGCAGATGAGGCGCGTGGGCCGCTTACTATGCCGGCGCACCATGGAGGCGAGCCGGTTTACATAATCGGCGCCGTAACGGGTGCCCCACTTGATGCAGATGATGGTCTGTTTCATTTCACGTATCAGGTTCTAGGTTTCGGGTGTCGGAATTTTTTCGCATTGAGTGTTGTATTAGGTACGTGTTCACCTAACACCGAGAAGCGCGTTTGGCGGCCACGACTTCGTTGTAGACCTTGAGGGTATCGCCGGTCATTTTGTCGAGCGTGTAGCGCGAGCGGACGTGGCTCATGCCGCGTGCGCCCATGGCGCGGCGCGCATCGTCCGGCAAGTCGAAGAGGGATATGATTACCGCGGCAAGCGCGTCCGGGCTGGCGTAGGGCACACGCAGGCCCGTGGCTTTTTCAAGCGGTGTATCCGGCGGCGTTAGCGCGACTTCGCGCCCCGGCCCGCTGTCCGAGACAACGACCGGAACGCCCATCGCTTGCGCCTCGATGACGACGCGGGGCAGGCCCTCGGTGCGCGAGATGTTGAAAAGCGCGGACGATGCTGCCATGGCAAGTGCGACATTCTCCGAATGACCCGGCAAGCGGATTTCGACGCCAAGCGTTTTGGCGCGTGCTTTGAGGCCTTCCGCGTAATCCGGTTTTTCGATCTCGCCCGGAAAGACGAGAACGAAGCCTTTGGCTTGTTCGGGCGGCAAGCGGCCAACGGCCTCGATCAGATCGTTGTGGGCTTTGTTTGGTGAAATGCGCCCGGCAAGAAGCAAAATGCGCGCGCCCTCGGGGACGGCGAGTTTGCTGCGCGTTTCCGCGATCATTTCGGGCGTGATGCGCGCGGGGTCGAACCTTAGGGGGTCGTAAGCGCGGTGGATGACGGCGATGCGGCTGAGCGGCGTCTTATAACGCTCTTGGATCAGCCGGCCGATGTTGTCGGAAACGGCGATAACCTTGTCGCTGCGCGCCATGACGCTGTTATAAAGGTTCTTGATTTTGTTCTGCTCGCGGTATTCCCCGTGATAGGTCGTCACGAACGCGATGCCTGTTTTGCGTGCCGCCCACAGCGCGCTCCAGGCCGGCGCCCGGCTTCGCGCATGAATGCAATCGACGTTTTCGCGGCGGATGATGTCCGCGAGTGCGCGCGCGTTTGATATTAATTTGACAGGGTTTTTGGTTGCTGCGGGTAGCATGAAGTGCTTGCCGCCAAGCTTTTCGAGGTCGTCAGCCAGACGTCCGCCCTGGGACGCGACGAGCGCCCGGTGACCTGCTTTCATTTGCGCTTCCGCTACCTGCAGGCAGCCAAGTTCTGCGCCGCCCGCACGCATGCGCGGAATGACTTGCAGAATGGTCAGCCGCTCGGGCACAGTTAGTCCTTCGAAAATGGTGGACAAGACGGGGGTTCTATAGAGTGGAGAGAGAAGAACCGCAAACTTTGATCGTGGGCCAAGGTGCGGCGGCGCGGACAATTGCCTATTTATCTACAAGCGCGGTGCAGCCGGATGGGGAAAACCTTTTTTGGCTGTCGGGCTTCATGTCGGATATGGCATCGACCAAGGCAACGGCACTTGCGGACTTCGCAAACACAAGGGGCCTTGGCTACGCACGGTTTGACTATTCGGGCCACGGCCGTTCGGGCGGGAAATTCGAGGACGGGACAATCGGCCGGTGGCTTGAAGAAGCAGAAACCGTTTTCACGCGCGTTAGCTGCAACCCTCAAGTGATCGTCGGCTCGAGTATGGGCGGGCATATTGCCTTGCTGCTTCTGCGCCGCTTGATGCAGGAAGCGCCCGAAGACGCGCGCCGCATTAAGGCTCTCGTGTTGATTGCGCCGGCCTGGGACATGACCGAAGATTTGATGTGGAAGAGATTTCCCGAACCTGTGCAGCAAGAGATCATGGACAAGGGATTTCATCTCAGGCCTTCGGCTTATGCCGAGCCTTACAAGATTACGCGGGCGCTAATTGAAGATGGGCGCAATCATCTCTTGGCGCGCGAGCCGTTCGATCCTGGTCGTCCGGTTGTCATTCTCCAAGGTTTGCAAGATCTCGATGTGCCCGCCGAACGCACCCGCGCGCTGGCCCGGTTTTTGACCGGCGGGCATGTGCGTCTGATCGAAATTCCAGACGGCGAACATCGCTTGTCGCGGCCGGAGGATTTGGAGAAACTATACGCCGCCATCGACAGCGTTCGGTGATTTCCAGGCTGGTTATTTGTCGTCCGCGCGCGCGACATCTTCTTCGGGGAGATCGTCGGCAAGTGCTGCTTCAATAGCGCCCGGTCCGGCGGCGGCGGCAACGGCTTCCGGCACCACCCATATGCGGTAATCAGGAGCGGCAACCGGGTGATCGCACACGAGATCGCCGGCGTCCACGCGGCAGCTCTTGTCCGGTGTAACGTCGGCAGGCTCCCGTTTGTCATGGCCAACGAGCCCCAAATCGATAATCTGAATTTCGTCGCCGGGCTTCATTGAAACCCCGCGAAAGGCGCAGCGGTTCACGCCTTTGCACGCCCCGGCGCCCGAAGTCACGGTATTCTTTGTGCTGAGCGCTTCGGCGCGCGAGATGAGTTTAGCGTCTGCAATGGGTCCGGCGGAGATGTAGCAAATATCGTCCAAGCAAATGATTGGGTCGGGTGGCGTGATGGCGCGCGCCCCGTTGCTGGCGTGCTGCGTAAGCACCGCGAGGATTGTGGCGCGCGGTGCGCCTTCGGGCCGGGGCACAACCGCTGGTGCGCTTGGTGCAGGGCTGCTGACCTTAGCCTCGATCTTGATTTGCGGGGTGGCCGCCGGGGTTGGGGCCGGTTCTGGGGCTGCTGCTGTCTGCGGCTGTACGGCGGCCTGGGCCGAAGCTGGTGCAGCCGCAGCGGGCATTGCTACGGGTGGCGCCGTGGGCTCAGGCTGTTTGGGCTCGGGCTGTTTGGTCTGGGTCTGTTGGCGCGCCTCCGCTTCGGCGCGGGCGGCGTCCAGCATGTCCTTCTCATAGTCGGGGCCGGGCGCGGGAGGCCGCGCAGGTTTTGCCTGGGCGAGCTTGGGCGCGACCATTGCAGGCGCCGCGGCCGGAGGAGCCAGAGTGGCAGGCGTGACGGAAGGAGCAGGTTTAGGATTTGCCACATTCGCCGGACTTGGTGTGCTTGGCGCAGGCTTCGCATTTGCGGGATTGGCAACAACGGTCTTGGTGGCATTGGGCTTAGTGGGATTGGGCTTGGTAGCAATGGGCTGGGCTTCTGCGGGTTCAGCCGGATTGGTCTTAACGGTCTCGGCCTTTGGCTCGCCCTCGGCGGCAAACTTCTGCGCCAGCTCATGCGCTGGGTTATTTGCGTCGGCAGTCGCCCGGATAATCGTGACGCTCGCGAACGTAACGCTATAAATTGCAAATAGAACAAGCGGCCGCATACTGCCCTCGTAAAATACTGCCCCTTGCTGTTCTCGCCAGACATTCTGGCCGAAAGACGTTCAAGGTTGGCCGTCACCTAGGAATTTTTGGCTCCCCGACTATTAGAATCGCTTTCAAGCCATCGCGATAATTTGGATATTTCAAGCGGATACCCAGTTCGGCTTTCATGCGCGCGTTGGAGACACGCTTGCTCTCGGAATAGAAGCTGCGCGCCATGGGTGACAGTTCGGCTGTTGCGAAGTCTAAGGCCGGCGGCGGCGGCCGGCCCAAGATTTCAGCCGCAAAATTGACAACGTCCTGAGGCGGACCCGGTTCGTCGTCCGTGACATTGTAAACCCGGCCGGCATGCGGCCGCTCGAGCGATGCAATCACGGCGCTGGCGATGTCGTCAACGTGGATGCGGTTGAACACTTGACGTGGCTTCATGATGGCGCGTGCTGTGCCGTTCAGCACGTCATCAAGGGCTGAGCGCCCGGGCCCGTAAATACCGGGCAAGCGAAAAACAGCGGCATTTTTCCCGGAGTCCCGGGCTAGCTTCAGCCAGTGTTGTTCGGCAGCTAGGCGGCGCTCGCCGCGCTTCGACGAAGGCCGCGCGTCGCTCTCCTCGTCAACCCAGCCGCCTTGTGCGTCGCCGTAAACGCCGACGGTCGAGAAGTATCCGATCCAAACGATGGATTTGCTTTCCGCGATATCGCGTCCGTGCCAGAGGAAGGCTGGGTCGCCATCCGCGCCGGGCGGAATGGAAAGCAAAACGTGCGTGGCTTTTTGAAGCCCGTTTGCGACGTCAGCACTCGCCGACTTTCCGTCAAAAACCAGGCCGGTGTGTCCTTGCGCAGCAATGCGGGCGCCACCTGCTGGGCTGGTCGATGTTCCAGTTATACGCCAGCCTTGCTTGGCGAGCCGCTCGGCGGTCACGCCTGAACTGTATCCGAGACCGAAGCAAAAAAGATGGTTCACGCCGTTGGCCCCTGTTCGATTGGGTGCCATTCGCGGGCGACATCGGGATCGGCTTCAAGAGAAGCATGCTGCCGGCGCAGAGCTTGAAACATGTTGGCGTCGACGAGTTCGTGCAGGGCCCAGATCGCCATGGCGCGCACCAGTGGAGACGGCTCCTCAAGCAGGCGCTGCACGAGCGACACTAAGCTCGTGTCGCCTGAATTTCCTGCAGCAATGAGCGCGTTGCGCACCACGCGGTCACGGCCCGTGCGCTTGACAGGCGTGCCGGCAAAGCGAACGCGGAATTCGGCGTCGCTCATGACTAAGAGACTTGCCAGCGGCGGATTATCGGTCTCGGGCGTTGCCGCGAATTTCGCTTCGCGCGAGGCTTCGGCAAACTTGTTCCACGGGCACACAGAGAGACAATCGTCGCAACCGAAGACGCGATTTCCGAGCGGCTTGCGGAATTCATCCGCGATATGCCCTTTGTGTTCGATCGTGAGATAGGCGAGGCACCGGCGCGCGTCGAGTTGATAGGGCGCTGGGAAAGCGGCTGTCGGGCAGATATCGAGACATTTGCGGCATGATCCGCAGTGATCGGTTTCCGGAGTATCGGGCTCGATTTCGGCGGTTGTCAGGATCGCGCCGAGGAAGAGCCAGGAGCCGTGTTCGCGCGAGACGAGATTTGTGTGTTTGCCCTGCCATCCAAGGCCCGCCGCCGCCGCCAGCGGCTTTTCCATGAGCGGCGCGGTATCGACAAATATTTTGACGTCCGCACCGCTTTTGGCCGCAAACTCACCGGCCAGGCTACGAATCTTCTTCTTTATGACGTCGTGGTAATCGCGCCCCTTGGCGTAAACTGAGATCGCGGCGCGCGTGCCGTCGCTGAGGGCAGAGAGCGGATCGTCTTTTGGCGCGTAGCTTTGCCCGATCATGATCACCGAGCGCACGTCCGGCCATAAAGCGATTGGGTCTGCGCGCTTGTCTGCCTTGTCCGCGAGCCATTGCATGTCCCCGTGGCGGCCTTTAGCGAGGAACGATTGAAGCCGGATAGCGGCCTCGGGCATAGCTGTTGGCGTGGTGAAGGCAATACAATCGAGGCCGTGTCCGGCGGCCGCGGACTTCAAAAACGACTTGAGATGTGTGTTCGAGCGATCCATCACGCCGCATCATCGCTCCGCTGGGGCAATCCACCGGCGCCTGCTAAAAATCGAGATCGGTATAGGCGAGCGGCGGCGCCGTGCCGGGCACCCGGTCCGCCAATAGGGGGCGGAACGAGGGGCGGGATTTCACGCGCGCGTACCATGTCTTTGCACCCGGATACTCGTCCCACGGCATTTCACCCAAATAGTCGAGCGTTGAAACGTGCGCCGCCGCCGCCAAGTCGGCGAAACTCAATTCGTCGCCCGCGAGCCAGCGGCGCTGTTCGCTCAAGTAACTTATGTAAGAGAGGTGATACCTGAGATTGGCGCGGATCGCGCGTAATATTTCGGTATCGGGCGACTCTTGTCCGCTCGGTTTCATGCGTTGGTAAACTTTTTCAAACAGGATTTCGCGCGAAACCTCCCTGTCGAATTTTCCGTGGAACCAATCGACAAGGCGGCGCACTTCGGCGCGCTCTTCGCGGTTGCCTGGAAATAGCGGCGGCGCGCGTCCGCCAAGCGGTGGCGCGTTCGTTTCTTGCGCGATGTATTCGGAAATCGAATAGACGCCGCATAACGTGAGCTTGGTGCTGAGTTCGAGGATCGGCAATTCGCCCGCCGGATTCTTCGCCAGAAAACCCTTGCGTCCTTCCCAGGGGAATTCTTCCACGAGTTCGGTCTCGATGCCGGCCTCCCCAAGCGCCAGCCGGATGGAGCGCGAGCGCGGGCAAAGCCGGTATTGCGTGAGCTTATACGTGGTCACTGCGACGGTCCTGAAAACCCGGATTGAAAGACCTCATGTTGTCCCTCGTATGCAACGATTCGCGGGCGCTTGGTGTGCCCTCCGGGGGAAGCGATCAAAAGGTTTAGGCCGGACACGTGAATCCTGCTAGGTGGCAGCCGGCAGAACCTGGTGCGATTGGCCGGACAACCGGCTTGACGGAGAAATTCGATGCCGACATGGCAAGTCATTCTTCTTGGCCTCATCGAGGGCTTGACCGAGTATATCCCCGTCTCATCGACGGGGCACCTGCTGCTCGCAGAGCGCGTGATGGGGTTTACGTCGCCGGGCCGCACGTTTGAGGTTTTAATCCAGCTTGGCGCTATTGTGGCGCTGCTGACCGTCTATGCCGGGAAACTGTGGCACTTGATGATCTCGCTGCCGAACGACCGGCGCTCGCAGACGTTTGTCCTCAGTGTGCTTGTTGCTTTTCTTCCAGCCGCATTTATCGGTGCGGCAGGGCACTCCATTATCAAGACGATACTCTTCGAGAGCCCGCTCTTGATCTGCACGTCACTTGTGGCGGGCGGGATCATATTGCTTGTTGTCGATCGCATGAAGTTTGAGCCGCGCTATACCGACGTGATGGAAGTGACGCCGGGAACGGCGCTCAAGATCGGCTTTTGCCAATGTTTGGCGCTGATACCGGGCGTTTCAAGGTCTGGTTCGACGATTGTCGGCGCATTGTTCTGCGGGCTCGACAAACGCACGGCCGCTGAATTCTCGTTCTTTCTAGCCATGCCGACGATGGCCGGCGCATTCGCTTACGACCTCTATAAAAACTGGTCGAACCTCTCAGCCGGCGACATGACGCAAATTGCGCTCGGATTTGCCGCGGCGTTCTTCGCGGGTGCCGTTGTCGTGCGCTATGTGCTGGATTTCATTTCCGCGCGCGGGTTGTCGTTCTTCGGCTGGTGGCGCCTGATTGTGGGCGGCATTGGTCTTGGAGCGCTCGCCGTGTTCGGCGCTTAGGCCGCGTGCGAGGTAGCCGGCTCGGTCAGAACACGCTTCAAAGTCTTGTCGTCTTTTGCCGAGCGCAGCCGCTCAAGTGTTGCAGGGTCGCGTACAAGGCGCGAAATGCGCGCCAGCGCCTTTAAGTGATCGCCGCCCGCATCTTCTGGTGCTAGAAGGAAAAAAACGAGGTCGACCGGCTGGCCGTCGTGGCTTTCAAACTCGATTGGTTTGGGCAGTTTGGCGAATAGGCAGGTGATGCCCTTAAGCCCGGCAAGCTTAACATGCGGAATGGCAATGCCGCTGCCGAGCCCTGTGGAGCCAAGCCGCTCGCGCTGAAGCAGTGCCGCGAAAATTTCACGCGCATCGAGGCCGGTCGTTTCGGCGGCTTTGTCCGAGAGGTCCTGCAATAGCTGCTTCTTGTCCTGTGATTTCAAGGCTGACACGACACCGCTTGCCGCCAGCAGATCCCCGAGGTCCATCGACATATCATTCACCTTCAGTGGAAATTTGAAAAAATGATTCTATATCTGCAGGCGCAGGAAACTGCTTCACGCGTTCTCGCTCTGCCCTGCAGGTCGAATTTCCCTAAACGCCCATTCCGTCAACTTCTGCCGTTCGCCGCAGCCTCGTTGGCAGGGCGCTGTCCCGGTTCCGTATCGATCCACCCGATGTTTCCGTCGGGCCGCCTGTAGACCACGTTGATACTGCCGTTCGCCGCGTTCCTGAAGATCATGAATGCGGCCTCAGTAAGGTCGAGGTGCATGACGGCTTCACTGACCGACAATTGCTGAACGTTTCGTTCCGTTTCCGCAATGATAAGCGGGTTTCTTTCTACCACATCTTCGGGTTCGTCTTCAGCGACACTGACAACGTAATCGCGTGCGTCCGTGTCGCCCGCGCGGCCGTTGGCGGTGCGCACGGAATCGTGACTTTTCAGTCGGCGCTTGTAGCGCCTCACGCGCGTTTCAAGCCGTTCGACGGCTGCATCCGCGCTGGAGTAAGCGTCGCCGCCCTCGCCGTGGGCCTCAAGTAGCAAGCCGCTGGTCAACCGCACGGAACAATTGGTTTTGAATAGGCCGCGCTCTTTCTCAAGCCGGACATGGCCCTTGAGATCGCGGCTAACGTACTTACTGAGCACGGAACGAATTTTTTCTGCGACGTAAGACTGATATGCATCGCCTACATCGACATTCTTGCCGGTAATTTGAATTGTCATCGCATCGCCTGTCGTCGCGCTCCGCAAAAGCGGAGCAAAAAATCCCACAAGCCCATGAACAAACTTATGGGCCGTTAAGGCCTAGCACACTCTAATTTCATGGTGGAGTTATAGCTGCAGCCATCTCTCCCTCGACTCATTTTGAGTGTCGCTCGCGACAACCTGTCATAAAGAGTTAAGTATTGCGCGCCCCGATGTCAAATCACGGATGCTAAAGATCTGTGACCAAGCAACGATTTTCTAACATTAGGCGAAAGTCCGGGCAAACTTATATCGTTCCGCCGATCCTATCTGTGAGGCGTTTGTCGCGGCGGCGCTGAACCGAGGATGGGATTCGCAAGGCTTCCCGGTACTTGGCGACGGTGCGCCGCGCAATATCGATGCCGTCGTCTTTGAGCTTTTCGACCAGCTTATCGTCCGAGAGAATGCCGTCGGCGCTCTCTCCATCGATCATGAGTTTGATGCGGTGGCGCACGGCCTCTGACGAGTGCGCTTCGCCATCTTCCGACGAGGCGATGGCGCTCGTGAAAAAATACTTCAGTTCGAAAATGCCGCGCGGTGTCGCAATGTATTTGTTCGACGTCACGCGCGACACGGTCGATTCGTGCATCGAGATCGCGTCGGCCACGGTCTTGAGATTGAGCGGACGCAGGTGCTGCACGCCATAAACGAAGAAGCCATCCTGCTGGCGCACGATCTGTTCGGCGACTTTGAGAATAGTGCGCGCGCGCTGATCCAAACTTTTGACGAGCCAGTTGGCCGTTTGCAGGCACTCGAGGATGTAGCCTTTGTCTTTTTCGGTCGAGGCTGTCTGAGTAACGCGCGTGTAGTAATTGCGGTTGACGAGCACGCGCGGAAGCGTGTCGCCATTGAGTTCGATGTGCCAGCCACCGTCGGACGCCGCGCGCACGATGACGTCGGGCACAACGGGCTGCATTTGAACCGAGCCGAATTTCAATCCGGGCTTCGGGTTGAGCCGCTTGATCTCTTGGATCATGTCGGCGAGTTCGTCCATATCGGCGCCGACGGCCTTTTTCAGCCCCGCAATATTGCGGTTAGCGAGAAGATTTAGGTTGGCAAGCAGGGCTGCCATGAGCGGGTCGTAACGGTTTTGATCTTTGAGCTGCAGGGCGAGGCATTCTGCAAGCGTGCGTGCAAACACGCCTGGCGGATCAAACGCCTGCATTTTGTTCAATACGCCCTCAACCATCTCAAGCGGTGCGCCAAGCTTGGCGGCCAAGCCGTCTAGGTCCGACGAAATGTAGCCTGCTTCGTCCACGAGATCGATGAGGTACTGCCCGATCAGGCGTTCGCCTGGGTCTTGGATCGTCAGCGGCAACTGGGCGGCAAGATGATCGCGCAATGAGACTTCGTTGGCGACGTAGGATTCAAGGTTTGAATCGTCATCGTCGCGATTGTGCATCCGCTGGCTGACGTTGCTCCAGCTCAATCCAGCTTCGGGCGCGGATGAAGATGCTTCGCTTGGACTTGAATCTTGGAAAACGTTGCCAAAGTCGGCGTCTAGTCCGCCGGCATGGTCTTGCACGGGTTCGCGAAGATCGAGCCACTCATCTTCGCTTGCTCCGGAAATTTCGACCAGCGCGTCGATAGGGGTGTCTTCGGGGGACTTGGCTGGAGTGGCTTCTTCGCGTTCAAGCAGCGGATTGCGCTCGAGTTCCGAATCGACGAATTCGGCGAGTTCGAGGTTGGAAAATTGAAGCAAACGGATGGCCTGCTGCAACTGCGGTGTCATCACCAGCTGCTGGCCTTGTCTTAACTCCAATTTGGCAGAAAGTGCCATGCCGTTAACCCGTCGATCCGCAACTAGAACGCAGCGGACAGATATACTCAACGCGTGTTAACGAACATATCGCCGAGGTAGACCCGCCGCACGTCTTCATTCGCTATGATTTCCGAAGGCTTACCTTGTGTCAGAACCTGACCATCGTAGATGATGTAGGCCCGGTCTATCAGGCTCAATGTTTCGCGCACGTTGTGGTCCGTAACCAAAACGCCGATGCCTCGTTCCGTCAAGTGGCGCACGAGTTGCTGAATGTCGCCGACGGCAATCGGGTCGATACCGGCGAAAGGTTCGTCCAGCAACATAAAAGACGGCCTTGAGGCCAGCGCCCGGGCAATTTCACAGCGCCTCCGTTCGCCGCCTGAAAGTGCCATGGATGGCGATTTTCTGAGCCGCGTAATGGAAAATTCCTCCAGAAGGTTATCAAGCTGTTCTTTCCGGCGTTTCTTGTCGGGTTCGACAAGTTCGAGCACGGCCATGATATTTTGCTCGACCGTCAGCCCGCGAAAAATGGAGGCCTCTTGCGGCAGATAGCCGATCCCCATGCGGGCCCGCTGGTACATGGGGAGGCTCGTTACGTTTGACCCGTCGATCGTGATCCGGCCTTCGTCCGCCGCAACCAACCCGGTGATCATGTAAAAGACCGTGGTTTTGCCCGCGCCGTTGGGGCCAAGAAGGCCGACGGACTCGCCGCGCCCTACAGCGAGGCTCACGCCCTTAACCACCATGCGCTTGCGGTATGATTTCTTGATCTCGAAAGCAGTAAGCCAGCCGTCGGCTCCTACCGCATGCGGGTCTTGCGAATCTTGCGCTGCGGCAGCGCGGCCGCGGGCGGATTTAGCAGAATCTGCCGCTGCCCGTCCGTTCGTCCGGGCGAGTTTTGAGCCGAATGGTAATGCTTTGAACAACTGAAACTCGCTTGGCTTTTGGGTTTTGCTGAGTGGCTGTCATGACAGCCTTCTATCGCGTTCTCAGGGCTTTGGGGAAGGTGTCTCGCGCGCTTGCCATCCGGCACCAGCTTTTTCCACGGCCTTGCCGGATTTTTCCTTTATGTCGCTCGGATAGAACGTTGCGCTGGGACGCCCGGATTTCACGATTGTACCGGTGCTGTCGCCGTCTTCGCCGGAGTGCATGGGTGCCGTCGCGCTGGTGGTCCCTTCTGAAGGAATGATGCTTTCTCCGGTGGTCATATCGATCACGAGTTTTGTCCCGCGCACCACGTTCTTGCCTTGAGTCATAATGACGTTACCGCCCAGCGTGACCGTGTTGGCCTTGGTGTCGAAGTCGGCCCAGTCGCCTGTTGCTTTTTGCCCGTCGGCCGACGTTACGACGACATTCTTGTTGGCCTTCAGCCTTGTCAGCTTCGCACTGCCTTGGCCGGCTTGGGTCTTGCCGGATACGCCGATCGCGCTGGAGCCCGTGTAAGTTGCCTTGAGTTCCGCCGATTGGAGCACGAAGTCGCCCTGTTTTGCGCGCACGCTGCCCGTGAACACAGCTTCCTTGGCCGGGTCGTCAACGTCCAAGCGGTCGGCATCGACGTCGACCGGCGCATTGGGATCGGTCTTGAAATTGCCGCCGAGCGACATGCCCTTGGCAGCAACAGGCTCCTTGGCGGCTGGTGCGGTCTTCCCTCCAGTTTCGCTAAACCTGGCCTTGATCCGGCTATTGCCGCCCTCGCCGTTGCCGGTCAGCTGCATCTTGCCGTTGGTCTGATTGAAGAACAGCCGGCGGCCCCTCAGTTCGTTGCTCCCCTGCGTCAGCACAACGGACGTGCCGGTCAGGAGCACTGTTCCCCCTGCTTGATCTATCTCGGCGCGGTCTCCGGTTGCGCGCTTGTCGGGCGCTTCCGTCAATACAACGTCGCCTTCAAGCACGGCCTTTTGCTGAAGCGCATCGAAATCGGCGCTCTGGCTGGCGGCTTGCTGGCCTTCGCCTTGGCTCAGTACCACAGGGTTTTTGGCGACAACTCTTTTCACTTTGCCGGGTTGCCCGGGCCCTGCCTCGGGCTTCGCCTCTGTGCCTGACGCGGCACTCCCTTCATAAGTGACCGCAAGTTCCGGCGAGGTCAGCCAGGCAACGCCTTGCGTTGCTTTGACGGAGCCGGTGAACACGGCTGACTTTTCCGCGTCATTTACGTCGAGCCGCTGGGAAACGATATTGATCGCCTCTTTGGAATTGCCGAACGGCAGCGCCGGTTTTTGTTGGGCTCCATCTACCGGCGGGGGGGCACCTGTTGCGTCCTGCGCCGATAGGGTCGTGCGTACTTTGTCGGTAAAAATGTATTCCTTGGTCTTTTGCCGCACGGTCAACTGGTTGGCCTTGACGTTGCCTGCTTCCATCATGACGACGACGGGCTGATCCGAAGTGATAACGTTTTCTTTTGTGCGTATCGTGGCTCGCGTCAAATGCGCCTTCAAGCCGTTATCGCCCGCAATATCGATCGAGTCGAAGAGTTCCAGGATGTTGGCCTTGTTGTTGAACGTGCCCCGAATCGCCGTGAGCTTGGTTTTCTTCTTTTCCGCGTCGCTCAGTTCGCCGGTAATCGCGTCGAGATTGATGACCGACAAATTCTTGACGTCCTGCATGGCCTTTTTGGCAGTGACCCAATAGCGCCCGCCATCTTTATTGAATCCTTCGTAGTGCGGGTTTTCCATCGCCAGGTTTTCAGCAATGATGGTTGGAATATCGAGGCTCGGTAAGCCAACGCCCCAACCCGTCGATTTCAGGATCATCAAGGTGTAGAGGCCGGCGACGCCAAGAGCGGAAAGCGGAAGTGCGGCCCGTAATGCGCGCACAATGGACGAGTGACGCGCGGCCCGAGCACGGCTTGCCGCCCGGTCACCGGCCAGTTCTATGCCAAATTCGCTTCTTCGCGTCCGGCCGGACACGGCAGCACTCTCGCTCACGCTCGCCATTTATGGCCCGCCCGGTAGGTCCGTCCCCAAAGTTTCATCGGCTATACTCTAGTTGAAATTGGGAGAGATTGGGACCGAACACAATAAGAACCTCAACCCGGCGTCCCCTACGCCCGATCAACCAGGTAAAACAGCATGCTCGGCGCTTAGTGGGAGAAGATGTCGGTCTCTGCGAAGCCTGCGAGGTCGAGGCGGGCGCGGGTGGGCAAAAAGGCAAAAGCCGCGTCTGCAAAGGCCACCCTGTCCTCGCGTTCCAGCATTTCGTCGAGCTTTGCCTTTAATTTGTGCAAGTGGAGCACGTCGGAAGCGGCATAAGCGAGTTGGTTCTCGCTCAGGTCTTTTGCGCCCCAATCGGAGCTCTGCTGTTGTTTAGAAAGTTCGACGCCGAGAAGCTCTAAACAGAGATCTTTAAGACCGTGACGATCAGTATAAGTGCGCACCAGTTTGGACGCGATCTTGGTGCAATAGACAGGTGCCGTTTCAACGCCGAGATACTTCTCCAGCACCGCAACGTCGAAGCGCGCGAAGTGGAAAATCTTTAAAATTTTGGGATCTTTGAGCAGCGATTTCAAGCGCGGAGCCGCGTAATTTTCGCCGTCGAATTGTACGAGATGAGCGACGCCATCGCCGGCCGACAACTGGATGAGGCAAAGCCTGTCGCGATGCGGATTGAGCCCGAGCGTTTCAGTATCGATTGCGGCGCCGCGCGGAAACTTCAGCCCTGCGGGAAGGTCACCCTTATGCAATTTGATTTTCGGATTGATTGTCGAGGCGGCCATGGCATCCGTCATTCGGCAGGGAGCGGGACGACGCGGCTGTCCGCTGGAAAATGGTGCCCGAAAGAGGACTCGAACCTCCACGCCTTGTGAGCGCTAGTACCTGAAACTAGTGCGTCTACCAATTCCGCCATCCGGGCATTTCAGAGCGCCATCAGGTAAGGGCATCGCGCTCATAAGTCAATTGTAGTCCATTGCAGCGGATTCGTAGCCGAGGCGCCCATCCGCCACCCTTCACAGAGGCGCCATGCGAGGTTAAAGCTCAATCGGACCGCAGCGTTTTTTTAGGCGGGTTCGAGAACGGGGCGGCTATGACGCAAAGCAGCGGGTTGGTGACGATTTTTGGCGGTTCCGGATTTGTTGGCCGGCATACGGTCTCGGCGTTGGCCAAACGCGGCTGGAGGGTACGCGCGGCCGTGCGGCGCCCCGACCTCGCGGGCCATCTGCAACCCATGGGTGGCGTCGGTCAAATCCACGCGGTTCAAGCTAATATGCGCTACCCGGTTTCCGTTGTTCGCGCGGTCGAAGGCGCCACGGCCGTTGTAAATGCCGTGGGAATTCTGGCACCTTGCGGGCGTCAGTCGTTCGATGCGGTACACACTGAAGGAGCCCGGGCCGTTGCGCGGGCGGCGCGCGAAGCCGGCGTCAAGCGCTTCGTCCACATCTCGGCGATTGGCGCGGATTCCGCGGCTGCCGCGCGCTATGCCCGAACAAAAGCAACAGGCGAAGCCGCCGTTCTCGAAGAATTCCCAACTGCCATTATCCTCCGGCCTTCGATCATATTCGGACCCGAGGACGCGTTCTTCAATCGCTTTGCCGCGCTTGCGCGTATCAGCCCGTTTTTGCCATCTATCGGTCTCGGCTTGACGCGCTTTCAGCCGGTCTATGTCGGGGATGTTGCAGCCGCAATCGCCAACTGCGTCGAGGGTCAAGGCACACCGGGCGGCGTCTATGAACTCGGCGGGCCTGAGGTCTTATCGTTCCGCCAGCTTCTCGATATGACGCAAGACTATTCAGGCCGCCGGCGACCCTATTTTCCGATGCCGTTCTGGTTTGCAAAATTGCAGGCGTTGTTGATGTCGCCGTTGCCCAATGTGTTGCGTCCCATAACGTATGATCAGGTTAGGTTGCTGCAATCCGACAACGTCGTCTCGGCAGCGGCCACATCGGAAGGGCGCACGCTTGCGGGCCTTGGTGTCGAGCAGCCGGCAGCTGTAGCGGCTATCGTTCCGGCGTATCTCGAACGTTTCAAGCCAAAGGGCCAATACGCGCATTATCGCACTTGATCGCGCCTAGAAGCGGCGCACGAACCCGACCTTCCAAAGCTCCATTTCAGCGTTCACGGCGTCGCGCCCCAACGGCAGCGATGAGAACGTCGCTTCGTCAAAATCGATCATGAGATACTCGGCCTTGAGCGACATCGAGTGGTTCCAGGCAATCTCCACGCCACCGCCCGCAGCAATACCGGTGAGCGTTTGCGACGAAGTTTCGCCGCTCGTCCCGCTCTTGATTTCGAGATCGCCGTAGGCCAAACCGGCCGTGCCATAGACGAGGAAACGGCCGAGACCTATGCCTGCGCGGCCGCGAACCAGACCGAAGTAGTTGAGGCGCGTTTCGAGATCAAAGGGATCGGTTCCAGCGCCCGTTCCATCCATCCAGCTATAAGCGATGTTGGCGGAAGCGCCGACGACGAGTGGGCCCCATTCGAAGTCACGGCCGAGGTAGCCGCCCGCGTAATAGCCGTCGGCGTCCTTCAGCAGAGCGCCGCCTGTTGCGGAGAAACTCATGGCTTCAAAGCCGATATCGGGGTTGATGATCCAGCCCGCCCAACTTGTCGGCCCAGGGTCGGCGGCCGGCAATAGATCAAGATCGAGCGCGTGTGCTGGCGCGGATATGGCCACAACGCTCATTGCAGCGGCAACAACAGCAATAAGTCTCGCGCGAATAAGGGATGACATGGCGGACTGCGGCTCTCTCGTTAAACGTCGGCCTGTAAAGGGCCGTGGCGTGCAACAAGGCGTGCAAATGAAAACGAGAGGCGCGCCGATGATGGCGCAGATTCAATCAGCAAAAGATTAAAGAACTTTACGCAATACGCGGTTTGGAAGGGGTCTGGCCGTTTTCCATGAGCCAGCTCGCGACACGCAGCAGCGCCCCGTCTTCGCCGCGGGCCGCAACCAGCTGAACGCCGAGCGGCAGGCCGCGGACTTCGAGCAACGGCAGCGAGATGCAAGGCATCCCAAGATAGGTCCACAGCGCGTTGAACATGGGACTGCCGGTTGAGCCAAGCCCTTTAAGCGCGGGCCCAGGAGCCGCAGGCGTCAGAATCGCGTCGTAGTTGACGAGAACGGGCCGCAAGGCCTCGTAGAGCGGATCGCGTTCGGCGCGCGCGGCCGCGATGTCGGCCGGCTTGAACGTTTGCCCTTCGGCAATCGTGTCTTTGAGCTTTTGCGAAACCTTGTCCGGGTTCTTGCCGGCGATAGGGCCATAATTCTTGGCAATATCCGAGAATTGCACAATTTGCTGCATGCGCAGCGAGACATCGAATTCTGCCGGCAGATCCGCCTCGACGACTTCGGCGCGCGCGCCAAAACTGTTGGCGTAACTCTCGAACGCAGATTGTGTTTCGGTATCGGCATGAGGCCACGCCGGCGATTTGACAAATGCAAAGCGCGGCGGGCGATTGAGCTTCACAGAAAGTGCGGCTGTAAGCGATGCTTTGGGCCCGGACGGCATATCGCGGTCGCGCGGGTCGTAGGCGCCTATGACGTCGACGAGGAGCGCGATATCTTCAATCGAGCGCGCGTACCCGCCAACCGTATCGAGCGGCGGCGATTGCGGCAGGATGCCGGTGCGTGAAATATATCCAAATGTCGGCTTGAACCCGATCGTGCCGCAGAACGATGCAGGCCGTATGATCGAGCCTGCCGTTTGCGTTCCAAGCGCGAGAGGCACCTGAAAATCGACAACCGCGGCTGCGGACCCTGACGACGAGCCGCCGGGCGTATGCTCGGGGTCGCGTGGGTTGCGCGTCTTGCCGGGTCCAAAGAATGCGAGTTCCGTCGTCACGGTCTTGCCGAGGATAATGGCGCCGGCCCGCTTCAACTCTCCAACGATTGTCGCGTCGGCTTGGGGGTAGTGCCCCTTGAAAACGGACGATCCGTATTCGGTAGGGTATTCTGCGGTATCGATGATGTCTTTGACCCCGACAGGGATGCCGGCAAGCGGGCGCTGGTGCCCGCCACGGGCACGCGCGGCGTCCGCTTCGCGCGCCTCTTGGAGCACCTTCTCTGGCTCGATATGGGCCCAAGCCTCGACTGCGGCGTCCCGCTCGAAGATGCGCGCGAGGCAAGCAGAAACCAGGGCTTCGGAGGTTATCCGGCCGCTGGTCATTTCGCGCAGCGCGTCACTGGCCGTCAGCGCGGGCACGTTAAGATTGTTCATGCCCAAAACTCCCCCGAGTGGCCGTTGCGCCGCGACGAAATGGCGTTTTTGCTGTGATGCGTCAGCTTGTAACCCGTTTCAAGCGAAAGTCGCCGTGTAAACGCCATGTAATCGGGGCCGCGCATCTTGACGCCGCTTGGATTTCGTCCCTAAGAACACGACACTTTACGGGATAGTTTCACAAAGCTCGGGTCCTGACACGCGCTACGGCCGTGTTCGATGCCACGGTGTTGCTGGCTCTGTCCTAGATGAATAATGACCAGAGGACGCCTATGTCGAAAGAGCCCCGCAGAGCCGGCCGCCATTTCCTCCAGATCCCAGGCCCGACACCTATACCTGAGCGTATTCTCGCGGCCATGTCGCGCCAAATCCTGGATCATCGCGGCCTCGAATTTCAAAAGCTTGGCAAGCGCGTGCTTTCTGGCGTCAAGCCCCTTTTCAAGACGGCCAATCATGTTTTCATTTTTCCCGCGTCCGGAACCGGCGCCTGGGAAGCCGCGCTGACCAATACGCTGTCGCCCGGCGACAAAGTGCTGATGTGCGAGACCGGACAATTTGCGGTGCTGTGGGCTGTCATGGCCGAGAAGCTCGGCCTGCTCGCAGATGTCATTCCGACCGATTGGCGCATCGCGGCGGACGCGAACCTCATCGAAGAGCGCTTGAAGAAAGACAAAGCGCACGAGATCAAGGCCGTGTGCGTCGTGCATAACGAAACCTCGACCGGTTGCCGTTCGCGCATCGATGAAGTGCGCAAGGCGCTCGATGCCACTAAGCATCCGGCACTTCTCATGGTCGACACGATCTCCTCGCTCGCGTGCACCGATCTGCGCCACGACGAGTGGGGCATAGACGTCACGATCTCCGGCTCTCAGAAGGGCATGATGCTGCCGCCCGGACTGTCGTTCACGGCGGTGAGCGACAAGGCGTTGGCCGCGTCCAAAACAGCCAAGCTCGCGCGCTGCTACTTCTCGTGGGACGACATGCTGGCGAACAACGCCAACGGCTTCTTCCCCTACACGCCGGCGACGGGCCTGCTCTGCGGCCTCGCAGAGGCCATCGATATGATCAACGAGGAAGGCCTGGAAAACGTTTTCACACGTCATGAGCGTTTGGCCGAAGCCACGCGCCGCGCCGTCAAGGGCTGGGGTCTCGACATCCAGTGCCGCGATCCGAAGTATTATTCGCCAGCCGTCACGGCAGTCGTTATGCCAGAAGGGCATAATGCCGATGCCTTCCGCAAGCTCGTACTCGATACTTTCAATATGTCGCTCGGCACCGGCCTCAACAAGATTGCGGGCAAGGTCTTCCGCATCGGCCACTTGGGCGACACCAACGAACTCACTATTATGGGCGCACTCTCGGGCGTTGAAATGGGCCTGGAACTTGCCGGTGTGCCGCACAAGAAGGGTGGCGTTGCTGCTGCCATGAGCTATCTCGCGGAAACTGCGAAATCGGAAAAGAAAGCCGCGGCTGAGTAACCCGCGAGGGCTTCATCGATGACGAAGCAGGCGGCAGCACAACACTTCGTCTTCGATGCCTTCGGCACACTCTTTGACGTGCACTCTGTCGTGCGAGAACATGCTGGTTTTCTCGGACCAGTTTGGCCGCGCCTCTTGGAGATCTGGCGCAATAAGCAGCTTGAGTATACCTGGATTTATGCCGGGCTCGGCGAGCACATTCCGTTCCGCGAGATCACTCGGTTAAGCCTCCACTACGCCCTGTGCGTCACGGGACTTGACGAGGCGATCGCCCCGCGCCTGCTCGAGAGTTATCAACGCCTCGCCGCATTTCCTGAAGTCGAGACTATTCTGCGGGTTCTCAAAGCGCGTGGCGCCAAGCTTGCAATCCTCTCTAACGGCGACACGGACATGCTCGACGATCTTGTCGAGAACGCAAATTTGATAGGCGTTTTTGATGCGCTGATTTCGGTGCGGGTCGCGGGCACCTTTAAGCCTGCCCCGAAAGTTTATGCGCTGGTGACGGAAGTGTTCAAGGTTAAGCCAGAGGAGATTACCTTCCTATCCTCGAACCGCTGGGACATTGCCGGTGCCGCGTCATTCGGATTTCAAACCATTTGGGTTAATCGTGCCGGAAACCCGGATGAATATCCGCATCTGCCCGCGGGCAGGATCGTGAATGACCTCTCGCCCCTGGTTCATACTCCAGGATGAAAGGAAAACGCCGCCTGCGGATTTGCGGGCGGCGTGAGGATACAAAGCACGTTTCTTTTAGGTATTACGCTCAGGGCTTAAAGCCCGCGAGTGCGAGTTGCACTTGGCAGCGGCGGCCAAGCTGCAAGAACTTTGACGCAACGCAAATCTTGACCTTGGAGATCGATGGATTTGTGCCGATGCACAGACGGCGCACGTCCGTCTCGCACGCGGCCTTCAACTGTGGCGTGACCTCGGGCGGCAACTGATACTCTTCTGCGTGCGCGCTGAGTGACAGCGCACTCAGAGCAACAACCGCCAACGCCAACTTTGCATGACCTAACATAACCCGTCTCCCAACAAGTTCGGCTTATTTTCCCGAGCCTTTAGCACCACGCGGCAGAAGCCGAAAGAAGGCAACTTGCATGCCCGCGACGGATAACCACGGGAAAACTCGAAGTGCCAGCGGCGGAATTTAGACCCAAAATTCCGAGGCCTGTTCAATGATTGGCATTCATGGTTAGCGCCGATGCCAGATATCACTGAAACGCGAGCTAAAACGTTCGTCAGGCTTTGGTGAAAATGCGCTGCAGGGCCTCCGTCAACCGTACGCTGTCAACATCGTCTTTATGAATAACTTCGGTTGCGCCTGCGGCCATGAGTGTCGTGCGCCTCGTGCGCGTGATCTGACCACTGATCACAACAATGGGGCCTTCAAATCCAGCGCGGCGCAGAAATGGAATGGTCTGCGAGGCATCATCGCTCGGCTTCAGGATGTCATCGAGAAACACCATTTCAGGCTTTCGGGCCATAACAAAATCAACCGCCGAGGCCAGTGTATTGGCGCGGCGAATCTCGAGTTCATAGCCAAACATGACGCGCAACGTTGCAAACATACGGTCGGCGTCCATGCTCTCGTCTTCGACGACGAGCACGTCTTTTAGATCGGGAATACCTTCGCGGGCGCGCATCAACTCGCTTTTCTTGGCGAGAAAGTCGCCGCCCGATCCTGTTGACGAAGTGGCCATTGAAAGTCGTCGCAATCCTAAGTCTTACCTATCCGGCACACCCTATAAGGATGGCAGTTGGATGACACGAGTCAAAAATGGCATGTGCCCAACAGCGTGTGCCTAACTACGTGTGCCTTGTACAACGCGCCTCAAGGTTAAGTCACGATATACTTGGGCCAATGGAGGGTTAGAGTTGCCCCGCGCTTTTTGGCCGGATCGGAGCAAAGCTTTATCGAACCACCCACCGACTCGGCCATCTTCTTGACCATGGCAAGGCCAAGGCCGGTGCCGCCGCTGCTGCCAATCGCCCGGAACGGCAAGAATACGGCCTGATGATTCGCCGGGTCGATACCCGGACCGTCGTCGGTAACCGAGATGACGAGGGCGGACTCTTCGTCCGAACAGCTGACGCCAATGCTGCCCGTCGTTCCGCCGTGATGCTTCTGAGCGTTTTCGATCAAATTTCGCAGGATAAGGTCGAGTGGCGCCGCCAGTGTTGCCATCGTTGGCCAGTTTCCTTCGATCCGCACCTCAAAGCCTTTTTCCCTGATCGACCGGGTGATACTTTCAACCAGTGCGCGCGTATCCGTTAGCGCAAGGCCTTCATACTTGCGCCCGAGGCTCGCATAGTCCAACAGCTCGGACAGCATGTGCGACATGCGCCGCGACAGTTGTTGAATTTCCGATAGCTTTTTGCCGAACTGCTCGTCGCCGCGCGTCGCACACTCTGCGATCAATTCGTCGGCAATGTAGCGCATGTGGCGCAGCGGCTCTTTGAGGTCGTGCGAAATTATGGCTGCGTAGGATTCGAGATCGGCGTTAGCGCGCGCAAGCTCTTTGGATTTTGCCGTCACCACTTCTTCGGCCATGAGCCGCGCGCGAATTTGTTTGCTTAACTCCATTTCCAGCTCGGTCTGCGAGTTGCTGCGATAAGCAAGCATCACCGGACACTGCTCTTCGGCAAGCCAGAGAAACGTGAAGTTCATTTTTTTGGAGTTTCCGTTCGCCGCGGCGACGGCAACGGCGGGTAATTCGAGGAGGCGGCTAGGGTTTCTTTTCAGTCCTAGAATCTCATTTTCGAGCCCGATCAGCGGCAACAAGCTCTCGGTCACCGGCCTTCCGAGTTCCACGAAATCCACCAGTTTTCCGAACCGGTTGACGGCCTTGAGATCCTCGTCCAGCCAGACAACCCCGTAGACCCCAAAGCCCGCGATCACCTCGCCCGCTTTCTCGACGCGATACCGGAGAGAATGCTGCATGGCTTTACTGGCCGCGCCGGGCAATGGCGTCCGCGGCATCTATGAAAGCGCGTCCGACATTGCTGCCTGTCTTGGCACTCGTTCTCATGAACGAGGTGCCGGGCCTCGTCAGTATCGCCGGCAGCGGCGCTGCATCGGCGTCGGGCACGAGATCGGTCTTATTGACGATAAAGCCTGCATGGCGGCCTGGAAATGCCTCCCCAAAGCCCTCAGCCAGCTTCACCATTGTTTCCAACGTCGAGGGCCGGCTCAAATCGCCGATAATGAGCGCGGCCGACGCTTCCTTCATGTAAATGTGCCGGAAGATGGCGTCTCCAAAGTTTCCGTCCGTGTCCCAGATCACAAGGGACATCTGCGCCCGGCCGGGAGAATCGGGAACGTCGTAGCGGTATACGTCGACGCCGATGGTCGGCTTGTAATCGAACTCGAACTTATCGAACACGAGCCGGCGCGCGAGCGATGATTTACCCACTCCGATTTCACCTAGAAGCATAACCTTCTTGGCCGTCATGGCTGGAACTCGCCGTCGAACGCGAGTTCAAATTCAACGCGGCGGTTGGGGCTCGAGGCACCTTGGGCCGAACTTAAATCACGGGCGTCGGCGCGGCCAACGGCATGTAAAAGGCTGGCGCTGACGCCGCGCGAAATAAGGTCCTGGCGTATTTTCTCGGCGCGATCTTGCGCAAGCGGCACATTGCGGGTTTGTCCGCCCGCTTCATCGGTGTAACCAACGATCCGAATTGTGTGTTGAGCATTTTTCAGAAGCGGCACCAGTGCATCGAGTGTTTTTGCGGCGGCTGCGGCATCCCGGTAGTCGGTATCGAACGAAAAGAACACGGCATGATTGCGGGCCCAGATTTCGAGCCTTTCCCGGGGCGTCAATTCCGCTGCGGCGGCGGGTACTGCGATTTGGCGCGGACGCAAGGTTTGGGCAATCGCGGCGGTCGAAGCGATTGCCGCCAGCCGCTCGGCTTCCGCCGCCATGGCTTCTGCCGCCGCTTCGATGCTCGATGAGCCCGCGATTGCCGCCGCGATCGCAGGCTCGGTTTGTGCCGTACCGGTTCCCTCGCTCGCAAGGGTAGCTGTCACGCTCGCGCTCTCATTGCCGATACGCCGCCCCAGCTGACCGAGGGCTTTGACCGATTTAGGTAGTTCGCCGTCTGCTGGAAGGGGCGCTAACCCGGTTCGCGATGCGGCAAGGTCTTTCATCACGGCCGTCACGGCGTCCGCCGACTTTGCAAGGCCGCTCGAGAGGCCTGGCTCATGCTCGGCTTTGGCGGCTTTTCGCAGGTCGGCTTCGGCTTGGCGCAGTCTGTTTGCCGTGCGCTCGGCCGCGCGTTCAAGCGTGCGCACTGTCATCGCACTTTCGAGACCGGAGAGCGCACGGCGGATTTCGGCAATCTTCGGCTCGGGGTTGGGAATATTGATGTCGCTGCCGGGCACGACGGTTAGTTCGTCGCGGATGGCCGTTTTCGGCAACACCACTCCGATGCGATGGAGAACCTTCGATTTGACGTCCTGCGAGGGCACAAGTCCCGAGACCGTCAAGATGCGGCCGCGGTCTGCCGCATGAAGCTGCGGAATATAACCTTGCATTTCAAACGTCTGAGAAATCGCAAGCTCGGCGGCGGCTTGGGCCCTGCTATTGGCGAAATCGGTGTACCAGCTCCAGCCTAGCCAAAGCAGCAGCGGCAAGGCGATAGCGATCGCCAGCATCTTGACAGGATTGCCCGCAGGTGCCGCGATCTCTGCCTTTTGTTCGGCAATGCGCGCATTGAGTTCCGCTCCCATGTCGCGCAGCAAATCGTTTTGCGCGCCTTCGATGCCTGCGCTGTCGTTCTGCTTTTCGATTGCCGCGAGAAAAGTATCGTCGAGTGCCTGCTCTACGCCTTTCGGCGCCGTGCCCGTACACTTGGCAGCAACGAGATAAAGCGGAGACCCGCGCAAATAGACATTGGCGCTGCCGATATCGATCTGGCGCATCGCATTCTGGTCGGCGGCAAAGGCTTCGTTGGCAAATTCGTTGACGGCCGCAAGGACGCCGCTCATGAGCTGTTCGCGTCCGCTCGCTCCGGAAGCGGACCAATGCGCAACGAGATCGCCGGTCGCCCTGCGGATTAAAAATAGCTCTTCGAGTTCGAAATCCTGGGTTCCGGCAAGCGCGAGTTCGGCAACCGAGCGGCCCGTCGCCAGACTCTGCAAGCGCAGCATCACCGGATTCTGCTCCAAGCGCCGGTTCATCTGATCGGTCAGATCCTTCAAGGCGCTGGCAACATAAGCCTTCACCAGACGGCCGGTGATCGGATAAAGCGCTTCGACCATTTCATCCTGGCTGTTGCGCAGTTCCGTCTTAATCGTCGTCACAACGAGCGGCGCGAGACTGCCGGATAATTCGCGATGTTTTGTCACTTCGGCGCGGCGCAGCGCTTCGTCTAAAGTTTGCGATACGCTGTTGGTAAAGCTCTCCGACGTGCCAACGCGCTCGAAAATATCGGCGATGCTGCGCTTGATTTCGTCCCGGGCCCGGCTATCGGTTTGGGCGACGGAATCGATCTTGGCCGAAAGCTCGGCCAGCGCCTGGGTCTCGCTATCGAACAGAAGTTCTTTGAGGCGCGTTACGCTTTGCGACATGGTTCGTTGCCTTGTTCGTGTCCCAGAGTTCGTGTCCCAGAGTTCGTGTCCCGGATCGTGAGACCGTCCGGCCGGACCGTTCATCGCTACTCGGCGCGCGAAATCTAAGCGCGCGAAATCCTGCGTATCTGTTCGCCAAGGTCGGCGACGCTTCGTGCGAGTGCTTCAAACGTTGCGCGCCGGTCGCCTTCCGCAGCTCCTGCTAAACCTTCGATCCGGGCTTCGAGCGCATCGAGCTGGCGGCCAATGCCGATTTCCACCTCGTTCAACCGGCCTTCTAGAAACGCCAGCCGCGCTTCCATAAGGCGCAGCGCATCTCCGAGGAGCAACTCGCGCACCTGATCCATTTTTTCGTCGGCTAGGTCGCGCATGGCGGCGTTACGCAGGTCTGACAATGAGGGCGCGTTCATGGTGCGGCACGAGTTCCAATCCGGTTATCGAACGTATCGAGAATAGAGTAGCCAAGGGCCCGAGAAAAGGAAAGTCTGCGCATTTTTTCAGATAGTTACCGGGAACGCTCCGGTTGAGCGCCACTCCCCGTGCGGCGCACAATGCACTTTGGCAAAGCGTTGATTGCAATCGAACTTAAGCGCGCCCGAAAATCCGTCCTTATCCGGTATGGGAAAGCCGGACGCATGCTGTCTAGGCGGTGCCCTGGTCATTCCTGAAGGCCATGTAGGCGCTGTTGATGCGTCGCGAACGGGCGTCGCGCGCCGCAATGTCGGCCACTACGGCCTCTGCAACTCGCGTGATCTCGGTTGCGAGTACCGGGCCTGGCGACACAAACGCAAAGCCGTTCGCTGTGCCGAATACCTCCCTCAACGCCTGATCGTTGGCTCTAAGGTCCGCCGTCGTGCGCCGGCAGGTGTCTGCGGCAACGCCCATTACAAGAGCCTGTGCCTCGGCCCCGAGGGCGTCCCATAACCCGCGCTTCAAAGATACCGCGAGCGTATTGCCCCCGCGCGTCAGCCCCGGCACGATTGCGAAGTTAGCGGCTTGGGCAACGCCGGCCTCAAGTGCTTCGACGACGTGGCTCATCTCAACCGCATCGATTGACCCGTTGGCGATGGCAGTGCCGGCTGCGTTCATATCGATAGACGTAACCTCCGCGCCAAGTCCTTTGAGAACGTCGCACGCAATGCCTTGAGCCGCGATCCTTTTTCCCGAGAGCGCCGGAAAGCCGGCTTTCGACCACAGCCCGCCGCTCGTCGCGGTATGCGCAAGCATCAGCGACTTGATGCAAAAAGGCGCCGAGCAGTCATTCCAGAGTTCTTGGCCGCCACCTGCTTCCAGCCAATCGCCAAAAGTCACGGCATTCAATCCCATCTCTCCAGGCAACCCCGCGAAGTAGCCAAATGCTGCGTGATGCGGAACATTGCCGTGCTCGAAGCCGATGTGGAGGTCCGCGCCGCCACTGTTTAGGGCATCGATACTGCTGGCTGGTCCGGTTTCCATATGGCACCTAATGCGCCCGCCAAAAGCCTGTTCCAGGCGCCGCGTGAAGCCGAAAGCCAAGTCAGAGTACCCGCTCGCACTTTGCGGCCACGGGCTGGTCACGACGAGATCTTTAGTCCTCGATATCACGGCGGGTGCGGCGAGAGCGGGCCTTGCCGTCCGTCCCATTCCAAGCGCCGCGAGCGCGAGTGCGGTCGATCGCAAGAATTCTCGGCGGCGCATAGGGAGGCTCCGGTCACACGCGTTTCATTCAAGGTGTAACCTATCAGAGCGAATTGTCTGAGTTAAGACAATTGGGTGGCGTGGACTGCCACAGTCTTGGGCACGGCCGCCTGGTTTTAGGGCGCTGTGGACACTAGATGATTGATGGAATGGAAGAAGTACTCTGGCCCCATGTAACCGGGAATACGGCCGACTTCCTTGTGGTTCTTGATCACGACGAAGGTTGGGACGATATCGATGTCGGAGTCGAGGCCAAGCGCTTCCGGGATGGCGTCGTTGATGTCGAGAAAGCGGATCGGCATGTCTTTGGCGCGTTCGGACGCCTGATAGGACGGCAGCACGTCGCGCCGGAACAGTTCGCAGTAGGTGCATCCCGGGGCCTCCATGACGATCAATTCGAGATTGCTAGCGGGCAGAGTTGCATCGACGTCGAGGCCGGCGTGGCCGACCGATACCGAAATTCCAACGAGTGCGGCGACGGCGATAAAGAGAGCGTTGTGACGCATGAACTTCGTTCCCTGAAAGGCCCAACTACGGTGCCGATTAGGAACTTAGCTGAGGCCGGTGCCCCGTGGGGTAAGTTCTGAAGAGCTGGTTAAAGCTTGTTTCATTATGAAACAGCGGTTGCGGCCGGCGGCGGCCTAAAGCGGACCGGCCCCTTTGAGCGAGGCTAGAAAGAACGAGGTGCCCAAAAGAAAAACCAGCGCCGCCCCTGTAAATCCGGCGGCGTTATGAATACGTCGCGCCCACACACTGCCCTCGCCCGACATGCGTTCGGCAATATCGCGCGAATAAACGGCAAGCGCCGCAAGCGCTGAAACCGTAATCGCAGTGCCAAGCGCCATGGCGAAGGTGCCGAGGATTCCGGCCCACAGCAGCCCTTGGCTTAATGCGAAGATCAGCAGTAACAGTGCGCCCGAGCATGGGCGAATGCCAACCGACATTGCGAGCGGCAGGGCCTTGCGCCAGGACCAAGCACCTTGCAGATCTTTTGGAGCGGGCATGTGGCTGTGGCCGCAGGCGCAACCCGCGCCGTGATCGTGGTGCCCATGATCGTGCGCGTGGCTGTGATCATGTGCGTGGCCCGCTTGAACAGGACTAGGACTTGGCCATGTTTCCTTGAATTGCCGGTAGAGCAGCCAAGCGCCCACGGCTGCCACAAGTCCCCAACTCAGTGTCTCGACAAGCGCTTCGGTCTTGCGCATTTGCAGGCTGGTTTGATTGAGCACGATCGCCAGAATGCCGACGAACACGATCGCAGACAGCGCCTGAAACAGCGCGGCCAGAAAAGAGAGCGCGATACCGCGCCGAACCGTTTCCTTGTTAGCCAGCACGTAGGACGAAATCACCGCCTTGCCGTGACCGGGACCGGCGGCATGCAGTACGCCGTAAAGAAACGAAATCATGACGAGCATCAGGGTGGCACTTGCCGCGTTGCCGGATTTCATGTCCTTAACCGCCGCAGCCATCTGGCGGTTCGCCGCCGATTGCTGCGTCAGAACCCAATTCCAGGCACGATCAAAGACACCGGGCTTCGCGGCCGCCGCAATGGCTCCGTTTTGCTGTGCCGCCGCACTGCTAGCGCTTCCCGGCGCCGCGAATGGCGACGGCTTGTCTTGCGCCGCAGCTATGCAGCTCAAGAGCGGAACGAACAGCGCAAAAACGGCAACAATTATGAGCTTGGCGAATGTCTTCATGATTTGGCGCACGTTACCGACGCGGTTGTCGAAAACCCGGCGCCGATGTCCTGGGTTTTGCCGAGTTCTTGGGCAAAGGCATTATCCAGAAGTTTTGCCTTGAGTCCCTCGCTGTTGGGATCTGAATTCGCGTCGCCGAACGCGACTTTGCAGCCCTCCGGTGCACCGGCCGATAATTTCAACGCGCCGCTTTTTTCCGGTTCGAATGCTATGAAATACGACGGATCGTGGATCGAAAATGTGAAGCCTTCGGCCTCGGCCAATACGGGCTGCGCGAGCGGAAGTTTGTAGTGCAGCCGCAGAATTCCGTTTGTGTGCTCAAGCCAGGGCTCCTGCGGCCCCGCGAGCGCTAATTCGGACGTGCCAAGTTTCGGGAACGTGAAATAGCCGAAATCCTTGAGCCCATCCATGTTGACTTGAGCGAGTTCCGCGAGTTCCGCTTTGTCGTAAGTCCCATCGTTGTTCTTGTCCAAACCCTGAATGGCCATGGCCGTGTACATATCGTCGAAGGTCCACACATGCTCAAAGCCCGAGATCGCGCCCTTGTCGTAGAGGACCGTCGTTTGGTACGTCACCCAGACATGGGGGTGCGCCGCCGCAGGCAAAGCCCCTGAAACAACGAGAAGTGCCAGGCTGACGATGCCCGCGCAGAAACCATATTTGTTGCAACCAACTGTCATGCCCGGGCCTCCTTTTGCCCTGAGCCGAATATACACCGTCCCAGGTCAGCGGGGATGACATCGGCATTTAGATAGCCCATTTACCATCTGTCCAAACATGGCTTTAGTGCGGCGTGGCAGGCAGTTACGGGCTGTTGTGGCTCGATGGACTGCGGCTACGGCAGACACAAATCTGCCAAGGCGGTAACCTTTATGCTATGCGCCGTCTAATGCGGCGGGTGTTTTGCGCCGGTTTGTTGGCGCCAATTATTCGGCGCTGATGTTGCGCTGGGGCGCCCGCTTCGGCCGGAAAAAAGTATCCGGAAAAAAGGGAGAACGTCAGATGCTGCGCCGCTGGCCGCTTTCAGCGGCATTTTCCATGGCCGCGGCCGGCTTTTTTGGGGCAGCCGCCAGCGCCGCCGATGGGCCCAAAGTCGTTGTCACTGTGAAGCCCGTGCACGCGCTCGTCGCCGGGATTATGTCGGGCGTCGCCGAGCCAACGCTCGTTGTTGACGGATCTGCGTCGCCGCACACGTTTACGCTGAAACCTTCGGTCGCGCGCGCAATCAACAATGCGGATGTTTTTATCCGCGTTTCAGAACAGCTTGAACCTTTCACCCGCAAAGTCGCCGAAGCGCTGCCAAAATCTGTGTTACTCATCACGCTGGCCGTTGAGAAAACCGGCGTCAAACTGCTTGAGCAGCGCAGCAATGGCACGTTCGAAAAGCACGCGCACGAGGATGAAGGCGATCA
>JANMNH010000085.1:0-96166 GCA_031373745.1 Hyphomicrobium sp. | reverse complement strand
GTTATGGATGGAAAGAAGGGGGTCTCGGTAACCTATATGCCGGCAATGATCCGCATCGACGGCAACGGCAAACTTGAGTTCAAGATGGACGAAATCAGCGAAGCGCTCGGCCGGCCGATCTCGGCGCAGACCTTCGAAATTTCGACCTCGACCCACTACGGCCGCATGGTGACGATCGATGAGAATTCGGTAACGCTGTTTGGCGACATGGACGAAATGATGAAGTACATCGTTTAAAGTCACGGCTTTTCAAGACGGCGGTGCCGGCGAGGCACCGCCCCGAAAAATGTAAAAAAGCAATCGAGGAAGCGACCCATGTATAGAACAGCGAGCGGCGAAGAGATCTTCGTCATCGACGGCCATACCCACTTCTGGGACGGCAGTCCTGCCAACCATAAAAATGTTCACGGCAAGCAGTTTATAGATTGCTTTTACGCCTATCACAGCGGCTTAAGCCCTAAGGACCAAGTCTGGCCCAAGGAAAAGTTCGAAAAGTACGACGCGCAAACGATGTACGACGATCTGTTCGTCAACGGCTACGTCGACATGGCTATACTTCAGCCGACCTACTTGGGCGATTTCTACAAGAACGGCTTCAACACCACCGAACGCAATTACGCGATGAAGAAGAGCCATCCGGACCGCTTCGTCCTCAACGGCGCCTTCGATCCGCGCGACGGCACGAAGGGTCTTGAGCATCTGCATGAGCAAGTCGAGAAGTATCAGATCAAAGGCGTGAAGCTTTACACGGCCGAATGGAAGGGCGACTCTAAGGGCTACAAGCTCTCCGACAAGGACAGCTACAAGTTCCTGGAAGCGGCCGAGAAACTCGGCATCAAGAACATCCACGTGCACAAGGGCCCGACCATCATCCCGCTCAATCGCGACGCATTCGACGTCGCCGACATCGACGATTGTGCCACCTCGTTCCAGGGCTTGAATTTCATTATCGAGCATTGCGGCTTGCCGCGCCTCGACGATTTCTGCTGGATTGCGACCCAAGAGACCAATGTGTACGGCGGCTTGGCGGTTGCCATTCCGTTCATTCACAGCCGTCCGGGATATTTCGCCCACGTCATCTCCGAGCTTCTGTTCTGGCTCGGCGAAGACAAGCTTCTGTTTGCCAGCGACTACGGCATCTGGACGCCGAAATGGATCATCGACAAATTCATGGCATTCGAGTTACCGGACGATGTCGCCAAGGAAACCGGCGTCTCGCTCAATCTCCAAGCCAAGAAGAAAATCTTGGGCCTCAACGCCGCCCGTCTTTACGGCATCGATATCGAAGCCGAGAAAAAGAAACTATGGACAGGCGCGACGGCGAAAGCAGCCTAAGAGCCGGATTGTTATAGGGAGTTCGATGGTGGACGGCACGGAGCAGCGCGTGAACAAAAGCGAAGAAGTCTGGCGTCAGCTTGCGACCGTCGTCGATCCGGAACTCGACGAGTCCGTCACGGATATGAAGTTCATCTCAAGAGTCGATGTGGACGCAAGCGATTGCGTGCACATCGACTTTCGGCTGCCCACATATTGGTGCGCGGCGAACTTCGCGTTTCTCATGGCGGACGACATGCGCACGGCCTTGCGCGAGTTGCCGTGGGTCAAAGACACAAAGATCGTCCTCGGCGAACACATGTATGCCGACAAGATCAATCACGGGGTCGCAAACGGGTTATCGTTCGAGGACTCGTTTGGCGACGAAGCCAACGGCAATCTGGACGACGTGCGCCGCACCTTTTTGGTCAAGGCTTTTCAGCGCCGTCAAGAAGTGCTGATCAACCATTTGCGTCCGGAGGCGGGCTTAGGTTCCGAGCAAATCGCGGCGCTGACAATTGGCGAACTGCGCAGCATCGGCCTCGATGCCGAAGGCCAAAGGCTTGTCGAGCGCTATCTGCAGCGGCGCGATGTCATCTCGGATTTCGACAGCGCTTCGTTGGCTTTCGTGACCGTGGATGGCGATCCGATACCCGCCGGGGATTTCGCGGGCTACATGGCGGGGTTGCGCCGCGTGCGCGCCAACGCCGAATTTAACGGCGCGCTGTGCCGCGGACTGCTCGAAGCCCGCTTCGATATGACGACGCCGCTTGTCAAAAAGAACGGCCACGTCTGCCACCCGCGCCCCGTGGCCGTGTAATCTTGACGACACCCGCTTAAACAACATCAAGAAACGGAAAGCACCCGCCATGCCAAAGATGATGATTCACGACGAAGCCGCGCGCGAAGCTCTGGGCCGGGGCGTCGCGAAGCTCGCACGCGCCGTCGGGGGAACGCTGGGGCCGCGCGGCATGAACGCGATTATGGACCGCCCGACCGGCTCGCCGATGGTCTCGCGCGACGGCGTCAGCATCGCCGAAGAAATAGAACTCGAGTGCCCGTTTGAAAACATGGGCGCGCAGATCTTGCGCGAAGTTGCCCGCCAAACCAACGAAGTCGCCGGCGACGGCACGACAACGGCTACAGTGCTTGCCGATGCGCTCGTTCAAGACGGTTTGCGATGCCTGGCGAAGGGCGCCAACGCCGTCGAACTCGTCAACGGCATGGATCTCGCCGTCACTGAGACAATCGACTATCTCAAGAAATCGGCGCGTCCCCTTCAGGGCAGCGCAGGGCGGCTGGCCATTGCCAGTATCGCGGCCAACGATGCCGCTTTGGGCGCCATGGTGGCCGAGGCCTTCGACCGCGCGGGCCCGCAGGGCATCGTCGACGTTCAATACGGCATCAGCGTCGAGACCATCCTCGATGTCGTCGAAGGCATGTCGTTCGATCGCGGATACCTATCGCACCACATGGTGACCGACGTCGAGAACATGCACGTCGTCTTGGACAATCCCCAGATTCTATTGACGGATCTCAAAATTCAAACACCGGATCAACTGGCGGCCGTCTACAAGCTCACGGAAAAAAGCGGCCGCCCGTTGCTTATTCTCGCTGAAGAATTATCGCCTGCGTGCATCGTCGATCTTCTAACCCGGCGAGATAAGAACAAGCAGCTCATCGCCGCCGTTTATCCACCCGACTACGGCCATTGGCGCAAAGCCATGATGGATGACATCGCCATCATGACCGGCGGCAAGGTGATCGCCCGCGATCTCGGCGGCAAGCTTGAGGATGTGCAGCTCAGCGATCTCGGCGGCGCCGACCAAATCCGCATTTCGTCCGACGCCACGATCATTACCAAGGGTCATGGAAAGCCCGATAAAATCACAGCGCGCCGCGAGCAAGTGCAGACCCAGTACGAGGCAGCGCCGGAAAACGTCGAGCGCGATAAATTCGCCGAACGCATGGCCAAACTGTCCGGCGGTAAAGCCATCATTCTGGCCGGTGGCGCGACGCCCGTCGAACAACGCCGTCGCGCGCAGCTGATCGAAGATTCGATCAACGCAACGCGGGCGGCTATTGCTGAAGGCGTGGTGCCGGGCGGCGGCGTCGCTTTGCTCCGCGCCGCACCCGCCCTCGACAAGCTCATCAAGAGCCTTGAGGACAGCACGCGCCAGGGCGCGAAGCTTGTTCAACGTGCCCTGTCGACGCCGTTGGCAAAGATCGCGTCAAACAGAGGCTTGGACGGCAATAAGCAAGTTGAGAAAATTGCCAAGGCCAAGAACGGCGTCGGTCTCGATGCCCGGACCGGCAAGGAAATCGATCTCGTCGAAGCGGGCGTCATAGATCCGGTCAAGGTCACCTATTCGGCTTTGCGCAACGCCGCGTCCGTCGCCGGGCTGATACTGACCACGCAGACGCTGGTTGCGAAGAAGCCGGACGATTACGATCCCACCGCCGGCCCTGCACTCGGCGGCGGCGCGGAACGGCTTGGCCTCGATTAGTAAGGCACAAGCCCCGCTGCAGTCGCGGTGGGCAGATAAGCATCGGGAAAGATTGACGGTTTTTGGCTGGTGGAGCGGACCCGGACCTCAGCCCACTTGCCGATCGGGCGATGCCGTGGCCTACTGAGGGCATTGCAGGTGGCGTCAAATTACATCGAGGCCTCGCGTGTTCGACACGAGGGATAAAAAAGCGATCAAGCCCGTCCCGCCGGAGGCGGACGCTGTACGTGTGCCGGAGGCGAGCGAGAAACTAAAAGTCTTTGTCTCGTACTCGCGGGCGGACTTAGGCTTTGCCGACGAGCTGGCGGCGGGCCTTGAGGTCATGGGGTTCGAAGCCCTCATCGACCGCCATTCCCTGCGCGAAGGCGAGGACTGGAAAACCCGCCTCGGCAGCCTCATCGCGGATGCGGGCACGGTCGTGTTCGTGCTCTCGCCCGATAGCGCCAAGTCAGATATCTGCGCTTGGGAGGTGGAGGCGGCGGCGAAACTCTCAAAACGCATTCTCCCTGTGTTGTGGCGCCCGCTTGATGGCGTGGCAGCACCTGAGCGCCTCGCGGCTTTGCACTACACGCGCTTTGATGAAGGCCGCTCGTTCATGGCGGGCCTCAAAGCGTTGAGCGCGGCGCTCAACACCGATCTCGATTGGCTGCGCGAACACACGCGCTTGCTTTCGCGCGCGTTGGAGTGGGAGCGCGGCGCAAAGGCCGACAATCGCTTGATGTCGGGCAAGGACATTCTCGACGCCAAGGCCTGGGCGGCGCGGCGGCCGAAAACCGTTCCGGAGCTGACGGCGCTGCATTTGGATTTTCTCAAGGCGAGTGAAGAGAGGGAAACCGCGCGCTTCGACGCCGAGAAAAGGCAGATCGCCGATATGCAGGCAGCACAGGACGCTCGAGCCAAGGCGCTCGCGTCGGCCGAAGATGCGCAGAAGCAGCGTGAGGACGAACAGAAGGCGCGCGAGCACGCCGAGCGGCGGCGCTCAAAACTTCAGCGCATCTTGACAGTTGGCGCGATCGCAAGTGCGATTGCGCTTGGGGGGTTGAGCTATATCCTGTACCGGGCCGTCGGGCGCACGCAAAGCGCGGTCAACTTTGCCAACGAGCAAACCGCTGCCGCCACTGCTTCCGCCGAGCATGCGCGGGTGCAAAGCACAATCGCGAAGGCGAAAACCGAAGAGGCGCAAACCGCGCTCGCCGATCTCGCGGACGAAAAAGAGCGCGCCGACGATCAATTGCAGAAGGCGCAACTTTCGCAATCGCGGTTCTTGAAAATCAAGGCCGAGGAGGCACTGGCCAAACACGACTACGGCACCGCCGCGTTGCTGGCGATGGAAGCGCTGCCGGATGAGGCGGAGGGCGTGAAGCGACCGAAGCTCGATGGGCTGCAGCCGGTGCTTTATGAGGCAGTTTCGAACTTTCGAGAAAGCGCAGTTCTCAAGGGGCATGAGAAGAGCGTGACCAGCGCCGCCTACAGCCCTGACGGCAAGACCATTGTCACCGCGTCGGAGGACAAGACAGCACGGCTTTGGGACGCCGCCAGCCAAAAGGAAATCGCCGTTCTCAAGAGTCACGAAGGCGCCGTGGATAGCGCCGCCTTCAGCCCTGACGGCAAGACCATTGTCACCGCGTCGTCGGATGGCACCGCCCGCCTCTGGGAAACTGCCAGCCAAAAGGAAATCGCTGTTTTCAAGGGGCATGAGAACCGCGTAAGATTCGCCGGCTTCAGCCCCGACGGCAAGACGATTGTCACCGCGTCTTATGACAAGACCGCCCGCCTCTGGGACGCTGCTAGCCAAAAGGAAATCGCCGTCCTCAAGGGGCATGAGGGATCGGTGAATAGCGCCGCCTTCAGCCCCGACGGCAAGACCATTGTCACCGCATCATCGGACAACACCGCCCGCCTCTGGGACGCCGCCACTCAAAAAGTAATCGCCGTCCTCAAGGGACATGAGGAAACCGTGTACAGCGCCGCTTTCAGCCCCGATGGCAACACCGTCGTCACCGCGTCTTTTGACAAGACCGCCCGCCTCTGGAACTCCGCTACACATCAAGAAATTGCCGTTCTTAAGGCACATGAGAAAGAGGTAATCCAGGCCGCCTTCAGCCCCGATGGGATGTTGATTGTCACAGCTTCCCTCGACAACACCGCCCGCCTCTGGGACGCCGCCAGCCAGAAGGAAATCGCCATTCTCAAGGGACATGAGGGATCGGTTTTTAGCGCTGCCTTCAGTCCAGATGCTAAGTTGATCGTCACAGGGTCGGCCGACAAAACGGCCAGACTCTGGGCCACTGCGACAACTCAAACCGCCGCCGTCCTGGATAGCGCCGCAAAATTAGAAGGCCTCGACAGTTTGTTTGGGCATCCGGTAAAGAGCGCCGCCTTCAGTCCCGACGGAAAGATAATTGTCACCGCATACGACGATACCGCCCGGTTGTGGGTCGCCGCCAGCCAAAAGGAAATCGCCGTTCTCAAGGGGCATGAGGGATCGGTGCGAAGCGCGGCCTTCAGTCCCGACGGCAAGACCATTGTCACTGCATCGGGCGACAAAACCGCCCGCCTCTGGGACGCTGCTGCGAACAAGGAAATCGCCGTGCTCAAAGGGCATGAGGGGTCGGTGATGAGCGCCGTCTTCAGCCCCGACGGCAAGACCATTGTTACTGCTTCAAATGACAACACTGCACGGCTTTGGGACGCTGCTGCGGACAAGGAAATCGCCGTCCTCAAGGGGCATGAGGCGAGCGTCAACTCCGCCACTTTCAGCCCTGACGGCAAGTCCATTGTCACCGCCTCATCAGACGACACCGCCCGCCTCTGGGAGGCGGCGACGGGCACGGAAATTGCCGTGCTTAAGGGGCATGAGGGGAGTGTGTACAGCGCCGCCTTCAGTCCCAACGGCAAAACCATTGTCACCGCGTCGTGGGACAACACCGCCCGGCTCTGGGACGCCGGCACGCACCAGGAAATGGCGGTCCTCAAGGGTCACACAAGTGCCGTTCAAAGCGCCGCATTCAGCCCAGACGGCAAGTCCATTGTTACCGCGTCGGGAAGTATTTTAGATCGCGACTACACCGCCCGTCTCTGGGACGCGGCGACACACCAAGAGATTGCCGTTCTGAAGGGACATGAAAACGCAGTCAATAAGGCAATCTTCAGTCCTGACGGCAAGTCAGTTCTCACTGCGTCCGACGATCATACCGCCCGGATCTGGCCCGCCCTGACCGGCCAAGCCCTCATCAACCACGCCAAACAAAAACTCCCGCGCTGCCTGACGCGCGAACAGCGCGTCGAATACGCGCTTGACGAAGAGGCACCCTCCTGGTGCCACGAGATGTCGAAGTGGCCGTATTCACCCCGCCGCTGGGGCGTCACCACAAAGCCGCTGGGGTTCAATCCGATTTTCGGTAAGCCAAGCCCGCGGGTCACCTACGTCGCGCGCGGCTCGCCCGCCGAGCAGGCGGGATTTCAGATCAAGGACGAGATCGTCGGCGTCAACGGCGAGATGGCCATTGGCGATAAAAGCTTTCACGAGTTGCTCGAAAGAATCCCCAAGGGCGGCACGGCCAAAGTCGAAATCCTACGCAAGGGCGTCGCCAAAGACCTCGTCATGACGCCGAGGGATTGAGCCCCCTCTCCCCGTCTTGGCGTAGCCAAGCTTCGCTTGGACGGGAGAGGGACTTGCTGGAAGCATGTCTTCGACATGACGTGAGGGGGTGTACTGTTGCTTTAAGACGAGGCGTGGAGCGGATGTTCGTTGACTACCGACAATGCCGCGCGAGCCCGCCCCCTCAACCGGTCCTACGGACCACCTTCTCCCCAAGGGGAGAAGGAAAACCCCTCGGGGAGAGGCAATTCTAATGCGTGCGGCTGACGCAGAACGAGATGACGCGTTCGAGGGCGTCTTTTTCGCGGCTGGCGGGGAAGATGGCCAGCGCGTCGCGGGCGATAGAACCGTAAGAGCGCGCGCGTTCGAGCGTTGCGTCGATGGCTTTGTGCTTTTTCATGAGGCCAACGGCCGTTTCCAAGTCGCCGTCTTTGATGTCGCCTTCGGCAATCGTGCGGTTCCAGAATTGGCGCTCTTCGCTCGATCCGCGCCGGAATGACAGAATAACGGGAAGCGTGATCTTGCCCTCGCGGAAATCGTCGCCCGTCGCTTTACCGAGCCTTTGGCTGTCGCCTGCGTAATCGAGCGCGTCATCGACCAGCTGAAATGCGAGACCTAAGTTTTTGCCGTAGGATTTGAGCGCGGTCTGTTCTTCCGCCGGGCGCTGGGCGAGCGCTGGGCTGACTTCGGCTGCTGCCGAAAAGAGCGCTGCCGTCTTGGCGTTGATGATGGCGAGGTATTCGTCTTCGGTGGTCGCCGTGTTCTTGGCGGCGGCGAGCTGCATCACTTCGCCTTCGGCGATCGTGGCCGCCGCGTTCGACATGATCTTTAACACGGGTAGCGATCCCGCTTCGACCAGCATGCGGAAAGCCTGGCCAAGGAGAAAATCGCCGACCAGAACGCTTGCCTGGTTGCCCCAGATCATGCGCGCCGTTTTGCGCCCGCGCCGCGTGCCGCTTTCGTCCACCACGTCGTCGTGCAGCAGCGTCGCCGTATGCATGAATTCGACGGCGGAGGCGACGCGAATGTGCCACGCGCCCTGATAGCCGCAGAGTTTCGCGGCCGCGATCGTCAGCATGGGACGCAGGCGCTTGCCGCCACTGTCGATCAGGTGATGGGCGAGTTCCGGGATCAATTCGACGTCGGACACGGCCTTATCGAGAATGATGCGATTGATCGCCTGCATGTCCTCGTTGACGAGGTCCATCAGCGGTTTCAAGTCTTGCACGCCTTCGCGCGCCTCATCGAGTGGTATAACGCGACCCAAAGCAAGGCCCCCAACATATTGATGTTGAATAAAATATAGTCCGGCCATGGTGCCAATACTAGATGGTCGGATTGGCGCATGCACTCGACGCATGCATGGGGCGCTTTTGTAGTCTATCTTTACGACATGCGCGAACTGATCCTGACCACCGACCCGGTACTATTGAGCTTTGTGCAGAGCCTGATGCACGATGCAGGAATTGAAGCCCTTGTTTTCGATCAGCATATCAGCATCGTCGAGGGGTCGATCAGCGCTTTCCCGCGCCGCCTCATGGTGCCTGAAGCATCTTGGGATGAGGCTGCGGGCCTTATGCGCGATGCCGGCGTTGGAGAATGGATCGCGGGCTCTCAATCGGGTTGCGAAAAAGGGTGATGCGAGACTTGGCAGATAACGAAGCGGCCTCCGATGTGAGTGCAAGCGTCACCGAGGATTACTTCCTGGGCGACCGGCTGATCATTCGCCAGCCGCGCAAGGGATACCGGGCGGGCGTCGATGCCGTTTTACTCGCAGCGAGCGTTCGTGCGCCGGAGGGGGTTGATGCAACCTTGCTCGATATCGGCGCGGGCGTGGGCACGGTCGGCTTATGCGCCGCTCGGCGGATGCCGTCTCTTCGGGTCACGTTGCTGGAGCGCGAACCCGAGCTTGTCAGACTGGCAGATGAAAATATCGCCGCCAACGGTCTCACAGGCAGCGTGACGGCGGTGCAAGCGGACGTCGGCGCGGCGGGCGGGCTTCTACCTGAGAGTTTTGATGATGCCGTCGCCAATCCGCCGTTTCATGATAGCGGCGCTGGAACCTCCGCGCCCAACGCGCTGAAAGCCGCGTCGCACGCCATGCCAAGCCAAGCGCTCGACGATTGGCTACGCTATATGGCGCGTATGGTGCGCCCCGGCGGGCGGGCGACGCTCATACATAAGGCCGACGCACTGGCGCATGTGCTTGCAGCGTTTGAAGCGCGCTTTGGCGGTATCGTCATTCTCCCCATTCACGCGCGCGAACATGAGCCGGCGATCCGCGTTCTGGTACAAGGCATCAAAGGCAGCCGCGCGCCGCTCGTCTTGCGCGCGCCTTTCGTGCTGCACGGCGAGGGCAACGCGTTCACGGCGGAAGCGCAAAACATCTTGCGCCATGGCGGCGCGCTTGGCATGTGACGCGGCCACAATCAAGGACTGGCAGAAGCAAAACTTTTATCCTACCTCATTGGGCACAAACTTGGCGTGCTTCGGCGCTATGGCTTGCCCTCGCGGAGTAATTTGAATGTGGCCGTTCTCGCGCAAACCCGTCGTGCCTGTTTTGAGATTTACAGGCCCCATCGGCATGGTCACGCCGCTGCGGCCGGGCCTCTCGATTGCAGGAGTTGCGGGTGCGATCGAGAAGGCGTTTGATCTCTCGAAGCTGCCGTCGGTCGCCGTACTCATTAACTCGCCGGGTGGATCGCCCGTGCAATCCAATCTCATTTTCAAGCGTATCCGCCAGCTTGCCGAGGAAAAGAACAAGAAAGTCTACGTGTTCTGCGAGGATGTGGCGGCGTCGGGCGGATACTTTCTCGCAATTGCGGGCGATGAAATCTACGCCGATCCCTCGTCGATTGTCGGTTCTATAGGTGTCATTTCGGCAGGCTTCGGATTTGTCGACGCGATCGACAAGCTCGGCATCGAGCGGCGCGTCTATACGTCCGGCTTGTCGAAAAGCACGCTCGATCCATTTCTGCCGGAAAAGGCCGACGATGTTGAGCGCTTGAAAGCCATTCAGCGCGACGTGCACGACGTGTTCATCGGTCTCGTCAAGGAGCGGCGCCTCGGTAAATTGAAAGCGCCCGACGCCGAGCTATTTTCGGGCGCGTTTTGGGCTGGGCCTAAGGCTCTTGAACTCGGATTGATCGACGGCATCGCCGACGTGCGCAGCAAAATGCAGGAACTGCATGGCGCGAATGTGCGCCTGCAGGTGGTTGAAACCCAGAAAACCGGGCTTCTCGCGCGCTTACGCCGCTTTGCGCCGTCAACCGGCCAGACGACGTTTGGGCCGTCCGGCGGCCTTGCTTTCGCCGACGATCTGGTGTCCGCTGTCGAAACCAGAGCGCTTTGGTCGCGCTTTGGGTTATGACGAAAGACTAATCTCATGCCGCCGTTCATTATATTCGCTGCTGCCGGAGTTGGCCTTTACGCCGGATACAAGCTGTTCTCGAAACTTATCGCGCAGGCGCAGACGGAGAGCCCGTCCGAAGTCGAGCGGCGCCGGCGCGAAACGGCCGCAGCGAAAGGCTCACCCAAAGACCTCAATCCAAAAGATCTGGGCGAACTCGAATGGGACGAGAAGGCCGGCGCCTATAAGCCGCGCCAGAACAGTGGCTGAGAACAGCGCTTGAAAGCCGCGGCTAGCCGCCGTTCTTGTCTTTGAGTTCAAACGTTACTTTGCAAGTCACGCGATAGTTGTCGATCTTGCCGTTTTTGCCGACGGATGCCGAGAAATCCTGCACCCAAACCGATTTGACGCCCTTAAGGGTCTTGCTGGCTTTGGCGACGGCTTGTTGTGTGGCGTCTTCCCAGCTCTTAGACGAATTCGCCATGAGTTCGATGACTTTTAGGACGGCCATTGTGATCACTCCATTGAACGCGTTTTTCTTGGGCGGCGGTGGTGGCTTGCCGCGCCAATTGAGATCCTAGACCCAAAGCCCTGCCGCACAAAGACAATCGTGGGTTTTGAGTCATCTCGGGATGACAAGGGGATGCGAATGCTTATAGTGCAGCGCAACCGCATAAAAAGAGCGCTTCGATGCCCACCAAGACGGCTGCGAAAACTTCCACTGCCACGCCTGCCCTCCGCCCCAAAGAAGCGTTTCAGGATCTGATCCTCACGCTTCAGCAGTTCTGGGGCGCGCAGGGGTGCGTTGTGTTGCAGCCCTACGATATGGAAGTTGGGGCGGGCACGTTTCATCCGGCAACGACGCTCAGGGCGCTTGGGCCGAAGCCCTGGTCCGCCGCGTATGTGCAGCCCTCGCGCCGCCCCAAGGATGGGCGCTACGGGGAAAACCCAAACCGGATGCAGCACTACTACCAGTTTCAAGTCATCATGAAGCCGTCTCCGGCCAACATCCAGGAACTCTATCTTCAAAGCTTGGACGCGATCGGCATCGACACCAGCATCAACGATATCCGCTTCGTCGAGGACGATTGGGAGAGTCCGACGCTCGGCGCATGGGGCTTGGGCTGGGAAGTGTGGTGCAACGGCATGGAAGTTTCGCAGTTCACCTACTTCCAGCAAGTCGGCGGCTTCGATTGCAATCCCGTGTCGGGCGAGATTACCTACGGGCTTGAGCGGCTCGCCATGTACGTGCAGGGCGTCGATCGCGTGTTCGATTTGAACTTCAACGGACGCACGGATGCGCGCCGGTTAAACTATGGCGATGTGTTTCTGCAGGCCGAGCGCGAATACTCGCGCTTCAATTTCGAGCATGCGAACACGGCCATGCTCTTGCAGCACTTCAAGGACGCGGAGGCCGAGTGCCAATCGCTTCTCAAAAAGGGCGCCGGCAAGGATGGGCACCTGATGGCGCTGCCCGCTTACGACCAGTGCATCAAGGCGTCCCACGTTTTCAACTTGCTCGATGCGCGCGGCGTGATCTCGGTCACCGAACGGCAAAGCTATATCCTGCGCGTGCGCGAACTGGCGAAAGCTTGCTGCGGCGCCTGGCTTAACACAGAAGGAGGACGCGCATGAGTTCGGAACTGATCGTTGGATTATTGGCGAGTTTCATTCCGCTGTTTGCGGTTGGCTATCTGATGCTCAACAAGAAGCCGCCGATTTTCCGCATGTTCGTTGCCATGCTGCTGGTGGGTATTGGATACCTGACGGCGACGGGTGCGATCGAAGATATCGGCAATCGATTGATGGGCGGCGCGGAAATTGCGGTTCCGGCGGCAATGGAAAAGGAACCTGAAGCGCCGAAAGCCGCCGCGCCTGCCGACGCCAAGCCTGCGGGGGCATATTGAGAAAATCCCCTCTTCCGATTTAGGCGAGGGCAAATTTGATGCGTAGGTTGGGTTAGGCCGCTCTGCCCTCGGCCGTAACCCAACACTTGAAGCAGTTAAAGCAATGATGGCCTGTTGGGTTACGCGCGGGATGCACGTCCGCTCTCAAACCCGGCATCTTGGCCGCGCTAACCCAACCTACAAGTGATGTTTAATGTCCGAACTTCTCCTTGAATTGTTCTCCGAAGAAATTCCGGCGCGCATGCAGGTGCGGGCGGCGGACGATTTGCGCCGCCTTGTCAGCGAAGGCTTGAAGGCGCGTGGGCTGGAGACGGGAGAGGCGAAAAGTTTCTCGACGCCGCGCCGGCTGGTGCTCGTTATCGAGGGCGTGCCCGCCAAGTCGCCGGCCATTTCGGAAGAGAAAAAAGGCCCGCGCGTTGGGGCGCCGGAACAAGCGGTGCAAGGGTTTTTGAAATCGGCGGGCCTTGCGAAATTGTCCGACGCCGAGATCGTCAAGGACGACAAGAAGGGCGACTACTACGTCGCGAGAATTGACAAGCCCGGCCGGCTCGCGGCAGAGATCATCGCCGAGACGGTGCACGAGGTGCTGGGGAAATTCCCGTGGCCGAAGTCCATGCGCTGGGGTTCGTCTCCATTCCAGTGGGTTCGGCCGCTGCAGTCAATCACGTGCCTGCTTGGGGGCAAGATAATCCCGCTGGAATGGGCGGGGATCACGTCGGGCGACACCATTTCCGGTCACCGGTTCTTGGGTGGCGAGCCCTTTAAGGTGAAGGATTTCGCAGACTTTGAGGAGAAGTTGCTGACCCACAAAGTGGTGCTCGATCCGGCCAAGCGCGCCGCTTCCATTGCCGAGCAGGCGCGCGCCTTGGCCAAGGACGCCAAGCTCGAACTCGTCGAGGATGAAGCGCTTTTGAATGAAAATGCCGGGCTGACCGAATGGCCCGTCGTGCTCATGGGCTCCTTTGAAAAAGGGTTCTTGAGCGTTCCGGCCGAATGTTTGATGACGTCGATGAAGGCGCATCAGAAGTGCTTTTCGCTGCGCGACCCCAAGACCAAGAAGCTCGCCAACAAGTTTTTGCTGGTGTCGAATTTGACGGCGAAGGACGCTGGATTGCAGATCGTGTCCGGCAACGAGAAGGTCATCCGCGCGCGATTGAGCGACGCCAAGTTCTTCTGGGATCAGGACCTGAAAAAGCCGCTCGACGAGATGGCGAGTGCGTTATCTGGCATCACGTTCCATGAAAAGCTGGGATCGCAAAAGGATCGCGTTGAGCGCGTGGCTGAACTGGCGTTTCAAATCGCGGGCGCGGTGGACGCAAACCCCGAGGACGCGCGCCGCGCGGCACAGCTGGCCAAGGCCGATCTCGTCTCCGGTATGGTCGGCGAGTTCCCCGAATTGCAGGGCCTGATGGGCCGCTACTACGCGGAGCACGCGGGCACGAAACCGGATATCGCCCGCGCGATTGAGCTGCATTACAAACCGAAAGGCCCGACCGACACAGTACCGCGCGAAGAAGAGGGCGATGCGGTTGCCATTGCCGTGGCGCTTGCGGACAAGCTCGACACGCTTGTGGGCTTCTGGGCGATCAATGAGAAGCCGACAGGTTCGGGCGATCCCTATCAGCTGCGGCGCGCGGCGCTGGGTGTGATTAGGATTGTGATTGAGAATGATCTGAGATTGCGGTTGATGCCCGCGTTCGAAACCGCAAACGATTTGATGTCCCGTTCCATTTTCGAGAAGGACGTTGAACGGGCAAGAGGAAAACCTCAACTAATACAAGGAACGTCAGTTTTTCGCGTCAACTGGAATGGGCAAAACGTCTCTGTGCATTCACCCGACCTCCTCTCCTTCTTCGCCGACCGTCTCAAAGTCTTCCTCAAGGACCAGGGTAAGCGCCACGATTTGATCGATGCGATCTTTTCGCTCGGGGGGCAAGACGATCTGGCGCTCATCGTGCGCCGCGTTGAGGCGCTGGACGCATTCTTGAAAACCGACGACGGCACGAACCTGCTTGCCGGCGTCAAACGTGCCGCGAACATCCTCTCTATTGAAGAAAAGAAGGACAAGAAATCCTACGCCGGCACGTATGACCTCAAACTTCTCAAGGAAGTCGAGGAAACCGCACTCGCTGCAAAGATCGAAGAAGTGAAGCAGGACACGGTTGCGGCCATCAACGTCGAGAATTTCGCCGGCGCCATGCGCGCGCTCGCCGAACTCCGCCCGCCGGTTGACGCCTTCTTCGACAAGATCATGGTCAACGCGGATGATGCAAAAATCCGCGAGAACCGCTTGAAGCTCTTGTCCGAGATCCGGGCCGCCACACAAACGGTCGCCGATTTTTCGAAGATTTCGGGATGAGCGGGATTGTCATCCCGGCCGGAGAAATCGCGCATGCGCGATTTTGGAGAGCCGGGACCGATTGGCGAAAGTGCAAGTCGTCGAAGCGATGCGTGTGCTCCTGGGTCCCGGGTCTCCCCCGGATCAAGTCCAGGGTCGCCCGGGATGACAATCGTCGCCCCGTCACGCGCCGGTCATGTGCGATTGGTATGTGGCGCGTGCCGTCTTTGGAGACTATCCGGGATCAGGAGGCTTGGACCGGACCAGCGCGACACACGCCGTCCCTCAAAAAATGATTGAGCGCAATAGAAATGCGTAAGGAGCTGACGAAGCAAACCAGAAGGCCCTCACCATCCGGCCGCGATACCCCGCACCACGGCCCCGCCAGCTCCCGGCTCCCATGCATTAACCAACAAATATGCTCGCGCCAACCCCATCCGCGGCGATGGTGTTTCCGTGGAAAACACGCAATTCGAATGTGTCACAGACCTAAGTCGGTCGTCACTCCGGCGACAGATTAAATGCGCTTTCATAGGCTTCGCTTGCATTGAACCAGGTTTCTTCCGCGCCGCTCAATTGCTTAGCGAGTTGCCCGCGCATGAGGCCTGCTTGTTGAGCTTTGCCCGGGTCGCGCGCATAGATTGCAGAATCGGCAAGAACAGCGTCCAGCTTAGCAATTTCGGCGTTGAGTTTTTCCACAGCTTTCTCCGCTGTCGTCATCGCTTTCTTCAAAGGCGCGAGTTCGGCGCGCTTACCTGCGGCGGCACGGCGCTGATCGGCGCGACTTGAAGTTGTGTCTGCGCCGTTTTCGCGGTCTTTAGCGCGCTCGCGCGATTTTTGGCCGCGTTCTGCGAGCAACTCGGCGCGATAACTCTCCATATCGCCGTCGTAAGAGGCGACAGTTCCATTGCGCACGATCCAAAGCCGGTCGGCACTTGCTTCGATCAAGTGGCGGTCGTGGCTGATGAGGATAACGGCACCGTCGTATTCAATCAGCGCGTGGATCAGCGCTTCGCGACTATCGACGTCCAAGTGGTTGGTTGGCTCGTCGAGGATCAGCAGGTTCGGCGCGTGAAAGGCCGTCAGCGCCAGAAGCAGGCGCGCCTTCTCGCCGCCCGAGAGCACGTTGCATTTGGTATCCGCTTTATCGAAAGAGAATCCGAACGCGCCCAATTTTCCCCGCCGCTGCGCTTCGGTCGCGTCCGGCATGAGTTTGAGCATGTAGTCGTAAGGAGTCGAGAGCGGATTGAGATCGTCGAGCTGATGCTGGGCGAAGTAACCCACCTCGACCTTCTGCGCGCCAAAGACGTGGCCGTTAAGCGGCTTCAATCGCCCGGCGATAAGTTTGGCGAAGGTCGATTTGCCATTGCCATTCTGGCCGAGCAGCGCGATGCGGTCGTCGTTGTCGATGCGTAAGTTGAGATTTTGCAAAATGGGTTTGCCTGGTTCGTACCCCGCACTCGCGGATTCGAGCCTGAGCAGCGGGCTGGCGATGGTCTTGGCGGGCTTGGGCAAAAGAAACGGAACGACGCGATCGTCGATCTGCGCCGCGATAGGTTTCATTTTAGAGAGTGCTTTGACGCGGCTTTGCGCTTGGCTCGCCTTGCTGGCTTTGGCTTTAAAGCGGTCGATGAAGGCCTGGATGTGGCGGCGCTGTTCGTCCTGCTTTTTCTTGAGCTTCAGTTCGAGACGCTGCTTCTCGCGGCGCGTTTCTTCGAAATCATCGTAGCCGCCCGCGTACATGGTGAGCTTGCCGCGATCCAAGTGCAGGATGGCGTTGACGGCACGGTTCAAGAGATCGCGGTCGTGGCTGACGATCACGACGCTATGGGGATAGGTTTTCAAATGGCTCTCAAGCCACATGGTGCCTTCGAGATCGAGATAGTTGGTCGGCTCGTCGAGCAGCAGGATTTCGGGCTCAAGAAACAAGATCGCGCCGAGCGCCACGCGCATGCGCCATCCGCCGGAGAATTGACGGCAAGCGCGCTGCTGGTCTGCCTCGTTGAAGCCAAGTCCGGACAAGATTTGCGCGGCGCGGGCGGGCGCCGAATGCGCGTCGATATCGGTCAGGCGCAACTGAATATCGGCAATGCGATGCGCGCCGGTGGCGGTTTCGGCTTCGGCAAGGAGGCTGGCGCGTTCGGTATCGGCCGCGAGTACCCATTCGACGAGCGTCGCATCGCCGCCCGGTGCTTCCTGCGCCACGTGCCCGATGCGGGCGTTGCGGGGCGTCGAGACACTGCCATCGTCGGGGTGGATTTCGCCCTTCAACAGGCGCAGCAGCGTCGTCTTGCCGGCGCCGTTGCGTCCGACGAGGCCGACCTTATGGCCGGGCGGTATGGCCGCCGTGGCGCTGTCGAGGATGATCTTGCCCTCGATGCGATAGGTGAGATCGTTGATATGAAGCATCAATCGAGCCGATAGCGCGTTCGGCCGCCGATGTCACCTTGTGAACACAGACTGGTGTTGTCGCCCAAAACGTATTTCGTCCTCGTCCAGCCTCGCAAATCTTGGATATCGCCGAATTGGCGGCTAATTGCGCCAGCCTTCTCCCGCATTGGTGAGGGATCGCAAAGTTCCAGGGGCCGTTGTTCCCCGGAGTGATTTCATTGCCCTTGTGCTGCGATTGGTGGTAATAATATTTTCATATTGTCCTCCTTCTGCGGGAGCGGCTGATGCGGTTTGTCGCGATATTTCTCGGATTTTGCATCTACGTTGCCTGCGCAAATCCTGCGCTAGCCGAGAAGCGCGTCGCGCTGGTGATCGGAAATTCTGCTTACATGCATGCGCCAGAACTCACAAACCCCAAGAACGATGCCAGCGACATGGCGGTGGCATTGAAAGCGCTCGGTCTTGAAGTGATCGAGGGCATCGATCTCGGCAAAGCCGGTCTAGAACAGAAGATTCGCGAGTTCTCAATCGCTCTCCAGGAAGCCGACGTCGGCGTGTTCTTTTATGCCGGTCACGGCCTGCAAGTTAACGGCAATAACTACTTGGTTCCGGTCGATGCAGAGCTTTCGACGGTTGCTGCACTTGAGTTCGAGATGATCCGCCTGGACGCCGTGCAGCGACTGATGGAGAACTCGGCCAAGACCAACATTCTTTTTCTCGACGCCTGCCGGAATAATCCACTTTCGCGCAACTTGGCTCGTGCCATGGGGACGCGGGCGGCCGCAATCGGGCGTGGACTCGCCCCGGCGGAATCGGGCGTTGGGACGCTGATTAGTTATTCGACACAGCCGGGGAATGTTGCGCTCGACGGGAAGGGGCGGAACTCACCATTCGCTGGCCCGCTCGCTAAAGCGATAGGGACAGCGGGAGAGGACGTTCTGTCGGTTCTAACCCGGGTGCGCAATGATGTGCTCGCTGCCACGGGGGAGAAACAGGTGCCATGGGAGAACCACGCCTTACGAGCACGTTTCTACTTCAATCCTGCGCAACCACCGGAACCAGCACCACAGGTGCCCGCCTTCACACCGCCAGCTTTGACTGCGAGCGACGCGGCGCAAGCCTGGGCAACTGTCCAAAGTTCCGAGAACACCACCGTTTTGGACGCTTTTCGCAAGCAATTTGGAGCGTCGCATCCATTCTACGATAGTCTTGCTGTGAGCCGCATAGCGGCGGTGAACGAAGCAGCAGAGTCCAAACGCAAAGCGGATGACGCAAAGCGAGCGGAAGCAGCGGCGAGCAAAAAGGTAGAGGATGAGAAAAAAGTTGCGCTGCTGGTTCAAGCTGATCTTGCAAAGGCCGCCGCTGCAACCGGTAAGGATAAGCTGATCCGGGATATTCAACGGGAGTTGGCGCGCGTTGGGTGCGGTCTGGATGTGAAAAACGGTATCTGGGATGGGAAATCCAAAGCTGCGATCTTAGAATTTTCGCGCCACTCCAGAATTGCCCTCGCCGTCGATGAGCCGACCTCTATGTCACTTAACGCCGTCATGGAAAAAAAGTCACGCGTTTGTCCGCTCCATTGTGGCAAAGACCAAATCGAAACCAATGGCCGGTGTGTCGATGAGCCGAAACCTGTGCGAGTACAAAATGAACAGAAAGAACGACCACGGCCGCCTCGCCCAGAAGCCGCACGGCAGCAAGCACCGAAAGCGCCGGAAGGCGTGCCACTCAACGCATTCTGCTCTAGTAATGTGGTTTTGCCCAGTGGTGTCATGTCGGCCAGCGCATGTGACCGTTAGTATTTCCATGAGCACTGACCAGCGGTCAGCGTGCTGTTTGTAATTTCGAGACGGCCCCGATTCACAGATAGGCTGGATACATAATTGTGATGCACAATAAATCACTTATCGTCATTGGACTTCTGCTGATTGCGCTTTCGGCAGCATGGTTTTTCACGCCACTGGGGGAGACCGTGCTGGCTGTATTGCGTCCCGACGCACTCCACACGAGGGACATTGGTTCCGCTCCCGCGGCGCTAGACCTGCTGAACACCGCCCTCAATGCATTGAATGCCTTGTTTGGGGCAGTCGGGTTTTATCTCGCTGCGCGCGGTTACCGTTTGCGCGCGCCAGGAAGGTAAAACGTCTTGATTTGATCGACCCGTTTTAGAGAACGATGCCAAAGCGCGACAGAATGGCGATCATGGCGAGGTAAGCGGCAAATGTGAGTGCCGATGAAACGGCTAAGCTCGGCCAGAACCCGTATCCGTGCGAGAGCATGAGCGGGAATACGATGAAAAGCACGAGCGAGGGCAGCACGTACCAGAATATGCCGCGCGCCAGGTCCGCGACCTTGGTGGTATCGCCCGTTTCGCCGTAGAGCCAGACGAAAGCAAGCAGTGAGGTGAGGGGGAGCGATGCGATGACGGCGCCGAGCGTGCTCGAGCGCTTCGCCGTCTCGGAGATCAGTACCACGAGCACGGCCGTCATCAAAACCTTGAGGGCGTATTGCGTCATGTCGCGAGGCCCCCAGCTTTGACCCGAGTTATCCGGAGACGACGGGTTTCAAGGTTTCAAACAGCAGCCGGTCTTGTGCGGCGGCATCCTGAACGGCGAGATGGGCGACGAACCAGTCTTGCACCATCTTGCACACTTGTGCGGGTTCGCGCTTCGCCAAGAGGCGCGGATTGGAAAAAACCTGCAGGTCCTCTTCCTTCCAGCCGATTTTGCCGAGTTCTTGGATCAGCATGTCGTAGTCTGCCTTGACGGCCGGCTCGTGCTTGACGGGCGTCTTGCTGCCGTCGGACACGGCTTCGAAAATAGCCGCCGCATTGGCGTGAATGGACGTGGCGTTCTCGGGCGTTTGCATCATCTGCACGACAGCAGGGCTCAATTCACCCTTGGAGATAAAGCCGTAGCAGGCGCCGACGCTTTGGGCTTGCAGCGCGCGCAGGTTCTCCAAGAATGCCATTGCAACGCGCTTCAGTTTTTCGGGGCTGGCGGCAAGCGCTTTATCGGCATTTTGTTTGCGCAGCGCTACGAGGCCTTGGAGCAGGTGCGTCGCGACATCTGTATCGGACTTCTTTTCGGCAACCAATCTATCGGCGGCCGCAATGTGATTGGCGTACCAGTCCGGATAGTCGCGCTTCAGCAATTCCCAGAGCGGAATTTTCTGCAAGCGTAAGTCGGTTTGCGAATTCTCGATCGAGGCAACGGGCGGCGGCACCGGCGCGGGTGCGGTCGGGTCGAGCGCGGCCGTTTTCATTTCGGTTTTGACTTCGGCCGCGGTTGTTGGCTCGGTTTTCGGTTTCTCGGCCGTTTCCTCGCTCGCGGCGGGGACAGGCTTTTTCTGCGGGCCAGAAACGATGCGCATCAATGGTTCGCGATAGGCGGCGATGGCAAATGCGCCGCCGCCGATGAGCGCGATCGCAAGACATGCAACGGCGGCTTGCCGGGCAAGGCTGCGGCGCGATTCGGTTGCCTCGAGTTGATCGCCGCCCCGGTCCGTGTGGTGCGGCGCCGATGTTGCCGCCGCCTTTGGCGAGACTTGCTGTGGCTGGTGTTGCGGCGCCGATGCAGCAGGTTGCTGCATGGACTGCGGCATCGACTGCTGCTGGGGTTGCGGCGCTATATTGGGCACCGGCTGCTGGAATAATCCGGCGAACACTTGAGGCGCCGGTTGCCAGTCGTCCATGCCCGCGCGCCAGATGAGATCCGTCGGGCGCAAATAGTTGTGCCCGACAAACGTTTTCATCTCGACGTCGGTCAAAGGCCCGTGCTGTTTGCCATCACGGGCGATATACCATTGGGCTTCATTGGTTTGTGCGTTCATAGCCGTCCGTTAGCACACGTTCGGGCTTGCGCCCTTCGTTCCTCGTGCGCCCCCCGCGCGATACCCACAATGTTCATACGCCGCCGCGCCCGTCAATCGGCTGTTTCAGCCAATATTGTATCACCATTTCCAGGGCAGTCTGCCTCGATTTGGCCGCTGCTCCAGCAAAGCCAATGGGCCGCGCTTGCTGGGGGGGTATGGCGCAGCTATAACCCGGCCCAGCTGATCCCGGATTATGAAAGAGAGACAGACTGATGGCCATCGAGCGCACCTTTTCCATTATTAAACCGGACGCCACGCGGCGCAATCTGACCGGCAAAATCAACGCAGTCATCGAGGGCGCCGGCCTCCGGATTGTGGCGCAAAAGCGGGTTCTCTGGACCCGGGCCCAGGCTGAGAAATTTTATGAAGAACATAAGGCGCGGCCTTTCTATGGCGAGCTCGTGGATTTCATGACGTCGGGCCCCATTGTCTGCCAAGTGCTGGAAGGCGAGGACGCCATTGCCAAATACCGCGACGTCATGGGCGCAACCGATCCTAAAGAAGCCAAGGACGGCACCATCCGCAAACTATTCGCCGAATCGAAAGGTTCGAACTCGTCGCACGGCTCCGACAGCGCGGCGTCCGCCGAGCGCGAAATCGCCCTCAACTTCCGCCTCAGTGAAATTGTCGGCTAGGTGCCGATCTTATGCGCTGAGCATCAAAGTAGGCTCTGGTGACGGGGTCTTTCTTTTTAGGGCAAGCCGTTAGGGAGGTCATGATGATCACGCCGGCATATGTTGAGACGATGGCTCGCTACAACTCGTGGCAGAACGCAAATATCTACGGTGCGGCGGCGTTGCTCGACGATGCGCAGCGCAAAGCCGATCGCGGCGCGTTCTTCAAATCGATACACGCAACTCTCAATCATATTCTCTGGGCCGATCAGATGTGGTTGATGCGTTTCAAGGTGGCGCCGCCGCCGCGCGCGAAGTCGATACCTGAAAGCCTCGAGCAATATGCGGCGTGGGAAGATCTCGCGACTGAGCGCAAAAAACTCGATGTGGCAATCGAAGACTGGTCGCGGCGCGTGACTGCCGCAGACCTCTCAGCCGATTTAAATTGGTATTCCGCTGGTGCAGCGCGCGATCTGGTGACGCCCATGGCCGTTGCGGTCACGCATTTCTTCAATCATCAGACGCATCATCGCGGTCAAACGCACTGCTTGATCACCGGCTATGGTGTGAAGCCGGATAAAACGGATTTGCCGTTTTTGCCGGAGGTGTTTTAGGCGCTCGCGCCACTCACGCCAGCGGGAAACCATCCGTCTTTGACTGCTTGCCCGCTTTGGTGACGATGAGGGCTTCGACGCCGGACAAGCGGCGCGCGAGCGCGAGGCTTTTTTCTGGGCCCATGACCATCATGGCGGTCGCGAGACCATCGGCCATGCCGCCGGATTGGGCGAGCACGGAAACGGACGCAGTCTCCGTTGGCGAGCGGTGCGTTTGCGGATCGAGAATATGGTGGTGTGAGAAGTCGTCGCTCCAAACGGTCGCGTAATCGCCAGAAGTTGCGAGGATGCCGGAGAGCGGCTGTGCGAGGCCAACATAGTCTCCGGGGTGCCGGGGGTCGGCGATGGCGGCTGTCCAAGACGAGCGGTCGTCGCGTTTTCCTGCCACGCCGATTTCGCCGGTATTGAGAAAAGCGTTCTCGATGCCATGCACTTTTAGGATCGCAAGGCAGCGCCCTGTCGCGAAACCCTGCGCGATGCCGTTCAGCGTCAAGGCCATGCCGGGCCGCGCAAATTGGATACGCTTTTGCGACACGTCAATGTCATGCCAGCCGATCAACGCGCTTGCGGTGGCGATCTCATCGGCGGTTGCGGCACGCCCAGCGGCAAAAGCATCGGCATAGACGCGCCAGAGCGGTTGCACCGTTGGATCGAACGCGCCATCGGTCAGTCGCGCGATGTCGAGGGCGTCTTTCAGCATTTGGACGAGGGTGACGCACGGATTGTCGATGAAACCCGCGCTGTTGAGCTGGCTCAATGCGCTCTCTGCCCGAAACAGGCTTGCCGCTTTTTCGACTTCAGTGATCTCGCGCCAAGCAGCGTCGAGCGCAGTATCCAATTGGGTCGCATCGGCGTGATTGGCTTTGAGAGATACGGTTGTGCCAAAGGCGATGCCGCTGCGCTGTGCCGTCTTGAGATTAGCCGCGTTGAATATCGTTCCAACGCCGATGCCAGCTCCTACTAGTCCACCGGCAATAAGAACTTGGCGGCGCGACGGTTTCCAGAGTGTGCGATCAATCATGATACGAGCTCCAGTTGGTTGGCTTGGCGCAATTCTTTACGCTGGGCGCCGGCAGGTACCGGCATAGCGAGAGTTCGCCCCTTGCGCGCCAATATCACCGGCACGCAGGCTTTGGGATCGTGATAAATATTCACACAATCCATGCACTGGAAGCACTCGTCGTATTTCACTTTGCCCTTTGGTTCGATGGCGCCGTATTTGCAGCGCTTGCTGCAGAGCTGGCAAGGTGTGCCGCATTCGGCGCGTCGTGGAATCCAATTGAACACACGCACCCGGCCGAGAAGGGCGAGCGCTGCACCAAGGGGGCAAAGGTAGAGGCAGAACCCCTTGAACACGAAAGCGCTAAGAACAAGGATTGCGACAGCATAGAGAACATAAGGCCAGGCCCGGTCGAAGCCGAGCGTGATTGCTGTTTTGAACGGCTCGACCTCGGCCACTTTTTCAGCCGCGGGCGTCGATACAAACGCCATGCCGATGATGGCTGCGAGAATTACATACTTTGTCAGCCGGAGCGTGCGATCCACCGCATATGGGATTTTTAGCTGCGGTAGTTTGAGGCGCTCCCCCGCAAGCGCCGCGAATTCCTGGAGTGCGCCAAACGGACAGAGCCAGCCGCAGAACGTGCCGCGTCCCCAAGCCACGAGACTGATGAGCACGAACGCCCACAGCAAGGTAGAAACAGGATCGAGCAGCAGAAAGCCGAAATCGCCGGTCGATCTGGCAGCATTGATGATGCCGAGGATGTTGTTGATCGAAAGCTGGCCCTGCGCCCACCAGCCGATGCCAATAAGCGTGATGGCCAGGAACGCGAGCCGGATGGCCTCAAAAGATTTGGGGTTGGCGGATAAGTGCCGTGTGTTCGTCAATAGAATCGTCAGGAAAAGCAGTTGCGACAAGGTTAGAGAGACTTTCGGCCACTGCTCGGACAAAACCGCCTGCCAGCCTGTCAGTTCGACGGTGGCGGCGTCAAAGAATTGGGCTGGGACTTGGTAAGCAGACGGAAATTCCTTTGAAGAGCGAACAGGGAACGACGATCCTTTTTGCCGGTTGACCGACAAAGCCAATTGCCACGGGCGCGATGGATCGAAACCCGACTCAGAAAGAACTTTGAGCACGGTCCACGCAGTGTCTTTGGGTAAAGACGGCGATGCAGGCGAGTAGCGCGTGAACGCCATGTTGACGTTGACGGCAAGCCCTTCCTGCGTGATCGAAAGCAGATCCGGAACGCCGCCGATCCGGTGTGCGGGGCTCTGCAAACTATATCGCCCTCGCGTTGCAACAAGGATAGCGTGATCGGTTGGCCGGAACTCTTTCATTAATGTATCGAAATTGGCCTTGCCCATGACGGCGCGGCCGATCTCTGGTACGCTGAGATAAGCGACCCAAAGTTCGGTTGATTCAGCTTTGGGGTCGAACCGGGAACCAACGTCGGCATCCGTGGGGAAGGCAGGTCCAAAGGCCTTATCGACGTCAGTGTTCTCGATGACGGCTTTGTGCAGATAATCCTTGGCGGCGAGGTCTTCTTCGGTCGCGGTTTGACCATTGTCCGGTTTGAGGGTTGGCACGCTTGCGGGGTCGCTGCCGAGGCCTAGCTTCAATTTTGCGCGCGCAACTTTGAGGCTAGCCGTCAAAACCGTTTCATTGATAATCCGGACCGAAACGGTGGCCTTGGCCACGCCGTCTATAATCTTGCTGTTCGACGCCTGTTGCTGCCCCGAGGAATTCGACGCCGAAACTTTAATACCATGCTTCAGCGTCAGGCCCCGATATTGCTCCACGAACTTGAACAACAAATCTTCGCTAACGCCGTGGTTGAAGATCGGCTCGTGATGAGAAATGACGGATGCGGCGATAAAGGTTCCTTCTGGGTTGACGGCCACCAGCATGTTCACGGGCTTGCCGGCGTAACCCGCGATCGGCGCCAGATCGATCGATTCGAATACGTAGCCGATGAAATCGTCGGACTGCGGGATGTTGTGCCGGAACAGCGGCCAAATGGGTAAGGCGGCGTCACGCTCGCCGACATAGAAGGGCTCGGGGAAATGTTTGGCGAGCGCGGCTTTGTCGAGTTCGCCGGCAAAGAGGGGATTGGCAAGACTGCTGGCGGCAAAGAAAGCGAGCGCCAGAAACGGCATCGCGAGCGCGCGCAGACAATGGCGCTCCAACAATGCGGTGCGCATGCCGCCAGAATACCGTTGCTGCATGATTGTCCCCGGATGATGGTCCCGTCGCCCGTCATTCTAGCATGCACGGCTTCGCCTGGGATGCATGCCATTTTAGCGGGCGAACAGTCCGAAAGTCGTAACGTTCATCGTCATGCAGCTTGGAGGCGCCGCAATTGACAAAGCGGCTGTTCCCGCAGGTTCGGTTAGCTGCCGTCCAATGCCCGCTTGAACTGGGCTTCGTCGAGCGCACCTTCCGATTTGGCGACGACTATGGTTGCCACGCCGTTGCCGATCAGATTGGTCAGGGCACGGGCTTCCGACATGAAGCGGTCGATGCCGAGTATGATGGCGATCGAGGTGACTGGGATTGTCCCAATGGAAGCGAGCGTTGCCGCGAGCGTTATGAAGCCGGCGCCCGTGACGCCCGCCGCGCCTTTGGATGTTAGAAGGAGCACACCAAGGATGCCGAGCTGCTGCCATATAGAGAGGTCGGTGTTGGTCGCTTGCGCTAAAAATAGTGCGGCCATTGTGAGATAGATGCAGGTGCCGTCGAGGTTGAACGAGTAGCCGGTTGGGATTACGAGGCCGACGACGCTTTTCTCGGCTCCTGCTTTTTCCATTTTTCCGATCATGCGCGGCAACACGCTTTCGGACGAAGATGTGCCGAGGCGATGAGCAATTCGTCGCCGATGTAGCGGATGAACTTTAGGATCGAAAAGCCATAGAACCGGGCGATTGATCCCAGCACGCCGAATACGAAAAGGAAGCAGGTGAGATAGAACGAACCCATGAGCCAAGCCAAGCTCTTCAAGGATCCAAGTCCATACTTTCCAATTGTAAAGGCCATTGCGCCAAACGCACCGATCGGCGCAAGAAGCATAATGAAACCAACGATTTTAAAGAGGACCTGGGCAATCTGTTCGATGATGTTGAGGAGCGGTTCGCCGCGCGGTCCCAAGGCGTGCAGACCGAACGCGAAAAGCAGGGCGACGAACAAGACTTGAAGAATATTGCCCTCGGCAAATGCGCCGATCAAAGTCTTCGGGATAATGTCGAGTATGAACTGGATCGTACTCTGGTCCTTGGACTGCGTTACGTAGGTCTCGATGCCCTTGGTGTCTATCGATGCGGCATCGATGTTCATGCCCGCGCCCGGCTGCACCAGATTGACAACAATGAGCCCGACGGCGAGCGCGAGCGTCGTCACGATTTCGAAATAAATAAGTGCCTTGAGGCCGACCCGGCCGACTTTTTTCATGTCGCTCATCGCGGCGATGCCATGGACGACAGTGACAAAAATGATGGGTGCGATGATCATTTTTATGAGTTTGATAAAACCGTCGCCGAGGGGCTTCATGGCTTCCCCGGCCGCGGGGTAAAAATGCCCGAGCCAAATCCCAAATGCGATGGCCGTCAGAACCTGGACATAGAGATGTGTGTAAAACGGCCGGGGCGTTGCCGCGGTCAGCGAGGCGCTTTCAGTGGCTGGCACGGTCATGATGCGGGACCCCAAGCTTGGAACGAGCTGCCGATCTTAGAGGATTCGGGCGAGACCGGTCAGAATCCGCACCAAACGCGCGCGATCGGGCTGGAGTTGGCTTGCCGGAGTGTGGTCGCGAAACTGCCGGAGCGGCCCAATCGGAAAATCTCGCAACCGCGAACGTACGGTCTTTTCAATCCACCCCTTTCCCATGCTAATGAAGAAAGGCTGGCGGGGCTGAAATCCGGCAACGATGGATGCACGTTCCAGCGGTTAATAGCGAGCAGTCAATCGAGTGTGTTCCGTTTCGGCAGTGCGCCGGGGAAAGTCATACGCGCATGTATCCACATTTTTTTGGTCTTGACCTGACCGCCGCCCTGCCGTGGTTCCTCATGGGCTTCCTTCTAAGTGCATGCATTCTGGGGCTCTGGAACTTTTTGTCGGGGAGCCGTGGTGCACCATCCAAACCGCTCGGACTGACCGCGCCCAACGCTAACGCAAATCTGGTTACGCAAATATCCGAACTTCGGGAGGACTTGGCCGAGCGTCAATCGGACCTGGATGCGGCCCGCACGTCCGCCTTGGAGATTGCCAATGAGAAAGTGCGCATTGAAGCGGCGCTGAAAAAAGGCGCACAGGCCGGCACGCTGCCGGGTCCGAAGGACTCAGGGTTATCCGAGCAACTGACCCAGCTTCAGGCCGAACTGGCGGTGGCGAAGGCTTCGGCTGTGCAGTACGCAAATGAAAAAGCAAAACTGGAAGTCGAACTGCGCAAAGCGGCTGTTCAAGTTGCTTCGCTGTCGACCGTGCCAGCGGGCGCCTCACAAGCACTCCCGGTGCTGACCAATGCCGGACCTTCCGATCTCGACATCCGGCGCCGCAACGAAATTGCCGATTTAAGCGCGGAACTGTGGGCGCTGCGCCGGAGCGAGGCCGCGAACACAGAACAAGAGCGGGTTTCCAGTAGCGAGATTGCAAGACTGAAGGCTCAGCTCGGTGCGCCGTCGCCTGCGGACCTCGAAGTCAAGCGGCTGGCGGCCGAAGTTGCCAAGTGGAAGGCCAAAATCGACGTTCAAGCGACCGAATTATCCAACAAATCCGGGTTTATTGCCATTCGCGACGCCGAGCTCGACCGGCTTGAAGCGCTCATGGCCAACAACAACACGGCGACAAAAGTGGTCGCGCTGAATGGCGCGCCTGGCAAACCGGCGAGTTCCCCCGTTGCGATTACCGACGCAACAAAACTTGAAGCTGAAAGTGCGCGGTTGCGCGCGGAGGTCGGTCGGCTATCGAATGAGGTGGCCAACAAGTCCAGTCTTGTCGCCATGCGCGACGCGGAACTCGACCGCTTAGAGTCACTCGTGGCAAAAGGCCCCAACGGAATGCACGGGCCGGTACCGGTATCTTCAGGCTTAGCCAGGGTCTCGGTTGCCGAAGCGACACAATACACCTCCGAGATCATGCGCCTGCGCGCGCTGGTCGATCAGGTCAGAAGCGAACTATCGGAAAAGTCCGCGCGGCTCGCGGCGCATGAAGCGGAACTCGGCACGCTTCGAGGGCAAACCGGTCAGGCGGCTACTTACATTGCCGAGCACAATCACTTGAGAGCTGAGATTGCCCGGCTGAGCCAGCAGAACGCGGCCCTTGGTCTCGATATCGCAAATTATCAGCGGGTCCGAGAAGCCCTGCAGGAGGCGAGCCGCATCGCTTCGAAGAGCTGATAGCGGCACACGGCACGCCACTTGGGGTCATGCGTTTAGGGGCATTGTGCCCCTTGCGGGCTAGCGGAGTTCTCCGGCGCCCCAGGCCGGACTACCAAGGCTTTGCGCTGTCCCGACAAAATCTCAGCCAATTTTTGCTTAAAATGCGGGCAGACGCAAACAAAAATGCCGTGCTATCTCATGACGATGAAAACTAGGCCATGAAGGCTGGGCTCTGACATCTGGGCCAGTACATCTGGGCCCTGACGGCTGGGGGCCACAAAGTTCGGCCTGCCCGCTCATTGGCGATTGCGGGAGTTGCCGCCGCGCCCAGAAAAGCAAAAGCACAAACGACAAAGGTTGTTGACATGTTTCCTCACTTCTTCGGCTTTGACTTGAGCGCGGCACTGCCGTGGACGGTTGGCGGTTTCTGGTTGGGCGTCTTGCTGACGGCGCTGTGGCGCGGGCTTGGCATCGGCCGGGCCGGTTCCACTCAGTTACAGACAGCGCTTTTCGATCTCAACGCCCTGCGCAGCGCCCGCGACGAGCGCGAAGCGTTGACGAGCAAGCTGCAAAGCGATTTCGGATTTCTCGAAATGGCGCTCGCCGATGCCGAGCGGCGGGCAGCGGCTGCCGCAGTGTTGGCGCGTGCCAACGCGGACCTTAGCAAAGCCGAAGCCGAAAGCCAGGCCGGGTGGATGGCAGCCGCGACAGAACTCTCAGCATCGAGGACAGCGCTTCAAGCCCAGACCACCCGGATCACCACGCTGGAACAGCGGTTGCAATTCATTTCGGCCGAGAATACGGCCGCGAGTGCGGCGTCGGAAACGCGCGCTCGTGAATTGGAGAAATTGAGAACTGACCTCGCAGCCGCCGCCATTGCATTGCAAGACGTACCGAAGCTGAAGAGCGAATACAGCGCCGCAGCGTCGGAAATCCAAGCATTGCGCGCGGAACTTGAAAAGCGCGTTCAGTCGAGTGACGTTTCGAAGTACGATTACGGCACGGCGATGAAGGATCTCATTGCCACCCGCAATCTAACGATCAAGCAAGCGGACGAAATAAAGACCTTGCGGTCCGTTTGCGAAAAGCTCGAAGCCGATATGGCGGCAAAGGCTGCGTCTCCTGGGCGCGCCTTGGGTTTTGCCGGCCGCACGCAATCATTGAAGACCCGGCGCCGGGACGCCTTCCGTAAAGCCAATAGATTGGGCGGGACCGGAAAGCGCTCAACACTGAAGACTAAGCCGGGCGGCAACGGCGTGTCCTCAGGCCGCCAGGTGCCGGCTGGCGCGGGGGGTACTTTTTTCCTGAGCAAAGCCGGCAAGTGGCGTGGCGCCGCTTGGCAAAGAGGCGCGGGGCGCGTTTGGGCGGCAACAGGGCGGGGCGCACTCGCGAACGGGCCGAACGGCGCTGACGGGTCATCGCATTTTGTGAATGGAGACGGCACGGACGTCGCCGATCTGAAAGCCCGCGTGGCCTCGCTCTCGGAAGAACTCGAAAATTACCGCCGCTTGCGCGATGCCGTCGTTGCCGCGAACAGGATAGCAGCGGGCGATGCCTGAGGTTTGAGTTGAACGATTTAGCAATTCAAGAAACCCCGGCTCTCTGAGCCGAGGTTTTGCGTTGGGGGGCCTGATCGGTAGAAATTGACAGAAAAATTCGCAGCAAGCGTCAGTTTGGCGGACCGAACGACCAGAGCGGACGGCGAACCGGAATGTTGTCCGTTTTGATTGTTGCGGGCGGAAGAATGTGCAGATGGACGTGGTCGCCGCCGTGTCGGTTCAGAACCTCTAGAGCCATTTGCTCATGCTCCGCATCGTGGGTGCGCACCCAAAGCAGAATGCCGCCCTTGGCCAGCTGTTCGTTTAGCGCTTTGGCATGATGCGAGCCAACAGCGTTGGCGAGTGCCGTTCCGGCAACCGCACCGGCGCCGCCCGCGATGGCCGCGACGGCAACCGCGCCGAGCAGAGTTCCACCGGAACCCGCAACGAGGAGGCTTCCAATGACCGCCGGGAAATAGGCGGCCGCGCCAATAATCGCGCCTTGGGCGTCGCCAATGCTTTCGCCCGGTACATATCCGATACGCGGCACATCGGGATCGTCTTCGAACTCGGTTGTGTTTTTGTAGCTCCGGCCGAGTTTGGCTTTGATGGCGCCTTCGCTGGCAAGGACGCTCAGTTCCGCATGATCGAAGCCGCGCATCAGCAGGTCGTCAATGGCCGCCTGCATGGCGTTGACGTCATGGAAAACCGCAACCGCTTCAGTATCTGTTAAGTTGTAGCCGTTGTCTTTGTTGTCGACGTCTTTGATGTCGACGTCTTTGATGTCGTTGTCTTGCATCGCCTGTTCTCCTTAACTGGGCCGATTTCCTTGGGGGAATGGCCGTGTCCAGAGCGGGCGGGGTCGCGCATGGCGCTGAGCGTCGCGCGGCCTCGTCTTCCGGGCCGGCGTCATAGAAAAGTATAGCACCAAATGAACGGCGCGTTGCAACGAGACACTTGATTGTGATGAAGTCTTCAACTCAACTCCCTGATCTTAAACGGCAGGCCGGGTTTGGCCGCTTTGGCTCGCATGCCTACAGCGGGCGGGAAGTCGTCGGGGGTCACGGCCGATGTTGCGGGGAACAAGGGCGTAGTGGCTGTAGGCCATCGTGTAAGTACCTGCACCTGCGGTTAGCTGCCGGAGTTCTGTGGCGTAGCCAAACAAATTTGCAAGTGGAACATAAGCTTGGACGACGCAATTGGCGTCGCGCATTGCCTGATCGAAGATTGCGCCCCGGCGTACATCAAGATTGGAAAGTACCTTACCGACGAATTCGGCTGGCGTCTCAACTTCGACTTTCATGACAGGTTCGAGGATGTGCATGCCGCCCTTCTCGCAACCTTCCTTCATCGCCGTGCGCGCGGCGATTTCGAAGGCGACGGGTGACGAGTCCGCCTCGTGGTATGCGGCGTCGTAAAGCACGACTTTCATATCGACAATTGGAAAGCCGATGAGAACGCCGTTCTCCCACACAGAACGGACGGCCTTTTCGACGGCTTGAATGATTTCGCTTGGTACGGCACCTTCTGCGATTGTGTTCTCGAAAACGTTGCCTTGATCTTTGCCGCAAGGTTCAAAATCCAAAACCACGCGAGCGAATTGGACTATTCCGTGCATCCGCTTATGGTGCGTGTAATCGATGCTGGCAGCTTTTGCGAGCGTCTCTCGATAGGCGACTTGCGGCGCTCCGCATACTACTCCGATCCCGAAATCGCGAATGAGCCTGTCGACTTTAATATCGAGATGCAGTTCGCCCTGACCGGCGAGAATGATTTCGAAGGACTCAGGATCAATCGAATAGCCGAATGTTTGGTCTTCCAGCGCCAGGCGCTTGAGCGCCTCGATCAGATCTGTGTGGTCAGTCTTTTTTTTTGGTTCGATCTTAATATGCAAAGGACGCACGATATGCGCTGCAGCGGTCATAACAGCCCTCGCGGGAAATTCTTGCCCCCTAACTCAACTCCCTGATCTTAAACGGCAGGCCGCCTTTGGGGGTGAGGGTGACGGTGGCGTTGATGCCGGCAGGATCGGCGCCGACGTATTCGGGGCGGAAGCGGCGCAACAACATGGACAAAGCGAGCGTGTTCTCGACCTGGCTCATGGCGCCGCCGATGCACGAGCGCTTGCCCGCGCCGAAGGGAATGTAGGAATACTTGACCTGCTTCTTGGCGGCCCCGCCCATCCAGCGTTCGGGGCGGAACTCTTCCGGTTCTTCCCAGAATTTCGGGTTGTGATGCGCGCCATAAGCGAAGAGCGTGACGCGATCGCCCGGTTTGATTTCCTTGCCGCCGATTTCGTCCGCCTCGACCGCGACGCGGATCAAGCCCCAGATCGGCGGATAAAGCCGCATGGTTTCCTGAATGACGGCGCGCGTGTAGGCAAGGCCCGAATAGTCGGCCGCCGTTGGCGCGCGGTCGCCGTACACGTCTTCCCCTTCGCGGCGGATGCGCTCGGCGGCTTCAGGCCTGCGCGAGGTTTCGTATAGGGCCCAGGCGAGCGTCAACGCTGTCGTTTCGGTGCCCGCCCAAAGATATTGTTTGAGTTCGTCGATTGCCTGCTGGCGGTCGAACTCGGGGACGCTTGGGTCGTTGACCGCAGCTTCGATCATGGTCAACAGCGTACGCTCGCGCATTTCGCGCGGGTCGGCGCCCATGACGGCGGATGGCACGTTGGCCCACACTTCCATGGCCTTGGCCGCGTCTTCGTCCGTCATTTCGATGATTTCGCCGGCTTGTTTGCGCAGGCGGATATCGCGGTGGTTCATGACATTGGTGTAGGTCTTCACGCATTTGAAGACGACGTGCGGGTTGAACGGCATGTCGCGATCAAAGAGCGCCTTGCAGATCATGTCGGCGGCGAGCGTCCAGGTCTGTTCGACCATTTCGAAGGTCTCGCCCGTCTTGGCGAGCCCGGCCCAGATATCCATCTTCGCCTGGATGGCTTGTAGAAAATAAGGGATGTATTCGGCAAACATTTCCGGGTGGAATGCCGGCTGCTGCGGCATGCGGATCTTCTGCCAGAGCGCGCCGTCGTGCGTGATCATCGACTTACCGAAGACGGGCTTCAGGCCGTCGAAATATTTGATGTAGTTGTCGGCCTTGGTGACGAGCACATGCTTGAAGTACTCGGGCTCGGAGATGAGCACGATGCGCTGGTTTGCAAGGTTGACCGGAACGACGGGGCCATAACGCTCGGTCATATGCATCAGAATGCGCATCGGGTTCTGCGGATCGCCGCGAAGCAGCGGCGCCAGCTTGAACCAGATACTGCTTTCTTCGCCGAGACCCTGAGTATGGCTGGCGCTTTCCGTCATCAATTCGATTCTCCTGAGACCCGGTTCATGCGCGTGACGTGACAAAAAACGCCGACTGTCTCGTCCCTTGCGGCCGAAACGGCCTCGCATGACCCTGAGGTGCAACAATCCCTGTACCAGAAAACCTGGCCACCCCGCCGGATTGGGCAGGTGCGATAATACGGACTAGCGGCTCCTCATGTCTATGCGGCCCCGCGCACCGGGCCTAAAGGCCGGCCCGAAGAGCGTATCCGCTCCCATGAGATACCCTGCCCTCACGCCATTGGCGAGAACAGCACGCGCCCGTGGTTAAAGTCTTCTGAAATAACAATTTTTTCGTCTTGAACGCGGGCGCGTCCAGAGGCGACGAGAGCAAGTGCCGCAGGGTAAAGCTTATGCTCTGCGGCAAGCACACGCGCGGCTAATTCGTCTGCGGTGTCGCTCGAAAACACCGGAACCGCCGCTTGGGCGACGATGGGGCCCGAATCCATCTCGAGGCGCATGAAGTGGACGGTACAACCCGCGATCCGCACGCCCTGGTCAAGGGCACGTTGGTGCGTGTCAAGACCGGGGAAGGCTGGGAGCAGCGAGGGGTGAATGTTAATGAGCCGGTCGCGCCAGCGGTCGATAAAGCCGCCCGTCAACATGCGCATGAAGCCGGCGCAGCAGATGAGATCAATTTTGTGCTCGATGAGGGCCGTGTGCAATTTGGCTTCGAACGCAGCGCGCGTCGCGAATTGCTTGTGGTCGATAGCGACGGCCGGAATGCCTTGCGATTTGGCCCAGGCGAGGCCCTCGGCTTCGGGCCGGTTTGAGACAACGGCCGCAATCTCAGCCGGGTAATCGGCGGCCCGCGCGGCTTCAACCAGCGCCATCATGTTAGAGCCGCGGCCGGAGATGAGGATTGCGGTGCGTTTTTTAGGTGTGGTCATGGAAAGGGCTTATCACTTCGGCAGGCGGTCGCGCCAGTAGTCCGGATTACGATGCAAATGGGCGAAGGCAACGACAAGTATTTCATTTTCCCGGATATTGTAGATGATCCCGTATGGGAACCGTTCAAGGCGGTAGCGGCGTACGCCGCCGTTGAGCGGCTGCCAAGCGTTGGGATACTCCAAAATTTTCCGTTGTGCGTTCCGGAGTTCGTTAATCAAGCGCTTTTCGAGGAGTGGAGATTGTACTGCGTACCACTCCCGGGCATCGCGATATTCTGCGGCGGCAGGGGCGAGGAACCTCACCCTCATTTCGATCTCTGACCCTTGATCGCGCTTTCGACGACCTCTTCAAAATCGAGCGCCTCGATTTCCCCTCGCTCGTAGGCCTCTAGCCGGTCTTGGGCCTCGCGTGCCCACGCGCGGTCTATGTCGGAATCGGGTTTGTCGAGGCTGGACAAAATACCTTCTATCAGCTCCGCACGTTCAAGCGGCGAGAGCTTCGCGGCCTCTTCGGTGAGCTTTTTTACATGGTCGTTCATATCTAAAGCGTACCACGTCAGCATCAATAGTTGAAGTGCGAACAGGTCCACCGGAGACCATCGGCTTAGCCCAACATCCCCTCAAACTTCACCGCATTTGCTTCGCCCTTGCCCTTGGCGTCGGATTTTTCGCCGGTGGGCGCAATCACGTCGCCGATGATGACGGGCTTTTCGCCTGCGTCCTTCAAAGCAGCAACGACATCGCCCGCGCGCTTTTTGTCCGCAACGACGATCATGCCGATACCGCAGTTGAAGGTGCGCAACATCTCGGTGTCGTCGAGGCCGCCAGCCTTTGCGAGCCAAGCGAACACGGGCGGCGCCTTCATTTTTGCGAGATTGATGCGCGCGGCAACGGCGTCGGTCATAACGCGTGGAATATTTTCTGTGAGGCCGCCGCCGGTTATGTGCGACAGCGCTTTGATCGCGCCCTTGCGCCCCGATCCGCCGGTCGCGCGGATAGCTGCCAGAAGCGGTTTCACATAGATGCGTGTCGGCGCGAGCAGCACGTCAGCCATCGACTTGCCCTTGGCAAATGGCGCTGGGTCGTCCCACCCAAATTTTTCGCGCGCAACGAGCTTGCGCACAAGGCTGTAGCCATTCGAATGGACGCCCGAAGACGGAAGTCCAATCAGGACGTCGCCAATGGCGATATCTTCGCGCGGCAGGATTTCGCCCCGCTCCACAGCGCCGACCGCGAAGCCGGCAAGATCGTAGTCGCCTACTTTGTACATGCCTGGCATCTCGGCCGTTTCGCCGCCGATCAGCGCGCAGCCGGCTAGCTTGCAGCCCTCCGCAATGCCAGCGATCACGTCGCGGGCCACAGCTACATCCAATTTTCCGACAGCGAAGTAGTCGAGAAAGAACAAGGGTTCGGCGCCCTGAACGATGAGATCGTTGACGCACATGGCGACCAGGTCGATGCCGATTGTTGCATGGCGGCCGGTATCGATGGCGATCTTGAGCTTTGTGCCGACGCCGTCGTTTGCGGCGACAAGAATCGGGTCTTTGAAGCCTGCGCGCTTCAGATCAAAAAGACCGCCAAAGCCCCCGAGATCGGCGTCTGCGCCAGGGCGACGCGTAGCCTTCACGAGCGGCTTTATGGCCGCGACCAGCGCATTGCCGGCATCGATATCGACACCGCTATCGCGATACGTGAGCGGCGATTTTTTTGAAGCTTTCGGCTTAGACATCAGGCCTCGCTAAGGTGGGGTGCAAACTGTTGGCGGTGTGCTCACTCACAAACCCGGGAATAAGCTGATCCCGCCCCAATTTCTCGGCCTTAAACTCACTTTTGCCCCATTGCCAATAGGAGATGGGGGCCAATAAGAGATGGGGGTCGTAGCAGCAGAAGAGCGAAGCGGCAACTCGCAGGGACATTTTTGCGGGGACGGCCTGGAGCGCCTGTGGGACTTCGGCGGCGCGGTGGGGAGGTTATTTTGAAAAAAGGTTGCATGGCATTCGGGGTTTCGCTGGCCGTTTTCGGATCGGCGCTTGCTGTGCTCGGCACACGATCGCCCGCTCTCGCTGCAAAAGATGAAAAGACCTTCACGGTCGCGAACTATCCGGTTGAAGCCACCGACAAGAATGCGGTTGCAGCTAAGGAGAAGGCTCTTGCCGACGGCCAGAGCGCCGCCTTCCGGTCCTTGCTCAAGCGTCTCGTGCCCGTCACAGCTTACAAGCAGCTTGCGCGGCTCAAATCCGTCAAGGCCGCGGATATGGTTTCAGGCGTTGCGGTACGGTCCGAACAAAATTCCTCGACCGCCTACATCGCCAGCTTAGACTTTTCGTTCCAGCCGGAGGCCGTGCGCAGTGTCTTGCAGCGCGAAGGCATCCCGTTCGTTCAGGAACAGGCCCCGGCGGTTACCCTCATTCCGCTGTCGCGGCAGGGCAATCCGGCCGTCGCGAAGAGTGACACAGGGCCGTGGCGCAACGCATGGAAGAGCTTGGATCTTGAGCATACGCTGACGCCTGTGAAGCTCGATGAACTGAAGCCCGCTGTCCACAACGATACCGTTGCCATGCTGACAAGCGGCGACGACAGCGGCATGCGCATTCTGACGAGCGAATATAAAACAGACCTCATCGTTCTGGCGATTGCCGAACCCGATGTGATGTCTAAGACGATGGCTGTGACGCTCGTGGGGCAAGATGCGGTTGGCTCCATCAATCTTAAACGCACGTACCGAATGCAGGACGGCGACATGGCATATGCGAGCGAGTTCGCGGCCGTCATTGCGCTTGGCATTCTCGAAGGCCGGTGGAAAGCCGTGAAGTCGCAGACCTTTCCAGCAGTCTCCACATCACCCGAAACAGGGCGACCTGCTTGGGCGGCGGCCGGAAGCGGCGGGGGCGAAAACGTGCGCTTCGTCGCCGAGTTCACGAGCCTCGCGCAATGGAACGAAATCCGCACCCAGCTCTTGGATACGCCCGGCGTCGAAGAACTAGAAATTGCCACCGTCTCTGCGCGCAATGCCGATGTCGTTCTGAAGTTCCCCGGCGGCGCGGCCGCCCTTGCAAACGCCATCGGCGCTCGCGGATTGGCGCTCGGCAATGTGGGTGCCGGCTGGACGCTTCGGTCAACCTACTGATATATCTCGATAAAGAGAACATAGGCAATAGGGTTCTCCTTCTGATTGCGGGAGAAGCTGCGGACAATACTCAAAAAATCGGGATCATACTCTCGACGGAGTGAACCGTGGAGGGCTAGGGTCGCATCCGCTTCCGGTATGAACCCCACTAAGCGGATGCCCGGTAGCGGGCACCCAACTCAATGATAAGGCTGATGAAGGCGTGAGCATTCCAAATCTCATCACGCTCGGCAGGGTGATCCTCGTGCCGGTCGTTTTCTGGCTCTTGATCACTCATCAGCTGCAGGCGGCGTTCCTCGCTTTCGTTGTTGCCGGGATATCGGACGCCGTCGATGGCTTTCTCGCCAAGCGTTACAATTGGGAAACGGAACTCGGTGCTTATCTCGATCCAATTGCGGACAAATTGCTGATAGTCAGTATTTTTATTGCGCTCGGCGTTTCGGGCAAACTACCTCCCTGGATCGTCATCGCTGTTGTGTCGCGCGATATCTTGATCGTAATCGGTGTGATCCTGTCGTGGCTGCTCAATCATCCAACTCCCATGAAGCCGATCGTGGTGAGCAAAGCCAATACGGTTGCCCAGATTGTGCTTGCGGCGACCGTGCTCGCCAACGACGCCTTCGATCTCAAGTTTGGCGGTGCGGTCCCCGTTCTCATTTGGACGACCGCCGCGCTTACGGTTGCATCCCTTGCCGCTTATTTGCGCGTTTGGCTGCGCCACATGACACTTTATGAATCGACCGGGTCGAAGTCTTAAGGGGAGCGTGGCGAATGCCGCAATAGGCTGCTAGAAGTGCACCAGCTCGGGGCCGATCTGGGGGGATGTATGCAAATTGAGCGTCATGTTTTGTTTTGGATTTTGGCCGCCGCTGTTTTGGCGATCGCGCTCTCGACACTGGCCCCAGTCTTGCTCCCGTTTGTCATAGGGCTCGCGATCGCCTACTTCCTCAATCCAATCGTCGATAAGCTGACAAGCTTTGGCCTGCCGCGACTTCTTGGAACTGTGCTGCTGCTTCTGGCGTCCGCTGCGGCTGTTATCGCGGCCCTTGTTTTTCTCATCCCCCTACTGGCCGAACAAACCCAGCAGTTGATTGCCGCGCTTCCCGCCGAAGCCGCGCGCTTCAAAACGCTTGCAGAGACATTCGCCCGCGAACAGTTGGGCCCGCGCTTTCCCGAAGCCGAAGCCGCGCTCAACCGGGGTATGGCCGGCTTGACAGACTCTTTGCCCGGCCTCGCGACCTCGCTCGCGCAGTCGCTTTGGAGCCACGGGACGGCGGCCTTCAACTTTTTCACGCTCATGCTGGTGACGCCGCTCGTCGCCTTTTATGCACTTCTCGACTGGCCGAAGATCGTCGCCAAGGTCGATAGCTGGATGCCGCTACAGAACGCGCCGCAGATCAGGCAGATCGCGAGCGACATCGACACGCGGGTGTCTGCGTTCGTGCGCGGCCAAGGAATAGTCTGCCTCGTTCTTGCGGCGTTTTATGCCATCGCGTTGAGCACACTCGGGCTGCGCTACGGTCTCTTGGTCGGGCTTTTGACGGGGCTGCTGAGTTTCGTACCGTTTGCCGGATGGGCACTGGGTTTGATTTCGGCTCTGGCATTGGCGGTTGTGCAGTTCTGGCCAGAAACGTTGCCCATTCTTATGGTCGCCGGAGTTTTCCTGGGTGGCCAAGCGCTCGATGCAGCGTTGTTCAGCCCGCAGATTGTCGGCTCAAAAATCGGTCTGCATCCGGTTTGGCTGATTTTTTCGCTGCTCGTCTTCAGTTACTTGTTCGGTTTCCTCGGGCTGCTCGTTGCCGTGCCGGTTGCTGCTGCGATTGGCGTATTGGTCAGATTCGGATTAGACCGCTATCTCAATTCCTCGGTCTATCATGGCCGTGAAACGCCTAAAGCTTGAGGCGGCTCCAAAACGCATGACGACATCTCCGCGCCAGCTTGCGTTCGATATTCCGCACCGGCCGGCGCTCGGCGCGGAAGACTTTCTCGTCTCCGCTTCCAACGCGCAAGCCGTTGCACTCATCGACCGATGGCCGGATTGGCCGGTTGGCGCCGCCGTTATCACCGGTCCGCCTGGATCGGGCAAAAGCCATCTCGCGAATGTGTGGCGGCTTAAATCTGCCGCACGCGTCATTGCGGCGCGCGAGATTTCGGAAGCCTCTTTGCCAAGTTTCGTGACCGATCAAGCCTTGGTCGTCGAGGATATCGACAAGGGCCCGTGCAGCGAAACGGCGCTGTTTCATTTGCTGAACCTTGTGCGCGAACGCCGTTTAGCCGCCCTGCTGACATCCGCGACGCGCCCCGGGGATATGGAGCTGATACTTCCCGATTTCAGCTCGCGGCTGAAAGCGCTGCCATTTGCCGAAATTTCAGCACCGGACGATGCGCTGCTGCGGTCGGTTCTCGTTAAATTGTTTGGCGACCGGCAATTGAGCGTCGATCCTCAAGTGATCGCCTTTGTGCTGGTGCGCATGGAACGTTCATTCGAACTGGCGAGCCGTCTTGTTGCGGAGATCGACCGCTTGGCTCTCGCGATGCAGCGCGGGGTTACACGTGCCATTGCGGCACAAGCGCTTGAACGCCTTGGAAACCAAGAAAAGTAACTTAGCCTTTCCGAGGCTTAGAACTCAGACGTTCCAAGTGTCACGATTGTGTTACATTCCCAGCCGATCACCGCTCGACTATTGGGGATCAGGAGCAAGAACATGGCCGATGCGCGAACGCGAGCCGCAAGAAAATCCGAAGTGCAAGGCGTGCCTCAAGGGCCGGACCGGTTCTACAATCGCGAATTGTCGTGGCTGCAGTTCAACAGGCGCGTACTCGAAGAAGCGCAGAACAAGAACCACCCGCTGCTCGAGCGCTTGCGGTTCCTTTCAATCTCGGCGTCGAACCTCGATGAATTCTACATGGTGCGCGCCGCAGGCGTTTATGGTCAAGTGAAAGCCGGGATTGCCACACTCTCGCAAGATGGTTTGACGCCAAATCAGCAGCTAGCGGCCATTAACAAGTTTGTCGCCGGTCTCGTGGCCGATAAGCAAGCGTGCTGGCGCGAAATCAAGAACGAACTTTCACTGGCGGGTGTGCATGTCGTGCAGCCGGAAGACTTGAATAAAATCGACGTCGCTTGGTTGGAGAAGCTTTTCCTCTCGCACATCTTTCCGATTTTGACGCCCATTGCCGCCGATCCGGCGCATCCCTTCCCGTTCATTTTGAACAAGGGCCTGACCATCGTCGTCGAGATGCAGCGGCAGACCGATTCGAAAGCCATGAGTGGCCTGATCCCGATTCCTGGCCAGCTCGAACGCTTCATCCGCCTGGAGCCGGACCCTGCAAAGCCGAAGGAAATCCGCTTCATCCAGCTTGAGAGCATGATTGCCATGTTCCTGACGGAGCTCTTCACGGGCTTCGAGATCAAGAGCAAGGGTGCGTTCCGGCTGCTGCGCGACAGCGATATCGAGCTTCAGGAAGAGGCTGAAGATCTAGTGCGTTCTTACGAAAGTCAGCTAAAGCGCCGCCGCCGGGGCAACGTGATTCGGCTTGAGCTCGAAGCGGGCATGCCGGAACGGCTGCGCAAGTTTGTCATCGAAGAACTCGACGTCAAGGAAGACAGTGTCTTCGTCAAGGACGGTCTCCTGGCAATTGCCGATACGGCGCAGCTTATTGTCGCTGACCGTCCCGATTTGCTCTTCAAGCCGTTTAATATCCGGTTTCCCGAGCGCATTCGCGAATTCAGCGGCGATTGCTTTGCCGCGATCCGCAAGAAGGACATCGTCGTTCATCACCCTTATGAAAGTTTCGACGTTGTGGTGCAGTTCTTGCGCCAGGCCGTGGCCGATCCCAATGTGATGGCGATCAAGTGGACGCTCTACCGGACCTCGCGCGACAGTCCCATCGTGCAGGCACTGAAAGAAGCCGTCGAAGCGGGCAAGTCAGTCGCTGCAGTCGTCGAACTTAAGGCGCGTTTTGACGAAGCCGCCAACATCCGCTGGGCGCGCGATCTCGAAAGTGCCGGCGTGCACGTCGTTTATGGTTTCACCGAACTCAAAACCCACGCCAAACTCGGATTAATCGTGCGGCGCGAAGGCGCCGATCTTACGACGTACTGTCATATCGGCACCGGCAACTATCACCCGCAAACCGCGCGCATCTATACGGATCTGTCGCTTTTCACCACCGATCCGGCGATAGCCAACGATGTGACGCGCGTCATGAATTTCGTAACGGGTTACGGCGAGCCGACCGAACTCGAATGCATGGCGGCAAGCCCTCACGGTATCCGCAATAGAATCATGGCCCACATTGCCGAGGAAGTGAAAAATGCCAGAGCCGGCAAGCCGAGCGGTATCTGGATGAAGATGAATTCGCTTGTCGATGCGCAAATCATCGCTGCGCTTTATGACGCGAGCAATGCCGGCGTTCCCATCGATCTCGTCGTGCGCGGCGTTTGCTGCTTGCGGCCCGGCGTTCCAGGGCTTTCGGAGAACATTCACGTCAAGAGCATTATCGGGCGGTTCCTGGAACATGCACGCATTTATTGTTTTGGCAATGGCGAGGCATTGCCTTCGCCCAAGGCTGCCGTTTACATCAGCTCCGCCGACATGATGCCGAGAAATCTCGACCGCCGCGTCGAAGCCATGGTGCCGGTGAAAACGCCAACCGTCCACGAACAGGTATTAGATCAAATCATGGTTGCCAACCTCAGGGATAACCAGCAAAGCTGGAACATTAACAGCGATGGGTCGTCCACCCGTGTGGTCCCGAAAGACGGTGAAGAGCCTTTCAATGCGCACAAGTATTTCATGACGAACCCGTCTCTCTCCGGGCGCGGACAGGCGCTGCAAGAGAATTTCCCGCCGCGTTTTCGTCAGTTTGGCTGAGGCGAGGGAGAACCCGGTGACACGGCTTAAGGAACTCTTCGGAGCGAGGGATCGCCCGTCCGAGCTGGAGCCTATTGCGGTTATCGACATCGGCTCCAATTCCGTGCGCCTTGTCGTTTACGAAGGTGCCGTAAGATCGTTGACGCCCGTTTTCAACGAGAAGGTTTTGTGCGGCCTCGGCCGGTCGGTCGCGACAGCGGGGAGCTTGGGTAGCGAAGCCGTCGAGCGGGCGATACAGGCTCTGGTCAGGTTCAAATCCATACTGCGGGTGCTGCGCGTCAAGAACGTGCGGGCGATAGCAACGGCTGCAGTGCGCGATGCAAGCAACGGCAAGGACTTCATTGCGCGCGCAGAATTAGCGGCCGGTTGCACAGTCGAGGTGCTATCGGGCGCTAAAGAAGCCGAACTCGCCGCGATGGGCATCATGATGGGTTTCGTTACGCCCGAAGGCGTTGCCGGCGACCTCGGCGGCGGCAGCCTCGAATTGATCGATATTTCGGGAGAGAAGCTGAACGATGCGGTGACGTTGCCGCTGGGCGGTCTGAGACTGATCGATACGACGGGCAACAGAATCGACAAGGCGATGGATGTGATCGACGCAGCCGTTGCGGGCCTGCCCTGGCTGCAACAAGGAAAGGGCCGCGATTTCTACGCCGTCGGCGGGACGTGGCGCGCGCTTGCTAAACTCCACATGGTAGCGAAGCAATACCCGTTGCGCGTGATGCACGGTTACCGCCTGCCTGCGCGCGATGCCATGGAATTTTGCGAAACGCTGCGCAAGGGAAAAAAGGGGCAAGAAATACCCGGCATGAGCGACGTGGCCCGGGCGCGGCGCGAAGTTCTACCCTATGGCGCGCTGGTGCTGGAGCGCCTCATCAGGCGCATGCAGCCCGGGTCCGTAGTGTTCTCCGTTTTTGGAATTCGCGAAGGACTAATCTACAGTCAGTTGCCGGAAAGGGAGCGCCATCGCGATCCCTTGCTCAGTTTTTGCGAGGACTATTCCACGCTGCGCTCGCGCTCCGTCGAGCACGCTCACGAACTTTGCCGGTGGACCGATCAACTTTTCGACGATCCGGAACTGACTGAGACTGTGGAAGAGCGGCGCCTCAGACATGCGGCCTGCCTTCTTTCGGACGTCGGCTGGCGGGCACATCCAGATTATCGCGGCGAGCAGAGCCTCAACACCATCGCCCACGCGGGTCTTGGCGGCGTCGATCACGCCGGGCGGATATTCTTGGCGCTCTCGGTCTTCTACCGGCACGAGTCGGGTGAAATCAGCGCCGAGTCGCTGCCGGAGCGGCTAAAGGCGCTCGTTACCAAGCGCGTGCTAAAAAGGGCTCGCATCACGGGCGCGGCCATCCGGGTTGCCCATATGCTATCGATCGGCATGGCGGGTGTCATCGATGAGACGCCATTGTCGCACGAAGGCGGAAAACTGGTCCTTAGAATACCGAAGAGCTACGTTGGGCTTGATGGAGAGCGCCTGCGCCGGCGATTCGAGACCTTGTCGGGGCTCGTGGGGCGGCAGGGCGTCATCCGGCTCGAGGACTGATCGCTCAGGTCTGAGCCCTAATCGTGATAAACACCGGGATATCGCTTAGCCCGCTTGATTCCTGATACAGTCGCCTCAATATCAAGTCCGGCCGGTGCCCGACCTGTCCTCAACGTTCAAACGGATCAATGGCGGATAACCTTTACGAAACTCTCGGTGTGTCGCGGCGGGCGTCTGAAGATGAGATTCGCCGCGCCTTTCGCAAACTGGCGAAGGAAAGCCATCCCGATCTCAATCCCGGTAGTCCGGGGGCGGTTGAACGATTCAAAAAAATCACGGCGGCGAACGAGATCTTGGGCGATCCCCAGAAGCGGCGTCAGTATGATGCAGGTGAAATCGATGCCAAGGGCGAGCCGCGCCGTCCGCAATGGCGCCCAGGCAGCGGGCCGGGTGGAGCCCGTACGCGAACGTACAGCGGCGGTGCCGACGATTTCAATTTGTCGGATATTTTTTCGGACGTTTTTGGACAAGGCCAGGGAATGGGCCAGGGAATGGGCCAGGGTGTAGGCCGGGGTGGCGCGGGACGCGCCGGGGCAGGCCAGCCGGGATTTACTTCGAAAGGTCAAGACCTGCGCTACACGCTAGAGGTCGATTTTCTCGAATCCGTTATTGGCGCCAAAAAGCGCGTGACCCTACCCGAGGGCGGCGTGCTTGATCTGGCCGTGCCGGAGGGCGTCACTGACGGTCAAGTATTGCGCCTCAAGGGGAAGGGCGGGCCGGGTCATAATGGCGGCCCGGCCGGCGACGCACTCGTCGAGATCAAGGTTCGCATGCACGCGCAATTCAAGCGCCAGGGCGAAGACATCCTGGTCGAAGTGCCGATCACCATCGACGAAGCAGTGCTCGGGGCAAAAATCGAAGTCCCAACGATCACGGGCCGTGTGCAGTTGACGATCCCCAAGGGCACGAGTTCCGGCAAAACGTTCCGCCTCAAGGGTAAGGGCGTTCAGAACAAGGCCAACGGCGTCATGGGCGACGAACTCGTAACCGTTCGCATCGTTCTGCCGGACGCGATTGACGAGAGCCTGTCGTATTTCTTCAACGAATGGCGCCAGAAGAACACCTACGATCCAGGCCGGAAGTAGGTTGCAAGCAGGTTCGAAGTAAGTTGCGGTCCGCTAGACGATTTAGGCGAGGATCTTTCCAGCAGGGACCGCGCGCACTTCGCCGCCGGCCAGCGTCAATGCAAGCTCGCCGCGCTTCAAGCGCAACGCGTCGTCGCCAAACAGCTTGCGCCGCCACCCCTTGAGTGCCGGAATATCGGGCTCGGATTCTGTTGCCAGCAGTTCTAGATCTTCCGAATCGGCGATAAGGCGCGGGGCTACCCGATGTTCTGCGGCTGCCGAGCGCAGGAGCACTTTCAGGAGTTCCAATGTCGCCGTGGCCTGTGCCGACAGCGGATCGTTGCGCTCCAGCTTTGGCAGCGATTTCATGTCGCGCAGCAGGCCGCGATTGACGGTATCGACGATTTCGCGCGCCCGGTTCGACCTGCCGAACCCATCCGACAAGGTGCGCAGCTGGCCGATGGCTTCCGTTGTCACGGGCATCTGGTTGGCGATGTCATACAGCGCCTCGTCGCGCAAGATTCGCCCGCGCGGCACGTCTTGCGCCTGGGCCAAACGTTCGCGCCACGCCGCGAGCTCGATCAGAACGGCGAGCGACTTCTTGCCCTTCACACGCAGCTTCAAGCGCTGCCACGCCCGCTCGGGATCGGCATCGTAAGTTTGCGGATCGGAGAGCAGCGACATTTCCTCGGCCAGCCACGACATACGGTCGCTGCCGTCGATTTCGCGCCGGAGCGAAAGATAAACGTCGCGTAAATGCGTGACGTCGCCAAGAGCGTACACGAGTTGCTTTTCGCTGAGCGGACGGCGGCTCCAATCGGTAAAGCGGGAGGACTTGTCGATATCGGCGCCGGTGATTTTCTTGACCAGGTTGACGTAGCTTATGCTCTCGCCGAACCCGCACACCATGGCCGCAACTTGCGTATCGAAGATGGGCGCCGGAACTGCTCCGGTCTTGGCGTAGGCGATTTCGATGTCCTGGCGTGCCGCGTGGAACACCTTAACGACGCTCTTGTCGGCCATAAGTTCGAAAAACGGGCCAAGGTCTAAGCCTTCGGCCAGAGGATCGACGATGCCCTCTCCCGACTCACCCGCAAGCTGGATGAGACAGAGTTGCGGCCAATAGGTCTGTTCGCGCAAAAACTCCGTGTCGACAGTGACATAGTCGGCTGCGGCGAGGGATTTGCAGAACGTTTCGAGTTCGGACGTTGTTGTGATGACACGCATGTTGCGACGGCTATAGCCCAAGTTCCGGGCCTTGTCGCCTGCCTCGCAAACTAAGTTTTGAGGGCTCTCTGTCTCAGATCGGCATGGGCCTTAGCTCGCCATTGAGCTAACGGGCCGTCCTTTGGCTCGATAGATACAAATCGATCAATAAAATCAGCATTTTTCTAATGCTACGCGCACAAGCTGCGATCTCTTTTCGATCACCAAATGCCGATTTTCGGAGCAAGCTTGATGGCTGTCTTGACCGCATACGAGCAACTCCTGCTGGAACTTGTGAACCGGGCCCGGCTTGACCCTGCGGGCGAGGCGGCACGCTACGGCATTACTCTGAATGCCGGACTTGCTGCCGGCTCTTTGACCGCTGGCGCCAAGCAGGCTCTCGCGCCAAATGAGCTTCTCGTCAGCTCGGCGCGGGCTCACAGCCAGTGGATGATCAATACCGATATCTTTTCGCATACCGGATCCGGCGGCTCCGATCCGGGCGATCGCATGGGTGCTGCAGGTTATGCTTTCACCGGCTCGTGGACCTGGGGCGAGAACATCGCCTGGAGCGGAACGACGGGAACCCCCAACTTATTGAACTACACAAACGATCTGCACAAAAACCTGTTTCTCAGCCCCGGCCATCGCGTGAATATCCTCGAAGGTGATTTCCGGGAATTAGGCACTGGCATCGTCTCCGGCCCGTTCAAGTCGGGTGCCACGACATACAACGCAGTGATGGCGAGCGAGAATTTTGCAACATCCGGCTCGAACTTCTTCGTCACGGGCGTAACAATTGCCGACCTAGACGGCGACAACTTCTACGATATCGGAGAGGCTCGTTCGGGCATCACGATGTCGATTACGGGCGGCACCAGCGACACCACGGCGGCGGCGGGCGGTTACGCTGCGACTTTCGCCGGCGGCACGGCCGGTCTCACGTTCTCCGGCGGAGATCTTGCCACCAGTGTTTCCGTGACAATTGCTGCGGGGTTGCAGAACGCCAAAGTCGATCTTTTGGATGCAAATGAAATTCTGTCGTCAGTGTCAATTGCGCTCGGTGATGGCGCTGTTAGCCTTGGGCTCTTGGGAGTAGCTGCGCTTCGCGGGACCGGTAACGATGTGGCTAATGTGATACGCGGTAACAAAGGCGCGAACGCGCTCGACGGTAGAGGTGGGGATGACTTTATCACGGGCGGAGCAGGCCGGGATGTGCTGACGGGCGGCAGCGGCGCCGACAAATTCGATTTCAATGCGTCGACTGACTCGGCCAAGAACGCGACCTATCGCGATCATGTTACCGATTTTCTCAGAGGTGCCGACAAAATCGACCTCAGCACGATCGATGCAATGGCAGGTGCGACCGGCAACCAAGCTTTTAAGTGGATCGCAACCCAAGCCTTTCATCACAAAGCTGGTGAATTGCATTACGTTCGTTCTGGCGCCAATGTGATTGTCGAAGGCGACGTCAACGGCGACGCGAAAGTGGATTTCCAAATACAGCTGAACGGCGTTTCGGCCTTGGCAGCGGCCGACTTTATTCTGTGATTGCGGCCCGCAATTCCTCGCGGGCGTGGCGGCGCACGTCGCCAACGATCGCAACAGCTACAATAAAGCAACCGGCGCACTGTGGAACTGTCCTGATGGACCTGGTTCCGGGGCCTTTTTTGTGCCTGCCCCAGTAAACTCGAGCAATCTTGACTTTCCGCCGCCCCCATGCGCTTTTCCGCGTCGATTTCCAGTGATTTCCGATGAAGGATAAAGGCCATGGCTCCGGCCAAGATGCACCGTTACCGCTCGACCACCTGCGGCGGCTTGAGGAAGGCGAATGTGGGCGAAACCGCCCGGCTTTCCGGCTGGGTGCACCGCGTGCGCGACCACGGCGGCGTGCTGTTCATCGACGTGCGCGATCACTACGGCATCACGCAGGTGGTGGCGGACCCCGATTCGAAAGCCTTCAGGAGCGCGGAAGCCGTGCGCTCGGAGTGGGTGATCCGCATCGACGGCAGCGTGCGCGACCGGCCTGCGGGCACAACAAACGCCGATTTGCCCACCGGCGACATAGAAATCTACGCGACCGAGATCGAAGTTCTCTCCGCCGCGAAAGAGCTGCCCGTTCCCGTGTTCGGCGAACCGGATTATCCAGAAGACTTGCGCCTCACCTACCGCTTCCTGGATCTTCGCCGCGAGAGCCTGCACGCCGTCATTATGAAGCGGCTGGAGATCACGAAATCGATCCGGCGGCGCATGCATGACGCGGGCTTCAATGAGTTCCCGACGCCAATCCTGACCGCGTCGTCGCCCGAAGGCGCGCGCGACTTCCTCGTGCCGAGCCGCGTTCATCCGGGCAAGTTCTATGCGCTGCCGCAAGCGCCGCAGCAATATAAGCAGCTGTTGATGGTCTCGGGCTTTGACCGCTATTTCCAGATCGCGCCGTGCTTTCGCGACGAGGACCCCCGCGCCGACCGGCTGCCCGGCGAATTCTATCAGCTCGATGTCGAGATGAGCTTTGTCGAACAGGAAGACATCTTCCAGACGATGGAACCTATTTTGACAGACCTTTTTGTGGAGTTTGCGGGTCCTGCCGAAGGCGGGCAAGGAAAAACTAAGTCAGTCACCAACAATTGGCCGCGCATTCCCCATAGCGAGGCAATTGCCAAGTACGGCTCCGATAAGCCGGATCTGCGCAACCCGATTGAAATGCAGGATGTGACCCAGCACTTCCGCGGTTCGGGTTTCAAAGTGTTCGCTGGCATGATCGAGAAAGATCCGAAGGTGCGCGTCTGGGCGATCCCCGCGCCGACGGGCGGATCACGCGGGTTTTGTGACCGCATGAACGCATGGGCGCAGGGTGAAGGGCAGCCTGGCCTCGGCTACATTATGTGGCGCGAAGAAGAAGGTTCGGGTCCTGCCGGAGGCGGGCAAGGGACGGCTGCCGGGCCAATCGCCAAGAACATCGGCGCGGAAAGAGCGGCTGCGATCCAGAAGCAGCTCAGCCTCAAAACCGGCGACGCCTGTTTCTTCGCGGCCGGCAACCCGGCGAACTTCTACAAGTTTGCAGGTGCCGCGCGCGATCGCGTTGGCCAGGAATTGAAACTAATCAAAGAAGATCAGTTCGCGCTTGCGTGGATCGTCGACTTCCCGTTCTACGAATGGAACGAGGAAGACAAGAAGGTCGAGTTCTCGCACAACCCGTTCTCGATGCCGAAGGGCGGCGCGGAAGCACTCGCCGCTGCCGAGAAGGACGGCAAGGACGCCATCCTCGCGCTCAAAGCCAACCAATACGATATCGTTTGCAACGGCTATGAGATTGCCTCGGGCTCGGTGCGCAACCATTTGCCCGAAAACATGGTCAAAGCCTTTGAGATCACCGGCCTGACGCGCCAAGACGTGGAAGCCCGCTTCGGCGGTCTCTATCGCGCGTTTCAATACGGCGCGCCCCCGCACGGCGGCATGGCGGCCGGCATCGAGCGCGTCGTCATGTTGCTGACGGGCTGCAAGACGGTGCGCGAAGTGGCGCTCTTCCCGATGAACCAGCAGGCGGCGGATCTGCTCATGAGTGCGCCGTCAGAAGCCTCGCCCAAGCAGCTGCGCGAACTTTCCATCCGCGTCATGCCGCAGGAAGTGAAGAAGTAACGGCGGGAATGCGCTCCTAACAGTCATTTCATGCCGGCTTCGCCAGGATGGCTCAGGTTGCCCCTATTGCCATGCAGCGCCCGGTCCTCGCGGCGCACGGCGTCAATCTGACATTGTGTAAACCTTCGAGCGACGCTCGGGACGCGCGCCGCCAATCCTGTCCAGATATGGAACACGGGTTGCGGGCCACTTAACCGTCATAGTCACAATACGTACTAAACGCTGTCATTCAACTATTGCCACAAGACTTCATAAACCGTCGCGGGGCCATTCTCATAGCTACTGCGGTCACTTCTATTCCACGGAAGCGAATATGAGATTGTCGACAAAACGCCAGTCGTTCGCGCAGTGCCAGCAGGGCGCTGTGACGCTGATGTTCGGCCTGTTCACAATCGTTCTTTTCGGGTCGATCGGCGCCGCGGTCGATTATAGCCGCTGGGTCCATGCGCAAACCCGCACTGCAGATGTGTTAGACGCGGCCGTTCTCGCGGCCGGGCGGCAGCTGCAGGCCGATCCACAAAACACCAGTGCAGCACTTGAGAAGGCTACCGCCTATTTCAACGAGGCAATCAAGCGGAACAATTTGCCTATCGGCCAAACGGCGGCGTTCGCAATGTCGGACAACGACATGGCGATTAATGGCTCCGTGAACACTAGAATCAAGACACCGATTTTGGGTATTCTGCAATTCAGGGATCTGCCCGTGATTGCAGAAGCAAAAGCCATGCTTGCAACCGGCGGCAACGGCGGCAGCGAACTCGAAGTGTCGCTCATGCTGGACGTGACGGGATCGATGTGCGCCGACGGCGAAGGCCCTTGCACGTCGAGCCCAAAGATGGATGCGCTCAAAACGGCCGCCAACGATCTTGTGAACATTGTCATTCACAATGAAGGCGACTCGACCGCGCGCGTGGCGCTGGTGCCGTTTTCGACGCGCGTGCGGGTCGGCGGCTACTCAAATGGACTTGATGAGGGAACCGCCACACTACGCATGAAGCAGCTCGCCGACCTCGATGCGAACTGGACGGGGTGGTACAACATGTGCAAGTCGTCCACAGGCAGCAATGCCAGCGAAGGCGGCGGCAGCTGGGCGTGTACGCTATTCGCAAGCGAACATCAAGAAAACTGGAAAGTCATGCCGTGCGTCACGGACCGTAACGGGCCGCAGCAGTATACGGATGCAGCCCCGGGTGCTAACGCCTGGATCAATGCCCACAGCGGAAAGAGGTTTCCGCTGAGCGAAGATAGTACCGATACGCCGCTCACGTCGAAACGGGGACTTGTCAAAACAGATCCATCGGATAACTGGGATTACAATAACGATGGCAGCTGCCAAGACGTCACCGAGAAAAACGTTATCAGGCCGCTGACGTCGAGCAAAACCGATTTGATGGATGCCATCGACGATCTCGAAGCCTACGGGGCTACGGGCGGTGCACTTGGCACGGTTTGGGCGTGGTACATGCTGTCACCGAACTGGTCGTCGATTTGGACGGGTGCAAGTGCGCCTGGAAGTTACAGCGATTTGTCGGCTGTGAGTGCCTCGGGCGCGCCCAAGCTGCGCAAAATTGCCGTGCTCATGTCGGATGGCGTCTACAACACAATTCGCGGCTGGAAAGACTCGGATAAAGCGACGGTGTCCAACGACGCCGTTACAATTTGCACGAACATGAAAGCAGCGGGCATCGAGATCTACACCGTTGGATTTAATCTCGATGAGCTAAGTCCCTCCGACAGAACGCGCGCTGAAAACACGCTGATGTCTTGCGGTACCGACGTCAGTCACTTCTATAATGCGCTGAGTTCGGAGCAGCTGCAGGTACATTTCCGCGATATCGCCATGAAACTCTCGACGCTGTTCCTGGCGAAGTAGCCTTAAGCAGCAAGGCGAACCACACTGAACCGGCCGGCCGTGGGCAAGTCCTGGGGCCGGCCGGTTCGCATTTTGGGGAGAATTCGAGGACCAACACGAGAGTCCCGTGGCCATGCCGCCGCGGTCCGTGCTCGTCCTGTTGAAATCCTTAATAATCCGTTGACGACCATCAAATCCCATGTAATCCCATATGAGCCCGACCGCACCGGGTAGGGTTTCGTGGCAGGGCGCCAGACTGAAGAGAGGGCTCAGTCTGAGCGACCGCCACGGCCCACCGGGCGGCCGGGAACGTCCCGGCAAGGCGGGTTTGGCGGCAAGTTGCAGTAGTTGGGTGCGAGCGTGGAGGGCGAAGTTTTCGCTGAACGGGGATGGACCGCTTTGTCTCGACATTCACAAATAAAATCGACGCCAAAGGGCGCGTTTCAATTCCAGCGCCATTCCGTGCCGTCCTGGAACGCGACGGTTATGCAGGTGGGGTCTACTGCTACCCCTCGCTCGATAATGCTGCACTCGATTGCGGCGGCGAAAGACTTGCGAAAAAGATCGATGGGCTTCTCAGCGGCCTGCCGGACTATTCGGACGAGCGAGACGAGCTCTCTGTCGCGCTCTACGGCGATGTCCAGGTTCTCGGCCTCGATGGGGACGGCCGCATCATTATTCCTCAAATCCTTCGCGCCCACGCGGGGCTCGACGGTGCGGTTACGTTTGTCGGGCTTGGTGACAAGTTTCAAATGTGGGAACCTCGAGCCTTCGAAAAGCGCCGCGAGGAGGCCCGCAACAAAGTGCAATCAACACGCAAACTCTTCGGCGCGCTCAAACGCAGCGGCAACGACGGCGACGGCGGGGCTAGCGAATGAAGCGGCCGCCTCATCGCGGGTCTCGCTCAAAAGACACTAACGCGAAAGATGCCCGCCACTTACCCGTGCTGCTTGGCGAGGTCGTCGCGTGTCTGGAGCCGCGAGACGGCGACTTGATTATCGACGGCACGTTCGGTGCGGGCGGATATTCTCGCGCCATACTTGAAGCCGCGAACTGCCGCGTCTTGGCGTTTGATCGCGATATCACGGCCGTGCGCGCCGCAGCCGCGATGTGCAGTGAATTCCCAAATCGCCTGCGCGTGATCAACAAACCGTTTTCGTGCATGGAAGAGTTCGCGCGCATCGAGGAAACGCCAGACGGTGCGCCGCTCATCGAAGGGCCGTTTGTAGATGGCGTCGTGCTCGATATCGGCGTGTCGTCTATGCAGCTGGACCAAGCCGAACGCGGGTTTTCGTTCCAGAACGATGGACCGCTCGACAAGCGCATGTCGGCCGCTATCGATCCCCTGGATGGAAGTGCCGCGAACGCGGGCGAGAGTGCCGCGGACTTCGTCAACACGGCAGACGAAGAAACTATCGCCAATGTCATTTACACTTACGGCGATGAGCACAAATCGCGGGCAATAGCCCGGGCAATCGTGAAGGCTCGGCTCGAGAAAGACTTCGCGCGCACGCTCGAATTGGCGGATGTCGTCAGCCGTGTATTCCACGGAAGAAAAATCGACGGCCGTCATCCGGCAACGCGCACGTTCCAGGCGCTGAGAATCTACGTCAATGACGAACTCGGCGAACTCGCACGAGGGCTTGCTGCGGCGGAGCGGATCTTGAAACCGGGCGGCCGCCTCGCCGTCGTGACGTTCCACAGTCTCGAAGACCGAATCGCCAAACGATTCTTCTCGACGCGCGCCGGCAAGGAGCCCGGCCAATCGCGGCATCTGCCACCGCAATCGATAAAACTTGAACGGCCAAGTTTCCGGATTGTTAACTCGAAGCCGTTAACACCTTCTAAAGGTGAATTGGATCTGAACCCGCGTGCCCGCTCGGCACGGCTGAGAACGGCGATCCGGACGGAGGAAGCGCCCTATGCGCTCGACTTCGCCCAGATTGAGGTGCCGGTGCCGCAGCTTTAGCGGGGGCGTTTCGGATATGGGGGAGTTAACGATGCGTGCCGCCAACTTTGCAGCGTTCTTCTTTGCGATGGCCAGTGCCTTCATGCTCTATGGATTGAACTACGAGACGCGGCGGCTCGAAGCCAACGTGCAGGCGCAGGAAAGGGCCGCCGGCAAGGCGCGCAGCGATATCGCCGTCCTGAAGGCCGAAAAGAGCCATCTCAGCCGCCCCGATCGCATCGACTCGCTGGCGCGGGCCCAAGGTCTCGCTCCCCCTCATCCCGCTCAAATGCCAAACAACGCGCGCCTTGCAACCGCGACGGCCGCGGACATTGATCCAGGGCACCGCTAACATGGGCACGCAATCCGGGAACGCGCCTCGTTTTGCACACCCGATGCCAGCTGCAGTGCCGCAGCGCCGGATAGGAAACGTTTTACTTTACGGAGCCGTACTGGCGATGTTTGGCGCGGTCGGCGGCCGGCTAATATATCTTGGCACGCATACCGGCCCGCAAGTCACGCTCGCGATGAGCGAAGCGGTACCAACCAGTTTCGCGCGCCCCGACATTATCGATCGCGGCGGCCGCTTGCTCGCAACCGATGTCGAAGTCCCGTCGCTTTTTGCCGATCCGGCAATTGTCCTTGATCGCGACGAGGTGGTTGAAAAAATTGCGAGCGTCATTCCCGATCTCGATCAGGCAGAGCTGCGAAGCGCATTGGCCGATAAGACTCGCCGCTTCGTGTGGATCCGGCGCGGGATTGCGCCGAAGGTGGCGCAACGAATTCACGATCTAGGCCTTCCGGGTCTCGCGTTTCGTAAAGAGCTGCGCCGGGCGTATCCAGCGGGCGAACTTGCAGGCCATGTGCTGGGTTCGGTCAACGTCGACAATAAAGGCGTTGCAGGAATTGAAAAACACATCGACGATGTGATCGGTGTCGATGCCGTTCACGGCGCAGAACTTTCGGCGCGCGCGCCCGTTAGGTTGTCTCTCGATATCGGCGTGCAACACACACTTGAAGACGAACTCGAGACCGCCGTCCGGCGCTACCACACGGCAGGCGCTGCCGGTCTCGTGCTCGATATTCGCAGCGGCGAAGTATTGGCGAGTGCTTCTCTGCCCCGCATCGATCCATCGCGCCCCGCGATGGGGCTTGATCCTGCCCGTCTCGACAAGGTTTCAGGCGGCACTTACGAGCTAGGATCTGTATTCAAGACCATAACAGTCGCCATGGCGCTCGACGAAGGTACTGCGACGCCCGCAACCGTGTTGGACGTGCGCGCGCCGCTGACGGCGGGGCGTTTCACGATTACGGATTTTCACCCGGCCGGACGTCCCCTCACTGTGAGCGAAATTTTCACGCTCTCGTCAAACGTTGGCAGCGGCATGCTCGCGCTTGAAGCGGGGCCGGAAAAGTTTCGCGGCTTCATGCAGCGCGCCGGATTGCTCGATCCAATCCACACAGAGGCTGGACCGGTCGGCGCGCCGCAAGTCCCCGCACACTTCGACAGAATCGAACTCATCACCATGAGCTACGGGCATAGTATCGCCGTGGCGCCCCTGCAGTTCGCAGCGTCGGCCGCATCTCTTTTGAACGGCGGAACGCTCGTGAAGCCCACTTTCCTGCGCTTCCGGCCGGAGACCGCGGCCAAGCCGGTTCAAGTCGCGAGCGAACTGACCAGCCGCGAAATGGCCCGTCTATTTCGCCTCAACGTTCTCGATCCCAATGGCACCGGTAAGCGTGCCGATGTTCCAGGCTACCGCGTTGGCGGCAAGACGGGTACGGCGGACCGCGCAGAGGGCGGGCGGTACGAAGAGAAGACGGTTATCTCTTCGTTCCTCGCTGCGTTCCCGATGGACGCTCCGCAATATCTGACGTTCGTTTTGTTGTTTGAACCCAAAGGCACCGTCGAAACGGGCGGGCAACGAACAGCCTCGCTCAATGCGGCGCCGGTGACCGGGCGACTCATCCGCAGAATTGCCCCGCAACTTTCGGTGGCGCCTTTGTTGGCCGAAGTCACCCAATAATCAATCAGGTTTGACGCAAGGCGCGGCGCAACTTACAACCGCGAGGGTTCTGGCGCCGGCGCGCGCCGATAGCAGCCAGGCGGCCATGCGACTAAGCGACGTTTTACCTCCAGAGATCGTTGCTCCGGCAAATGCGGGCAGCATCGACGTCATAGGGATTACGGCCGCTAGCAGCGCGGTTGGCCGAGGCTGGATCTTTGCCGCTCTCCCCGGCGCCAAGACCGATGGCGCCCGCTTCATTCCCGATGCCATACAGCGCGGCGCGTCCGCAATTATCGTTGGCGAAGGCAAGGGTGTTGCCAATGACGGGCCGGTGCCGATGCTGTGCGTCAAGAATCCGCGCCGCGCCTTGGCCCTCATTGCCGCGCGCTTTCATCCGCGCCAGCCGGACGTAGCTGTTGCCGTTACAGGCACCAGCGGTAAAACGTCGGTCGCGGATTTCACACGCCAGATTTTTGCCGCCTGCCACCGGAAAGCAGCGTCCCTTGGCACCATCGGCGTCGTAAAGCCCGGCGGCGCGATTTACGGTTCGCTGACGACGCCCGATCCGGTAACGCTGCACGCGACTCTCGATGGGCTCGCTGGCGAGGGAATCACGCACTTAGCGTTTGAAGCCTCGTCCCACGGGCTCGATCAGAACCGGCTCGATGGCGTGCGCTTAACGGCTGCCGCGTTCACGAATCTCGGCCGCGACCACATGGATTACCATCCAACTGTCGAACATTATCTTAGCGCCAAGATGCGGCTGTTTTCGGAACTTTTGGAGCCGGGCCAAACGGCCGTCATCAATACCGACGGCGCCTACGCGGCGGACGCGATTGCGGTTGCGAATGCGCGCGGCTTGCGCGTTGTGACTGTTGGCAGTAACGGTGAAACACTGCGCCGCTTGTCTCTTAAGAACGATGGTTTCACGCAAGTGATGCAGGTCGAAGCTTTGGGGCGCACCCACGACGTCGCCTTGCCGCTCGTCGGGGCGTATCAGGCTGAAAATGCGCTGACGGCTGCCGGCCTCGCCATTGCGGCCGGAGAGGATGTTGAGCGCGTGCTCGCGGCCCTGAATAAGTTGCACGGCGTTCCCGGCCGCCTCGAAATCGTTGGCGAAGCTGCCGGCGGCTTGGCAATCGTTGATTATGCGCACAAGCCCGAAGCACTCGCTGCGGCGCTCGATGCCTGCCGCCCGTTCGTCTCCGGAAAGCTCATCTCTGTTTTCGGCTGCGGCGGCGATCGCGACAAAGGCAAGCGGCCGTTGATGGGGCAGATATCGGTTGAAAAGGCCGACGTGACGATTGTGACGGACGATAACCCGCGCTCGGAGCAGCCAGCTGCAATTAGGGCCGAAATACTGGCGGGGGCAAAAGGTGCGAAGGAAATCGGCGACCGGGCGGAGGCCATTGGCGCGGCCATTGCCATGATGGGAAAAGGCGATGTCGTGCTGGTTGCCGGTAAAGGTCATGAAACCGGCCAGATCATAGGTGATCGGGTGATCCCGTTTTCCGACCACGACGAGTTGCGCCGCGCGCTTGAGAGCCTCTGACATATGACCACGCCGCTTTGGACCTGGCAGCAGATTTTGGACGCGCTGTTTTTCGCGTCGGGCGATGGCACTCCGGACAAGGCTATAACGGGCGTATCGATTGACACGCGGTCGCTGCAGCCGGGTGATTTGTTTGTCGCATTGAAAGATATGCGCGATGGGCACGAATTCGTCACCAGCGCATTTAAGGCTGGAGCCGCAGCAGCGCTCGTCGGCGATCATTACGAGCGCCAGCCGGGCGACGGGGCACTGATCAGGTGCAAAGCGAAGTTTCTGCGCGACCAGTTCGACAAGGATAATCGCGACTGCGATCCTTTGCTCGGCTTAGAAGTATTGGGCACGCTGGCGCGCCGCCGCTTGGCGCCGGATGCGCGTGTCGTCGCTGTCACGGGCAGCGCGGGAAAAACCGGCACCAAGGAAATGCTGCGCGCCTGTTTCAACGCGGTGGCGCCTGGCCGCGTGCATGCGTCGGAGAAATCCTACAACAACCATTGGGGCGTGCCGCTCACACTTGCGCGCATGCCGGCCGGCACGCAGTACGGCGTGTTCGAAATCGGTATGAACCACGCTGGCGAGATTTCGGCTCTGACGCGTTTCGTAAATCCGCACGCCGCCATCATCACCACGGTCGAGGCCGTACACCTTGAGCACTTCGCCTCGGTTGAGGCGATTGCGGATGCCAAGTCGGAAATCTTCGAAGGTCTTGTCTCGGGCGGCACGGCCATCATCAAGCGCTCAAGTCCGCATTTCGACAGGCTACGCGTGCGCGCACAAATTCAAGCGGCCAAGGTCGTGAGCTTCGGGCTTGACCGGAGCGCGGATGTGTTTGCGGAAAACATAGTCTCTGGCGGCGAGGGTAGCGATGTCGTCGCGATTGTAGACGGGGAACGCGCCGCTTTCCACATTGCGATGCCAGGCCGCCACATTGCAGAAAATGCGCTCGCCGTCGTTGCCGCACTGCACGCGGCAGGCGCAGATGTAGAAACTGGCGTTTCTGCACTGGCCAATCTGCCGCCGCCGCCCGGCCGGGGAGCCCGCGCTATTCTAAAAATTGGAAATGGCGAAGCCCTTCTCATCGATGAGAGCTACAACGCCAATCCCGCCTCAATGCGCGCGGCCCTCGCCACTCTGGCAACCGTTCCACGTTTGAGATTTCCCAGGCGAATCGTGGTCTTGGGCGATATGCTCGAACTTGGGCCGGCATCCATCGATTTGCACCGGGGGCTCAAAGACGCCGTTGCCGGCGCGGGCACGGATTTGTTCTTTGCCTGTGGGCCGCACATGAAAAGCCTTTATGATTGCGTTCCACACGCTATCAAGGGGCACTACGCGGAGGCGGCGAGCGGGCTCGGGGACGCCATTAAAGCGGCACTCAGTGCCGGCGACGCGGTGATGATCAAGGGCTCGAACGGCATGCGGCTTCAGCCGCTCGTCGCCGCGCTGCAGAGGCAATTTTCGCAAAGTGGCAATTCAAACTCGTGAATTGGCCACTGACTTGGCCACAGGGGAACTGACGGCGGATGCTGTACGAACTCGTCAACTTCAGCGACCAGATCAACGCGCTGAACGTGTTCCGCTACACGACGTTTCGCGCGGGCGGCGCGATTTTCACGGCCTTCCTGTTCGTGATGATGTTTGGGCCGGCGATCATCGACCTGTTGCGCTTGAAGCAAGGCAAGGGCCAGCCCATCCGTGAAGACGGGCCGCAAACGCACTTTGTGAAGCGCGGCACGCCGACGATGGGCGGACTCATGATCCTCGCGGGCGTTACGGTCGCGACCTTACTTTGGGCGCAGCTGTCGAATGCCTACATTTGGATTGTGCTGTTGGTGACGCTCGTTTACGGAGCGATCGGATTCTACGACGACTATCTCAAGGTTTCTCAGCGTTCGACCAAGGGTTTTGAAGGGCGCACGCGGCTCGGGCTCGAACTCTTGGCGGCAGCCATCGCCACGCTCTTGATCATGCGCGTTGGCACGCCCGGCCCATGGAACCCCCTCGATCCTGCCTTCTGGACAAGTTTGCACGCGAGCTTTGCGTCGTCGCTCGCGGTGCCGTTCTTCAAGGATGTGCTGATTCCGTTTGGCATCTTTTTCATCGGTGTTGGTGCACTGGTGATTACCGGTGCGGGAAACGCCGTCAACTTGACGGACGGTCTCGACGGATTGGCCATTGTTCCGGTCATGATTGCGGCAGCAACTTTCGGGTTGATCGCCTATCTCATCGGCCACGCAAATTTTGCCGATTACCTCAAGGTCCATCACGTTCCGGGCGCCGGCGAACTCTCTGTCATTTGCGGCGCGCTCATTGGCGCTGGGCTCGGATTTTTGTGGTTCAACGCTCCACCCGCCATGATTTTCATGGGCGACACCGGATCATTGGCACTTGGCGGCTGCTTAGGCGCCATCGCGGTCGCCACCAAGCATGAGATCGTTTTGGCCATCGTTGGCGGCCTGTTTGTGCTGGAGACGCTGTCGGTCATTATCCAAGTTGCCTCGTACAAGTGGACGGGAAAGCGCGTATTCCGTATGGCGCCATTGCACCACCACTACGAGCAGAAGGGGTGGAAAGAATCGACGGTTGTGATCCGCTTCTGGATTATTGCCGTGCTGCTCGCTTTGGCGGGCCTTGCCACCCTGAAACTGCGCTAAGCCGCACCCGAGCCCATCATGCGGACGGGCGCGAATTGAGTTAGATTCCGCGCCATGATTCGCGCCACCACATTCGATGGTAAGACAATTGCGGTGTTCGGGCTCGGCGCATCGGGTAACGCGACTGTGCAATCGCTTATCGCGGGCGGGGCAACCGTCGCCGCGTGGGACGATAGCGAGGCCGGGCGGGCCGCCGCAGAAAAAACCGGCGTGTCGCTGGTTGACTTAACGAATGCCGATTGGTCGCAATTTTCGTCCCTAGTGCTGGCGCCAGGCGTGCCGCTCACGCATCCCGAACCGCATTGGGTCGTGCTGAAAGCGCGCGCTGCGGGCGTCGAAATCATCGGCGATGTCGAGATATTCGCCCGCGAGCGCGCCGCAACGTGTCCCGAGGCGCCCTTCATTGCCATTACCGGCACCAACGGCAAGTCAACGACCACGGCACTTGTCGCGCATGTTCTGCGGGAAGCAGGCAAAGACGTGCAAATGGGCGGCAACATCGGCCGCGCCATTCTCACCCTTGATCCGCCGGCGCGGAACCGCGTCCACGTCATCGAAATGAGTTCGTTCCAGATCGATCTGACGCCAACATTGAAACCGACCGTTGGCGTTTTGCTCAACGTCACGCCCGATCATCTTGACCGGCACGGCACGATTGAAAATTATGCGGCGGTCAAAGAGCGCTTGGTGCTGGGGGCCGATATAGCAAGCATCGGCATCGACGATGAGATTTGTATTGCCATACTCAAACGGCGCATCGATGCGGGCCCCGCGTGCGCCTTCAGTACGGATAAGAAATTGGTGCCTGGCTATTCAATGCTCGGTGACGAAGTGGTTTGCAGCGATGCGACGGGACTGGCGGTCAAGCTCGGCAATCTCGCAGGCGTCGCGACGTTGCGCGGCAAGCACAATGCTCAGAACGCTCTCGCAGCCGTGTCCGCCGTGCGCGAGTGTCCCGGTGCCGTTGGTGGCAACGCCGGGATCGACTGGCAGCAAGCATTTAATAGCTTTCCCGGCCTCGCGCACCGCATGGAAGAGATCGGTCGTTTGGGCCGGATTTTATTCATCAACGATAGCAAGGCGACCAACGCCGATAGCACCGAAAAGGCGCTACTGTCGTTCCCCAAGGACGTATTTTGGATTGCCGGCGGCAAGTCGAAGGAAGGCGGCATTGAACCTCTCCGGCCGTACTTTGAGGGTATTGTTCGTGCGTATCTGATCGGTGCGGCGTCCGATGAATTCTCTCAAACGCTCGACGGCGATGTTGCAATTATACCTTGCGGAACGCTCGATATCGCCGTTGTCCGGGCTGCCGCAGACGCGGCCGCATATGCGCGAGGTGACGCGATGTTGTCGTATAACGTGCGAGGTAAAATGGGGGTTGGCACGATGGTGCCGGGAACGCGGCCACACCCTTCGGCCTCAAAGACCGCCGAACCCATTGTTCTGCTCTCGCCCGCGTGCGCGTCTTACGACCAATTCAAGAATTTCGAAGTGCGCGGCGACGCCTTCCGCGCGCTGGTTGCGGCCTTGCCCGGCATAAAACTCAGGGCCAAAGCATGAGGCTCAGTCGCACAGATCGCAGCCGGTTTGCCGAATGGTGGTTTACGGTCGATCACGTTTTGATGACGTCGATCCTGGCTTTGATCGGAATCGGGCTCGTGCTGTCGCTTGCGGCGTCTCCCGCCGTCGCGCTTAAAAAAGGGCTTTCGACATACTACTTTGTCGAACGTCATTTTGTCTTTGCGGCGTTGGGGACAATCACAATTGCGGTCGTATCGTTTCTGTCTCCAACTGGGGTCAGGCGCCTCTCCGCGACGATATTCGCACTTTCGGTTGCGGCAATGGCCGCCGTGCTAATGACAGGGCAGGAAATCAATGGCGCCAAGCGCTGGCTGTCGTTCGCCGGGTATTCGTTTCAGCCTTCCGAATTTGCCAAGCCCGCCTTCGTCGTGCTGATGGCTTGGCTTTTTGCCGAAGCGGCGGCCCGCAGGGACGTGCCCGCTTTGCCTTTTGCCATCCTCCTTTGGCTTGGTTTTGCTGCCCTCCTTGTCAGCCAGCCGGACGTTGGGCAGACGGTGCTGATCAGCGCAACGGCGGGAATTCTCTATCTTCTCGCTGGATTGCCGCTCACCGGGGCGCTGGGCCTCTTGACGGTTGGCGGCGCCGGTCTCTGGCTAGCGTACGAGAACTTCGCGCACGTGCAATCGCGCGTGGATCGTTTCTTCAAGCCGTTCCCTTTTGAGAATTTTCAAGGCGACCGTGCCATCCAATCGTTCTCGGAAGGAGGGTTGTTTGGCCGGGGCCCAGGCGAAGGCACGATCAAATCGGTGCTGCCCGACGCGCACACGGATTTCATTTTCGCGGTCGTCGCTGAAGAATACGGTGTCATCGCCTGCCTTGTTTTGCTCTGCATCTTCGCTTTCATCGTGCTGCGTGCACTCGCGCGCGCGGCCTCCGAGCCCGATGCGTCCATCCGTTTAGCCATTCAGGGTCTTGCCGTCGTGTTTGGGCTCCAGGCACTGATCAATATGGGGGTCAACGTTGGGCTTGTGCCGCCCAAAGGCATGACGCTACCGTTTATCTCGGCGGGCGGGTCATCGATGCTGGCGCTGTCGGTGACGGCTGGCATGCTGCTTGCGTTGACGCGGCGGCGAGCCGATGCGGCAAGCCTCAAAAAGCCGCGATTGCTCCCGACCATCGGGGCGCACGACATCAAGGGGCACGCCGGTACGCGATGAAAAAAGATTTCTCCGTCATGCTGGCGGCCGGCGGCACCGGCGGACATTTGTTCCCGGCTTTTGCTCTAGCCGAAGAGCTCGGGCGGCGCGGGATTGCGGTAGACCTGATCACGGACATGCGCGGCGACCGTTATGGCTCCGGCTTTCCGGCACGTGCCGTGTATCGGGTGCCAGCCGCGACGCTGGCGAGCCGTTCGCCGGTTGCAGCAGCGAAAACCGCATTGGCAATGGCACGCGGTATCAAGTCCGCCTATTCCATCATCGGCAAGGTGAAACCTTCTGTCGTCATTGGTTTTGGCGGTTATCCGTCTTACCCGCCGCTTGCCGCCGCACGCTTGCGTGGCGTGCCAACCGCCGTGCATGAGCAGAACGCTGTGCTCGGCCGGGCCAACCGGTTTTTGGCAAAAAGCGTGACGGCTATTGCCACGTCGTTCGAACGCACCAAGTTCCTCGATGGCTCTTTGCAGGCAAAAGCAAAGTTCACCGGCAACCCGGTGCGCCATGCAGTAATCGAAGCCGCGCGCCGCGCGTTCGAGGCGCCGCAAGCGAACGGCCCAATCAACCTCCTCATTTTTGGTGGCAGCCAAGGCGCGCGCTATTTCGCCGACACGGTGCCGCCCGCGCTCGCGATGCTGCCGGCGGAATTGAGATCGCGGTTGCTCGTGGTTCAACAGGCGCGCGAGGAAGACATCGAGCGCACCAAGGCGGCCTATGCTCAGAGCGGCATCGCCGCCGAAGTTGCGCCGTTCTTCAGGGATTTGCCCGAGCGTATGGCAGCGGCCCACCTCGTCATCGGCCGGGCCGGGGCCTCGACGGTTGCCGAATTGACTGTGATTGGACGGCCCTCGTTGCTGGTGCCCTTGCCGCATGCCTTGGATAACGACCAACTTAACAACGCGCGCCGCCTTGCCGAATCGGGCGGCGGCTGGTGTATCGAGCAGAAAGACTTGCCGGTCGAGCGCTTGGCTAACGAAATTCAGCGCGCAACTGCCGCGCCGCAAGCGCTTGCAGCGGCAGCAGCGGCCGCTAAAAAGACAGGGAAGCCGGACGCTGTAAGCCGTCTCGCGGATTTCGTCCTGGCACTTGCCCGTCGCGAGTAACAGCACGCAAACTGAAGGGCATCGAACCGCCCATCTGTCGAGGATACGATTTCAAATGCAGATGCCGCGCGACATCGGTCCGTTCCACATCATCGGCATCGGCGGCATCGGCATGAGTGCCATCGCCGAAATTCTTGTCGCCAAGGGTTATACCGTCCAAGGCAGCGATCAGAAGGAAAGCGCCAATGTCAAAAGGCTGCGCGCCAAGGGCATTCGCGTGTTTGTCGGACACGATGCCGTCAATCTTATCGGCGCCCGCTTCGTCGTCATCTCGACTGCCGTTAAAGCTTTGAACCCGGAACTTGCGGCCGCGCGTAGCAAGGGATTGCAGATTATCCGCCGCGCCGAGATGCTCGCCGAATTGATGCGGCTCTACTCAACCGTTTCGGTCACGGGTACGCACGGCAAGACAACGACAACGTCGCTGCTTTCGCACATTTTCGCCGAGGCCGGACAAGAGCCAACCGTCATCACTGGCGGAATCATCAACTCTTGGGGCTCGAATGCGCGGCTCGGCCAGGGCAAATGGATGATTGTCGAAGCCGACGAAAGCGACGGCACGTTCACGCGCTTGCCGACGGAAATCGGCATTGTGACGAACATCGATCCCGAACATCTCGACTATTTCGGTTCGGTCGAAGCGATGCACCACGAGTACGAAGCATTTTTGAAGAACATTCCCTTCTTCGGTCTTGCCGTGGTCTGCATCGATCATCCTGTCGTGCGCGCCATGGTCGAGCGGCTGAACCTCCGTAGCGATGGGCGGCGGCTTTTGACTTACGGCGCGAGCAAGGACGCCGACATCATGCTCGAGAACGTGCGTATCGACGGCAGCGCAACGACGTTCGATGCGACGCTTAGTGCGTCCGTCAAAGGCGGTTCGCGCAAACTGGAAAACTGGGTTGTTCCGATCCCCGGTCAGCACAATGCCTTAAATGCGCTGGCGGCAATTGCGGTGGCGACGGAAGCCGGCATCGAGGATGGCAAGATCCACGACGCCATGGCCGGGTTCTCGGGGGTCAAGCGGCGTTTTCAGCTGACGGGCGAATGGAACGGCGTTACAATCTACGACGACTATGCACATCACCCGGCGGAAATTTTGGCAGTCCTCGCCGCTGCGCATGCTGGCGCCAAGGGCCGCGTCATCGCCATCGTCGAACCACATCGCTATACGCGCGTGCGCGATCTTTTCAGCGAGTTTTCGGCCTGCTTCAAAGACGCCGACAGCGTGATCGTGGCGCCGCTTTACACGGCAGGCGAGAGCCCGATCGACGGGATCGACAGCAACAGTCTTGCCAAGGGCATACGCGACACCGGACATCGCTCCGTCGTAGCCGTCGCAGCACCTTCCGATCTCGTGCCGGCTATTAAGCGGCTCGCGAAGCCAGGCGATACGGTTGTGTGCCTCGGCGCCGGTATGTCGACCGATTGGGCGCATGCCTTGCCGGATTGGCTTGCAGGGACACAAGGCGGGGGAGGCCAAGCTGATGTTTGAAGATATCACGGGCGACCTTAAAGCCTTGATGCCGGACTTGCGGGGGCGCTTGAGTGCCAATGCGAAGATGGCCGATATCACCTGGTTTCGCGTTGGTGGCCCCGCTCAGGTTTTGTTTTCACCGGCCGACGAATCCGATCTCGCCTATTTCCTGCAGCGGCTGCCCGATGGCGTGCCGGTCAATGTCGTGGGGCTGGGTTCAAACCTTTTAGTGCGCGATGGCGGCGTGCCGGGCATCGTGATCCGGCTGGGGCGCGGTTTCGGCGAAATAAAAGTCGAATCCGGCAATAGGCTGCGCGTGGGCACGGCCGTACCCGACGTCAAAGTTGCCCGCGCCGCCGCTGAAGCGGGTATCGCTGGTTTGGCTTTCTATCGCGGCATACCGGGCTCGATCGGCGGGGCGTTGCGCATGAACGCAGGCGCCCACGGCCGCGAAACCAAAGATGTGCTTACAAGCGCCCGTGCCGTCGATCTCGATGGCAACATCCACATTTTTTCGCTTTCGGGCATGGGCTTCACCTATCGCCACTGCGGCGTACAGGACGGCTGGATTTTCACCGAAGCGACCTACCAGGGCACGCCGGGCGAACCCGCAGATATTCTCAAGGAGATGGATGAAGTAGCGGACTATCGCGAGAAGAACCAGCCGATCAAAGAACGCACGGGTGGTTCGACGTTTAAGAACCCGCCCGGGAACAGCGCCTGGAAGCTGATTGAAGACGCAGGCTGCCGGGGCTTTCGAGTCGGTGGAGCGAAAGTTTCGGACATGCACTGCAACTTCCTCATCAACGATGCCCAAGCGTCAGGCGAAGACGTCGAGCGGCTTGGCGAGACTGTGCGCGCGCGCGTCAAGGCCAAGTCGGGCGTCATCTTGAATTGGGAAATCATCCGCATCGGTCTGCCGCGCGCCGGCCAGCCGGTTGGCGAAGCGCTGGCGGAAATATCATGAACAAGCTCGGGACAGCGCCGAAACGCACGCGGGATCATGTTGCGGTTCTCTTGGGCGGACTGTCGGCGGAGCGGGAAGTCAGCCTGCGTTCGGGTGCGGCGGTTGCCGATGCGCTGCGCGGCGAGGGTTATCGCGTCAGCGAAATCGACGTGGGCCGCGATATCGCAGATATTCTGGCGAAGTTGAAGCCCGACGCCTGCTTCAATGCGCTTCACGGGAAGTTCGGCGAAGACGGCTGCGTTCAGGGCATACTTGAGATACTCGAAATTCCCTACACTCATTCGGGCGTGCTTGCGTCCGCCCTCGCCATGCACAAGGAACGCGCCAAAGAGGTCATGTCGGCTGCAGGCGTCCCTGTCGCCGAAGCCAAACTCGTGACCCGCGCCGAGGCGCTCGAAGACCACGTCATGCGCCCGCCTTACGTCGTCAAACCCATCGCGGAAGGCTCAAGTTTCGGCGTGGTCATCGTGCCGCCCGATGCCGCTCGTCCGCCCAATTCGATAGCCGAGGGCGGTCCCCTCGATCAGGTCTTGATGGTCGAGCGCTACATCGCCGGGCGGGAGCTCACCTGCGCCGTCATCGGTGATTTTGTGACCGATGTGATCGAAATCGTGCCCCTGAAGGGCCTCGCCTTCTACGATTTCGAGGCGAAATACGCTCCCGGCGGCTCAAAACACGAGCTGCCTGCACAACTTTTACCAGATATTTACCGAACACTAAGGAAGTTAACCTTAGAGGCACACAGAGCGCTGGGTTGCCGGGGGGTATCGAGAGCCGACTTCCGCTACGACGACACGCCCGGCGGCAACGGCGAATTGATTTGCCTCGAAGTGAATACGCAGCCGGGCATGACGGGGACGTCCCTCGTGCCAGAGCTGGCAGCATATGCGGGTTGGCCTTTTGGCACGCTCGTTAGGTGGATGATAGAGGACGCGAGTTGCAACAGGTGATGAGAGAGACGAGGTTTTGGTGGCGGGCGCTGGATGCGCTGACGCCCGAAGAACCCGCGCACGGCACCGCCTTCAACCAGCCACCAAGAAACACGCGCATTGCTAATCCACAGGCTGCTGCAAAGAATAGCGCGCCGGGAAATCCTTTCGCGCTGACAATTTCTCAAGCCGATCGCCGTCAACCTGCGCGCCCGCGCAAGCATCGCGGCACCACCTACCTAGTTGCCGGATTGACGGGGGCCGCCTTGTGCACGTCGGCCGCTGCGGTGGTTTTGATGCCGGATTATCTTGAGCCCGGAAAAATCAAGTCCGTTGCATCTGAAAAAGCGACCGGCGTTATGCTGGGGCTTGGCTTCGGCATCGATCAGGTGAGCTTGACGGGGCATCACTACACGCCCGACTCCGAAATATTCGACGCGCTCGATTTGCCCAATGTCCGCACCTTCGCGGAGTTTGATGCGGCTGCCGCATTAAAGCGCATCGAGCGTCTGGCCTGGGTAGATACTGCGCAGATAACCCGCGAATACCCGGGTGTTTTGAAGATTCAGGTTCGGGAGCGGCGCCCGGCCGCTATTTGGAAGCGTGCCGGCAAAGACTATCTTATCGACACCACGGGGCGCGTTCTCGCGCACGTCGCCGCCCCGCACGGCTGGCAATTGCCGCGTATCTCGGGAGAAGGCGCAAACACCGAGTCTCTGATGCTGTTTACGGCGCTTGGGCGTTATCCTGCAATCGAAGAACAGTTCGATCATGCGGAACGCATTGCCGAGCGGCGCTGGTCCGTCGTGTTGAAGAATGGGTCGCGATTGGAGCTTGGCGCCGATAGGGAAGACGAAGGATTTGCGTTCGTTGCGGCGCGCAGCGACCTCAGACGCGCAATAAGCGGCCCGGCATTCGTTGTCGATGTCCGCACGCCTGGAAGAATTGCCGTGCGGCCGCTGCAAGGCGGTAAAACCGCGAATGCGGTCCCCGCTCCCCATTTGACAGGAGCGGTGCAATGACATCGGGCCGTACCAAATCGGACCGGCGGGGCGCGACAGTCGTAGGCTTGCTCGATATCGGAACGAGTAAGGTCTCGGCTGCCATCCTGATCCAAGAACCGCATGCAGCGTCCGACGGCGACATCTATGCAGGCTTGCGCATCGCTGGCCTTGGCATGCACCGCTCGCGCGGTGTCAAAGCCGGCGTTCTGACCGACCTTGATGAAGCCGAAACGGCCGTGCGCGGAGCGATCTCCCAAGCCGAACGCGCGGCGGGGCTGACGCTTGACAGCGTCGTGGTCTCGGTTGCCTGCGGCCGATTGAAGTCTCAGCACTTCGCGGCGAGCGCCGAAATTCCAGGCGGTATGGTTCTCGACGAAGATATAGATCGCGTGATGGACGCGGGCCGCACCTACGCCGAACGCGATGGCCGGTCGCTCATACATCTCAACCGTCTTGGCTTCCGGCTCGACGGCGTGCCGGGCGGGGCCGACCCATTAGGCTTGGCGGCGCGTCAGCTTGCGGCCGATCTGCACGCGGTTACCGCTGACGAAGCGCCTCTGCGCAATTTGCTTCTACTCGTCGAGCGCTGCTACCTTTCGTGCGCCGGCCTGGTTGCCAGCCCTTATGCGAGTGCGCTTGCCGTTACAACCGCAGAAGAGCGCGAACTTGGCGTGACCTGCATCGATTTTGGCGCCGGAACGACCTCAATTGCGCTCTTTGCCGAAGGCCGCTTTGCGGGTGCCGATGTCGTTCCGGTCGGCTCGCAGCACATCACATTCGACATTGCCAAAGCGTTGCAGACGCCACTCGCCGAAGCCGAGCGAATCAAAACGCTTTATGGCACACTGATTTCGGCCCAATCGGACGAGCACGAGTCGTTTTCCTATCCGCTTGTCGGCGAAGAAGACGGCGCCACCTATCAAACGACCAAGGCGCGGCTCACGGAGATCATCCGCCCTCGTGTCGCACACATCATGAGCCTGGTGCGCGAGCGCCTGGACCAGAACGGAGCGAGCGCGTACGCGGGAGAAAAAATCGTGCTGACGGGCGGGGCAAGCCAGCTTCTGGGAGCCGTTGAATTTGCCGCCAGAGAATTCGGGCGGCCAGTCAGGGCCGGCAAGCCGGCTGCACTGCCAGGTCTGCCAATGTCGGTAGCAGGCCCTCACTTTGCGACGCTTGCCGGACTTGCAGCCGCGGTGGCGGCAGGCGAGAGCGCCGATAGCGTTTATGGCGCGAGGGCACATGCCGGCCAAGGATATCTGGGCCGGGTCGGTTCGTGGCTCCGGGCCAGTTTTTGAGCCGGGCGCGTGAAACGGGTTTTTTGAGTTGCGTTTTCGTCGCTGTGTCGTGTGATCCAGTTTGCCGCTCTCGACCGGGAACGGCGAAAAATTCAACCCACGGTCTCACCCAAGGGGTGTGCGATGAGCCTGAAGTTACAGCTGCCAAAACTCGTCGACGTGAAGCCGCGTCTGACCGTCATCGGCGTCGGCGGCGCCGGATGCAATGCCGTCAATAACATGATTGCGGCGGGGCTGCAGGGTGTTGATTTTGTCGTCGGCAATACAGACGCGCAATCGCTCGCCGCTTCCAGTGCCGAACACAGAATTCAGCTTGGCGCTAATTTGACCGAAGGTCTGGGCGCCGGCTCTAAGCCCGAAATCGGCGAAGCCGCTGCGGAAGAAGCGATTGAAGAAATCCGCGCGCACGTCGTTGGCTCGCACATGGTCTTCATTGCGGCCGGCATGGGCGGCGGCACGGGCACGGGTGCTGCTGCGGTTATAGCCCGGGCGGCGCGCGAACTTGGCATTCTGACGGTCGGAATTGTCACGAAGCCGTTCATGTTTGAAGGCGCGCGGCGTCTGCGCATAGCGGAGACGGGTGTGCAGAACTTGCGCCAGCACGTCGATACGCTCATCGTTATTCCGAACCAGAACCTGTTCCGCATCGCCAACGAGCGCACAACATTTGCCGAAGCGTTCGTGCTCGCCGACCAAGTGCTTTATTCGGGCGTTGCCTGCATCGTCGATCTCGTTTTGAAAGAAGGCCTGATCAATCTGGATTTCGCCGACGTGCGCACGGTTATGAGCGGCATGGGCACGGCCATGATGGGAACCGGCGAAGCCTCGGGCGAACGCCGCGCCATTCTCGCGGCCGAAGAAGCCATCGCCACTCCGCTGCTCGACGACGTGTCGTTGAAAGGCGCACGCGGGCTTTTACTGTCGATCACGGGCGGGCCCGATCTGACGCTCTACGAAGTCGATGAAGCGGCGAGCCGGGTGCGCGAAGAAGTCGATCCCGAATGCAACATCATCGTAGGCGCGACGTTTGACGGAAACCTTGGCGATCGCGTTAGGGTTTCAATCGTCGCGTCCGGCATGAAGCGTGCGGGCGAACCGGCTCGTCCGGCGGCACCTGCTCCGCAGAATCCCGCAATACCGATGCAGCCGCAAATGCCCGGCATACCGCGCGCGAATACTGCGCCAATGCCCCAGATGCATCCGCAAATGCAACCACAATTGCAACCTATGCAGCCGGCCCCGTCGTTTATTCCGCAAGCTCAGCCGCAGGCCGGTTTCCAGACGAGGCCAATGCCGTCAAATGGACCGTCTTCCGGGCCGGTGAATGCCGACGACGAAATCCAGCGCCGCTTGACGGAAGTTCTGCAACAGTCGCAAGCGCCGTTTCAGCCGCCGTACCACCCACAGCATCAATCAGGTCCGTCACCTGTGCCCCCGCCTCATCCGCAGCACTATGCCGATCAAGGGCAGTCGCGCGATACGTGGCAGGCACCAGGTAACGTCATGATCGAGGAGGGGTATTCGCCCTTTGGGCAGCCGGCGCGCGGCACTATGAATCAAGCGCGGTCTGCTCCTCATCATGCGTCTACCGCGCCTTCTCATGGTTTTGAGCCGATGCCGCCAACTGATATTCGCAGATCGGGACGGCGCATGCCGGACTTGCAAGAGTTTCCAGAAGTCGCACAGCGCGAATGGCAAGCGAAGCGCGCGGGCAGCCAGCCCGGCACTTCGAAGTCCGACGCTAGCCGGGACGAAGACGGCCGCCGCAAAGGGCTTTTTAGCCGCCTGACGGGGATTGGCCGGGGCAAGCCGGAGCCCGCTACGGCGCGCTCTAACAACATGGAAAGCCAATCGCCTGATGAGGTGCCTTTGCCCATATTTTTCGGCCGGGATCGGAGTTGAATTGGGCTGCTGCACCATCACTAAACATTCGTCAAGTAGGGTGGCTAAAGCGTAACACAGTGTAAGAAACCGTGATTTGTAGCAAACGAACGAAGCAGTTAGTTTCATCATAACGAACCGGTTTGAAGCCCCGGTCCTTTGAGAAGAACAGGCCAAAAAGGCCGCAAGCTCAAAGGGCTAACACAAGGGTACCAGGCGGGTTTGGGGGGTGGTTGATCGCACATGCTGGGGAGCAGCGGTCAGCCAAGTGGCAATGAGGGACGGCGCAGAATGTCGAATCGATTCATCGGTGCGCGGCAAACAACGCTTGCTCGCGAGATCATTTTGACAGGCACGGGGGTGCACAGCGGAGCCCCGGTATCTCTTACTTTGCATCCTGCAGAGGCAGATACTGGGCTCCGTTTTCTCGTCACGAAGCGTGGCCGCGTGACCGCTGAAATCCAAGCAAATGTCGCCAACGTTAAAAATCTCACGCTCTGCACTGTAATAGGCGACGACGCAGGCGTCACCATCAGCACGGTAGAACATCTTCTAGCAGCGCTGCGCGGCCTCTCTGTCGATAACTGCTATATAGAAATCGACAGCAAGGAAGTTCCGATCATGGACGGCAGCTCTGCCGTTTTCGTCGAAGCGATCGACCGGGCCGGCATCCGCGAGCTTTCAGAGCCGCGCAAGTTCATCAAGGTACTTAAGCCGGTTCGCGTCGAAGAAGGTGATTGCTGGGGCGAACTCGTGCCCCATGCAGGTTTCCATCTCGATGTCGAAATTGATTTCCCGACACCCCTCATCGGCCGTCAGCGCTTGGCGTTCGAGATGAGCCCAGGGGTATTCCGGCACGAATTGTCGCGCGCGCGCACCTTCGGCTTCATGAGCGACGTTGAAAAGCTGTGGAAAATGGGCCTCGCGCTCGGCGCCGATCTCACCAACACAGTCGCGATTGGCGAAGGCAAAGTAATGAATCGCGAAGGTCTGCGTTATCGCGAAGAATTCGTGCGCCACAAAATGCTCGATGCCGTTGGAGACCTGTCGCTTGCCGGTTCGCCTCTACTTGGTGCCTACCGTTCCTACAAAGGCGGCCATCGTATGAATTCGCTGGTGCTGCAGGCGCTGTTTGCGGATGAAGCGAATTGGACAACGGTCCACGCACCGCGCACGCGATCCGCCCGCTCGCCGGTATCGGTTGCCGCCCGCTCGAACGTGGCTGCAGCCGAATAAGCCGCTCGGGCTATTAATCGTGTTGCTATCCGGAGCGGGCAGATTGCCGGCTGCCGAAGTGGCAACACATTTCGCGGTTATTCACCTTTGCTTGAGCCACAGCTGCAATGTTGCACCGATTTCAGTGTGTTGCGGCTTTTGTGAACTAGTCTGGGTGTGCTACGAGTTCGTGACGGCTCTGGTGCTTCCGGTCGCCGGTACTCCGGCGGATAGGCAATTGGAGCACGGATTTTTTCGCTAACTCGTCCACTCGATAGGACGCAAACTGGGGGTCGCCGAGGTGGCGTTCGACGCACAATACTTCGACGCAGACTTGAGAGATTTTTCAGGGGCATGGTGGGAATGAATACGACTACGGGCAAAAGGTTGCGGGGCTTGAGAGGCGGATTGCTTCTCGCGGCCGCAGTTGCTGCCGGCCTGCTCCAGGGTTGTTCGTCGTCGTCTCTGTCGCTTGATTCGACTCAAGCACTCAATCCGGATCCGCCCGCCAAAATGTTTGCCGACGGCGATAGCTTGATGTCGCGCGGCAAGTTCCAAGACGCGGCGACTAAGTTCGAAGCACTGGATCGCGAGCATCCCTATTCGCCCGAGGCGCGCCGCGCCATCGTCATGGCGGCCTACGCCTACTATCGCGGCGGCATGTCGCCGGAAGCGATCGCCTCCGCCGAACGTTACGTGGCGCTGCATCCCGGCACAAAGGAAGCGCCGCTCGCGCACCACATCATCGGCTCGGCGTACTTCGACGACATCAAGGGGCCGAACCGCGATCAGGGCGCGACGCGCAAGGCGCTCGAGCAATTCAAGACACTCAAGACGCGCTATCCCGATAGCGAGTACGCGCGCGGCGCCGACAACAAGATCCGCGTCGCCGAAGACAATCTCGCAGCGTCCGAGATGGAGGTCGGCCGCTATTACCTGAAACAGAAGAATTACGTGGCATCCATCAATCGCTTTAAGACCGTTGTCAGCGATTACCAGACCACCGCGCACGTGGAAGAGGCCCTGATGCGCTTGACGGAATGCTACATGGCGCTCGGCATCACCAAGGAAGCGCAGAATTCCGCCGCCATTCTCGGGCACAATTACCCGGATTCGAAGTGGTACAAGGACGCCTATTCGCTGCTGAAGTCGGACGGGCTCGCGCCGCGCGACGATGGCGATTCATGGCTGACGAAAGCCTGGAATGCAGTGCCGAAACTCAGCCTCGGATCGAACTAGGCCGGCACTATTTACCACAATTGAACTTCACTACGGCTTTGCACCGAAGAGGTTACAGTGCAAAAAGGGTTATGGCAAAAAAGAAGCGCACGAAGTCTGCCCAGATTGAACCTCCTGGTGTTCAAGCCGCTAGGGGAGAGCTCAAAGCGCTCGAAGCTGAGATTGCTAGGCATGACTATCTGTACCACCAACTAGATGCGCCCGAAATTTCTGACGCAAATTTTGACGAACTCAAAAAGCGGTTTGAGTTTCTTGAGCGACAGTATCCTGCGGCATTGATCCCCGATACCGACACTCCCCTAATCGATCTTTTAGAAAGCGCAGCCTACCGTATTGGTGCCGCGCCGCTTGAAACTTTCGGCAAAGTGCGCCACGCGGTGCCGATGCTGTCCCTCGGCAATGCCTTCGAAGACGAAGACGTTACCGGTTTCGTGGAGCGCGTGCGCAGGTTTTTAAAGCTCAATGAACTCGATCCGCTCGCTGTCACGGCTGAACCCAAGATCGACGGCTTGTCGATCTCCATTCGCTATGAAAAGGGCCAGCTGGTTCAGGCTGCAACGCGCGGAGACGGCGCGGAGGGCGAAAACGTTACTGCCAATATCAAGACCATCAAAGAGATCCCGCACCATCTCAAAGGCAGGGATGTGCCAGACTTGATCGATGTGCGCGGCGAGATTTATTTGAGCCATGCCGATTTCGCTAAGATGAACGAGGCACAGGCCGCAGTTGGCGACAAGATTTTCGCTAATCCGAGAAACGCCGCAGCCGGATCTTTGCGCCAGTTAGACGTTTCGATCACGGCCAAGCGGCCCTTGCGCTTTTTTGCTTACGCTTGGGGTGACGCGTCGGAAGTGCCGGGCAAGACTCAGACAGACGTCGTTGCGGCTTACAAGCGCTGGGGCTTGCCAACTAATCCATTTATGCAGACCTGCGTCAGCGGTGACGAGATGCTCGCGTATTACCGCGACATGCAGGAACGCCGTTCCGCCCTCGGCTACGACATCGACGGCGTTGTCTACAAGGTGAACCGCCTCGACTATCAAGAACGGTTGGGCTTCGTATCGCGTAGCCCTCGCTGGGCCATAGCCCACAAATTTCCCGCCGAACAGGCAACGACCATCGTGCGCGACATTGAAATTCAAGTCGGCCGCACGGGCGCCCTGACGCCTGTCGCCAAACTAGAGCCCGTAACAGTCGGCGGCGTCGTCGTGTCGAACGCGACGCTGCACAACGAGGACGAGATCGCGCGCAAGGATATTCGTATCGGCGATACGGTCGTCGTGCAGCGCGCCGGAGACGTCATTCCGCAAGTCGTGTCGGTGGTGCTTGAGAAGCGGCCGAACGACGCCACACTATTCAAAGTTCTGGAAACGTGCCCTGTGTGCGGCAGTCACGCCGTGCGCGATACGGATGAAAAGGGTGTTGCCGACGTTGTGCGCCGCTGCGCCGGCGGACTAATTTGTCCGGCGCAGGCCAAGGAGCGCTTGAAACACTTCGTGTCGCGCAATGCGCTCGACATCGAAGGCCTGGGCGACGAGAAAATCGAGTTTTTCTTCGATACGGGGCGCATCAAGACACCTGCAGATATCTTCACACTCGCGAAGCGCGACGCGGCAAGCGCCGAACCGCTCGCAACTCTCAAAGGCTTCGGCAAGAAGTCGGTCGAAAAGCTCTTTTCCTCAATCGACGCCCGCCGCAAGGTGCCGCTCGACCGCTTGATATTTGGGCTCGGCATTCGTCACGTGGGCGAGACGACGGCCAAGGATCTGGCGAAAGCCTATGGATCATGGGCGCCGTTCCGCGCCGCAGTCGAAGCAGCCGAGAAGGGCGGGCCCGGCAGCGAAGCCTACGTTGATATCGATAACATCGAGGGGATCGGCGCCGTCGTCGTCGATGCGCTGACGGGGTTCATGGGCGAGCCGCATAATGTTGGGGTCCTCGACGCGCTGCTCCATGAAATCGAGGTTCTGCCGTACGAGCAGATTGCGGTGGCAGCGTCTTCCATCACGGGTAAGACAGTCGTCTTCACCGGATCGTTGACGCGGCTGACGCGCGGCGAAGCCAAGGCGCAAGCCGAACGCTTTGGCGCTAAAGTCGCGGGCTCGGTGTCCAAGAAAACGGACTACGTTATTGCGGGCGCAGACGCTGGCTCGAAACTCGACGCCGCGCGCGATCTTGGCGTGACTGTACTCACAGAAGACGAGTGGCTGGCATTGATCGGGCAAGGCTAAACTCTGTCAACGCCTCGATCCGATTCGACTGGATCGGCGGCAGAGACCAAATGAAGTTCGCCGTTCAGCTCGCGGACATCCAAGTCCGGCGAGCCGCACAAGGCTGACAAAAGTTCGCTCAAGGCATTCTGGCGGCGACTTGCCAACATCGTCTGCATAGCTTGAGGGAAATGCGGGGCGGCGCTGATTTCGGCAATATCCATCATGAAATCTCTCCAGGGGTTGACATGTGGGGCAACCCTAAAGATCAAAACGCACGCGCGATGTTACACAAGGAACCGCGGCGCACTAAAGCGCGCGATGGGTAATGTCGCCTCGTAAAGCCAAGCGCGTGTTGCCGCGTCGAGGCCGGGCGCAAGAACGGCGTGCACGCGCGCATGATACGCGTTGAGCCAGGCGCGTTCTTTGACAGTCAGCGCTTCGGGGATGATCAGGCGGCGGTCGATGGGTGCGAGCGTCAAGGTTTCAAACGACATCATGGGCCGCCCGCCGCCGGATGGTATTGCAGCAGGCTCGGTGACGAGAACCACATTCTCGATACGTATTCCGAACGCGCCTTCTTTGTAAAATCCTGGTTCGTTGGAGAGCAGCATGCCGGGTTGCAGTGCCGCCATGCCCGCGCGGGAAATCGACTGCGGGCCTTCGTGCACAGATAGATAGCTGCCGATGCCGTGGCCGGTACCGTGATCGTAATCGGCGCCCATGTCCCAAAGTGCGCGGCGTGCGAAGGGATCGAGATCGATGCCGCGCGTACCCTTGGGGAAGTGCGCCGTGGCGATGGCAATGTGTCCGCGCAAGACAGCCGTGAAGCGCTGGCGCATTTCTTCCGACGGCTTGCCGATGGCGATCGTGCGCGTGATGTCGGTGGTGCCGTCGCGGTATTGTCCGCCGCTATCGACGAGAAAGAGTTCGCCGGGTTCGATTCGGCGATTGGTTTTATCCGTCACGCGGTAATGGACGATGGCAGCATTCGGACCCGAGCCCGCAATGGTGGGAAACGAAATGTCGAGCAACGCGCCTGTTTCTCTGCGGCAGGCTTCCAGCTTTTGGACGGCCGAGATTTCGTCGAGTATGCCGTGCTCTGCTGTGTCGTCGAGCCAGGCGAGGAAGCGTACGACGGCCGCGCCATCGCGCAGATGTGCCGCGCGGGCACCGGCTATTTCAGCGGAGGTCTTGACGGCCTTGGCAGAAACGCAGAGATCTGTGCCATTGGCGACGTTTGCCGAACCAAGGGCTTGTTCGAACCAATAGGCGGCGGAATTCTGGTCAAGCCGCACGCGGCGCTTGGAGCCGCGCAATTCCTTAAGTCTGGCGCGCAAGTCCCTGGGCGGGGAGAGGCGCGCAAGGGCCGAGAGATGCGTGCGCACGTCCTTGCCGGTCTTTTCCGGATCGACGAAGAGCTCAGCCTTGCCGCTGGCGGGCACAATGGCAAATGCGAGTACGACCGGATTATGGGAAACGTCGCTGCCGCGAATATTGAAAAGCCAGCAGATCGAATCCGGTAAAGTCAGGATCGCGGAATGCTGGCCCTCGTCCTTCAGCTGCTTCTGGAGCTGAGCGATCTTGTCTTGCGCGCTGCGGCCGGCGAGCGTTGCCGGCTGAATCGAAACCTGGCCGCAGGGCTGTTTCGGCCGCGCCTTGCCCCTAAGTTGATCGATCGGATTTTTCGCCAGTGCCTTGATCTTGATGCCTTTGGCGGTCAGTGCCGATGTGAGGCGCGCGATTTCAGAGCCCGTGTGCAGCCACGGATCGAAGCCGAGCGTTTGCCCTTTGGCGAGTTGCGTTGCAATCCAATCGGCGATCTGCGTGCGGGGCGTCAGCGAGATTTCAAAGTGAGCGGGTTCCGTTTCGGCCTTCGCTTGAACGGTGTAGCGTCCATCGGTGAAAAGGCAGGCCGACTTGCGTGTGACGATTGCGATTCCGGCCGACCCCGAAAATCCCGTCAGCCATTTCAGCCGTTCGGCGGAGGCTGGAACATACTCGCCTTGATGTTCGTCGGCGCGGGGAACAAGCAGCGCGTCAATACCAAGTTCGGTAAGAAGGGCCCGCAGCGCCTTAAGGCGCTCGGCGGCGTGGCCGGAACCACCAGATGTTTCGAAAGTTTGGAACATGGAGATGCGTTCTAGTGTGATGATCGAGAAGTTCGCCCGCATTTGGCCATCCATTCTGTTGGCGAACTTCTCGATCCAAATCACACTAGAATCATCGATTTTACTAGTGTCCTTATCGATCCCGAAGTTCGCAAATCGGGTGCCGCAAAATCTGGCGAACGTCGGGATCGGGACACTAGTGGAGCCAACTGGCCACGGCAATGGGATTTGCGCAGTCTGATCCGTTAACGCCGTTGCAACGTTAGCGTTGCCCATCCCGTTAACCGGTCGTGGCGCAGCACGTGGAATCCGCTCGTCCGGTAAGCGGCAATGACCTGCGGTGCCTGGGGGATGAGGAGGCCAGAGAGGACCAGCGTGCCGCCGCCGCGCACGGTGCGCGCCATGTCCGGAGCAAGGCGGATCAGCGGGCCAGCCAGGATATTGGCGATGACAAGGTCGAAGGGTTTGGATTGGCGCAGCCAGGTATGGCGCACGCCGTCGGCCTTGCAGATCGCGATGCGGCCGCTAACGCCATTCAGTTTCATGTTCTCGGCCGCGACTTTGACCGACTGGGCGTCGAGGTCGGTGGCGATAATCACCGCGCCGGGCAGAGCTTTGGCGGCGGCGATCGCGAGTACGCCCGAACCGCAACCGAGATCGAGAATGGTGCGGAAGTCTTCAGCGCGGGTCAGCCTGTCGATGGCGAGCAAGCAGCCGAGCGTCGTTGCATGATGGGCCGTGCCGAAGGCTTCGCCCGCGTCGATCAGAATGGTGGAGGGTCCACGGGGCACGCGATGCCGGTCGTGCGTGCCGTGCACGACGAAGCGTCCGGCGACAACGGGGGGAAGGGCGGCCTGGGAAATCGCAACCCAGTTGAGATCGGGCACATCGCCAGAAACCAATTTTGGCAGCGGTTCTGAAATTAATTCGGCCAGTTCCGCGTTGAGATCGCGGCCGTCGAGGCCGCCGTTGAAATAAGCTTCAAGCCGCCAGCTCGCAGGCCCGTTCTCGAAAACGGTCAGGGCTTCGGGCGCCGGCTCAATCAAGTCCTGGAGCGCGTTAGCCGTTTGCATGGCAAGATCGCGGTCGCCGAAATCGGCCGTAACTTTTTCAATCGCCACTCTTTCAGGGGGCATCGATCAGGTGCCTGATCCGGCGCGGCCAGCGTCGAATTCATAGCCTTCCGCACTGACAGAATCGGGCAATTGATCCAGGAACAGATCCCACTTGGCGTCAATGTGCTTCGCGGCGGCGGCTGGCGGCAATGTATCGAGCGAGCCATCTGCGCCTTCGCGCACGATACCGTCGCGCACCAGGCGGTCGAGAGCGTCTTCGAGATCGAAATCGACGTCGGTTCCAAAAGTGCGCAGCAGATACTGCTCGATGGCGCGATCAATGGCGGGAAGGTCGGCGCGGCGCGCCTTCTCCTTGGCAAGCACGCTGTAGAGCAGCATTTCCTCTTTCACATCTTCTTCCGCGGCGCGGGCGGCAATTTTCAGGATCACGCCGCGATTGTCGGCCATGGCGTGGAAATAAAGGTTCTGCGCCATTACGACCATGTATTTCTGCTTCTGGTTGACGAAGCTCATGGCCTGGCGGAAAGCGACCGAGCCAAGACCGACGACAGCGCCCGCTGCCGCGATCGGGTTCGTGGTGAGGAGCGCGATTTTACCGGCCGCGCCGACCGCACCCATGCCAAGACCTCCGCCCGTCGTTGCGCCTAAGCGCAGCTTGTCGAACATACGGAATTTGACCTGCGTGTTCGGGAACACCATTTCGAGGTCGGTGCGCGGGATGTTTTTGAAGAGTTTCAAATAGATGTGGTTTTCGTTGACGCCTGCCGGCATGTGGCTGCGCAATTTCTTTACGCGCTTCTCGGCCTTTTCCCGGTCGAGCTTTTCGCTCGCCATTACTTCGCTGACGCGCTCTTCGAACGGCTTCAATTTGAATAGTACGAACAGGCGCTGGAAAATCGGAACGTCGAATTCTTCTTTGCGCATGAATGTCTTGTAGCTGCGCCGTTCGTGACGCTTGTTCGAAGCGCCACGGTAGTAGATCAGCACTTCGTCGAAAGCGTTCATATCGACATACAAGTCGAGCCCGTAGTGGCTGTCTTTCGTCAAGATCAATTTCAGATCGTGCGGGTCTATGTGCTCGTAGTTGGCGCGCACGAGCAGGCTTTCGACGCCGGCGACGAGACGTTGGCGCAGCGTGCGCTTTTCTTCGCCCGTAAATTGCCGTGTCATGAGCAAATCGCTGTCTGGCGAAAACGGCTCGTAGGTTTGCTCAAGTTCTAAAAGCTGGCTGTTGTACTGCTGCTGGCGCCAGTAATCGAGATAACGGAAGAAGCGGCGCGCATCGTTGGATTGCCCGGCGGGCCAGGCGAGCGGCTGCGCAAGGCGCTCCAAGAGAGCGAAGCGCGTGACGGGAATGAAGCGCTCGCGTTTGCGGGCTTGGTCCGGTTCGAGGACGTCGTTGCGCCCGACGGGATTGGCTGGTTCGGCAGCAGTGCCGGCGGCACCGTTGTTCTTGCCTCGCATGCGTTCGAAAAAGCCGGGGCGCGCCCCTGTTGGTGATTGCGATACATCGGCCGAACTCATAACGCCCACTCTCCCACTCGCGCTGCAAAGCGCGCTACCCGAACTCAGCCCCGCAACAAGCTGAGTGCTGCGCCACCTGCCTCGCGTGACCCCTGCTCGTTTTACGTGGTCGAGCGGTTCGTTGTCGAGCCTAAGCTGTTCATTTGTCGCCTCTTTGACCGGAATTTCGGGTTTTAAGGCGCCCAAGCCATGCGCTTGAACCAGGTGCCTGGCGAGCCCGTTTGAGGTCCATGAATATCATAGGGGCGAAATATGCCCGTCTTGCGTCAGGGACGAGCATAACGGCACCGCAAAATTCAATTCGGTTCATAACTCCGGTCCCCGCCACAGTCGCGCCGCCGTTCGGCTAAGAGTTGTTCTCTTATCGAGGGGGCAGTCTCAGGGGGGCGGCGGTGGGGGCGTTATTGAAGCGTTTGGTAGGGGTGGTTTTGGTTGCAACGGGTTTCGGTCAAACGGCTGCCGCCGAAGACCTGATCATGCCGTTTGCTTGTGCTGCTCAAGACGGGGCCGTGCAACTCGCGCCGTCCGCCGAGACAACTTACAAAATTGTTGGCGCCCGGCAGGAGCAAATTTTTGCCGCATGCCGCGACAAGGTCGGCGGTTGCGAAAATCTCATGGTGCACCGGTTTGCGATCCAATGCGGCAATGCAAAGGTGTCGTGGTCGCATGTGGTGCAGGCGGCAAGCCGTCTTGGCATCGAGGCGCCGCAAGGGCTGCCGCAAGGCTTCGCGCCGGCGGCAACTCTCAAAGCGCGCTTCGTCTTTCCCGCACTTGCCCGGTTCAATCCTTTCCGGTCCGAAGTCGAGACCGAGCAGCTTTCGGCCGAGAGTGTCATCGAGGGTGTCGTGGAGCATGACGATGGCGAAGCCGCAACGCGCGTTGCAGCTTGGCGCACGGAAGTGCGTGCCGATATAGTGCCGCAAAGCTCGTCCGGCGCCTTGCGCGTTGGGACAATCGTTTCGTTTTTGATGGCGCTCCTTCTGGCAGCGAGTCTGATCGCGGCTGGACGGCTGCGCTTGCCGCAATACGCCGCCTCCCGGTTACGCGGGCGGGTGCATGATTATGCTCAACGGTTCGCAAGCGGGCTGCGTGGGAGTTTCGATCGCGGGCGGGATTGGATGCGCCGCGACAGACTTCACGAGGGCGATACCGAGTTGGCCAACGCCGCAGCCGTTGCCATGGCGCGGTTGATAGAGGCCGAGCTTCATGTCGCGATGTTGCCATCTGGGCTGTTGTTGCGTGAGGTTTTGCTATCGGAGCTCGATCGTGTGCGCGAACGTTTGAACGGAGTGCAGCGCGATTTGCAGCGGCGTTCCAAGGACCAGTCCGCCGGTATGATCCGCGCAGTTTTGCGGGAACTCGAACGTATCGGACGGATAGCGCACGGCGCCGGCAAAGATCAGGGCCACGAGGCGGGGAATTCTGGGGGGCAAGCACCCGGCATGCCGCAGTCCGTCACGGAAGCCTACCGCGTACTTGGCATAAATGCGGACGCGGAACCGGCCGTCACCAAGAAGCTGGTCGATGCCTTGCGTATGAGCTGGCATCCCGATTACGCGCGCGACGAAACCGATCGTCAAAAGCGCGAAGATCGCATCAAGCAGATCAACGCGGCGTGGGATTTGATCAAGGAGCAGCGCAAGGCTGCGTAGGATCGCGCGGGGCTGGGCTTATTGCCCGAAGAAAGACAGCAATCCCGAACTCGCAGGCGGAGCTTTGGTGTCCGCCATGGCGGAGGCAACCTCGGCGTAAAGTTTAGGCAGCCAAACGGGATCGCCGGGCTTTGCGGGCGGCATGCCGTTACGGCGGAAGTCGGCCGGGGCGATGACGAGTTTGACGTTGGCCAAGCCGACCTTGGCAGCGAGCACGAACAACTCTTCGGCCGCTTCGTCACCGATGGCAAGGCATCCGGCCGACAGGTTCTTGCCGTGGATCATGATGTCGCCGCCGAGTTTCTTGCGGCCGTCTTTCTTTGCCATCTCGCGATCAAAGGCGTTCGGATAATTCACGCGCAAGGCGACGTGAAACTGGCTGTTCGGGTTGAGATACGAGATTCCATAAACGCCTTCGGGCACCTGCTTGTCGCCTTGGATAAGTTTTGGCCCTACCTTGCCGCTGGCCGCTAGTACGCGATAGCTATGGATGAAGGTCATCGTTCCGTCCGCCGCGCGGGCGTGGAGTTCGAGCGCTTTCGCGTTCTTGATGGTGACGAAGCTGACGGCGGCGGGCGGCCACGCGGCGTTGGCGGCGGCGAATTTTTTAACCAAGCGCTGTGTTGCGCCGGGCGAGATTTCAGCGAGCCGCTCATTGAGCGTGCGTCGCGGAGTTGCGGCGACGGGAGGCGGATTGCGCCACGGGAAAAGTTCGGGTCTGTTGATCGTAATGCGCAGTGCGGGCTGCGGCGGCGTCTCGACATGTTCTTCCGTTGACCAGGAATCCGGAACCTCAAGTTCGGGATCGCGGTTTTCGTTTGGACCATCGACGAGCGATTGAAGCCGGAGTGGTAAAGCGTCCGGTGCGACGAAGGCGAGACGCGCGGGCCCAGCGTCAAATTCCCGGTCGCGATCGGGGATCGATCCCGTTTCGATGAGCGAGGGTTGCAGGGGGATGAGGGCCGCTTCGGTTACGGGTTCTGCTTCGGCCTCCGCAATCGCCGCCGGGTCGATCACGCCGAAGAGGTCGAGCACATGCACGGCCGCCGCGCCCACGAGAGCCGCTGCCGAACACGCCGCGATAAATGTCAGTCGTGGAATCAAAACCGGTCCCTGGATTGGCCAACTCTGCGCACCTGATGCCCGCAGCCGTGGCGCTCTCTTACGCGTTGTCACTGATTCGCGGGGCCACGCGTACCCTGATGAGCCGAATCACTTGTGGGAGATGAACATTTTTGTGGGGCGGAATGTGGGAGGGCGTTATTCAATGCGTAGCGGATGCCTCTCCACCCGCTTTCCCGGAAGCCGCGACTGAGCGCGAAGCGCGAGCGCGGCTATCCGGGATCTTTCCCATTCTTACACGGGTAAAGACCCCGGATCAGCGAACTGTCTCGCTTGCAGCGTGACCGCTGTCCGGGGACGCGGGTGGGGAGGGTGGTGCGACTCACCACCGTCGTCATGGCCGCGTTGCGTGAGCGACGATGCCGTAGGCATCGCAGGCGGCCACCCAGGACAACCATCAGCATATGAGATGCGTCCGATGCGGCACGGCCTCGACACGCACGCCTCACCGCGCTTGCGGACACTTGTCGTGGGTGGCCGCCTCCGCGGCCATGACGGCGTTAGTGTTGCGGCGGCGGTGCAAGTGTGGTGGGCAGGGGATACCGGTAAAGAGTTCAAGCAGAATGCTGAGGTATTGGCATGGTATTGCATTCACAGAACAAACTCATGCTAATCCCATAGTCAGTTCCAGGTCGCCCGTGAACTAATGGGTATTCTTGTCGGGATGACATGACCAAACACAAGGCCCTGAAATCAAAGCCTAGTTTTTCGTCTAGTGTCGCAGCAATACTGTTGGGCTCGACATTTGAAAACACAGCGCAACGACCCGGCAATCCATCGGCGGATCCGTATAACACATAGAGCAATTTGCCCTTAAGCAAGTAGAACGCCACAATGTTGAGATTGTAGTACCCGGGCGAAATCTGGCTGACAGAATAGCGATCATTTTCGCCAGATGCACTCAGGTCAAATTTGTCGGTAAGTTGCAACTGTTGGCTCGTCGGCAAATTTGCCGGCCAGTCCAGCAATATGTCGCTGTAAGTCGAAAATCGAAAGCCTATGTCCCGATTGGATATTACGGTAACGAATCCTCCAACGCTGGTTGCGGATGGATCGAGAATGATGTTTCTCATAATGCCCTGCAGCTCGCTTGCAGGCGAGCCCTCCATTTCATCCGCAAATATTGCAGCGTTGATTGCTCGGCCATGCTCGTATCTTTCGCGCTGCCTCCGTTCGTATTCCCGAAACTTCTCAAAGGCCAACTTGTCGCCGATCCAGTGGGTATTCGATACACTTTGGATTCGCTTTCCGTCGCGGATCGTGACTAGTTTACCGGTCGATCCGAACGCCAAAATATAGTCGCATCCCGTTCTAGCGCTTGAGTTTTCGAAATATCGGGTCACGACATCAAAAGTGGAACCTTGAGGATGCTTTTCGCTGAAGTCCCAGAAAGCTTCGGCTGCGGCCTCTGGCGATCCTGCAAACGAAACACACAGGTACCCAGGTAGGCAGCACGATTTCAGTGTCCCAGCAGTGATAGGCAGCGCAACATCCTGTGCTGAAACTCGAGTATCAGCTGCAATGGCGAGTCGCCCTTTATTGCATCGTGCTACAACGAGGGTCACGTAAACTCCCTATGCTTTACGCGAACTGCTAGGTGCACTACCCCAACCTCTCCACAAAATTCGCAACAACGCGCTTCGTTTCGCCGTCGTCGAACGCAATCGTCAGTTTGTTGCCATCGACCAGCGTCACGGTGCCCAGCCCAAACTTCTCGTGGGTGACGCGCGTGCCAACTTTGAATTCGGGCGCGCGGGCGGCAGATGAGGCGACGAGTTCGCCGTCGATGGTTTTCGGCCCGCGCATCATCTGCTTTTTCTTTTTCTCGTCCGAGCGCGACCAGGTCTGTTGCGCGCGCTGCCAGCCGGGCGTCTGGTAGTTGGATTCGAAATTGCTTTTCGGCTCGCGGTCGAAACGGCTGGAGCCGAATTGATTGCCGTAGCCAAAACCTTGCGTCGTGCCGCCATACGGGTTCTGGCTTTCGATCACCTCGACATGCGCCTCGGGCAATTCATCGACGAAGCGCGAGGGGATAGCCGATTGATACAGCCCGTGTGTGCGCCGGTTCTGGGCGAAAGAAATTTTGCCCATGCGCTTGGCGCGCGTGATGCCGACGTAGGCTAAGCGGCGTTCTTCCTCGAGGCCGGCCTTACCGGACTCGTCCAGCGCGCGCTGATGCGGAAACAGGCCTTCTTCCCAGCCGGGCAGAAACACCGTGCCAAATTCGAGACCCTTGGCGGCGTGCAGCGTCATCAACGAGACTTGATCGGTATCGTTGCCTTTGTCGGCGTCCATGACGAGCGAAACGTGTTCCAGGAATCCGGCGAGCGAGTCGAAGTCGTGCATGAAGCGCACAAGTTCTTTTAAGTTCTCGAGTCGCGATTGCGCTTGCGGGCTTTTGTCGGTCTGCCACATGGCGGAGTAGCCGCTCTCGTCCAGGATAAGTTCTGCAAGCTCCGTGTGTCGCATGGTGTCGAGCTGGCCGCGCCAGCGCTCAAACGATCGGACGAGATCGGACAAGGACTTGCGCGCCTTCGCGGCGATTTCATCCGTCTCGGTGATTTCGCGCGCGGCCTGATACATCGGAATAGCGCGCGCGCGGGCGAGTTCGTGCACGCGCTTGACGGTCGTGTCGCCCAATCCGCGCTTCGGCACGTTGACGATGCGCTCGAACTTCAAGTCGTTCGATGGATTGGCGACGACTTCGAGATAGGCGATGGCGTCTTTGATTTCCTGGCGCTCGTAAAACCTGGGACCGCCGATGACGCGATAGGGCAGCCCAAGTGTGATGAAGCGGTCTTCGATGACGCGCATCTGTGATGACGCGCGCACCAGAATGGCGACTTCGTTGAGCGGATGTTTTGCGCGCTGCAAATTCTCGATATCGTCGCCGATGGAGCGGGCTTCGGCTTCGTCGTCCCAGAAATTGGCGACGGTGACCTTGTTGCCGGCTTCGCCTTCGGTGAAAAGCGTTTTGCCGAGGCGGCCTTCGTTTTTGGTGATGAGCGCGGAGGCAGCGGCGAGAATGTGCCCCGTGGAGCGGTAGTTGCGTTCGAGCCGGATAACCTTGGCGCCGGGAAAATCCTTATCAAAGCGCAGGATGTTATCGACCTCCGCGCCGCGCCAGCCGTAGATCGACTGATCGTCGTCGCCGACGCAGCAAATATTGGCGATGCCCTGCGAGAGCAAGCGCAGCCACAGGTATTGGGCGACGTTGGTGTCCTGGTACTCGTCAACCAGAATGTAGCGGAAACGCTTGTGATACTCGGCCAACACGCCGGGGTTCTCGCGGAACAGGCGCAAGCACTCGAGCAAGAGATCGCCGAAGTCGCAGGCGTTCAAATCCTTGAGGCGGGATTGATAAGCGACGTAGAGATCGCGGCCCTTGCCCTCTGCGAATGAGAAGGCTTCGCCGCCGGGGATCTTGTCGGGCGTGAGCCCGCGATTTTTCCAGTCGTCGATAAGGCCGGCTAGCTGGCGCGCTGGCCAGCGGTCCTTGTCGATTTGGGCGGCTTCGAGAACCTGTTTCAACAGGCGCACGCTGTCGTCGCTGTCGAGAATTGTGAAACCGGATTTGAGGCCGACGAGTTCGGCGTGGCGGCGCAGGATTTTGACACCGATGGAGTGGAATGTGCCAAGCCACGCCATGCCTTCTACCGCGCCGCCGATTTGGCCGCCGATGCGCTCCTTCATTTCGCGCGCCGCCTTGTTGGTGAAGGTGACGGCGAGGATCTGCGAGGGCCATGCGCGGTTTTGGCTCAGGATATGGGCAATGCGCGTCGTCAAAACCCGCGTCTTGCCGGTGCCGGCGCCGGCCAGCACGAGCAGCGGGCCTTCGGTGTGCTCGACGGCTTCGCGCTGCTCGGGGTTCAGTCCGTCGAGGTAGTTCGGGGCCTGACGGGCGGCAGGTAAATTTCCGGCCATGGCGCGCGCGGAAATGGATGGCCCCGGGGCTGGAGGTGCCGGGACGGCGGTGCGCGGATTGGCTTCGGGCAAATCGAAGGGTGGGTCTTCGAAGGCCTGAGGCGGTACCGCTGGCGGCTCGCGGGGTGGCACTGCAGACTCGCCGGGCGGCACTGGCGGCGTATTAATCTTACCCTTATGCGTCATGACATTGAGGTAGCCTACTCGCGCCGCGTCTACAACCGGCCGAGGGCTCGAGCTATGCAGTTGAATTGGGTGGAAAAAATTCATCCGCCACTTTGCAATTGACGGTAAATGGGACAAATTTGGAGTCCAGACTTATCCCCGCCCGCGCGAACGGCTGTATACTGGCCCTGAACGGCAACGCTCGGGAGCAAAAAATGATGGCATTCGGCAAGGTTAAGGCCGAAGTCGAGGTAAAAGCGGACAGGCCCAAAGTGGATCGACGATGAACAACGGTCTCCTCTACCTCGGCGGCCTGCTCACGGTGATTTTGGCCGCGCTCTTCGGCGTGCCTTATTTCGTCGATTGGAACGGCTACCGTGGCGTGTTCGAAGAGGAAGCTTCGAAGGTCTTGAGCCGCGATGTGCGGGTTGGCGGGGCCGTCAACGTGCGCTTCCTGCCGACGCCCTATGTGCGCTTCGAAAAAGTACGTATTGCCGACCCCACGGGACAGACGGGCGAAGCGTTCATGCGCGCCGATAGTTTTACGATGCGTCTTGCCGTTGCCCCTTTGCTGCGTGGCGCGCTTGAAGCCAAAGAAATCGAATTGACCCGCCCGGTTCTCTCACTGGCGCTTGATAGCGAAGGAAGCGGCAACTGGGCGAGCCTGCAGTTGAAGCCGGCGGAACTCCCGTTCGTTCCACGGAACGTCGCGCTGCATTCCGTGCGCTTCATCGATGGGGCTATTTCGCTCTACGGTCCCGACGGGCAAGCCATCACGCGCATCGAAAAATTGAACGGTGAGCTGGCGGCTGAAACTTTGAAAGGTCCATTCAAGTTTGCCGGCCGCGCTTTATGGCAGGGCGAAGAACGCGACATCAAGTTTTCAACCGCGAGCCCGGATGCCGATGGTGCCATCAAGCTGAAGTCCAATTTGCACGGGCTGGTGTCGGCCAACAGCTACGCTTTTGACGGATTACTCGCCAATCTGCAGGACAAGCCGCGCCTAACCGGAGAAGTGACGGCCAAGCTCGGCTTGCCGAAACTGGAACGCGCAGAAGGCGACGTAGCGGCGGCCGCCATGCCGGGCTTCGACCTCAAGGCGCGCGTCGACGCCGATACCGCGGGCGCAAAGTTTGACGAATTGACGCTCGATGTTGTGAACGCGGCCGAACCGCAGGTGATTTCCGGCAAGGCGTCGGCCGTGTGGGCCAAGGAGCCGCGCTTCGACGCAACTTTAAGCGCGAAGTGGCTGGATCTCGATTTTATAGCGGGCTCCGGCGGTCAAAGTGCGACGTTCGTCAAAGTCCGCCAGCTGGGTCTCGCCATGCTCCAATCGCTCGCGGGCGACGGTGCGGCGAGTGCCAAAATCGACCTCGAACAAGTCAAGCTTGGCGGCGAAGTTGCCGGTGGCTTGAAAATAGACGCCGAGCGGGTTGGCGGCGTCATGAAGATCAAGGACATGAAAGGCGGGCTCCCTGGCGGCGCGCGGTTCGAGCTTACAGGCGAGATCAAGGGCGAAGCAAGCAGCAGAACCTTTGAAGGCGAAGGCTTAGTGCGCGGCGCGAACCTCGCCCGGTTGCAGTCCTGGATGCAAAAATCGGGCGCGAACATCGATCTCAAGGCCGAGGGGCCGTTCTGGGTCGCGGGGCGCCTTGTTGCCGGCGAAAATCAAGTCGAGCTGACGGACGCGAAGGCTGAAATAGCCGGCCATTCGCTCTCGGGCGAACTCAAGATCAACGACAAGGACAGGGGCCGCATCGACGTCCGCCTGGAAAGCTCAAAGTTCGATACCGTGAGTTTCTTCCCCGAGGAAGCGCAGAAGGTCGAACGCGAGCTTTTGAAGGCGTTTGGATTGGCGGACGAACACGCAGCTTTGACGCCGCCCGCTGCGGCTGTTGCCGATAATGCACGCCGGTCGGACTTATCCGTGCGCATCACCACGGGGGAATTAAAGCATGCGGGCAAAGTGTACCGCAACGTCGATGCGTCTGTGGTTCAGGAGGACGGCGTACTGCGCATACCAGCTGCGAAGTTTCAAACGACAAACGGGCTGACGGTTCGTGCTTCGGGGCGTGTCAAAACGGCAGCCGAATGGCCCGAGGGGACAATCAGCTACGAGTTGGAAGCGCAATCGCGCGAAGCCGGCAAAGACGCAACGGAACTTTTTGCCGTCTCAAACTTGTTGTCGGAGGAACACACTGCGGCTGTCAATGTTGGAAAAATCGCCGGTTTAGTCAAACTTGGCGTTCGTTCTAAAACCGCCGCCGACGTTACGTTCGACGGTGTCGTCAATGGATCGCGTATTGCGGGCCGGGCCGAGTTCGACGCAGGCTTCAAGACATGGAAGACGGCGCCCAGTCATATCAGCGCCATTGTCAAATCGCCGGACATCAAAACGGCCTTGAGTCTCCTGCGGGTACCGCCCATCAAGCTCGATGGCATAGAAGCGCGGCCGATAGAGACGACGGTTGCAGTATCTGGGAAACTCGCCGAGCAGAGTGCCGCGCTTTTCGACATCAAGTCAGAGGGACTCGATGTGACGATGAGCGGCACCGCTCGAATGCCCGATAAGGGCGAGGTTGCGTTCGAAGGACGTGTTGCTGTCAACGGCCGCGATGCGCGCGAAGTCTTGGCGCTGGCGGGGCTTCCCGCGCCCGGCGGACTTTCCGGCAGCGCGATGGCGGGCACGATCGACGTTTCTGCCAAGGGCGACAGAATTGAACTTGCCACGCAAGGCTTGCAAGCGGGCGAAAGCCGGCTCTCCGGGCGGGCGGCCATTAGCAAACCGGCGGACGGCGACGTCAAAGTTTCAGCGGACATTGGTGCCGACCGGCTGACGGTCGCAGGATTGCTCGGCTGGATGACGGGCCGCGGCCGCTCGGACTTGGACGCCAGTACCGAGACCGAACAATTTGCGCCGGTCTGGCCTGAAGCGGCTTTCGAGTTTGACGCCCTTGGCCGCCTCACCGGCGATGTGACTGTGCGCAGCGGCGAACTGATGCTGACGGACAGCCTCGGTGTTCGCGACAGCACGATCAAGGCAACGCTAGCGCCAGGAAAAATTACGCTCACAGAACTAAGCGGGCGCGCGGCTGGGGGCACGCTAACATCGACAGTAAGTTTCACTAATGAATCTGGCGGCGTGTCGCTCGATGGAAAATTCAAGCTTGGCGCGGATTTGCCGGCGTTGAGCCGCGCGGCAGAAGGAACGGCGGTTGTTGAATTCACTGTTGCGGGACGGGCGTTGAGCCCTGCTTCGCTCGTGGCCGGGCTCAACGGCAGCGGTGTCGCCGCACTCAACGGGGCGCGCCATCCGGGCCCCGCGCCCGCTGTTATTTCGGACGCAAGCGACTCTGTTTTTTCAGGCGACATTGCCAATGACGCAAGCGTTATCACGCCAGCCTTGATGGCAGCCATAGCTTCTGCGCGCGTTGACAACGGCACGCGGCAAATAGCGATTTCAATTGCCGGCGGCGACCTCAAGCTCGATTCCTTTCAGATCGAGGCTTCCCAAGGAAGTGCGCGCGTATCGACGGTTGTGCGATTGGCGTCGTTAGCCGTCGATAGCGTGTGGAAAGTGACGGCCCTTGCCGCTGCGATGCCGCCGCCGCCGGAAGCCCCTGCCGATTGGAAGCCTCAAGCCAAAGGACCCTTGCCGCCAGTCGTTGTTGTCTACACGGGCAAGCTCGACGACCTGAAGCAATTGGCCATTGCGGTAGACGCCAGCGACCTACAGCGCGAACTCTCCGTCCGGCAAATGGAACGCAAGGTCGAGGAATTGGAAGTGCTGCGGCGCCGCGACGAGGAGCGGATCAAGCAAGAGCAAGAGCGGCGCAAGGCTTTGGAGGCGGATCGGGCGAAGGCTGTCGCCGCTGCAGCTGCCGCAGCTGCGGCAGCCAAAGCGCAGCGGTCCATTCCGGTTGAAGTTCTGCCGCCCGTGATCCCTAGAAATACCAGTGTACCGGCCGAAGCCGCGCCGCAAGCCGAAGCGCCTGTTTCTGCACCCGGCGCTGGTGGATCGACGCAAGACCCTGCGAAGGCGCCGGAACCTGTTCCAGTGCCAGCGGTCGAGTCGGCGGCAGGACAGCCAGATGAGCCCGCCGCTAGCCCTCCCTCCGATGCTATCGTACCTCAGAGTGACAACCCGGCAATCGCTGCGCCGCCGCCGGCTCGCGCCGTGCAGCCGCGCCTGCGGCCCTTGCGCCCGGCCGAACGCCCGCGCCGCACGACGTCGGATGAATTGAACAAGGCGCTGGGCGGCTGGCCTTAAGCGATGCCGGGCGGGCGGGACTTATAACGCCGCAGGAGCCAGGTCCTGACGGCGCTCGAGAGGCCGGACGGTCCGCGCGTGGCGTCGATTTGATCGATCAAGGCGGCGAGCGCCAGGCGGTCTTCTTGTGCCGCTTCTTTCAAGGCTTCCCAGAATTCCGCTTCGAGCGAGATCGAAGTGCGGTGCCCCTTGATCGAGAAGGAACGCTTGACTGGGCGGCTCACAATACGGTTCCGGGGTCGGTTTCGCCCTTCTCGATTTTTGCGCCGTCGAGGAGTGCGTCGCGGCGGGCGCGTTCGTCCTCGTTCTTTGTGCGCTCGACTTTTGTGCGGCCGAATTTGGCGCGGTTTTCTTCGGCGCGCTTTTCGCCGTCTGCGCGATCCTTGGCCTTGCGGGCTTTGTTGAGGTTGACGATGTTAGTGGTCATGGCGATCAAAATCCGGAGAAGAGACGATCTGCGGCACGGAGCAACTCAAAGTGTAAGTCACTCGCCGAGGCGACTGGTTCACCCAAATTGGCTTTGGGCATGGACGCCATTCGATCAACAGCAATTACGTAAGTTTTCTTTCCAATTCTGAACTCTGGTCTTAAATGCCTGATTCCTGGCAAGTCCTTTACAAGGTAAAGCGGCGCAACGATTGCGGTGTCAAGATCTGTAAAGTGTTCGTTTTGCAGGAGCGCGACGAGCCGGTCTGTTCCTCGCACGCCAACGCCACGAGCAGGACAAATGTCGAAACGTTTCACTTCTTGCCCCACTGCGGTGTGTACCACATGCCATTTTGTCTGAGCTCTTGATTGCTCTTTTCGATGGCTCTGCGGTTCTCAGCACGCCACTTCTGTGCGCGATGCTCGCTGAGATGCTTCTGCAGTTCGCGCTCAAGGATAGCAGACATGTTGGTGCCGGTTTCTTTGGCGAGTTCGGCCAGTTCAGCGTCGATCGAGAGGTTGACGGATTTTTTGCGCGGTTTGTGGTCCATGGGCGCAGGCCTCATAAGTTATGCGCATTGGTGATGCGCATGCTACAGCGGAGTCGTGCCAGAAACAAGACTTGGCGCAAGTAGGGCTACGCCGCATCCGGCCCGATCATCTTTTCAGGGCGTACAATTGCGTCGAAATCGTCCGCCGGGACGCCGTCTTTGATCGCTTCTTCGCGCAGCGTCGTACCGTTTTTGTGCGCGGTTTTGGCAATTTTGGCGGCGCGGTCGTAGCCGTATTTTTCCTTGAGCGGCGTGACAAGCATGAGCGAGTTGGCGAGGCCTTTCGCGATATTGTCCAGGCGCGGCTCGATACCAACGACGCAGTTGTCGGTAAAAGATATGGCGGCATCGCTGAGCAGCCGCACCGATTGCAGGAAATTGTAGGCCATCATCGGGTTGTAGACGTTCAACTCGAAATGGCCCTGGCTACCGGCAAAGCCGATGGCGGCGTTATTGCCGTGGATGTGGGCGGCAACCTGGGTCATGGCTTCGCACTGGGTCGGATTGACCTTGCCCGGCATGATGGAGGAACCCGGTTCGTTTTCGGGCAATGCGAGCTCGCCGAGCCCCGAACGCGGCCCCGAGCCCAGCAAGCGGATGTCGTTGGCGATCTTGAAGCAGCTCATGGCTACCGTGGCGATGGCGCCGTGGGTCATAACAAGCGCATCGTGCGCCGCCAGCGCCTCGAACTTGTTCGGCGCGGAGGTGAACGGCAGTTTCGTGATCAGCGCGATGCGTTCGGCAACTTTATCGGCAAAGCCTGCGGGCGACGCAAGTCCCGTACCGACCGCGGTGCCGCCTTGCGCAAGTTCCATAAGCATCGGCAGCGTCATCTCGATACGCTTGATGCCATTCTGGACCTGGCGCGCATAACCGGAGAATTCCTGCCCCAAGGTCAACGGCGTCGCGTCTTGCGTGTGCGTGCGGCCAATCTTGATGATGTCTTTCCAGGCGCGCGATTTGGCGGCAATAGCTTCATGCAGGTGTGCGAGTGCAGGCAGTAATCTGTGTACTACCTCTTCGGTACACGCGATGTGCATGGCAGTTGGGAACGTATCGTTTGAAGATTGGCTCATGTTCACATGATCGTTCGGGTGCACGGGCTTTTTTGAGCCCATCTCGCCCTTGAGCATCTCGATGGCCCGGTTCGAGATCACTTCGTTTGCGTTCATGTTCGATTGCGTGCCCGAGCCCGTTTGCCAAACGACGAGCGGGAAGTGCGCGTCGAGTTTGCCGTCGATGATTTCCCGGGCGGCTTTGACTATTGTCTCGCCAATGGTTTTGTCGAGCTTGCCGAGACTCATGTTGGTTTCCGCCGCCGCGCGCTTGACGATACCGAGAGCGCGGATGATGGAGGCAGGCTGCGTTTCCCAACCGATCTTGAAGTTGCCGAGGCTGCGCTGGGCTTGAGCGCCCCAATAGCGGGACGCCTCCACTTCGATGGGGCCGAAGGTGTCGGTTTCGGTGCGGGTCTTGGTCATCGCGTCGCTTGCTTTCGTGGAAGGTGTGTCTGTTCTTTGAGCCGATAGCACGGGTTTTGGTGCAGTGCGAGCGGCAGTCAAGCTTGAGAATCATCAGACACCAGTGCAAAGCTGCAAGGGTTGTGCGGCTGAAGAGCCTAACCACATCAGAATATTGCCGCTTTTAGACCGTTGTCTTGGTAAGCTTACGGAGTTCGAGTCGGGTTGGCGCGTAGAAATCGGGTTTTGAGGCACCGGGGGGTGTTTCGCGCCGATGACGCCAATCCTGTCAGGTGGCCGGGCAACGGGCCGGTCAACTGGCCCGCCGGCTGGTGGTTCAAGAGTTTCGTCATTTTGTGTGCGTGACTCCCGGCAGCATTGTTTGCCAAGGGATCAACTCAAATTGAGGATCACGCCATGGGACCCAAAATCATCGTCATGATCGTGACGCTCGCGATGCCCAACGGCGACAGCGGCGTGCACGTGAAACCGATGGCCGATGTTGAAGCTTGCAAGGTTGAGGCGAAGATCGAAGCCAGCGATCCATTCGTTGCAGGCGTCGAGTGTTCCGAGCTGACGGACGGCAAGCTTGAGTTGAACTTCAAACGGACTGACGGCGCGAAGGAGCGGAAGATTCCGGAAGCGGTCGTCGAGAAATCGACAGGCTGAGTCGACTGAGCCAGCACCCGTAAGGTTGCTTACGGAGTTCGTTTGCGCGCATTGGGTTTGTCTTATTTTTTCCTGAACTGATCGAGGCTCAGAATTTTGGCGCCGGCAGGTTCCGCGGCAGCTTTATCGGCCTCAGATGCTTTGTCATCGGCATTGGCGCTTTGCGGCGCGGCGGCGGAAGCAGGCTCCGGAAGAGGCGGAGCAAACATGGGTTCTTCGCCGCGACGGCCGGCTGTTTCAAGATTTTCTTTGTCCGGTTTCGACTTGCGCGGCGTGCGCGGCTTTTTCGTCAAAGTCGCGCGAGGTGTGTCTCCGCGTGCGTCGCCAACGGCGTCGTAAGCCGCATCCATCGTCAGAGAACGGCGCGGGGCGGGCGTATCGCGATTATCGGCCGCTTCTTCGAATTGAAGACCGAAGTGCACGCTTGGATCGATGAAAACTTTGATGGCCGCATAAGGCACGACAAGCCGTTCCGGAATGCCGTCGAACGTCAGCTTGACTTCGAAGCGTTCGTCCGAGACGAGGAGGTCCCAGAAACGGTGTTGCAGCACGATGGTCATTTCGTGGGGATATTTTTCCTTGAGCCGCTTGGAGACGACGACGCCGGGCCCGTGGGTCAGGAAAGAAATGTAAAAATGATGTTCGCCGGGAAGACCGGTCTTGGCGATCTGCTGGAGGGCAGCGCGGACGATGCCGCGAAGCGCGTCTTGCTGAAGTGCGTCGTAATCGATCATCGGCCCCGTCGCCATTGCCAAGTCGCTATATCAAAGTCGCCATAGCTGAGTTTCGATATTGCCTCATGTCAGAAAGCACAAACTCTCCGAGAAGTGAAGTGGAGGGCTTCTGTTGCCCGGTGCCCTCCGGACCGCGCCTTACCCGGCTAGGAGCAAGGACTTTAGGTTCAGGTTATTCGCGCCGCATTACGCAGCGAGAGCAACCTCAGCATAGTTGTCATTTGCAACTACTCTGAATGACCCGATAACGGCGGTATCATGCCGGGAAAAAGCTAAGTCCTTTACACCCTCGTCGATCCTAGTT
>JANMNH010000058.1:0-2801 GCA_031373745.1 Hyphomicrobium sp. | reverse complement strand
CGAGCGGTTCGAGAGCACGACGCGCACGAAGGACGCGCGGCGCGCGGGGCTCGGCCTCGCACTCGTGCGCTCGTTCGTCGAGTTGCACGGCGGCTGGGTCGAGCTCGACAGCGCGGTCGGCAAGGGCACGCGCGTCACCTGCCATTTTCCGCGGCATGCGGTCGAGAAGGGCGGCGACGCGGCAGCGCCCAAGGGCGATGCCCAAACCAAGGGCGCGAGGACCGGTTAGGCCGCGCCGATGCGAGACACCAGCGGCGCGATTTCTGCTGTGCCACTTGGCAGGCTTAGACGTCATCGCAGATGCTCCGTTTGCGGTGAACTGCCGCCGCTCGATGCGAGACATGCGAGACAGGGGTCGCCTGTGCCATTCGGTGTGCCGCTGTCTCGCATCGCGTGTGAGTGCGCGGCCTAGCGAGTGGCAAAATGCCTTTTGCGCTCAACGCGTTGGCGCCGTTTTGACAAAATGCGAAGCGATTTTGTCCGCTACGCCGCTACATTGGCTGAGATAAGCCAAAAGTGCCGCTACGCCGATGCTACTACGCCGCTACTTGTAGCGGGTGGCGGACGCGCATGTAACGCTCCATTACCGCGGCGCGCCGCAACCTCGCGAGCGCATAGTCCTATTCGGTTTTCAAGTTGCAGCCGCCGGCCCGCATGAGGCCGGAGAAATGGCATTATAAGACTTGCGCATAATTCATCAAGGAACCAATCGTCGCTGACAGCCTGTCGCAGGCGACCTGACGAGGTACAACGCCTGAGCTTGGCCGCCGGCTGCCTTTGGCATAGTATTGCCGCCATGAACGTCAGCCATCGTACGCCAAGCACCTTTTCCAACGCGGAGTTCGCGCGGCTCGTGCGGTCGGGCGGATTCGGGTCCGCGCGCGTCGAGTTGCGCCGGGGATGGATCGTCAGAATGAACGCGCAACATCTCGCTCACGCGAAGGCGAAGACTTTGCTGGCAAAGGCGTTCGAAGCTGGCCTTCAGGCGGCGGCGCTTCCGTGGGCCGTGTATCAGGAAGTGTCGGTGGCGTTTGGCGCCGACTTCACGCCGGTGCCCGACATCGTCGTTTGGGATATGACCGATGCAAACATCGATCCCGACGGCCCGTTGCCGGCGAGCGCCGTCAAACTGATCGTCGAGGTTGCGGATACGACGCTCGCTGACGATCTCGGCGAGAAGGCCGCAGACTACGCCAGCGGAGGGTTGGCAGAGTACTGGGTGCTTGACGTGAAGGGCCGTCAGATTCTGCAGCACAGCGGTCCAGCGAACGGCGCGTATGCGCAACGCGTTGCTGTGCCGTTCGGAGCCAAGATCGTATCCCGAGCCTATCCTGTGTTGATCGTCGATACGGCTGTGTTGGCTGGCGCCTAGCGAGGAGCGCGAACCCACAGACTGCGACGTGTCACCGGAAATTACAAATATTGTTCTCCATGCCAGCGCTACTCGCCTTGGTCACCAGGTGGCGGAGGGTAGCCGGAGTTGGTGTCGTAGGGCGCAGGGTTCACAATGACCCTCAGGTCTTGGAACTCACCGTCTGATTTTGCAGCTACATAAGCCCATGCCCGCATAAACTCGGGTCGGCGAAGGTTTCCTTCAATCCCGGATTTCCATTCGTCCCAAGTCGCCTTGCGAATTCGACCAAGCTTGGCTTGGTATGCCTGTTCGTTGCAAAGGTCGATGTAGTGATAAAATGCATTCAACGATTTCGTACGCTCGCGAGGCGTTAGTAGCTCACCAAGCAGTGCGGCAGTGGGTATTTGCTGCACAATCTTGCGATACTCGCGAACGAAGCTGTCCTCGTACGTTGCTGCCTGCAGTTCGCCTTCGGCCATCTCAAGGGTTGCCTGCGCCTTGAGTTGTCGGTAGGCAAGCAGAAGACCAACCAAACCGATCGGCACGGCGGTAATCGTTACTATTGAGGCGACGTCATTCCAACCGTGCACAGTGAAATCGAACATTTTTGCTTCATCACTCGTAGTGCGAGGGTGGCGATAGCTTCCATGCTGATGCATGTTGCATATAGAGGAGAGCAAAGATGCTGTTTACGTATCCCCAATAGTGCTGCGTCGATCAGCAGGCGCATACAAGCGACTTTCTCATGCACGACAAGAGCGTGGAACAGATGAATGCCCTCGTATTTGATCAGCGAAAATTCCAATTGGCGGTCTCAGTTCTCGGCCGGTACGCAATTTTGAACCGCATAAGCGCACTGTTCACCCTTGGTAAAGATGCCGCCCGTTGGCCCAGAATAGGAAACTCGAGACACAACACCGTCGCTCATGACGATGGCAACTGTGCAGCTTCCATCAGTGTTTCCGTTGCCGGAGAGGTACGACCAGACTTCCGTTGAGCCCTCCGCTGCGCGTCGTGCTGGTGCGCCCATGCAGACTAAGACTTGCTACTTCTTCATGCCGATCATTTCGACCTGAGCATCTTCCGCCAATTGCGCCCGCCCTATCGAACAACCGCAAAGTGCGACGCCTGACAGTCCGATCAAAATAAACTTGTGCATCTCGGCCCTCTCTCCTGAGGTCAGGAGTTTGCCACGAGTCCGCGGCACGCATCAACCGCATGTCTACAAGTGTCGGGGACGCGATACCTACGGTTCCTTGCCTTGTTGAAGTGAAGGCGCCGATGCCGGTGGTCCCAGACCTAGTGTTGGCTCTTCGGCATTTTGACGGTGAAGCCGTCGAGGGCGTCGGTCACTTTAATTTGGCAAGAGAGGCGGCTGTTCGTTTCGACGCCTTCGGCGAAGTCGAGCATCGTCTTTTCCATTTCCTGCATCGGCTCGATTTTCGAG
>JANMNH010000130.1:0-9154 GCA_031373745.1 Hyphomicrobium sp. | reverse complement strand
CCCCGCCCCCTGTTACCGTTGTCGCCGTATAGGTCATAGCGCGCGCGCCACTTCCCCCCCCCCTTTTTGGGTGTGGCCGGGTGGGGGTTAACCACAGATGACTGGGATTTCCCCCACCCCTAACCCCTCCCCACAAGGGGGAGGGGGACTCAAGGATCTTATGATGAACATTTTCGCCGAAGTTGAAGCACGCGTCATCGCGGCGCTGGACGCATTGAAAACGGAAGCCAAACTTCCGGCCGATTTGGCGATCCCCGACATCGTGGCGGAGGCGCCGCGCGACCCGACGCACGGCGATGTAGCGGTCAATGCCGCGCTTGTACTCGCGAAGGCGGCGAAGATGAAGCCGCGCGATATCGCCGACGCACTCAAAGCAAAGTTAGAGGCCGCGAGCGATGTTGCAAAGATCGACGTCGCGGGGCCGGGCTTCTTGAATATCACGTTCAAACCGCAAGTCTGGCAGAACCTGGTGCGCACGATTTTAGAGGACGCGGATAAGTTCGGCGCCGATAGCGCGAGCAAGGGCGAGATGGTCAACGTCGAATACGTCTCGGCCAATCCAACGGGGCCGATGCACGTCGGCCATTGCCGGGGCGCGGTGTTTGGTGACGCGTTGGCAAATCTGCTGGCGTTCGCGGGCTTCGACGTGACGCGCGAATATTACATCAACGATGCGGGCGGGCAAGTCGATGTGCTGGCAAAATCGGCGTTTCTGCGCTACCGCGAGGCGCTTGGCGAAGATATCGGCGCAATCCCCGAAGGATATTATCCGGGCGATTATTTGAAGCCCATCGGCGACGCGCTCGCCAAAATGGACGGCAAAAAACTGCTCGCGATGAAGGAGAGCGAATGGCTGCCGCTGGTCAGATCCTTTGCTATCGGCAAAATGATGGACATGATCCGCGACGACCTCGCGGCCTTGAACATCAAGCACGACGTGTTCTTCTCCGAAGCCTCCATGACGACGGATGGCAAGGATCAGATCAAGTCGGCGATCGGTGTCTTGCAGAAGAAGGGCCTGATCTTCGAAGGCAAACTCGAAAAGCCGAAAGGTCACGACGACGAGGAATGGGAAGACCGCACGCAGACGCTCTTCAAATCAACCGCGTTCGGCGACGACGAAGACCGCGCCATCCAGAAGTCAAACGGCGGTTACACTTACTTTGCCGGCGACATTGCCTATCACTACGACAAGTTGCAGCGCGGCTACCTGCACATGATCAACGTATTTGGCGCCGATCACGTCGGCTACATCAAGCGCATGAAATCGGCGGTGGCCGCGTTGTCGGACCAAAAGGCCGATCTCGACATCAAGGTCGTCAACCTCGTCAAGCTCTATAAGAACGGCGAGCCGTTCAAGATGTCGAAGCGGGCGGGGACGTTTGTGACGCTGCGGGAGGTCGTGGATGAGGTCGGTAAAGATCCGGTCCGCTACATGATGCTCTACCGGGACAACATGAAGGAGCTGGACTTCGACTTCGCCAAGGTAACCGAACAGTCAAAAGACAATCCCGTGTTCTATGTGCAGTACGCGCATGCCCGCGCGGCAAGCATATTCCGCAATACCGCCGAGCAAATGCCAGGGCTCGATATCTCTCTGAAATCTCTCAAAAAAGCCGATCTTTCAGGTTTGAACGACCCGGGCGAAATCGAACTCATCAAGTGTCTTGGCAGCTTTCCCCGTCTGGTCGAAGGCGCGGCAAGGGCGCATGAGCCGCACCGCCTTGCCTTTTACTTGTACGAATTGGCAAGCGCGCTCCACGCCCAGTGGAGCCGGGGCAATGAATCGCCACATTTGAGATTTATCCAATCAAAAGACGGGGTTGCGACACAAGCGCGTTTGGCGCTCGTGGCCGCGACAAAGCAGGTGATAACTTCAGGCCTCAAGGTTCTCGGCGTCGAGGCGCCCGATGCGATGAGATAGAGTCGCGATTCGAAGGACCTTGCGGGATAGTCACACGGGTCCAGTTCGAGGGGTGAGCAGATGTCTCTGGTGAACGGTTCGCAGGGCCAGCACGGAAGCCGGCCAAACGCGCAATCAGTTACACAGCCGCAGACGCAATGGGGACACCCATCTGCGCCGCAGACAGCCGCGCCGGCTGCGGGATATGCGCAACAGGGTCAGGGTTATGCCCCCCAGTACGGCGGACAGCCGCAGCAGGCGGCGGCGCCGGGTTATGGTCAGACGCCAGGCCAGACACCAAGCCAAGCGCCCGTCTATGGTCAGACGCAGGATTATCATTTCCCGCAAGGGGCTGCAGCACAAGATCCGCATTACGGCGGCTTGCAGCAGAACGCCTACGCGCCGCAGTTCGAACCCTATGTTGCCGCGCCTCAAGCCGCGCCGCGCGCCGGACAGCCGGTTTATCAGCAGCAAGCCGCAGCGCCCGCCTACGCGCCGCAAGCACATCAAAGCCAGGCTCATCAAGGTTACGGTGCAGCCCCTCAGGCGGCGCATCCGCAAACACAATGGCCATCGCAACAAGCCCAACAGCAGGACGGGCGCGGTTTCGATCTTGGTTCGTACCTTCCGCATCAGCAGCCGGCTCTCGGCGGGTACCGCGGAGAGGCGCAGCACCAAGAGCCGCAGCAGCAGGATTGGTCGCATCAAGCGGGCTATCAGGGCGAGACTGGCCACGGCGATATGGGCCACGGCGATATGGGATTTGCGCAAGCGGCCGGCGGCGAACTCGAGCAAGGGTACGCCGACGAAGAAGCGCAAGAGTACGACGCCGAGCCCGCGCCTCGCGGCCGTCGTCCGCTGATGATGGTTGCGGCTCTCGCCGGCGCCATCGTTGTCGGCAGCGGCATGGCTTATAGTTACAAGACATTCTTTGGCGGTTCGTCGGTCGGCGATCCGCCGATCATCAAGAGCGCGAACGAGCCCGCCAAAATCAAACCGGTTGACGGCGGCGGCAAGCAGTTTGCCCACACCGACAGCAAAATCATGGGCCGTCTTGGAGATGGCTCGGGGGCCGCCGCCGGGGAGACTGCTGGAGCAGACTCGGCTAGTGCTAGTGCCGGTGACGTCGATGCCGGCGGCACGCGCAAGGTTTCAACACTGGTTGTCGGCCGCGACGGCAGCATTCAAGCGCCGCCGGCGGCACCTGCAGAAGCGCAAGTTGCCGACAACTCCATCACGGTTCCAGGCATGACTGTCGTCGATGGTCTAGGCCCGGCACGTGCGCCGGCCGCTGCCGCGACAATGGCGGCCGTGACGCCGGCGGCACCTGCTCCGGCCAAGGCAGCCGCGCCCGCCGCCGCTCCGCAGAAGTTAGTGGTTGCGCCACCGGCCGCGCCAGCGAAGGCTGTCACGATCGCAAAGGCAACGCCGGCGGCAGTCGCTGCAGCAACGGGCAGCATTGAGCCCGATGCTCAAGCCGCGCCCGCGCCGCCCGCTAAGCCCGTCAAGAAAGTTGCGGTTGCGAAACCTGCAGCAGCGGCACCCGCAGCGGCAGCAGCAGCCGCACCTGCAGCGGCAACGGCACCGGTATCGAACTCCGTTGCAACGACTGGGAGCGGCGCGAACGGATTTGTCGCCGTATTGGCATCCGTGCCGCGCTCGGATTCGAGCCGCATCGACGCGTTAAAGCGCTTTGCCGACATGCAGCAGAAGTACGGCAGCGTACTTGGCGGCAAAACGCCCGATGTCGCGGAAGCCAATCTCGGCGCGAAGGGCGCGTATCATCGCCTCGTCGTCGGCCCGCCGGGTTCGCGCGAGCAGGCGGGTGCCGTATGCTCGCAGCTCAAGACACAAGGCTATGGCGACTGCTGGGTGACATCGTATTGATGCCGCACGATTGGAATGCTGAATATGCTGACGGCCGGCTTCATTTGCCGGCCGCTTGCGTTGAGCTGGGGTGAATAGCGCCGATGAGATCGCCAACATGACAGCCGCGTTGATCGTGGGCCTGAGCGGGACGGCTTTAACGGCAGACGAGCGCCGCTTCCTGAAGGACGTACAGCCTGCGGGCCTCATTCTGTTCAGCCGGAATTGCGAGACGCGCGGCCAGATAAAGGCGCTGGTTCAGGACGCGCGCGCGACGGCAGGCAACGGCCCCATGCTGGTGCTTATCGATCAAGAAGGCGGCAGAGTTCAGCGCTTGCGCCCGCCGCTCGGGCGCGTGTTGCCGCCGGGACAGGCCTATGCAGGTCTTTATGCGGCCGATCCCGAAGCCGCCAAAAGCGCGGCCTTCCAGGTCGCGCGGCTGGTTGCAGCGGAACTCAAGGACTACGGCATCGATACTAATTGTGCGCCGGTGCTCGATGTGCCGGTGCCGGGTGCACACGATATCATCGGCGATCGGGCCTACGGGACGGCGCCAGAAGGCATTGCGGTATTGGCGCGCGAAGTGGCACGCGGGTACATGAGCGGCGGCGTATTGCCGGTTATCAAACACATTCCGGGGCATGGCCGCGCGACGGCCGACAGCCATTTGGAACTCCCCGTTGTCCGCGAGACGCGCGACGTGTTGTCGGCCAGCGATTTTGCGCCCTTCCGAGTCTTGAACACAATGCCGGCCGCCATGACGGCGCACGTCGTTTTTTCTGCCATCGACGCCAGCGCGCCCGCGAGCACGTCCGAAACCGTCACGCGTGAGGTGATCCGCGGCGAGATCGGTTTCGATGGCTTGTTGATGAGCGACGATCTCAGCATGAAGGCGCTTTCGGGCACGATCCGGTCGCGCGCCGAATCGGTTATTCGCGCAGGCTCAGATCTGGCGCTTCACTGCAATGGCGATTTTTCCGAGATGTGCGCGGCTGCCGAAGGCGTGCCGCAGCTGGCGGCCAAGGCCTCGGCGCGCTTTAAACGGGCGCATTCGGTCACAACGCGATTGGAAGAATTCGACGAATCCGAAGCGTTATGGTTACTCGCAGAGATGCTGCGGCCACAGGCGCATTCCTCTGAATCAGTGTAACCTTGGCTCGAGAACGGCTTTTGCGATTTCTTGATCGGGACAATGATTAGCGAAACAACGAGCGAAACAGGAGAGGACCCCGGGGCTTGGGAGGCTCCGGACGGCGACGGCTTGCCGGGTGAGTCGAGCGCTTTTGTCGTCGATGTCGAGGGCTTCGAAGGCCCGCTCGATCTTTTGCTGGCGCTGGCGCGCACGCAAAAAGTCGATCTCGCTAAAATTGCCATCCTGCCGCTGGTCGAGCAGTATCTTGAGTTCATTGCCGAAGCGCAAAAGTTGAAACTAGAAATTGCCGCCGATTATCTGGTGATGGCGGCGTGGCTCGCCTATCTCAAATCCAAGCTTTTGCTGCCGCGCGAGAAGGAAGACGCGGGCACGCAGAATGCGGAAGAGCTTGCGCAGCGCTTGGCGTTCCGGTTGATGCGGCTCGATGCGATGCGCAATGCGGCGGCGAGATTGATGACGCGCAAGCGCTTGGGCCGCGACGTGTTCGTGCGCGGGCAGCCCGAGTCCGTGACGACGGTGCGCGACACAACCTATACGGCCGAGATTTACGACCTGCTCAAAGCTTATGCCGAACAGCGCCGCCGCACTCTTCGCGTCGCGCATGTCGTGAAGGCGCGTAAGGTCTGGTCGGTCAAGGATGCGCGCGTGCGCCTCGAAAAACTCATTGGGGCAAGCGCTGGGGATTGGACGCAGCTCGATCTCTTCCTGCAGCACTATATGCCGCACGGCGAAGAAGAGCGCACGGCACTTGCCAGTTCGTTTGGCGCAACGCTCGAAATGGCGCGCGAGGGCTTGGTCGAGATTCGCCAGGACGAGCCGTTTGCGCCGATTTATATGCGGAAACGGCAAGCAGGCGCCGTGTGGGAAAAAGCCGGTTAAGCGTAAGGTAAGGGTAAGTCGTAGCACGGCGTAAAATGAGTTAGAGACGAGGGGGCTCAGATACGCCAATGGTTCCGCCGAGATTGACACTGGTGTCCGATAATTCACGCGACATGGATTCACAGGATATGGGTCCACGCGATATGGACGAAAGCGCGTCGGAGGACGAGACGGCCGCGGGGCGAAGCACGCTTGCGCGCGCGCAATCATATCAGGACCCGGAAGCCGTGGTTGATGGTTTAGCACAACAGGCGCGGCGCGAAAAATTGCGCAAGCTCGAGGCGATGCTATTTGCCTCCGCTCAGCCTCTTGACGCGAAATTTCTGAAGCGCGCGCTTGAAGCGGGCGACGACGTCGAAGACTTGCTGGCGGACTTGCAGAAGCAGTATCTGCCGCGCGGCGTCAATCTCGTAAAGGTTGCGGGCAAGTGGCTGTTCCAAACGGCCGGAGATCTATCCTATCTGCTGGAAAAACAAACCAGCGAAGAGCGCAAACTTTCAAAAGCCGCACTCGAGACATTGGCCATCATCGCTTATCATCAGCCCGTGACGCGCGCCGAAATCGAAGAAATTCGCGGCGTGTCCATTTCGCCCGGCACGCTCGACCTCTTGATGGAAACGGCGTGGATCCGTCCGCGCGGACGCAGGCGTGCGCCCGGCCGCCCCATCACGTATGGGACGACGGAGATGTTCTTGACCCAGTTCGGTCTCGATAACATCAAGGATCTTCCCGGCATCGCCGAACTCAAAGCGGCGGGTCTCCTCGACGCGAACTTGCCGCCGGGCTTCGCTGTGCCGGAGCCAACCGACGTTGCGGCCCTCATGCCGGACGAGCTGCCTTTGGAAGACGACGGCGAGGAAGGCCAAGAAGATTTGCCGCTTGAGGATGAGCCAAGCGAAGACGGCTTGCAGGAAGAACCCGAGGCCGTTAAGTCCGAAGACGGTAACGAGGAGCCGGACGCAAAGACGTAATAGCCGGGTGGAAAACCGGCCCGGCGAAACATGCCCGGCCAAAGGTGTAGGGCTAAAGGGTGTATGCGTGGCGCTGAAAGACATGTTCCCGAATTCAGCCGGTCGAGCGACGCCAACGGGCGGTTTGCAGTCCGTTGTGCGCGGCCGTGCTGCTGCCACGTTCGCGGCGCGCGTCACGCTCGAAGGTGTGACGAAAATCTATGAGCCGGGTGCGGCGCTCGCCGGTATCGATCTCGATGTGAACCCCGGCGAGATCATCTGTCTGCTCGGGCCATCTGGGTGCGGTAAGACGACGTTGCTGCGTATTATTTCGGGGATCGAGCGGCCGACATCGGGGCGCGTCTTGATCAACGATCGGGAAGTCGCCGGGCCAAATCGTTTTGAAGCACCGGAAAAGCGCGGAGTCGGCCTGATGTTTCAGGACTTCGCGCTTTTTCCGCATTTGACGATCATTGAGAATGTTTCGTTCGGTCTGAAAGACTTGGCCCGCGCAGAGGCGGCCCAAGCCGCGCGCGCCATTCTTGATCGCGTGGGTCTCGCCAATATGGCGAATGCCTACCCGTCGGTGCTTTCGGGTGGTCAGCAGCAGCGCGTGGCTCTGGCGCGCGCCATTGTTCCAAGACCGGCCGTCATGCTGATGGACGAGCCGTTCTCAGGTCTCGACGTGCAGTTGCGCGACAGCATGCTGGAAGAGACGCTCGGGCTCTTGCGCGAAACGCGCGCGACGTCGCTGATCGTCACGCATAATCCGGAAGAAGCCATGCGCATGGGCGATAGGATCGTTGTCATGCGCGATGGTAAAATCGTGCAGGTTGGGACGGCCGAACAACTCTACCGGGAGCCTGCGAGTTTGTTTGTCGCCCGGCTCTTTTCCGAAATTAACGAGATACCGGCCCGCGTGCGCGACGGTAAAATCGAGACGGCGGCAGGGTCGTTCGCGGCACCTAACCTCGAAAACGATGCGGCGGCGGTTTTGTGTCTGCGCGAGCGGGGGCTGTCTGTGCAACCCAATGGTAATGGCGCGGGCGTCGGCCTTCCAGGCCGGGTGCTGGATCAAAAGTTTCTTGGCGATATTGCCCGGCTCGACGTTGCGGTTCAGGGCTTCGAGCAGCCTTTGAAGATCAGGGTTGCGGAAAAAGAGGCTTTGCCGCGCGGGACAGAGGTGCGGGTGGTGGTCGATCCCAACGGCGTTCTAGTGTTTGGCGCCGAAAACGGCGGTTAAAATAAGAGGTTAAGTTTCTCCCCCGGACCCAACGGAAGTCGCTGTGAACTTGCCCGGGGGTGGCAGTTCTGCGATAGTCACCCCAGATAACCCAAACACGCATGCAGGATCTGCTGCGCGCAAACTGTTCCGAAAGGCGTTCCCCGATGGGTCTTAGTGCTCAACACGTGCTTTTGCTCTTGATCGTCGCTCTTCTATTGTTCGGACGCGGCAAAATTTCCGAATTGATGGGCGATGTCGCCAAGGGCATCAAGAGCTTCAAGAAGGGCATGGCCGACGACGAAGAAGTCGCCAAGCCGGCTCCCGGCAAAACTATCGACAACGATGCAACCCGCAGCGGCGAAGGCTCGAAAACCGGTTGATGCCGGTTTGCGAAACGCTTGCCGCCCCGCAGTAGGGCTGGACGGGTCACATGTTCGAGATCAGCTGGAGCGAGCTCCTCATCCTCGCCGTCGTAACCCTGCTTTTTGTGGGGCCGAAAGAGTTGCCAGTCTTCCTGCGTACCATCGGGCGTTATGCGGGCACCGTGCGCCGGCACGCAACCGAATTTCGCGCGCAGTTCGATGCGGCGATGCGCGAAGCCGAACTCGACAGCATGAAAAAAGAAATGGAAAGCATGCAGGCGTCGGTCAACGCCGAGGTCATGAGCGCCACGAAGTCCTTTGAAGAAGCGGGTGCTGCGGCGAAGTTCGACCCCTCGTCGATTACGACTCCGGTGTCAGCTCAGGGGAATCCACTAGCGGGTACGACAATCGTGGAGCCTCCCAATGCCGCCATCAGTTCCGATGCGGGCAACGGTGCCGAGGCAGCGGGCGTAACCGAGGCGGCGCTTCCGGCGGCCGACGCGGTGCCGATGCCGGCACGGCCGGGAGTTTAGCCGGTGCTCAAGAAGCTCACGAGCTTAGGTCGTAACGGCGGCAGTCAGGATGACATCGACGCCAGCAAAGCGCCGCTGATGGATCATTTGATCGAGCTGAGAACGCGGCTCATCTGGGCGCTGTCGGCGTTTCTGGTGGCGTTTCTCGTTTGCTTTTCATTTGCGCGCCAAATCTACAGTATTCTGGTTTGGCCCTATGCCTGGGCGTCGGGTAACGATCATGTGCGTTTGATTGCCACGCACTTTCTCGAGCAGATCATGACGCACGTGAAGCTCGCCATGT
>JANMNH010000112.1:0-11730 GCA_031373745.1 Hyphomicrobium sp. | reverse complement strand
CGGTGTTCAGAAAAACCGACTTGGCCTCGGGCGTGGCGCTCTTGTCGAAGTAGCGCATCGTATACAGCGTGAACCAGAACAGCGTTGCCACATAGCCGAATTCCTGTGCCGCCGTGATGAGAGCGAACACGCCCATCTGTTGCGGATCGAGAAAGTACGTCCATAAAATGATGGAAAAGAACTGGACGATTGGGCCCAGCACCTGCGCGGGCAGATACAATAGCGTTTGGCGAAGGAGCATGAGGTTCTGACTTGTATCCGCGCCTGTAATACGGGCAAGCTCTTGTCTAGCCGCTCGTGCACAAATATGCGAGCGTTGAGCTCAGCGTTAGTTAGCCGCTCCGTACCTCAAAACCGTGGGAGCATTTGGGAACAAGAGGGCCCGCTGATGCGCATTCATATTTACCTCGACGGCGCCCGGCTCTTTCGCTGGCATCTGACCCTCATCGAGCTTCTTGCCGCCGGCGGGCATAATGCAACTGTCTCATTTGAGGACCAGAGCGATCCGCTGCCGGCGAGCTTAACGGCCCTCTTCGATTACGATCGCGCGCGTAGCGGAGCAATGAGTACCCGCTTCTCAACGCGCATGAATCGCCAAGCCTTTGCTGCCTACCTCGTTGCCAAGTCGGGCGAGGTTGCTTGGATAAACGCGGACATCGCCCTTGACCTTGCCGCGGCAGACCGCGTCACGACTCGGCCGGGGCGCGTTTTGCGCCCTCTTTACGACGGCGCGATGAAGGACTATGCGCTGTTCCACGCCCTCCTCGGCGAGCGCGCGCCGTCACTCGCCATCACGGACAGCATCAGCGAAGCCAAGATATGGAACATCGGCCTCCCTGCCATTGAAACACCATGGCGCATCGCGGCGTCATTTGATCAGGTCACGTCGCGCCTCGTTCAAGGTCTGCTGCGCATAATTGGCAAGATTGCTGCGGGACACGGGCCCGCCGAGGAAAAGCCAATCGCGTCTGAACACGGCCCGCGCCCATCTATTCTGCCGGCTGCCGGCCGCTTTGCTTCGTCGCGCGCAGGGCGAAAATTCACGCGGTTGCGTGAAAAGATCGCCGGCGACGCACCCAAGTGGCATGTCGCCTGGCGCACAATTCCCGACGGCACTTTCGCAGAACCCGCCATCCTCAATCTCGCCGATTTCCGCATTCTCCCCGACGATGGCAAGCGCTTTTTTGCCGACCCGTTTGTGTTTCTGAAAAACGGCGCGCGTCACGTTTTCGTCGAAGAGCTTCCCGATGCGGCGGGCCGGGGACACATCTCGCATTTTACGATTTCGCCGGACGGCATCGCCGGCACCGTCCGCCCAGTTCTTGAGACACCCCATCATCTCTCATATCCGTTTGTGTTCGAGCACGAAGGCGAGATCTGGATGCTGCCGGAATCCTGCGCTGCCGGCGGGCTCGATCTCTACCGGGCCGAACGCTTTCCCGATTCCTGGACTTTAGATTCGCGTCTCATTGAGGGCCGCATCCACGATGCCACGCTCTTTTCCCACGACGGGCGCCTATGGATCGCAGCCGGAAACGAAACGTTGCAAAGCGCGACGTGGGACGGCCTCTCGCTCTTTTCTGCCGCCTCACTGCGGGGGCCCTGGGAAGCGCATCCCGATAATCCCGTTCTTATCGATGCTAGGGCCGCCCGGCCGGCGGGCGCGCTCTGGAGCGCTCATGGGGCACTCTACCGCCCCGCGCAGGATTGCTCAGAAGACTATGGGGGCCGTTTGACGCTGCGCCGAATTACGGAACTTTCCCGCGAACGCTTCAACGAGAAGACCGTTGGCCACATCTCGTTTGGAGCTGGAATTCACAAGCCGATGTTTTTCAATCATGGCGGGCGTATCCTCGGGCCTCATACGCTCAGCAGGGCCGGCAATTTAGAGGTCCTCGATCTCTATGCCAGGCCCAGTACTTTGAGGCACGCGCTCGGGGCTGGTTATCGCGACGCAATCAGGCTATAAGCCGGGCGCAATCGGCGGCAAGACCGCCTGCAAAAATTAAAGTTTGCTGGCTTAGCACAGTGGTAGTGCACCTGATTTGTAATCAGGGGGTCGCAGGTTCAAATCCTGCAGCCAGCACCAATAAACCCTTTGTCCATACCGGATACATAGGTAACGGTTTGTACCTAAGACATGGGTAACAAACTCTGGGAATGCTTTGATCGTCAGCGGGAACGAAGCCGATTGTCGGCACGAGTGCCGCCAGCACCGTCTTGACGGTCTGTGTTAAAAACTCCTCATCTAAGGTCGCGCGGCTTCTTCATGATTCGAGTACATTCCGTTAACTCCCAATGTCAGTCGCAGACTATTCCGGGCTTCTCTTTTTCCAATCGATGCCGGTAACCAGAATTCGCTCGTCGGCGTTGGGCGGCACGGCCACGGCAAAACCGGCTTTCGACAATGCCGTGCTGGCCTCGCGGGCGATTTCAACCGCCTGCTCTTTGCTGCCCTCGACCACGCCATAGCCGATGTAAAGCTGGCCATCGTCAATGACACGTTCGAGATCTTGGCCGTGATAGAAGATGAAGCCGCGCAGGCCTGACTTGAGCCCGCCGCGATCATGCCAAGCCTGTCCGGCATCACCGCGCGCATCGCTTTGTGTATTGCCGGCATTGTGTAACGCGAGGATGCCGGATTTGTCCAAGGCCTGGAAGACCGCATCCAGCCGATCGAAATCGGTTTTTTCCAGCCAGGTTGCTTCCGCTTTCTTTTTCTCGGCCCACTGCCGCTCGATCTCGGTCTTGATCCAAGCCTTATCGGCATCGGTGAGTTCGGGCTCGCCCAGGAATGTCTCTGCGGCCTCGTAGAGGCCGTCCCGGGTTTCAAACCCGCCCCATACGTGGGGGCGAATACAATCCCTTTTGAGGGACAATTGATCTTCGGGAGAAATTGCGAGTGCCGCCGAAGCTCCCAAAACCACGGCGGAACCGAACAACGCCGGAAACCATCTTTTGAGAAAAGCACCAATCATTTTTTCGTCTCGCTCCTACTGTTCGTTTCATTATCTGGCGCAAACAGACCTTCCACATAGCTGCGCACGCGCTTTTCCTCGGCCCCCCAATCGGCAGCACACGGGATGATATGGTGCACGGACAAAGCCGCCGGTGTCACGTTGACGAGATTGAGACGGCAATAAAGCCGGCCCCAGTCGGCTTCACTCGAACCTTCAACGCGCCTCGTGGTGACGTATCTGATCCCCAAAGCTGCATCTTTCGCCGCGCTTGAGAACTCGTAGCCGTCCTCGCCATCCTCTGCCAGCGCGCGGGTTTGCTCGGTGAGGTCCGGCGGCATCGGTGGGTCGGGATGCCGTTGACAGCGTTGCCGCTCGCCCGTCGCAGGGCGAAAACCATATTGAAGTTTTCTTCACTGCATGAACTCGGATTTGTGGACTGCAGTGAGCACGCCGCGGTCCAATCAACCTGCAAGCGTTCAACGATCATGACGGCAGTCACGACAAGCGCCGCGATCGTCGGCCAGACGCAGGCCCGCCAGATTGCCGGCTTAGTTGGTAGCGCGGCGCCCATGCTAATTTTTCTTATCCATTCTGCTGCGGTGCCACTGCTCATAGTCTTCCGGGCTAACGACGCGGATAGCGATTGCGCCAGCGTGCCCAACCGCATCACAGTCAGAACTGCAAACAGCAACAAGGCGGCCAATAGTCCTGGTCACCAGAGTACGTGCCTCCAAACGGCCTGGCACCGCCGTCAGCGTCATCCCAAGTTCCCGAATGGCCAACTCATAAACCTGATCGTTGGCAGTGACGAGAAGTTCGACAGACTTGCCCTGAGGCACGACGATGTCGGTATCCGTCCCGGTCTGCTCTACTGCGGCGGCGTCCTCGGGACCATTGAACGAAGGGCCGGGCGGATGTGTGTAAGTATACGTCCAATGACCCTGATCCCCGACGATCTCGATCGATATATCCGCAGGTGCCGCTCTTGGCGCGGTCAGAAGTTCAAAGGCTTCTTTCGATGCATTGTCCATAACATCTGGCAATGGCGCCGCCGGTTGATCTGCTTCAGCCGATAGCGAGTGGCCGAGGCTACCCGCAACGCACAACAGCACGGCGATTCCGAAGATGACGTACCTCATGCCGCTGCCTCTTGCAGCATCTCGCGAATGCCCATCACCACCACCTACCCCACCGCCGTTACGGCCTGAAAGAATATTGTCCAACTGAACCTGTCGTTCTTGTTGTTCTCGCTTCTGGCGACCGGTACATTGCTTGCTGATGCACATGTTAAACATTCGTTTCTTAAACCGCTCTGTGTGATCTGCGCAACGCAAGCGCGCCGCGCAATCCGGAGATCAGGCCGAAGACAACTAAACCAACAATCAATATGGATCCGGCAGTGGGTCCGCCCCCGAGAAGTTTCGCGATCACTTCGTACGCTACCCACGCCAAAAAGAAGACGGGAATGCCAATCGCGTGACGGCGGCCAAAACGATAGGCCAAAGCTGCGGCAACCACGGCCATAAACAGCGTGGAGCCGGCAATGACGATCCGGTCATCGCCTGCGGCTTCATTGACCCCATAGCCGGTATCGTAGATGTACCAGGCAAGGAAACTATTCATCGCGGCTAAAGCGTAGCCAGCGATAACACCGCGTTGGATTAATGTTTGAGCGTCAGGGGCGGGCTGCGAGAAAAACTCGGCAGCATTGCTTGGCTTGTCGTCTGGCGTTTGGTCGCTCATGGTCGTTCCTTGGGCCAATCTCGCAATTCCCAGCGACTAATTCTTCAATGCCGCCTCGGCCTCGTCGCGGCCTTTCTTGGCCAGCTCATAGTCTGGATTAAGCCGGATGGCCTCATTGAAGTCTTTCAGCGCAAGTTCTGCGTCGCCGCGTTTCAAGCGGCAATAACCGCGTTTGTTGAAAGTCTGGGCATTCGATGCGTCGAGTTCTATCGACTTGTTGAAGTCCGAAAGCGCACCGTTCCAGTTTTTCAATCGTGTCCGGTAGCTGCCGCGCTCCTGCCAGTAGCTTGCCACTTCGGGCGCGATTTCAATGGCCTTGCTAACGTCACCGATGGCCTGGCTCGTTCGCCCCGACTGATCGTAGACTACGCCGCGATTTGCATGTGCGGCTGCGTGATCAGGTTCCTTCTCGATCACGGCGTCGAAGTCGGCAATCGCCTCTTCAAATTTGCCGAGGTGGCGCAGCGCGACGCCGCGATCATTGTAGACCGGGACAGCAGTGGGATTGAGCTTCATAGAATCTGTAAAGTCGGCGACGGCGGCTTGATCATCTTTCACGCCTATGAACGCACGGCCTCGCTCATAGAGAGCCCAGGCGCGCTCGATACCAACAATCTTTTCATCCATGAGAGCTTCGCTGCAATTCAAAATTCTGTCTTGGACTTTCTGCGGCGGCCCATCGCTCGGGTCGCGGACGACGATCATCTCGCTCCAGAACGTAACAATCGCGCCGCAACCCAGAACGCACCATGCGACCCAAGGAAAACTGAACGCATAAAAAAAGTGCGTCACAACGCAAACAATGGATAACGCGAGCGACAGTATGAGGACGATGGCGGCAACCTCCGACAGCTTCAACTTAGACTGACCCATTGCGCGCTTTCCTACGGTGAAACGATCATTCGCCGCGCCTGCGCAACAGCCATGCAAAGATCAAAAGAAAAGCGCCGAGCGCGCCCATGACGCCGCCCATCGCTTCGCCGATACGCCGGATTGGCACTAACGCCTCTTCGGGGCTGGTGGTTGGTAGTGCCGAGGTTTTTACGTACCAGACGAGACCAATCATGATTGCAACGAGCAGCACCTCAACGATCAAAAACAGGATCAGCATCCGCTTAGATTTTCTCATTGCTTGTCCTCGGGGGCTCCCCTCGAATGCTAGGCGGCGGGCGGTCGGAAGCCAAAATTATTGCGGCAAGTCCTTGACCGCGTTACATTTAACTAAGACAAAGAATGACGCAATGCCAACGGATAATCAGCGTTAGTATCCTCAGGTGCTACGTAGACGAAGGATTGACGATGACGCGTATGCCGTTCCTGCCGACAACACTTGCGCTGCTCGTGCTACTGCCGGTTGCTGCCCATGCGGACGACTACAGCCGCGGCATGGATGCGTACTTCGCGGGCAAGTACAAGACCGCTGCTAAGCTTCTTAAACCGGCGGCCGAAGCCGGGAACGTGCTCGCCCAATATCAAATGGCCGTCATGTACGATACCGGCCAGTGCGTGCACAAAATCCCGTTGGCCGCACTTGCCTGGTATCGCATCGCAGCCGAGAGCGACCCTCGGGCACAGGTCGCCATGGCGGAGAAACTGATGGAAGGGCGCGGGATTGCGCACGATCCGCCTGCGGCCATTTCCTGGTATCGCAAAGCGGCAGCGCATGGCCATCTAAGCGCTTTCCTGAGGCTCGCGATTTGCTACCGAGACGGTGTGGGCGTACCTGCCGACGTTGTCATGGCGCACGTCTTCGCAAGCATCCACGTGCGGCCGTGGGGCAAAATGGATCTCGCAGAGCGCGACAAGATCGCGAAAGAACTGGCCGCGATCCTGACACCGGAGCAGCGCGCCGAATCCGACGCTCTCCAATTTGGAGGCATGTCCGAACTGAGCAGGCTGCCAGAGTCGAGCAAAACGAGGCGGAAGTGAGCGCGCCAAAATGATCATACTTTGGTTCGTTTTTGGGCTCTGGATTGCAATGTTTGTGCATGAGTTCGGTCATGCAGTCTTCGGCTGGCTGGCCGGTATTCGCCTAAAGCAGATCGTGATCGGCGAAGAACCAACACTATTTCGCAAGCGCTTTGGCGAGACGGAATTCATTCTCAATGCCGTGCTTGATACAGCCTACGTACGGCCATACTACATCGTTGGTTGCCAATCGTTCCGCTACGGCGTGTTTGTGGCGGGCGGGATTATCGCGAATGTAATGGCCTTCGCGCTGCTCGCTGCATTCGTGACATGGGGTCATCTCCCCCCATATGCACAATCGGTCTGCCAAGCGTTGGCATGGGCACAGGCCTTCGGCGTGATTATGAATGTAATCCCGTGGCCCAGCCAAAACCCGGATGCGCCGGACGAGGGCTCTGACGGAAATCAAATCTGGCGGCTCTTGCGAAACCCGCAAGATCCTTCGACGCCCTACTTCGAAGCGCTTCTCGCACCTTATCAAGACGCGGCGGCGGCACCTTCGGAACCATCTTGGGCGGCGGGCTTGATCCTCGACTGCCGATTGCGGCCACGCCGTTGGACCTCGCCGGATGTGCAGTTCGAGGTTTTCGGTGCGCTGACGCGCGAGCTCGCACGCGGGCGCATGACTCGCGCCGAGGAGATGCTGACGCTCGAAACGCTCATCAGCGATTGGTTCGTCTTTGCAGGACCTGCGACCGGCGAAGAAGTCGACCAATGGTCCTTGCGGCTCTTGGAACTCGGGCCGGACGTCACGACGATCAAAGGCACGCGCGGCGCGGTGCTAACGATGAACGGCCGTCATAACGAGGGCAAGGCGATTATGACCGCACAGCTGCAGAAACCAAATCTTACTTCTATCGACCAGCTTCTAAATCGCGCATTTGTTGCGCATGCCGATTGCGGGCTCGGTCATATCGCCGAAGCGCAAGCGGCCATCGCGGCTGTTAAAGCAGTTTCCTACTTCGACGCGCTGCCGGAGAATACCCGCCTGACCATTCACGCCTTGGAAGGGCGAATTGGATCTCGCGCACGCAACGACCCGCAGGCGGAAAGCGGCGCCGAAGGGCCGAAACAATGAATAAGCCGCCAAAGCCGGCCCGGCGAAAATTTCTGCAACGCGGTGCCGCCGTTGGTGCTGGGGCGACGGCTGCGCTATTGGGGTTTGCAACACGGAGCATTGCTATGGCGACGCAGGGGCCATTTCGTACGCTTGAAGAACTGGGTGCCTCTCTGGCGTCAGCGGGCGTGTCAGAGTTGGACCAGCGGATGTTTCTCAACATGGCGCTACCGGCGCTGGCGCTGCAATCGAAAGAGGCGGATGATATCGACATTCCAATTGGGGCCAGCAAAATTGGCGGCGCGCCGGATTTGCCAGTCGGATTTGAATGGCCAACGCGTGCGCCCACGTCATTGGGCGACGGGGAGCTGAAAGCGCTGCAAGACATTGCTGCGCAGATGAACGAGCGGACGTTTGCCGGCAGCGAATGGACCGTGCAGCAATATGTCGACGGCTTCATACGAACTCAACGCGAGATCGACGCAAAGACCAAGCTCTATCATGCGCCAGCGCCGTTGACCTTTGTCATGCAATTGGATCTCGAAGCCCTCGCGGCTGTCTGGTCGGTCGATCCAGATTTGCCGCGCGAGGGTCGGTTGCTTGTGTTCTACGATATGATCGCGCGGCCCTGGTTCGCGCGAGACAAAGACAAGCGTCCGCTCTTCAAAATCGTCCACGACGCGACACCGAAATTTGCACTGGAACGGCGCACGGCTCCGGACCTTGGCTATCCGCTTGTTGAATTTGCCGAAGACGATGCCCGTGCGACGCCATTTCTGCGCAACCACATGCCGGCGGCGCGGATTATACCGGTGTTCACGTACACACTTCCGGACAACAAGACCCAACCGTTGTTTTCTCGCTCGTATGCGCTTGGAAAAGATGTGCCGCAGCAGACGTGGAACGAGGACACTCCCGCGCACCTCGGTGCCTCGAACCGGCTGTTTGGATGGCCCGAGCTCATTCAGAACGACATGCGCATAGAGCTGGCGGCGCGCGACCAGAACCAAGACCTGCCAACATCAAGTGTTGCGGCCTACAGCGCGGCGGTCGAAAGGCTCGCTTTCGAGGCCGAAAAGTGGGTTCTACTGCTGCAAATCGGCGACTACGACAACGACGTCTGGGATCTCAACGGTCTCTACTACATCTACATCAAGCGTCTAGACTTAATGGCTCGCGACTTCTCGAAAGCCGAGATGATTTATCAGACGGATTGAGTTGGGGCGTGTTTGCCGCAAAGGACGAGCGAGGCTTGAAAACATGAATTGGGACATCCCCGAGCGGACTAGAAAACGTGTCATGTCTCCGGCCTATTTGGGCTGGACGCTCGTATCAATCTTCTTTGCACTGTTTTTGCGTGCCATTCACACGCAATTTCCTATGCTCGGAAACTTTCGGGACTTGATCTACATTCACGTGTTCTTTGTCTGTTACATTCTGGCGTACGGCGGTGAGCCCAAAGCTAACGAATAGGGAGTAGCGGCATGGATCGAATCCTCGAGGACCTCGTGCTCATTCGCAGGCAGACACTTGAGGCATTGCGGGCGGTGGACGGCACGGTCTGGACACACGCAAGTGGCGAACTTATTTATCAGTACAAAGATCTTCAGAATTGGATCACGATAGCGGCGGACTCAGACCTGCGCGCGGCGCATCAGGCGTTTGTCGCGATTTTTCAGCCGTACTTCGACAAGCTCGGTGATGTGAACGTGACTGTGGCCTACAACACCGGGCCAAATAGCACTGGCGCCCAACGCGCGTTTTTCGATACGAACGAGGACATAAGATCCGCGCTAAGCGATCCGGCGTTCGGAATTACGGAAGAAACCGCATCTCGGCAATTCAAGCTGTAGCGATACAAGGAAACGTCATGAGCTACGACATTTCCATATTGGCTGCTGCCATTCCGCCAACGAACGCCGCTGCATGGCAGCGTTCTCGATTCGCAAAGCGACGAAAAGGGTCAGCCGCCGCAGATTTTCCGCAAATTCCACGACCAAATCGTCCAGCGCTATCCCTGCCTCAGTAGGCTCAGCGACGACGAGTCAGAGTCCGGGGTCTGGAGCAGCGCGCCATTGTGGGGTGGCTTCGGTCCGAACGTCGCGACGCTCGCCATCCAATTCCCACTCGCGGAAGCCGTCGTCCCGTTTGTGATCGAAACTGCCCGCTCTTTTAGGATGTCCGTCTTCGACTGGCAAACCAAACTGATCCATCGCGCGGATGGTCTAGCAGACCTCGAACTCTCAAGCGAAGGCGTGACGCAGCTGAAACGGCCGTCGTAACAGCAGATACACGCTGCGGCCGAGGCGCTGACGCCCGAAGGCGGCCCTGGCTTCTTGGTGCTGGAACGCGCGGGGCGCGATCATCTTCAGGTCGCCAGTGGCAACGGCGCGTATATGTGCGACTGGCGGACGTACGATGGAACCGGGCCGCGCTTTACGCATTGCGCGATCGGCCTTTACAACGTCGCGAGGCAATCTGAAATCCAGATCCCAACCAACGATTTTCACGTGACAGTGAAGCAGAATGAGCGCTTGGCGCAATCCGATGTAAAGGCGTTGCTCGCGACGTTCGCTGGCGACGACGACCCGCCCGCCGACTATACCTATCGTGATATCACGGGACGTTTTCAGTAACCGCATTGCGAGCCAACTCGTTGAGTGCCACGCAGGGCTGCTTTGTTAACTTAGCCCTCATTTCCATGTCGTCGCATCCGATATGATCTTCTGCAATCGCGGATCGGCGATACTCGGGTACGCCACTTCAAGGCGTTCATCAACTTCCGGACGGTCCAAGAATTCCCCGATGGCTTCGGCTTCTGCGACGTGGTCCCGCTCGAGATAGGCCGACTTCATTCGCGGGCGTCCATCGAACCGCTCGACCCGCTCTCTGGCAGCCGCCATATGGATTGCCGCTTGCGGATCTGGCGCCGCATCCCAGGCCTTCAAAACGCGATTGAGGTCGCCGCCCGCGAGCACCGTCAAACACAATACTTCCCTAACATCGTTGATGAGCCGCCATCCCACCGGCCACTCAACCATATGAAGATCTTCGATGTAGACGGCAATCAAGGCATCGAAAAAACGGTCGAGAACATCGGCCTCCTCAGCTGGCCATTTCTCGCGCCAGTGCGCGTGTCCAAGCTGGTTTAAACACTGCGCGAGCCCCAGCTGACTGGGCGCATCGTCCGCGGCTATCAAATCAAGATAGCGCGGCAAGAAATAGCGCATATCCGCGAGGATCAAATCGTCGTCCCAGCCATGCGCCGAGTTTGTATATTCGGCAAGCAGGTCTGACGGGATTTGCCGCAAAGGCGTACGCACAAGCTCTGCCTCGACTTCTTCGGTCATGCAGCAAGGGCAGTGGCACACGACCAAAGACGCCGCGCACGTATAGCGCGCAAACACGCGATAGGCGTCCTCGACAATCGCAGTGAGCGTGGCTTGTGGTGTCGTGGCCATCAGCTAGGGCGCCTTGCTGGTTCACTGTGTGAGCTGAGGTCAACAGCACCGGAGATTTTGCATCGCGCCGCGCACTTTGGTCCTCGCGTCAGTTCGGCTTCCGCTTGAGGTGGCACACTTTAGTGCGCGAGCCGTCGCCATTTGAGCGCCATCGGCAACCTTCATTCGGCGGCGTTTTATTGTAGATGTAGAATTCACCGCGCCGCTTGCTGTTGAAGGACTGATTAGAAACATCGTGCCCGCCAATTCGGACATTTTTTCCAAAGCGCACCTCGGCGGCGGCGGGTTCTGCCGCGAACGAGCCCCCGAATAAGACGATGACTGCCAAAAAGAACCGTCTCAAAGGCATCTCCTCATTCCGTAGCTTTACCTTTTCATCTTAGTGCATGTGTACGTCATGTCTAATCCAAATCCCAACTGAACAGCACTACCCCACAATGACGGCAGACGTATTTGTAGAACGCGGCATGTCCCTTGGGCTCGTAGACGTCAGCGAACAGGTTCCTATCTTCCTCCTTCATAGTGTACTCGGCCTTCCAGG
>JANMNH010000096.1:0-17140 GCA_031373745.1 Hyphomicrobium sp. | reverse complement strand
CCCTGCGACGGCGTCGAGACGGCGGAATGCTGGGAGCTGGCGTTGCAGGATAAGGATACGCCGTCTATTTTGGCGTTGTCGCGTCAAGCCGTGCCTAATTTGCGCACGCCACCCGGCAAAGAAAATTTGTCGGGCAAAGGCGCTTATGTTCTGAAAGACCCCGGCAAGATACGCGACGTGACGCTGATTTCGACCGGCTCGGAAGTTGGTCTGGCGGTTGAGGCAGCAGACGCGCTGACGAAGGATGGTTTGAAGGTTGCTATCGTGTCGATGCCGTCATTCGAATACTTCGCCAAGCAGGACGAAGCCTATCAGATGAGCGTCTTGGGCGAAGCGCCGAGGGTTGCGATTGAAGCAGGCGTTGCGCAATGCTGGCATCAATGGCTGCGCAAAAAAGACACTTTTGTCGGCTTGTCCGATTTCGGGGCCTCGGCGCCAGCGCCGAAGCTGTTCCAGCATTTTGGCTTGACGGCTGATGCTGTCGCTGCTGCCGCCCGCCGCGTCGTCAAGGACAACAACGCCTAAAACTCGATCCGCGCGGCAATCGTATCTCACTCGCTCTGTGAAGTGGACGTCCCATGAACCTCGACAAGCTTAAAACCACGCAGGGTATCGACGTGAAGGGTAAGCGCGTGCTCGTGCGCGCCGACCTTAATGTCCCTGTGAAGAATGGAAAAGTCACGGATGCGACGCGTCTCGAGCGCCTTGTCCCGGGTCTCAAAGACCTCGCTCACCGTGGTGCGAAAGTGATCGTGATTTCGCATTTCGGGCGGCCTAAAGGCGGTTCCGATCCCGAGTTCACGTTGAAGCCCGTGGCGGACGCACTCGGTCAGTTGATCGGCAAGCCGGTCGCATTTGGCACCGATTGTGTGGGACCGGCGGCGGCCGCAACTGTCGCAGCGTTGGAGGGCGGCGATATCGCGGTTCTTGAAAACCTGCGCTTTCACAAAGGCGAAGAAAAGAACGATCCCGCCTTTGCAGCCGAACTGGCCAAACTCGGCGATCTATTCGTCGGCGACGCTTTTTCATGCGCCCACCGCGCGCACGCATCAACCGAAGGCTTGACGCATCATTTACCGTCTTACGCCGGACCCTTGTTGATGGAAGAGATCAATGCGCTGCGCACGGCGCTTGAGAAACCGCAACGGCCAACGGCTGCAATCGTCGGCGGCATGAAGGTTTCGACCAAAATTCCGGTTCTGACCAATCTCGTTGCCAAGGTGGACAAGCTCATCATAGGCGGCGGCATGGCGAACACGTTCCTGCAATCCATGGGTAAGATGGTCGGGCAATCCTTTGCCGAACCCGAGTTTCATTCGCTCGCGCGAGAGATCATGGCGGAGGCCAAGCAGAAAGGCTGCGAACTCGTCCTGCCTCTCGATGCCGTGGTCGCCGACGAATTCGCCGAAGATGTGGAAACCAAGATTGTCAGCATCCACAAAGTGCCGCTCGATAAGATGATTTTGGACGTCGGCCCCGAAAGCGTCGCCAACGTTGCCAAAATCCTGGAGAGTTGCAAAACCGTTCTTTGGAATGGCCCCATGGGCGCTTTCGAGATCGCACAATTCGGCCAAGGCACCTTTCAGCTTGCGCGCCAAGTGGCAAGTCTGACAAAGGCCGGAAAATTGGTCTCGGTTGCCGGCGGCGGAGATACGGTTGCCGCCTTGAATGCGGCAGGTGCTGCCGATGATTTCACCTACGTTTCGACAGCAGGCGGCGCCTTCCTTGAGTGGCTTGAAGGCGCGGAACTACCCGGTGTTACTGCGTTGACGCGCTAAGGCGCGCGTACCGGCAAACACGGATTGTTTTGTTTAAGTTTGGTTGAGTGAGTGCGCTGCCGATCCTTACATTTATTTTGGTTCTGCCGCGCATTAAGGCTAGGGTTTGCCCATGACGAACGCCCGGCCCATTGCCCTGACAATCGCCGGCTCCGACCCCTCGGGCGGCGCGGGCATTCAAGCCGATCTTAAAACATTCACAGTGCTCGGCGCGTATGGCGCCAGCGTCATCACCGCGTTGACGGCGCAGAACACGCGCGGCGTGACGGGCGTGCATAAGGTTCCAGCGGATTTTATCACCGCGCAATTTGCAGCTGTCGTCAGCGATCTTGCCATTGCAGCCACGAAGACGGGAATGCTCGGCGACGAAGAAACGGTGCGCACCGTTGCCCGGCTCATCGCGGACGCCAAGCTAAATCCGGTCGTCGTCGATCCCGTCATGGTCGCGACCAGCGGCGACGTGCTCCTTGCGCCAGAAGCCATCGCGGCCGTGCGCTCACTAATGCTGCCGCTCGCGGCCCTCATTACGCCCAATCTTCCGGAAGCCGCCAAACTCCTCAATCAGCCCATCGCCCAGACGGATGCGGAAGCCGCGCGGCAGGCACAAGCGCTGCTCAAGTTTGGTTGCGGCGCAGTGCTGCTCAAAGGCGGTCACGGGGAGGGAGCCGAGTCTGTCGATTTCTTGGTGAGCCGGGCTGGCACGATCCGGCTAACAAGGCCACGCATCGCAACGAAGAACACGCACGGTACTGGATGTACCCTTGCAGCCGCCATCACGGCCGGAATGGCACTGGGATTGGGGCTCGAAGATGCCGTGCGCAAGGCCAAGGATTTCGTTTGGGGTGCACTCAAAGCGGGCGCGAATATGCATGTTGGCGGCGGCACCGGACCGGTCGATCACCTGTTCGAAATCATGCTGCGGCGCGGAATAAAATAGGAAACCCAAGCTCTTTAGGTCGCAAAATCCTCGATCTGTTGCGATGCTGCACCAACGCAGCATTATGTACCCTTCGAATGCGCGCGATACTTGTAAGGGGCTCTGCAATTTGGCACTAATCGGCTCGATCAGTGGCCTAATTTGCCACAACGTGCTCCGGGGGGAGTGTCAAGCTCGTTTCGAGGGGAATTGGACCTGAGCTTGACAAAAAACCGGTCCGTCGCAGAGACGGGCCGGTTTTTTTGCTTTCAACGCATCTTTATCAACACATGTTTCGCCAATTCAAGCCGCGTTGCACGTTAGGCACAGGAGTGAAGTTTCTGTGACAAACCAGCGCTTTTTCGCATTAGCGAGTTGAGTGTGCAGCGCTTCAATCGCTATTCTTCGGACTCAGAAAATACACACGGCGGGGGGGCCGCGCATCGTGGTCCGGGGGCAGAGATGGCAAGATCAATAGACACAGTGGCAAGCAAGACGCTTTCCACGGCAACGGCCTTCGCCGCGCTTGCGGTGACAGCCACTTCGGCGGTGGGCGGCGGGTTCGCAGTGCGCGAACAGTCGGCCTCTCTGATGGGCGCGGCCTTTGCGGGTGCTGCGGCGGGCGGCGACTTGAGTTCCGCCTTCTGGAACCCAGCGGCATTTGGCATTGCTGAAAATGGCCTCACCACCCAAAGCGCCTATACGGCGATATTCGCCAGCACGGAGCTTTCGAACGGGGTTTCGCCGTTTGGCGGTGCCGCATCGACCGATATCGACAAAATTGGAATTTTGTCCGCAAGTTACGCGGCCTATCGCATAAGCGACAAGTTGGTGCTCGGCGTCTCGGTCAATGCGCCGTTCGGTCTTGCGACCGATCCTGACAACGCTAACTGGGCCGGCCGTGTGCACAGCCGCGAAGCTGAGATGTTTACGCTCAATGCGGCGCCGACTCTTGCTTATGAAGTTTCGCCCGGCGTTCATGTCGCGGTCGGTATTCAGCTTGAGTACGCGAAATTAAAGCTTTGGTCGGCGGCAAGTCCGTTTGGTGTTTCGCCAAGCGCATCCATCAAGGTGGATGACACGATTGGCGTTGGTTTCACGGCGGGCATTCTTTTGAAGCCTGCCGAGGGCACAAGTGTGGGTCTCGGCTTCCGCTCGTCGATAGAGCATGACCTTGAGGGGCGTTTCACGAGCCCGCTTGGGTTCTCATTGCCCGTCTCGGCGACACTTGAAACCCCTGAAATGGTGACATTCAGTATCAGCCAAGCCGTTTCGAACGCCATGCGCGTGATGGGAACGGTTGAATGGAGCAACTGGAGCCGGATTGATCGCGTTCCCGTGGTTGGCCTCCCTGGCGCCGTCATTGAGGCCAATTGGGACGATGGCTGGTTTGTTTCGGGCGGTCTTGAATACGATTACATGCCGGGACTCACATTACGCGGCGGTGTTGGCTACGAAAAGTCGCCCATCCGCGAACCCGCGCAGCGTCTCGTGCAGCTCCCCGATAGTGACCGCATCTGGGTTGGCGCCGGCGCGAGCTACCGCTACTCGGACGCTACAACTTTGGACTTCAGCTATGCCCACGTTTTCTTTGACGATGAACATCTGACCCGCGGCGTGCTCACAAATGCGGCTGCCGTGCTAAATGCCGACGTCGAGAACAGCGCCAATATCATCTCGGTTGGCATGCGCACGCGCTGGTGATGCCTGCCAAAATTTCATAACAAAAAAAGCCGGGCTCGCTGTCCGGCTTTTTTTGCGTGGAACTGCTGTCAAAGTTGCGCTGCAGTCAGCGCGTGATCTTGCCTAAATCCGTCAGCTGCTCGTGTTCGACCGTTTCAAGAACGGCATCGACCCGGCGCAGCGCTTCGGCGATCGCTGCGGCAAGACCGAGCGTGCGTTCGGAATGGGTCGCCTGTTCCTGGCTCAATGTGTAGAGCCGCGCCGCATTGCGGGCGATCTCTTCGCATCCCTTGGGATCGAACGGATTGGCTTGGAGCGACCAGGCGATTTCGTGGAGGCTCTCGGCTGCTTTCAGTATGGAATGTGTTGCCGGGGTCCCGTCCGTTTGTTCGGCGGCGCGTGGCGACGGCTTAGCCAGAAGACCTTTGCGCACGCGATCGAGGTGTGACTTGAGTTCGGCGAGTTCGCCCTGCAATTGCCCGAGAAGTGCCGGCGGTTGGCGCAACGATGTTTGCAGCCGCCCAATAGCATCCTCCAGAAGGGCGCTATCGAGTCGCCGCGCCCGGCGCCCGTGCTCGGCCAAAAACCAGCGGCCGCGCGCACTCTCAAGCAACGCGGCCTCAATGGCGCGATACTCGTCGTCGGTTTCAGGAGGAGCCGCTTGCGAGAGCCGGTTCATAGCCGCCTATTATCCACAGAATTTCAAATTCATACGCGATTCGCTCCCCTGGGTAACAAGAGTATTCGCCTTGCAGCGGTTACGAAGTTGTCTCTGTGAGTCTTCAAAGCATCTATGCGTTTCGGCAGGTGGGATAATAGTCCGGTATGACGGAGGGGAGCGCCGCGGCGCGGGCATTCGGGTTCAGGGTCGCGCTCTTTTATGGCGCGCTCTTCGTTATTTACGGCATGCACGTGCCGTTCACGCCCGTATGGCTCGATTGGCGCGGTTTAACTGCGGGCGAAATCAGTACTGTGATGGCAGCGCCGTTTTTTCTGCGCTTATTCGTGACCCCTGCCGTTGCCCTCGCGGCAGACCGCGCAGGCTCGCATCGCGCCATGCTGATCGTGCTTGCATGGATGAGCCTGGTTCTTGTTTTGCTGCTCAGTCAAGCCGCGTCGTTCTGGCCGATCCTGTTTCTCATCGTGCCGCTCATTATCTGCAACTCGACCATCATGCCGTTGACCGAGACGGTCGCTGTTAAGGGGGTGCGCGAAGCGGGGCTCGATTACGGGCGCATGCGTCTTTGGGGTTCGCTGACGTTCGTCGCGGCGAGCTTTGCCGGCGGTGTCGCCATCGACCGCTATGGAGCGGGCGCGGGCATCTGGCTGGTGGCATTTGGCTGTATCTTGACTGTGTTGGCGGCGCACGCTCTGCCGCGTCTCTCCACCAAGCCCGCCGCCGGGCAGAAGTCTGATAGCCCGCTCTGGCACGTCGCCGAACCGAGGCTGCTGCTTGGCTCTAAGCCCTTTGTAGCCTTCCTGTTCGCGGCCGGCTTTGTCCAGGCCGCGCACGCAACACTCCTGACGTTTGGAACGCTCATTTGGCAGAAGCAGGGGATGAGCGCTGGGCTGTGCGGCGTACTCTGGGCAATCGCAGTTTTTGCCGAAGTGGCGTTGTTCGCCTACTCTGGGAAAATCATCGCCCGTTTCGGCGCAGTGGAGCTACTTATACTCGGCGCTGCAATGTCCGTACTGCGGTGGACCGTCATGGCCTTTGATCCTCCGCTCGGCGTACTCGTGCCGTTGCAGATTCTGCACGCCTTCACGTACGGCGGGGCGCACATCGGCGCAATTCACTTCATTCATCAGGCAGTGCCGGCCGGCATGCAGGGGAGTGCGCAGGCGTTGTACGCAACGATTGCTTCGGGCCTCGCCATGGGAATTGCCACGCTCATTGCCGGCTGGCTCTATGCCGGATACGGCGGCGGCACTTATTGGGCTATGGCTGCCATTTCGCTCATTGCCTTGGCAGCGGCCATCGTGCTGCACCGGATTTGGGACCGCAAGACTCTTCTCCAATCCGCCGTTGCGCCGGACATCACCCCGCGCGCTTCCGCGCCTTGACCAATTTTGCGGGCCGGGACATCGTCCGCGCCATGACCGCGACAGTTGCTGCATTCTATAAATTCGTAACCATCGGCGAGCTTGAATTATTGCGGGCGAGCGTCGCAACGTCGTGCGAACAGTTTGGCATTTTGGGAACGGTCTTGATCGCGCGCGAAGGTATCAATGCAACCGTCTCGGGGCGGGACGACGCGATCGACGCGTTCCTCACTTGGCTGCGCGACGACGCCCGGTTTCAAGATGTCGCGGTCAAGATATCCCATGCCGAGACCGCTCCTTTCAAGCGCATGAAGGTCAGGGTCAAACGGGAGATCGTTACTTTTGGCGTTCCGGATATCAGACCATCGGAGCGTGCCGGGGCATACGTGGCGCCGGAAGCGTGGAACGCACTCATCCAAGATCCGGACGTTGTCGTCATCGATACGCGTAACGCCTACGAAGTTGCAATTGGCACGTTTGATGGCGCAATCGACCCCAAGACCGATGCCTTCAGCGATTTTCCTGACTACGTGGCGCGCCACTTGGACCCCGCGCGCCACAAGCGCGTAGCCATGTTCTGCACGGGCGGCATCCGCTGCGAAAAGGCGTCCGCATACTTGCTCGCCCAAGGATTTCCCGAGGTCTATCATCTCGAAGGCGGAATTTTAAAGTACCTCGAAACCATGCCCGAAGAGCAAAGCCTCTGGCGCGGCGAGTGTTTCGTGTTTGATGGACGCGTCGCACTTCAGCATGGAGTTGAGGAAGGGTCGCACGCGCACTGCGCGGTGTGTGGATATCCGGTTGCCAAACCGGCGGAGAATGGGGCGGCGCGTGCGGGATGCGAATGCCCCAGTTGCGGCGCGCGCAACAGCGGCCGCAACGTGTGAGATTTTAACCCCAAAGCACTGGGTCCGGCGGCGACATGATGCCTGATTTAATAACAATCGCCGGCATCCGGTCTCGCGCCAGAAGCAGCGGCCCATCGAGATCGGTCCACTCCGCGCCTAGCGCGAGCAGCATGGCGGGGGCCACAGCCAACGACGTCGCCACCATCGAACCAATCATGATGCGAAATCCTTGAGCCTCTGCCTCGCGCTTCAAGCTGAGCGCCTCGGTCAGGCCGCCGGCTTTATCGAGCTTGATGTTGACGGCGTCATAAAGCCCTTGTAGCCGTGGCAGGTCTGAGCGCGTGTGTACGCTTTCATCTGCACAACAAGGTACGGCGCGTTCAATATGCCGGAGCGCTTCGTCGGCGCCTGCCGGCAAGGGCTGTTCGATGAGTTCGATGCCGGCATCTGCGGCGGCAAACATCAGCGCCTCAAGATAGATTTCACTCCAGGCTTCGTTGGCGTCTACGATGAGACGTGCGTCGGGCCGGGCCTCGCGCACGGCGGCCATCCGCGCGGCGTCGCCCGCGCCGCCAAGTTTCAGTTTCAAGAGCGGGAGATCGCGAACGGAAGCGGCCTTGGCGGCCATGGCGTCTGGCGTGTCAAGGCTCAAGGTGTAGGCGGTGAGCACGGGCTTGAGAGGTGTTAGTCCGGCTAATCTCGCCGCGCTCGTTCCGGAACGCTTTGCTTCAAGGTCCCAAAGAGCGCAATCGATGGCGTTGCGGGCAGCGCCGGCAGGCAGCATTGACTGCAGTTCCAACCGGCTTGCGATCGGCGCCAGTCCCTCGATTTGTCGAAGGGCAGTATCGATTGTCTCGCCATAGCGGCCATAGGGAACGGCTTCGCCCCGGCCTTGGTGCTGCCCGCAGCTCACCGTGACGGTCAAAACTTCAGCGCTTATCTTGGAGCCGCGCGAGATGGTAAAGGCTTCGCGCAGCGGCCAGCTCTCGCGGTCAACGTCCAGCGTCAGAGTTCCGGACTGAGAGCTATGGGTTGAGCCGGAAGCGCGCGGCACGGGCGGTCTCTATATTCGGAGTTCAATTCAAGCGGGTCTAGATGGCGCGGCCTGCAGCGTGTGCCAGGAACAGATACACGCGGCCCGTGTCGGAGACCAAATGCGTGTGTGCCAAACGCCCCGAGGAATCGCGCCCGTCGGCTTCGCGAATGATCCGCTCGAAGTCGGTCAAGTAGCGCTGCACAGATTGTGTGAGTTCGGCATCCGACTTGATGCGGCGCGAGACTTCGTCGAACACAATGCGTGTTTCGGGCGAATAGATGCTGCGCACCATTATATTGCGCTGTCCGGCGCGGAAGCGGTTCCAAATTGCCGACGCCGTCGCCGGATCGATCGAACGGGCAATCGACGCCACGTCGAGGCGGAACGGAGTGGAGGCCGATTGAGCCTGTCCGTCGTCGTCGCTTGTGTCGTGGGATGCGCGCGCCAAAAGATCGCCCAGCGACCATCCTTCGCGTGTATCGCCGCCTTGAGCTTGCGCTGGGCGCTGCTGCGCTGCCCGTCCGCGCGAGGTTTCCGGCTGTTGGATAACGGGAGCGGGCGCGCTCACGCGTATCGCTGGAACAGGTGCCGGTTCCGGCGGCATGACATCGCGCTGCGCGGCGGTGCGGTTCGAGATCTGCGTCAATTGATCGAGGGCCTTGAGCTGGTCTTGAAGCGCGCGGCGCATTGCGACTGCCGTTTCGCGAGTTGCGGCAGGCAAGCGGGCTGCTTCCTCGCGGATGCGGGCTTGTTCGAGAGCGAGGGTGGAGGCGGCTTCGGCGCCGCGCATGCGCGCTTCATCGGACGCCGACGACAACCGCCCTGTCAGCGATTCAAATTCCTTGGAGAGCTCGCCCGAGACCGAGCTGAAACGGTTTTTCATGTCGTCGAAGGTGCGGCCGCTTTCGGCTTCCGCTTGGCTCTTGGCGCGTTCGAGTTCCGTGAGGAGGGCGCGTGTGCGAGACTCTGTGCCAGACTGGAGCTCGTGCGTCAGAGCGCGGGTGCGTGTTTCGATCGTCGATAACGAACCTTCGAGGTTCGACGAGTAATCGTTGAACACCTGGCCGATTTCGTCGGCTTTGCCCGAGAAACGTTCGAGCGTTCTGGATATATCCTGGTGGCGCGCTTGGAGCGTCGAATCGATCTTGAAATTGGCGGATTCGAGCGCATTGGCAGCTTTGAGAATGGAGTGGCCTTGGTTCTCGAACCGGTCTGTCACACCGTGTATCTGGCCGAGTAGATTCTCAGAAACGTTGCGCAGCATGTCGGATTGATTGGCGAGGCCTTCGATCGCCTTCAACGACTGGCGCGTGATGTTTTCGCTCGTGCGGCGGACGGCATTGATGCCGTTCATCACGGACTCGTCGAGTTCCACGGCCTGGCGCGCAATCGACTCGCGGAACGAGGCGGCATGGGTGTCGAGGGCGGTCGTCAGCAGTTCGGCCTTTTCGCTCACCGCGCTATCGATGGCCGACGTCGATTTCATGATCTGGTCGTCGAACAGCTCAAGGCGACGCTGGAACGCGTCATCGAGAGATTTGGTGCGCTCGACCAATTGGATGTCAAGTGCTTGAGCGCGGTTCGAAAGGGTCGTGTCAAGCGCCTTGGCATACTCTTCAAAAACAGTTTGCAGATTTTCCGTGCGATTGCCCAGCGAGGTATCGAGTGTCTGCATGTAGCTATCGAACGCGACGCGCATTTGTTCCGTGCGGCTGCCAAGGGCCGTCGAGAAGGCGCTGGTGTAGTCTTCAAGAACGGTTTGCAGCTGCTGCGTGCGCGAGCCGAGCGACGTCTCGAAGCGGTTGGTTTGCGTGGCAAGCGAATTTTCCAGACTTGAGAGGTTCTCTCCCGCACCCTTGATGATGCCTGCAAGCGTAACCTGCTGCGTCGAAAGCTTCTCGATGAGCGTCGGAATTTCGGTACCAAGCGTCTTGAGTGTGTCGGTTACGCTGGTCGAAGTGTTGAGGAGCGCATGACGCTCGCCGGTCAATTCCTGGATCAATCCGCGAATACGCCGCTCGTTCTGCTCGTAAGACCGTTCGAGATCGGCCACTTGATTGTGCACAAGCGCTTCAAGCTCGCCGGCGCGGCCAAGTGCACGGCTCACGGCGTCGTTCATGAAGGAAACTTGGCGGCGCACAGCTTGGCCAAGGCTGGCAATGGATTGTTCGGCCGCGCGGTCCGGCTCTGCAAGCCGGATGGCGACTTCCGTCATCGTCGAGGATTTCAGCGCGAGCGATGCCACGTGCCAATTGAGTACCGCGAGCATCCACATGATCGCGACCGGAACCACGATGGCCGATATCGTGTAATACGTCACGGGCTTCAGCAGCAGCGATCCGATCGAAGCGCCTTCGACCCATTCGGGCGCAAGAGTAAAAGCCGCAAACGCGATGCCGGCAACGGCCCACATGACGCTCGCAATTGCCGCGATGCGGAAAGACTTCGACGACGGCTTTTGTTCGAGCGCATAGATCAGACCGCCAATACTTGGCACGTCATCATTGGCGGCGATCTTGCTGCGCACGGGACCCGCAGGGCGGCGGCGCGCGACGCGGCGCGGCGCGGAATCCGTTTCCGTTTCGACGGCGTTGCTTTCGGCAACTTTGCGCCCAAGCGGCGGCGGTGTTTGAGCGGCGCCCGTAGCGCCTGCCACGTCATTGCCTGGCCCGACAGCATCCTGCGCGCCACCATTGGCGGCAATCGCCATCAGCTTTGTGATCTGGTCTTGCGGCTTCGCCATTCGCACGTCCCCCACGCGCCCTCGAGACGCCCCAGCCCCCTGGGTTCGCGAGTTCGTCTGCCTAGACTAGGGCATTTTCGGTCTGTGCTCAAAGCAGAAAAACGGCCTTATGAGCCAAAAAAGACTATTTCCTTTCAGGCGGTTGAGGATGGCCGGAGCGTGTCGGGAGGAGTAAATCTCGAGCGCAGCTGGTTTTGGGGCTATGGGTCCAGCAAAATGCATGCGTTACTGTAGTATTGCGAGAACGCCTGCAATGCGAGGGATTGGTTTTACTTGCAATTAGACTTGACGTGCGACGATGGGGCCTAGCTTGTTGAAACAGGGTGCGTCTTTACCTTGTTATCTCGATTGGGCCCCGTTGGACGGTATCATGGACACGATTTCGGAACCGCGCGAGCGCGCGAACGCAGCAGTGGCCGAAGATAATCTGGAGTTGAGCCCAGTGGATCTTAAGCATCTCAGGCGCTACACGCTTGGCGATCGCGCCCTTGAGCATGAAGTGCTGGAGCTATTCCTGGCCCAGCTCCCGGCTACAATTGCCTCCCTTGGCACTGCGGGAAACGACCGCGATTGGCACATGGCAGCCCATACGCTTAAAGGCTCTGGGCGGGCGGTGGGCGCCTGGCGGATAGCCCGTCTCGCCGAACAGGCAGAGCGCTCCGCGACGTGGAGAAGCCCGGATCAACTTCAGCAAACATTGGCTTTGATCGAAGTCGCTGCAGAAGAAGCCCGAACCTATATCCACGAAGTCTACGGACAGCGGTGAGCAAGACGGAACACACGGTTTTGTCCTCGATTGTACACCTTATTCAAGGCGGCGCTTCTTCGCAGCGCAGAATTAGTTGAGTGCGGCTTATCGCCAGCGGCCGCGCTCCGGCTTGAATTCCAAGGTCTTCCCAACTAATTCTTCGGCGCAATGCGTGAGACCGGTAGGATCTCTCGTCTTCCCGTGCTTCTTGCAGCATCTCTAGCAACGTGGCTTTAATCAAGTTTCCCGACAGGCATCATGGCAAAAATTACTTTTATTCAGCCCGATGGGGCAGCTCAGACCGTTGATGCCGAGATTGGATTGACCGTCATGGAAGCCGCGAAATTGAACGATGTCGCCGGTATCGAAGCCGAATGTGGCGGCGCATGTGCCTGCGCCACATGCCACGTCTATGTGGATGAGATCTGGCGCGCGGCCAGCGGCAAGCCGGCCGATATGGAAGAAGACATGCTCGACTTCGCTTTTGATGTGCGCCCGGAAAGCCGGTTGAGCTGTCAAATCAAAGTCACGGCCGCACTGGACGGACTTGTCGTTCGCGTGCCCGGGAAACAGTTCTAACGCGTAAAGTGGCGCCGCGCCACGTTAGCCGGAACCGTAGGAAAGGTGAGGCGATGACGCCCGAAAATCATGCCGCATCGCAGGACGCCGCCGTCATTGAAACCGATGCCGTCATCATTGGCGCGGGACCGTGCGGTCTCTTTGCCGTGTTTGAGCTTGGGTTGCTCGATATCAAGGCCCACGTCGTCGATATCCTCGATCGCGCAGGCGGACAGTGCGCCGAACTCTATCCAGAAAAGCCGATCTACGATGTTCCGGCCCTTCCCGTCGTCACGGGCCAAGAACTGACCAGCCGGTTGATGGAGCAAATTAAGCCGTTCAATCCTGTCTTTCATTTTTCCGAACGTATCGATGCTCTGGGCCGCGAGGCCGATGGCCGTTTCCGGCTCGCGAGCGACGATGGCAAGGTTTTTCTCACGAAGATCGTGGTCATCGCCGCCGGTGGCGGATCGTTTACGCCCAAGCGCCCGCCGCTCGAAGGCATCGAGAGCTACGAAGGCACGTCGGTCTTTTACGCCGTGCGCAGGATCGAAGCTTTTCGCGGACGCGATATCGTGATCGTTGGCGGCGGCGATAGCGCGCTCGATTGGACGTTGAACCTGCAGCCTGTTGCCAAAAGCCTGACGCTTATTCACCGCCGCGACGATTTCCGGGCCGCACCGCATTCGGTCGAGAAAATGCGCGCTCTCGTGGCGGACGAAAAAATACGCCTCTTGATCGGTCAGGTGACCACTCTGGCGGGCGACGGCAAGACGCTGTCGGGCGTGAAAGTCAAATCGGCGAATAATGAAGAACTGGTCGTATGCAATGCATTGCTGCCGTTCTTCGGATTGACCATGAAGCTTGGACCCGTTGCCGATTGGGGCCTCAATTTGCACGAAAACCTTATCCCCGTCGATACCGAGCGCTTTGAAACCAGCGAGAAGGGCATCTTTGCGATTGGCGATATCAATCACTATCCCGGCAAGCTTAAGCTCATCCTCTCCGGGTTCCACGAGGCGGCGCTGATGGCGCAAGCCGCGCACAAAATCGTCTATCCAGACAAAAAACTGCTCTTTCAATATACGACGTCGTCATCGAGTTTACAAAAAAAACTCGGCGTCAAGTAAAGCGGCAACTAGCCGATGGCGACGGCGTGTGCCCGGCCGGATGAGACGATCTTGCGGAGCGACTGCGGCATGGCCTCGATCATGGCTTTCATGCGCGGACGCACAAGGCCAAGATAAAGCCGCGCGTAAGTCTGACCAGCGAGTGTCAGAGGGCGCGACCAGTCTTGCACTTCAACCGTCGCATCCGACCAATCGAGCTTGTAGTTGTCGCCCGGCGCCAGCATGTCGTAGATCGACAAGCCGTCGGTGTAACCGTCCCGAATGCTTTGCTCCAGGAGCAGAACGCCGGCACCCGATTTTTCATAGGCCAAATTGAAGACGATGACGTGCATGGCAAGGCGGCCTTTGCACGTGAACGAGACTTCCAGTGCAGCGGGTTCGCCGTTGCAGGTCAACGCCGCAACAACGCTATTGGTTGACCGCAACGTGCCGGCAACAGCGTCGCTGAAGAAACGGCGCATGCGCGGATCTGCAATCGCATGCGAAACGAGGCCGCGATCCTTGAGCCAAACGGCTTTGAGATCGAGGGCCTGAACGGCGAGTTCCGCAGCTTTGGCTCCGCCCTTGTGACGCTCGAAATTGACGGCCCCGGCTTCTTCAAGCCGCCGTGCCAAACGGCGCCGGTTGCGGCGGCTTCTGGATGAATAACGCTGCTCGTAAGCTGCAAAATCCGGGGAGCCGGCGAGATCGAGAAATGGCGCAACTTGCTTGTTCGAAGCGAGCGCCCCGATTTCTTCGAGCAGGGGTGCAATAACGCCATCGGCCCTCACGCGCCGCAAACGCACCACGTCGCCTTTTGTATGGGTCTTGAGGAACTGCCAGCCCGCCCGCAAGCACTCCAGCGCGTCCGGAATGTTGTCGATCAACACGTCGCCGTATTGGCTGACGGGTTCTCCCATCCAGAAAATTTGCGTAATCCCGCGCACGCGCTCGGAAACTAGCGGCCATACCATAACAAGTTTGCCGCCCCTTCGGCCGGTGACGAGGGACAGCTTCAAACCCTTTATTCCGCCAGGTGCGTCGTGCAGGTAATTATTGGCCCAATGCCAATTCCAGTTAAAGGTCTGGAACACTTGCGCCGAGTGGCCGGCACGCTCAAACAGGCCGTTCCACTCGTTTTCCAGCGCATCGAACGCGGCACGCTCCGTGATCAGCTCAATCGAAAGATCCGCAAGCGTTGCGGCTGGCGGCAGCGCATGACCTGCTGACTGTTCGCAACTGGGGTCTGAAACAAATTGGACGGGGGCGTGCTGCACTGTCGTGGCCACCTTGCGGGAAAGCGCCTGATTAACTTATGGGATCGTCACAGATCCCGATCGCAAATCTAGCAAAGTGTGTGCCATGGTTAGAATTAGCAGAAACCCAAGAATTTTGGGCGCCCTTCCAGGGCAAACGTAGGCCAAAGGGTCGTCCAGTCACCAAAATGAAAATGGTGTCGAGCCGGAATGGACCAGGCCGGACGGTTCGGCACAGTAACAAGCGTGGCCAAGCGGGTAGGTTAAGGCGCTAAGTTTCAACCATAATCGCGCCCGATAGCAGGCCATCTCGACCCTACAGCGTGCCGCGCCTAAATTGGATTTACCATTCGCTGACCGGTTTTTGGAACTTGCTCATGCCTTCGGTGCCGCCACTGGACCCAGAACCCAGACTGCCAAACAGCCCTTCTTCTTCCTCTGGATCGGGTTCGGGCGGGGCGGGCGCATAGTCGCCTGCGAGATGCCGCGACAGCGAGGCCTTGATTTGCGCAACCTTGCGCTCGGAGCAGTATAATTCACCCTGGGTCGCGACAGCACGCGTTACGCCCCGATAGGCCGTGTCGTACACTTGAGTGATTTTTGCGGTGTCGGCCGGGCTCGCCGCCGTTTCGGCCGCAAGAAATTGCGTCCTCATCTTTACGGGATCAACATTGAAACCGCATTTGAGCGCGCGCGCCGATGTGGTGCCGACCTGAAGGGCGCGGGCCACGGGATCGCTTTGTGCCTGAGCCGGTTCAGGTGCTTTGGCACCGTTGCCGCCCATGAGCGCGCTGGTCGTCAATGGATTGCCGCCCGAGCAACCTGCAACAAGCGCAACGATCAAAAGCGATGGAATGACGTGGTATTTCATGGCCGTGTAAACCCCATCCGGCTGTCCCTGCCGCACGATTGACCCGATTGCCGCCTCTGGTCAACTGACCCGGATGGTGTTCCCACCGCAAACAGCCCTTTTTGCGGCAAGTGCGCCTTCGCGGCATTAGCGCATCAGCTCACGGGTAGCCGCATCCAGGCCTTGCAAGGTTAAGGGATACATCCGGTCTCCCAACAACCGGCGCATCAAGCCAATCGACGGTGTCCAATCCCAATGGTGCTCGGATAATGGGTTCAACCAGATGCAATGCCGGTAAATATCCGTGACGCGTTTGATCCAGAGTGCTCCGGGCTCTTCGTTCATATGCTCGACCGAACCACCGGCAACCGTGATCTCATATGGGCTCATGGATGCGTCACCGACGAAAATGACTTTATAGTCGTGGGGATACGTATTCAGCACTTGCCAGGTCGGCGTCTTGCCGGTGTACCGCCGCGCGTTGTCCTTCCAGACGCCCTCGTAAAGGCAATTGTGGAAGTAGAAATACTCCAAATGTTTGAACTCGGCTCGCGCGGCCGAAAAAAGCTCTTCCACGTCCTTGATGTGATCGTCCATGGAGCCGCCGATATCGAAGAACATCAGAAGTTTGATCGTATTGCGCCGCTCCGGGCGAAGGCGAAGGTCGAGATAGCCTTTCTCGGCCGTACCGCGCACGGTACCCGCCATATCGAGTTCGGAGGGTGCGCCAGAGCGCGCGAAGTGCCGGAGCCGTCGTAGCGCCACCTTGATGTTGCGCGTGCCGATCTCGGCCGTTCCCGAGAGGTCCTTGAACTCGCGCTTATCCCAAACCTTGATCGCGCGCCTGTGGCGGCTCTCTTTCTGTCCTATACGCACGCCGGCAGGATTGTAACCGTAAGCGCCATAGGGAGAGGTTCCCCCCGTGCCGATCCACTTGTTGCCGCCTTGATGGCGTTCTTTTTGCTCGGCCAGACGCTTTTGCAGTTCCTCCATGATCTTTTCCCAGCCGCCGAGCTCGGCAATCTTCTGCTTGTCCTCATCGGTGAGATGCAGGGCTGAGACGAGCTTCAGCCACTCTTCTGGGATTTCAGCCGCGCCAGCGTCGGCAAGGAGTTCCAGCCCCTTAAACACGCGGCCGAAGACTTGATCGAACCTGTCGAGGTTGCGTTCGTCTTTCACAAGAGCTGCGCGTGCGAGGTAATAAAAGTCTTCAACGCGTTGGCCTGCGACGCCGGCCTCTACCGCCTCAAGAAGTGTGAGGTACTCCTTGAGCGTGACCGGGAGCCGGGCGGATTTGAGTTCGTGGAAAAGCGTTGTGAACATGAGGCCATACTAAAGGCTCCGCGTTCCCCATCGATAGCTCAAAATTTCAACCAAAAAAAGAAGCCGCCCGTTAGGGGCGGCTTCCTAATCGTGTCGTCGCTAAAGGCCGTCTTAGTAGAAGATGACAGCGCCAGCGAGGAACATGTCAACGTCGTCTGCCGAGAGAGCAACGCCATTCTTCGTGAAGTCAAGTTCGTGGTGGCGATACTTGACCCAGAGCGACATAGCGGCAGCATCGATTTCCTGCAC
>JANMNH010000072.1:0-37608 GCA_031373745.1 Hyphomicrobium sp. | reverse complement strand
GTTGAGGCCATCGCCAAGGCCGACCGTTGTCGTCGTCTTGCCTTCGCCGGCCGGGGTCGGGCTGATCGCCGTCACCAGAATGACCTTGCCGTCCTTGTTGCCTTGGATCTTGTTGATGAAATCGAACGAGACCTTGGCCTTAGTCCAGCCATAGGGAACGAGCGCGTCCGCCGGCACGCCGACCTTGGCGGCGACGTCGGCGATGGGCTGCATTTTTGCTTCGCGCGCGATTTCGATGTCGGACTTCACGGACACGGGGCATCTCCCTCAAGGGTCTTTTGTTGATTGGACGTGGTTTTTGGGCCGGACGTTGGGGACCGGCGGCGGCGATATTGTACTTTCGGCGGACGCTCGCCAAGCCTTTGGCCGAAAAATACTGGCCTGCGACCGGCCCGCCGATTGTCGCAAGGCCGGTGAGGGTGGGGCCAGACGTGGGACTAGACAGGGTGCGGCCGCCTATGCGAACGGTTCAGCCCAATCGTCCCGGGAGGCACCTCATGCGACCAACGCTACGTTCAAATACTCTTCGGGCACTGATCGCTTCGACCGCACTGGCTGGCGGGATCGCGGCCATGGCAGCAACGTCAGCCTTCGCAGAAACCACAGGGCAACCCATGACCACGACCGCATCCGGCCTACAGTTCACAGACAGCAAAGTCGGCGAAGGCGCTTCGCCCAAGACCGGACAAACCTGCGTCATGCACTACACCGGCTGGATCTATAAAGACGGCGTCAAGGGCGCGAAGTTCGACAGCTCCTTGGATCGCGGCGACCCATTTGAATTCGCCATCGGCACAAAGCAGGTCATCGGCGGCTGGGACGAAGGCGTCGCAAGCATGAAAGTCGGCGGCAAGCGCACGCTCATCATTCCGCCCGCTCTCGGCTATGGCGCACGCGGCGCCGGCGGCGTCATCCCGCCCAACGCCACGCTGATGTTCGATGTCGAGTTGCTGGGAGTGAAGTGAGGGGGGGGGCTAGTACCAATCCACCTTGCGGTTGATACTCTTTTCGCCCCTCCGCGTTTTTCCCGCGCTCGCGCTTAAAGCGCGCGAGAACCACGGCGGGAACCCAGGCAAGCTTCAGCTTGTGGTGATTCACGGCATTCCCAGTCGTGGATCAAAAGGACCGGCAACAATTTCACCTGTTGCGGGATCGAACAGATTGACCCAACCAGGGTTCATCTGTTCGATAAGCCGCAGCTTCCAGATGCGGCTCCATCTCTTGAGTCGAGTTTCACGCGAGATCGCGGAGTCCATTGATTCATGCAGCTCGTAGTACACGAGCTGCGTCACACCATATTTGCTCGTAAAGCCTGCAACGAGCTTCTGCGAGTGCTGCGCCATGCGGCCGTACAGATCACTGGTAACGCCAATGTAGAGCGTTCCATTGGGGCCGCTCGCGAGAATGTAGACGCAAGGCACTTTGCGCGACATGACAAGGTACTCCAGCGAAGTACCCCAAGCTGCCAAGTCCGGATGTGAATTGCAACGGTCCCTCCGTTGGCACTTGTCTGGGTTCCCGCCGTAATTCCGCGCACTCTTGTGCGCGGCGCGGGAATGACGGCCTCGTGCTAGAAATTCTCAGTCGCTCTCTGCCTTATCGGTATTCGACGGCGCAACCACAGTCGCAGACTCGCGCGGCGAAGATCGCGACTCTTGGGTTGGAACTGACAATCCCCGCACGTCTCGGGCAATAAAAACTTTCTCGCCTTTCCAGCGGCGTTTTCCGTTTTGTCCACCAGTTCGCATGACATCTTCGACGTCCCATTCAAGGTCTCGAACAAGACGGTCAATTCGGTGCAAAAAATCCTTGCTGCTCGTCCGCATCTCGTCAACCAGGGAATGCCTTAGATACGTTAAACGATCACGAATCCGCATTAGCGCATCTATGTTTTGCCGCTTCGTGCCGAGGCTTTCGCGATCAATTAAAGAGCGAATGTACGTTGGCGGCAATAGCTTGTCGGGAGCGGCCACCAACCTCCCCAATTCTTGGTGAGATTGGATAAGATCGTTCATTTGGGTTTGCAGTTGCTTCATCGCAACTGGAACGCTCAGTTCTTCTCGATTGATTGGAAGATTTTCCAGGGGTTGTTCGATCCATTTTTTTAGCTCGGCGTCGAAATCACCCCACCATTTTTCAAAGATTAGGACCAGGCGATCTTTCTCCAAAGCTTCTTCGCCAAGGCGTGCATTTATTGACTCGAGTACCTTCAGGATTTCCTGCTTTTCGATACGGGCGCTTTGAAAACCTTCGAGTGGATGATGAAGAAGATCAGCTGGATTGACGCCAAATAAGATTGAAACCAGCGACGATTCATCGAGTATCTTTGAGATCGCACCAGCCTCATACAGAACCCATGGGGAGGCGATAGATTGCGGCGTGGCACAGACAATCCCAAAATTGCAGTCCCGAAGTTTGTTGGCAAGTTCACTCGACCATCGCGCACCCTTCTTGATGTCCTCCTCAGAAAGAAACGGCTCAACGTCTTGAATGACGTTAGGCAACCACATGTGCAAGAGCCTCGCTAAGTGCAGGCTTTTGTCACCGGACCAGCTGATGAACACTCTCATTGATGCCTCCAGTCCATTGACCTAGAATAGCTGTGTATGTCCCAATGACCACTTGTATGGTACACCCTCACCCCACTGGCCTCACAACCAGCACCGTCGCGTTATCCTGATGCGGTTCGCGGAGAGCTTCGACTGCGCGGATAATGGCCTTGGCAACCGACGCCGCGCCATCGCGCGCGTAGCCCTGAATGATGCGCGCGACCTCAGCGGATTCAAGCGTATCGACGCCGTCGCTCGCGAGCACGATGTAATCGCCGCTTTCCAATACCAGCGGCTGGCGCGACATGTCGATCATGTCGATCTCTTCGCCCGTGACCGCCGAGCGCAGCATATGCCGGCGCGGATCGCGCCGCGCTTCTTGCTCCGTCATACTGCCGGCGGCAACAAGCCGGTCGAGTTCGGGCGCCAGCGAGTGATCCTCATTCAACATGACCACTTCGCCGCGCCGGAAAAGATAGAGCGGGCTATCGCCGACGCTGATCCACTCGATGCCGCGCGGCCCGAACGCGGTGCCGATCAATGTCGAACCCATGCCTTGCAACAACGGATTATCGGAAACCTTGGACGCTATCGCCTCGTTTGCCGCGTTGAGCGCTGCATAGAGCCGTTCGCGCGGATCACCCCGATGCAGTGCGGCCGTTGTTATGAATTTTTCGCACACCATGCGGCTCGCGAGCGCGCCGCCCGCGTGCCCGCCCATGCCGTCGGCAAGCACGCCAAAGCCGCCGTCCTCCGGCATCAGGATCGCGCCTGACGCCGGCATAAAGACGTTCTCACCGTCCGGCCAGAAGGCCGCGGTATCTTCCTGATAATCGCGCGCGCCGCGCGTGGCGGCAACTGCATGCTCGAAGGGCGTCATTCGTCCTTAGTTTCAGAAATTTCCGACCAGTCGAACTCCGCGCCACAGAAGGGAACGAACGCGACTTGCGTGCGCCCGAGCGTGATGACGTCCATGGACTTGAGTTCGACGGCACCCGCCGGCCGCTTGTCGTTGACGGATACCACGTTGGTCTTAGCAAGATTTGGCACGAACAGGAATGACCGATCGGTCGAATCGTAGCGAAGATAGGCCTGCGCATCCGCCGAAATACTGTCGTCGCCGAAGTCGAAGGCAATCCGGTTGCTTGTTGTCCGCCCGATCGTGTTGTTACCCTCGAAAATGGCGCGTGAAGCCCCAAGCCCCGGACCGCCGACGATGACGAGGAACCCAACAACCGGGTCCTGGACGAACGTACCGCGCATGATTTTCTGGCGCCCGCGCACAAGCTGGGTACGCTGCGTCTGGGCTACAGGTTGCGCACCGCGAACGACGCGCGTGGTCGGCGGGTCGTCCACTTCGATGTGACGATCTGAAATTCGCGGAGCGGGCATAGTCCGGGCGTTGCGCGCCGCTTCCGCCGCACTCAAGTTCGGCAGCGACGGCGGCAGCACCTCCATGTGTCCCGGCATGTGCCCCGACATGTGCCCCGGCGCCGGCGGCGTCATTACAGGGACTGCCAGCGGGATCACCTTCATTTCGGTAACGGCGGCAGCTGTGCCGCTGGGACTTTGAGGTTGCTCATCGCGGCTTGCGGCGCGCAAGGCATCCTTGAGCGATCCCAAAAACCGTCCAGCCCTCGCCGCATGTCCACCGGCAGTCGCTTCACCCCGCTCGATCGTCATTGAATGTCCTCCATTGTTGGATTTGGTGTTCAGAAAGAATGCACGCACACGGCGTTAGGGCGCTGCCTTGCACCGCTCGACTCTCAGAGCAATCCAGCGTGAAAGCGAAGGCGCCCCGGTCCGAGTTCAATCATGTCGCCATCGTAGAGACGCGCGTCGGCGCAACGCTGGCCATTTACGACGACGCCGTTGCCTTCGATTCCAGATAGATCCGTGATCCGGTATGCGCCAAGATCCACACGGTGGATCGCCGCGTGATAGCGGTGCACTGCGCCGGATGGAATTCTAATATCGTTGTCCTCCTCGCGCCCAATGCGCAGCATGTCGCGCAAAATTGCGAAGCGCGCACCCCGATTGCCGACAACTTCGAGATATGCGTGACCCGGGAGTTGAGGCGTTTCTCCGGAGATTTCGGCACTTACGTCGTGCTCAAACAATTTTATGCGCCGGCGGAAGCGCCGGGTTGATTCGGTCGAACGCTGCGACCAAATCCATACCCGGCTGCCCACCGCCATTACTGGAATAGCAACAAGCATAGCCAAGCCGAGCATAAGGGCAGGCGCCGCGCGGTATCCGCTCGTTATTGCTTGGCTTGCAACATTCAATGCGCCACCAAGTGACGGCGCGTGCAAACGCTCGACAGCAACAACCGGGCTTGCGAAGCAACTCGCAAGCATAACGACTGCGATCGAATGCTGTTGACCCATGCTGCCCCGCGTTCCCACGCCCAAGAGCATTTAGCGCGGTGAAGCGGGCGGCAAAATGGCTGGAAAGAGACACCCTTAGGATTTGTTCATCTCTGGTTCATCGCCCTTTGCGGCGCCATATTGTTGCGCCAAGTGTGACTGTCGTAGGGCGTATTCGAAGAGGCCAAGACCAGTAACAGACGCCCAATGGCGGCACATCGGGCAAAAACGGCTGCGGGCAAACCGGGTACATGACAAATCTGATCGCTCTACCGAGCGGCACAGAACTGGCAGGCGACTATCGCATCGACCGCGTGCTTGGTGCAGGCGGCTTTGGCGTAACCTATCTCGCGGATGAGATGGCTTTGTCGCGCGCCGTCACCATTAAGGAATATTTCCCGAGCGACTTCGCCGCCCGGACGAACGGCTTTGACGCGAGTCCGCGCTCGCAGGACTGTGCGGGCGATTATAATTGGGGCTTAGACCGCTTTATCGCCGAAGCGCAAACGCTCGCGAAATTCGACCATAGCCACATCGTCAAGGTCTACCGCACGTTCAAGGCCAACAACACGGCCTACATGGTTCTGCATTGGGAAGAGGGCCAGAGCCTGAAATCATGGCTTAAGACCCTTGGCCGCGCGCCGCGCCAGAAGGAATTGGACCGCATCGTCGCGCCGCTGCTCGACGCGCTCGAGACCATTCACAAGGCAGACTTCCTGCATCGCGACATCGCGCCCGACAACATCATCATCCGCAAATCCGGCGACCCGGTCCTTATTGTTTTTGGCGCGGCGCGCGGCGACATCGCGGCTCATTCGAAAACAAAAACCGTTTCCGCGCTGGTGAAGCCCGGCTATAGCCCCTACGAGCAATACGCAGAGACGAGCAAGCAGCAAGGCCCCTGGACCGATATCTATGCGCTCGCCGCCACGCTCTACCACGCGGTCACCGGCAAGCGGCCGCTCGACAGTCCGTCGCGCATGTTGAAAGACGACATGGTGCCGGCGGCGCAAGCGGTATTGAGTTCTTACCGAAGCACGTTTCTAGATGCGATCGACAAAGGGTTGGCGCTTTCGATAGACGCGCGGCCGCAATCGGTCGCTGCCTGGCGCGGTGCGCTGTTGGCGCCGGAGCCGAAGAAGCCAAGCATCCTCGCGCGCATGCGCGAATCGAGTGCCGCCAAGACGGAAAAGGCCGCGCGCGAAAGGGCCGAACCCAAGGGCGCGACGATGGTTGGTTCAACCGCCGTACCGCCGCCGCCGGACGCTCCCGCCCCCAAAGGCTTGCTGCTCGATTTTGTCGATGCTTTGAAGCAGCCGGCTAAGAAACCGGCGGCGGCAGAACCAATACCTGAAAAACTGCCGCCGGCAGAAAAAGCCAAACCGGCAAGCGCCAAAGCCGCGCCGCGCAAGGCGGCAGTGCCGGTAGCCGCAAAGCCCGCCAAGGCCGCAGCGAAAGTCAATACACGCGCCATCGCTCAACTCATGGCCCCGCAGCCGCAGATTTCGAAGGGCCGCGCGCGGCCGGCGCCCGACGTTCCGCGCGAACGCCGCTTGACGCGCGGGCTGCGCACTAAAGTCATCATCGCCGCAGGATTGGCTGGCGCTATCATCGCCTTGCAGGATCAAATTCCGCGCTTGCTCGTGCAACCGCATTCGGAGGTGACGACAGGCACCAACGCACCGGTTGTGCCGGAACGTAATATCATCAAAACCGCGTCCTTCAAGGCACATGACGGCCCCGTGAGCGGCTTAAGTCTTTCAGGAGACGGGCGGCTCATCGTGACGACAAGCAACGACCGCACGCTTAGAATCTGGGAGCGCGAAAGCCTCAAAGACGCAGGCGCCATCTACATGGACGACGGACCTGCGACTTCGTTATCGGTCCGCAATAACCGGGCGCTAACGACGCATGCCGATGGCAGCACGGTGCTCTGGGACCTCGATACGCGACAGCGCCTTTATCGTTTCAAGCGCAACGATGCCAGCGTGTGGGCGGCGACGTTTGCGGGATCGGAAGACCGCGTCGCGACCGCCGGGCACGACTGGACCGTTGCACTTTGGGAAACGGCCTCGGAGTCCGCCCCGGCAAGTCTTTTCGAAGGCCATGAGAGCGCGGTTCAAGCGCTTGCGTCCGACGCCTCGGGGCGCTGGCTGGCGTCTGGCGGGGCCGACAAGTCGGTGAAGCTCTGGAGTCTCGAAACGCGCCAGATCAAGCGCACTTACCGCAACCATTCGGACTTTGTTTCTGCGCTCGCCGTATCAGCCGATACCAACCTGATCGCTGCCGCCAGTCTCGACGGAACAATCAAGCTGTGGTCGACATCCTCGACCCGCCCGCAACGCACGTTCACGGCCCATAAGGCGCGTGTGACCTCAATTGCGTTCTCTGCCAATAGCGAGTTATTGGCCTCGGCCGCAGAGGACGGCACCGTGCGCGTTCGCGGCTTAAAGCGCACTCGGTCCTACTGGACATTGAACGGAATTGACCAAGGCGCCCGCACGGTTGCCTTTGCGCCAGATGGCCGCTCGCTCATCACCGGGGGGCAAGATGGTGTCGTGACCGTTTGGGTTCTTCCCGAGCCGGCGCTCGCGCAGAATTGATCCCCGATTAACGGCATCCGGGCACCCGCATTTTTGCGAACCTTGCGCCTATTGTCGCCTCGACGTTTGCCCCGGATAGGTCCATCATCGGTTGCGAACTTATTGCCTACTCAAAGAGGAACGCGATGGACTTGGACGCCGTCATGCTGGCTCGCATCCAATTTGCGTTCACGGTCACCTTCCACATCATCTTCCCGAGTTTCACGATTGGGCTTGCAGCCTTTATCGCCACACTTCTGGTGCGCTGGCGCATGACGGGACAAGATCATTTCCACCGTCTTGCGCGCTACTGGACCAAAATTTTTGCCGTATCGTTCGCCATGGGCGTCGTATCCGGCATCGTGTTGTCCTACCAGTTCGGCACCAACTGGAGCCGGTTCTCGGAGGTTGCAGGTAACGTCGTCGGCCCATTGATCGGCTACGAAGTACTGACGGCCTTCTTTCTGGAGGCAACCTTCCTTGGCATCATGCTGTTCGGATGGACGCGCGTTTCGCCAACGCTGCATGTTACCGCTGCCGTACTCGTCGCCATCGGGACGTCTCTCTCGGCATTCTGGATCTTAGCTGCCAACAGCTGGATGCAGACGCCGACGGGACACGAAGTCAAAGACGGCATTGCCTACCCCCTCGACTGGCTGCAGATCATTTTTAATCCAAGCTTCCCCTACCGCTTCGCGCATATGTTTACCGCGTGCTACCTGACAACATCGCTTGTCGTTTTGTCGGTCGGCGCTCGCTATCTGGTTGGAAACCGCTTCCACGAAGAAGCGAAAACCATGATGCGCATGGGGCTTGGCATGGTGGCCGTGCTTGCGCCCCTGCAACTCGTCATTGGCGATATGCACGGCCTCAACACGGCCAAGCATCAGCCGGTCAAAGTTGCAGCGATGGAGGCCCATTGGGATGGCTCTAAACCGGCCGATCTCGTACTCTTCGCCTGGCCAAATCAGAAAGAAGAGCGCAATGACTTTGAAATCTCCATTCCAAACCTCGCGAGCGTCATCATCACTCATGATCCCAATGGCCTCTTCAAAGGCCTGAAGGATTTCAAGCCCGAAGACCGCCCGCCGGTCTTGCCCGTGTTCTTCGCCTTCCGGGCCATGGTCGGCATAGGAATGTTGATGATTGCCATCGGTCTCTATGGCGTTTTCCTCTGGGCACGTGGCCGCCTGTTCGACACGGGCTGGTACCTCCGCGCGCTCACCTATGCATGGCCGCTGGGATTCATTGCCATCGTCGCGGGATGGTGGGTAACGGAGACCGGCCGCCAACCGTTCTTGGTTTACGGGATTCTCAGAACTGCGGACGCCGTCTCGAACGTGTCGTTCTGGCCCGTCCTGACAAGCCTCATTCTCTTCGTTCTCGTCTATTCAAGCGTATTCTCGATGGGTATTTTGTACATTAATAAGCTCATTGAAAAGGGTCCGCAGGGAGCCGCAATCGAACCCGACGACGGCATGCCGTCGCGCCCGCTTTCGGCTGCCGACAAAAGCGCCCGCGCCGCCATGCAGCCAGGAGAGTAGGTCATGGACGATATCGCCTTCTGGTTGCCGCTCGTCTGGGCCGCAATCATTGCTGTTGCGGTGACGCTATACGTCATCCTCGACGGCTTCGATCTGGGGCTCGGCATCCTCTTTCCATTCGCGCCCGAAGAAGAGCGCCGCGACGTGATGATGAATACCGTCGCCCCTTTCTGGGATGGCAACGAAACCTGGCTCGTTCTCGGCGGCGGCGGATTGTTCGTTGCCTTCCCCAAGGCCTACGGCGTAATCATGTCGGGACTCTATCTGCCGATTACGGTCATGCTTCTGGCGCTTGTTTTTCGCGGCGTCGCTTTCGAGTTCCGCTGGGTGTCAAAACCCAAGCATGAGATGTGGGATCTAGCGTTTAGCTGGGGCTCGATCGTAGCCGCGTTCGCGCAAGGCGTGGTTCTTGGCGGGTTGCTTCAAGGCATTACGGTCAAGAATGGCCAATTTGCCGGCGGAGCGCTGGATTGGCTCACGCCGTTTCCGCTTCTCTGCGGATTTTCACTCGTTGCCGGCTACGCACTGCTTGGCGCTACGTGGCTGATCATGAAAACAGATGGGCCCTTGCGCGAGTGGGCGAGAGAGAAAGCGGCGAGCGCACTCGTCCTAACGCTCCTTGCCTTAGCCGCCGTCAGCTTATGGACGCCGTTTGCCGTCCCTCGTATCGCGGAACGCTGGTTCACTTGGCCAAACATTTTGTTTCTTGCGCCGGTTCCATTGCTCAGCGCTTATGCCGCATACTCGTGCTTTCATGGAATATCGGCACGGCGCGACGTACAGCCGTTCGCGTCGTCGATCGCCCTCTTCCTGCTTGGTTTAACTGGCCTAGTTATTTCCAACGTCCCCTATCTAGTGCCAGATACGATCACGGTGTGGCAGGCCGCTGCCGCGCCCAGCTCCCAGATGTTCATGCTCGTCGGCACCTTGCTGATGTTGCCCGTTATTCTCGGCTACACCGCCTTCGTGTATTGGACCTTCCGGGGCAAAGTGCGCGCCGGCGAGGGCTATCACTGACCGGAGCACAACAGGAGATAACTCTGGGGATGTGCCGCCATTACCCTGGCCCTGCCATCATTTTTCCTGAAAATCGTCACATGCGAAGCGGGCATCGCCGGAAATAAGCAGGCAATAAAACGGGGGCGCGGGGAGAACATATGTTCGGATGGCGCAAAAAGAGCGAAGGTTTCGAGTGGCAGGAGTACGTCCGCACAACCATTCTCGTCCGGCGCGCAGACCGGCAAAAACGCCTTGACGACGCACGGCTCGCCGCGCTTTCCAAAGTCAAAGACACCGCCGATCGCGGTATTGAAGCTGGTAAGGAGCAGGTGCATGCCGTCCGGCAAGGCGTTTTAGGGATCGTGCGCAATGCAGGGCGGGCCACGGGTGAGGCCGCAATCAAAGTCTTCAGGCATGTTGCGCGCATGCTCACGACACTTTGGGCCGCCATCCGCAATGCCGCAAAGGCCGTACCGCTCGAAAAACTCAGCTTGCCGCCACGCCTCAAATCGGCCGGTGCAACGGCTGCCATGTATCTGGCGGACGTGCCGCGCCGCTGGCGTATCGCCAAGAAATACCTGCCTGCAACGGCAGCCGCCGCTGGCGCCGTATGGCTATTTGGATCGGTTCTAACGCCCGCACCGGGCACCATGCAATCAGCCAACATTACAACCGGAAGCACAAAGACAGAAACCGCCGCCGAGTCAGAGTCAGATAGCAATAGCGTATTGCACGGCCGCGCCAGCGCGGTCTCGGGCACGATCCTGAGAATTAAGACCACCGAATTCCAGCTCGCCGGCATCGAAGCCCCGGATCCGGCGCAGCCCTGCTTCAAAACCAACGGCAAACGCTGGCCGTGCGCAGACACAGCGATGCAGGCCCTGAGCCGCCTGGTGCGCGGCCGCAAAATCGCCTGTGAGCTCTCAAATTCCGGCAAAGGACAGATTCCCTTGGCGCATTGCCGGGCTGGCGAAACCGACGTCGCCGCCGAACTGGTGAAGGCAGGCCTGGTTTTCGCGAGCGAAGGCTACTTCCGCACGTATGGAAGCGAAGAAGAGTCCGCGCGCACCGCAAAACTCGGGATTTGGCAGGGCCAGAACGAACGTCCAGGCGCTTGGCGGACAAGGGTTTGGGACGAAGCCAAGCGAACCGCCCCCGATGGCTGCCCTATCAAGGGGTTTGTCCGTTCCCAATCGCGCTTTTACGCGATGCCGTGGTCGGAAGACTACGACCAGCGCACAATCAAAACTGTGAAGGGCGAACGCTGGTTCTGCAGCGAAGACGAGGCGCGCGCGGCAGGGTTCAGGGCTTCCTCGCGATCCTGAGCATAGGCCATTGGATCTACAAAGAAAAATGCCCGCGGTCGGGGGAGACCGCGGGCCAACAGAACTGGCGCCACTTGGGGGTAAGCGGGACGGCGCACAATTCTGACAATATTTAGATAGGAGTACCCGTGCCTTGGCAAGAATTCGTCGAGGGAAAATTCATTTTCCGAATCAAGTGTTGCCCGGAAAAATCAGGTGGAGGCCAAAGTCAACCCCAATACCGCATCTGAAGGCGGTTGTGTTAACCTATTGCCACTGAACGACAAAGGGAGAAACGGTCAATCGCGAGGTCGCGATGGGGCCGCGCAGATAGCGGATGTCCGAGACAATCCCTGAGAGCGAAATCTCGTCATTTGCGCCCAAATCCAGTTTGCCGTTGTCGAGATGCAGCTTGCCGTCCATCCATACGCGCAGCAGGCCGTTTGCTTTGCCTTTTTCGTTCAGTCTAATTTCCTGTTCGACATCGACCCACGTGCCGACCGGCCAGACGGCGCGGGAATTGGCACCGATCCAGCGTCCCGACGTATTTGGCGCAGTATTCAAGGCCACATACACAGCCCCATCTCTTTGCCAGCCGAGGCGCGCGACGAAGCCGCCTGCCGGCTGCGGTTGATCGAGCGATTCGATGTCCGGAACCGCAAAAAGGCCAGGCAGGTACCCTTCGCCCGCAAACTTGAAGTCCTTCGAGAGGAAGATCTTGTAGGAGAGGCATGCCGAGCGTGCGCCTTCGAGCTTTTTCGGCTTCCACACAAAGCCAACGCCATTTTCGCGTGTGTTCTCCTCGTCATCCGTTGCCGCGAGTGCCACTTGCAAGAAATGCGATTGATTGTCTTTTGACATAACGACACGGGCGTTGCGCAACAACCCCCACTCGCGCGACGGCAGGCTAGCTTGCAGCTCAATGGGGCTCATCACACCGCCCGACGAATTCTGCATCGAGAACTGCTGACCGGCGGGGTATCGCTGCGAACATCTTGGCATCTGCTCGGTCGTGAAGAACGAGTTCGCCATATAGCCGGCGACGGTCACGAGAATTGCAACACCGGCGCCATTGAACAGAACGGTTTGAAGATTGGGGAGTTTCATATTCGAGCACCCTTAGCCATGGAAGGCTTTCTGCACGTTTCGCATTAATGGATCGATAAGCTGGTCTAGCAAGGTACGCTGACCGGTCATCAGAAGAATTTCCGCGCGCATACCTGGTTGAAGCGCCATGCGCTTGACGATTTCTTCGCGCGCTTCGTCGAGCTCCAAGCGGGCAACGAAGTACGAGTTTCCGCTGCGCTTATCTTCAACGCTGTCGGCCGAGATCCATGACAGCTTGGCAACAAGCGGGCGCTGCTCTCGCCAGCTCAGCGCAGTCAGCCAAACCTTGGCCGGCATTCCAGCCCTGACATTTTCCAATTGATGCGGTTGAAGGCGCCCCTCGACGACCAGCTTATCTGCAGCCGGGACAATTTCCACGACAGCGGCCCCCGGTTGTAGCACGGCGCCGGCGGCATGCGCTTGCAGTGAAAGCACCCGGCCCGCAACAGGCGCGCGAATATCTGTTTTAGTGCGCTCGCTGACCGCAGCCGCAATCCGGGCTTTAAAGTTGGCGACTTCCTTCTCGATTTCCGCGACAAGCCGGTCCAAGGATAACACCTTGGATTTCGAGGCAAGGCTGCGCATTTGCAGATCGGTGATCGTTGCCGCTTCCTGCCGGGCAAGTAACAGCTGCTTTTGCGCAGCGTCCGACTGGGCTTTGAGCGAGGCGATTTGTTCGTCGAGCGTCGCCGTTTCCAAACTGACGAGAAGTTGGCCCTCTTCGACCACTTGGCCCTCTACGACGTGGATTTTTTCAACCACGCCGCCGCGCGGGTGTGCGACGGGCTTGACCTTGGATTGGACGATGATGCTTCCTGGCAGGCTAACCCCTTTGTCGATGGGCGCCAGAGCTGCGGCCCCAAGTCCGAAACCAAAGAACAGCACGATCACCGCCAGTCCGAGCCCGATGGGCGTCCTGATATCCAGGCGGGGATAGGCTTTCCGGTTCGCTGGCTGATTTCGTTGCATGGCGCGTCCCTCAACTGCCGGCATAGCTGCCTGCATGTGCTTCGGCTGACGCCCCAACAAGAGCTTCAACAGACTTCAATTGCGCGGTGCTGCGAACAAAGTCTGCGGCATTGCTCATCGACTGGACGGTGCCGCCCGCGAGCACGGCGATCTTGTCGACAAGGCACAAAAGCTTGGGGTCTTGCGTCGCAATCACGAGCCCGACACCCTCTAATTTTAAATTTTCGAGCACGCGCATCAGGCGCTTCATGCTGGCGCCGTCGAGGCCGATTTCTGGCTCGTCGAGAACGACAATTCTTGGGTTCCCCGAAACCGCGCGCGCGAAGGCAACGGCGCGCCGTTCCCGCAGAGACAGGAGCGAACCCGCGTGACCAACGGGCGTATCGTATCCGGCCTGAAGGGCTTGAAGCGTCTCGTGGACGCCGGCCCGCATTGCCGCGCGCGCGACCGACATCAAACTCAAATCGCTAAAGCGCGCAATATTCTGGTGAACCGTACCATCGAGCAGCAAGGGCTCGTCGGCGAAGTATCCAACGGGAGCTTCGCAATCGCCGCGCTGCCATTTGGTAATGGGGAGACCGTCAAGCGCAGCGCTGCCGGTCGTCGGGCTCATGGCGCCCGCGAGGAGTGCCGCAAGTGTCGACTTACCCGAACCGTTGGGCCCGACGATGCCGAGCGATTGACCGGGCTGGAGTTCTAGAGACGTCACACGAAGCGCAGGGGTCTTCCGGGTCGGGTAATAATACGTGACGTCTTGCAGAGTGATTTCGCCCCTGACTGTCGCACCGCCCTGCGAGAGGGTCGGCACGTCGGCATCCTCGGGCAGCGCCTTGAGCCGGCCATAAGCGGCAATCACGTTCTTGATCGACTTTATGGCCCCGACCAATCCTTCAATGGGGGCCAAGGCCCGGCCGAGCAAAATTGCCGAAGCAACGAGCGCACCTGGAGCCATTGCGTTATCGACCACGAGCCAGGCGCCGAAACCATAGAGCGCAATTTGCGAACCGACGCGCACGCTGCGCGCAAACGACTTGATGATGCTGCTGCGCTTACCTTGCGAATAGGCGGCTCCAATGTGCGACCTGTTGTAAGTCTCCCATTGACCCGATACGCCGTTGACCAATCCAAAGGCGCCCGCCAACTGGCCGTTGCTGGCAACCGTCCGCCACCATTTTTCCGAACGCTCGTGCGCCCGTGCGCTTTCCTGCTGCAAGCGGCCGGTGAACAAGGTTTGCATGATAGCCGCCACGATCAAAAGCCCGGCCGCCGCAAGCGAGACCGAGCCGATCAATGGATTCAGTGCGAACAATGCGACAAGAAACAGGGGCACAAATGGCGCATCGAGCACAATTCCAGCGGCAGGGCTGGCGAGAAAGCTATGAAATTGTTCGAGCGCGCGCGCGTCATCGCGAATGTCTTGGGCCTGCGCGCCGAGTTTCAAGCGGTTTTCCAGGATGTGGCGGCCGAGTTCGTGATCCAGCCAAACGCTGGCGCGCAGCAGGATGAGATCACGTGCGATTTCGAGCATGGCGAGCGCCAGTATGCCGGCCGCCGCAATGACCGTTATGATGACCAGCGTCTCGATACTTCCAAGTGGTACGACGGTGTCGAAAATCTGCAGCGTATATAGCGGCGTCGACAGCATCAGGACGTTTATGAAGGCGCTGAATAAAAATGCCACGAACGCCGCGCGGCGCACGTCCTTCAGCATTCGCCTTGATGTTCGCATCCCGACTGCCTTTCAGGACCCTGAAAGGATCCGTCCAGCCCTTCAGTCTGAAGCAAAAAACAACGCAAAAAGTTCGGTTTTGCGATGCGCGCCCCAAGACCCGATGGGCTTCACCCAGACGCAAAGCCTGGACAAGCGGAGACGATAGAGAGCCGGTCTAAAGATATCGTTTACAAAGGATGAAGCGGCAGCCCAGAGCCACCGCTTCGACGGTGTTAACGTCTCCCAAATTGTAGATCCATTCCGGCGTCTACAGGACAATCAGACAGCCAGGATGAACTCATCGACCAGCTGGCTGGGAGTAGCGCCCCATTCGCCGGCAAACGCGACGACATTGACGAAGTTTCCAGCAACATCGACGGACAGTGTTGTATTAACGCCATCGAATGTCAGGCGAATGGCCTGGTCGAGATCTGCGTTCGGCCTCGACTTGAAGAAGTCGCTGATATCGATTTGATCTTGCGATCCCATATCGGTGATGAAATCGACGCCCTGCTGAACGCCGCCTACGACCGCGTCCTTTTTGAAATAGATGAACTTGTCTTGCCCCAACCCGCCCGTCAGGATGTCGGCGCCGCCCTTGCTGCGGAAAATATCGTTGCCCGCGCCGCCCATAAATACGTTGTCGCCCGAGTCGCCCATAAGGTTGTCGGCGAACTTGGTTCCAATGACCTTTTCGACGCCATCGGCCAAAGCTGTGACGCCGCCCATCGTAAAGGCATGCGTGCTGAAATTGGCGTTGAGGGCCTGGCCTGCCGTCGAATAGTCGAGCGTGTCGAAACCGGACCCGCCGGCAATCACGTCGCTGCCGAGGCTCCATTGAATAACGTCGTCGCCCGAGTCTCCGTTGATGACATCGTCGCCTGCGCCGCCGTTCAAGACGTCATTGCCGGACCCGCCCGAGAGGCTGTCGTTGCCGTCCCCCCCGTCGAGCCGGTCATTGCCTTCTGAACCTTCAAGCGTGTCGTTGCCAGCGCCACCGTCGAGCGTATCGGCATCAAAACCGCCAAATAACAAGTCGTTCCCCGCATCGCCGTTCAACCGGTCGTCGCCAGCGCCGCCACGGATCTCGTCGTCCCCTTCGCCGCCTAAGATGTCATCATTGCCTTCGAGGCCTAACATGAGATCCTGCAGAGTGGTCCCAAGCAGGGCATCCGCATTGGCCGTTCCCGTAATCAATGCCATGTGTTCCCCGAGCCTCTTTTATTGCGCCTTACATTTCTCCGGACAATCTACCTTCAACACCCAGAGAATTTGCCGTCAGTTATTCCATTTGCATTACGACACTATCAATAGCCGTTAAAGATACGGTGCTCCGGCGCATAACAATTTTATGCAATAATATCGCTGAAATATCTGCCATCTCTGTCTTTTGTGCCAGCGCGCGTCAGAGTTATAGAATTCACTTTTTTATCTTATTTTCTTTTTCTATTATATCTAGTTTTTATTCATCCTTGAAATCTCGTATTGAATGCGGCAATGGGCAAAAAAAGAGCGGCCCCATTTGGGGACCGCTCCGTTCGACCGGTAATGTTAAACTCGATTAAACCAGGATCATCCCTGCCTTTTGCAGCTCGATTGCGCTCGAGCCATGCACGTTGTCGAGAACGACGACGTCAACGAAGCTGGCGCCAACCTTGACGGCAACTTTCGATCCGGCGCTGGTATCGGTGACTTTCACCACGTCTGCGATGTTTGAATACTTCTGACCCTTGAGCAGGTCGTGAAGATTCAAGCGATCGCCCTTGGCGAAGTCGGTGATGTGGTCGACGCCAGAAAGCACGTCCTTCTTCGCCCAGACAAACACGTCATTTCCTTTGCCGCCCGTGAGTGTGTCGGCGCCGCCGCGGCCGCGCAGAGTGTCATTGCCGAGGCCGCCAATGAGAATGTTGGCTTCCTTGCTGCCGTCGATCGTATCGTTGAAGTTCGAGCCGATGACTTTTTCAATACCCTTCGTGGTATCCGAGCCAAATCCCGACGCAACGTGAGCATTGAGATTGATGGACATACCGTTCTTGGCACCCGAATAGTCAATGGTGTCGAAGCCCGATCCGCCGTCATAGCTGTCGTTGCCTTCTCCAGCGATGAAGACATCGTCGCCCGAATTGCCAAGGACCGTGTCGTCGCCGGCTCCGTCGCTGATGACTTCATTGCCCTTACCGCCGGAAATCAGGTCGTTGCCGTCGCCGCCGTCCATTTTGTCGTTGCCGGAGTTGCCCCACATCTTGTCGTCGCCGGCGCCGCCATACATTTTGTCGTCGTCGGACATGCCGAACATCTTGTCGTCGCCCGTGCCGCCGGTCATCACATCCTTGTCACTCTTGGCGCTGACCTTGGTCGCTTCCTTTGCAAGAAGCGCCGTATTGGTCGTGCCGAGCGTGACCGTGAAGATGCTGTCGTCGTAATCCTTGTCGCCGCCGCCCTTCAGGTCTTCAAAGCCGATTTTGACGGTGCCGTTCAGGTTATCGACCGTGCCGGTAACGTGATTGATGCCATCGCCGTTAAGGCCAGAAGAACCGTTATCGACGCTATGGAAGATCGACGTGCCATAAGCCGACTTGACGACCGACTCCGCGCCGTTGGCGCCAACGTGCACGAGCTTCAGTTCCGATCCGCCATTAACGTTTCCGGTCTTGCCGTCAGCGCCGACGAATTTGAACGACGCTGATTTGTCGGACAGGAGTTGCGACATGCCATACTGGCTGAAGCCGTTCGGCACCACAAAGAATCCGAGGCGCTCACCAGCTTCGACACCGACATCAACCGAGCTGACTCCGGAAATGAGATCGCCGCCGGAACCCTTGAGGGAAGCGTTGGCGAACAGTATTTGCACGCCGTTGATCGAGCCATCGGCCGCAATCTTGTAGACGCCGAGTGCGTTCTTGTAACCGGCGCTTTCGTAGTTGAATGTGACCTTCGCGGTCGTCGCTTCCGTGACCTTAAACTTGCTCATATCGACTTTGCCGCCGATGGTGGACGAGCCGAACATCGTGTCGTTGCCGTCGTCGCCCGACATGGTGTCGTCACCGCCGCCGCCATGCATGCGATCGTCGCCGCCGTCGCCAATCAGGACGTCCTTACCGCCTTCACCAAACATAATGCTGACGTGCTCGTCGCCAACCAGCTTGTTGTTGGTGCTATCACCGAGGTGGAGATCGCTATGCTTGCTGGCTTCTTCAGCGGCGGCCTTTTCAGCAGCAGCCTTGTCAGCAGCGGCCTTCTCGGCAGCAGCCTTTTCAGCGGCGGCCTTCTCGGCAGCAGCCTTGTCAGCAGCGGCTTTCTCGGCAGCAGCCTTTTCAGCAGCAGCTTTCTCAGCGGCGGCTTTCTCGGCAGCGGCTTTGTCAGCGGCAGCCTTCTCGGCAGCAGCTTTCTCGGCGGCAGCCTTTTCAGCGGCGGCCTTTTCAGCAGCGGCCTTCGCAGCAGCAGCCTTGTCGGCAGCGGCCTTTTCAGCGGCGGCTTTCTCGGCAGCAGCTTTGTCAGCAGCGGCCTTCTCGGCAGCGGCTTTGTCAGCGGCAGCCTTCTCGGCAGCAGCTTTTTCAGCAGCGGCCTTCTCGGCAGCGGCCTTCTCAGCAGCAACCTTGTCAGCAGCGGCCTTCTCAGCGGCGGCCTTCGCGTCCTTTTCAGCTTTTTCAGAAGCCTTCTGGGCTTCCTTTTCAGCTTTTTCGGCGGCCTTCTTGGCTTCTTTCTCAGCCTTGTCCTTGGCCTTCACGCCGCTCTTGCCATTGTCGGAATGCCCGTCGTCATTATGATCGCCGTCACCATGGCCATTGCCGTCGTGGTCGTGATCATGAGTGACTCCGCCCACAAGATGGTCATCGTGCTTGTCGGCGTTGCTCTCGCCCGATTTTTTCTTGCCGTCGCTCATAACCCAACTCCCACACTCGAGCTCATCGAGCCCGCATTTCAAATTCGCACGCGCGCGCAGTTCGAGCACACCGCTCCAAGAGAGGAAGCTACAGGTAAGATTCAAACATCGCGTGCACGGCCGAACCGGCATTTGCCAAAAATTTTAATCGAATTGTTCCTATCGGCGCGCACCCGGCAAACGCAAAACGCCGCCCGGTCTTTGAGACCGGACGGCGTTGCGTCGCTCAATGCGTGAAACCGGCCCGAATTACCAGGCAATTCCCTGATAGTTCGCGTCGTCGGGAATTTCTTTGAAGAGACGTGCCAGATCCAAAACATGGATCTTAGGATCGCGCGATTTGATCGCCACACGGAATTCTTCCGTCGCATGCGACACAACGACCATATCCGAATTTGCGACGAGACCGGCAGCACTCTCGACCGTCATGGCTTCGAGCTCGTCCATCAATTCGGCTTGGGCCGGCACCGCGTGGCGCACGTAGTCGATCTGATGTTGGAGCAGCGGACCAAAATCCAGGTTCGGATCGTAAGCCTTAATCGCTTCTCCATCGGCTAGCAATTGCGCCATCACATCGAGCGTGGGGCTTTCGCGCATATCGTCCGTGCCCGGCTTGAAGGTAACGCCAAGGAAGCCGATGCGTTTGCCCGCGTAAGGTTTAAGCAAGTTGATCGCTTGCGTAACGTGGCGCTGGTTCGAAACCGTCAAACTGTCGATCAACGGCACCTCGACGCCCATCGCGTGCGCAATATGGCTGACCGCGCGCACTTCCTTCGGCAGGCACGAGCCGCCAAATGCGAAGCCCGGCTTCAAGTAATAGGGCGATAGGTTGAGCTTCAAGTCCTTGACGAAAATGTTCATCACGTCGTGGCTGTCGATACCGAGCTTCTTGCACAAGCGGCCGACTTCGTTGCCAAAAGCAACCTTTGTCGCATGCCAGACGTTGTCGACGTATTTGACCATTTCGGCCGATTCGATCGACGTAAAGATCACGTTTTTATCGACCGCACCGTAGATGGCCGTGACGGTCTGTTCTGCGCGCTTATCCGACGCGCCGACAACGGTTTTGGGCGGATCGAAGAAGTCTGCCACCGCGACGCCTTCGCGCAGGAATTCCGGATTGAAGCACACGCCGAAGTCTTTACCAAGCTTCTTTCCCGATGCCGTTTCGACTTCCGGAACGACCACATCGAGCGTCGTGCCCGGCGGTACGGAACAGCGCAAGACAACGACGTGGTAGCCGGATTTCATGCCGATGGCCTGGCCGATAGCGCGGCTCGCCTGGCGCACGAATGTGAAATCGCACCCGCCGTCTTTGGACGTCGGCGTGCCGACGGAAAGGAATGTAACATCGGTGTCGAGCACGGCCGCGACAAGATTTTGTGTCGCGTCGATCAACCCGGATTTGACGCCTTCGTCGAGCAATTCGCCCAGGCGCTCTTCAACGATCGGCGAGCGGCCGCCCTTTATGGCCTCGACTTTTTCGCGGCTGATATCGACGCCAACCATGCGAAAACCCAGATGTGACAAGCACGCCATCGAGACGGCGCCGACGTAACCAAGTCCGATCACGCTGATGGCCGGCTTTGTCTGTCCGGCCACGGAAGGGGCCCTTGATACGGCCGCACGATCCATCGTCCGTTCAACTACGGATGCTTCGATATTCATTAAATCACGCTCCCACTCGCGGTATTTTTTCCGCTATTCACTCACCCCGCGCTCATGAACATTGCCGCGGATACGAAGCGCTCGCTTTCGAGCGCGCCGCACACCGCCGCAGTCTACTCCTCTGCCAAGGAACAGACGCTCATTTCGCACGTAGAGTAGACAATGCCGGGGAAAGGTCGTTTTACGCTGAAACGCGCGATTACAATTTTATCGATCTCAGCCAAAAAACACGGCTGTGACGAACCCGGATGTCGGAAGCGCCAGTAACTTTGTATAAATCATGACAATAAGAAACAGTGCCGCGAAAGAAAGCGCGGTGAGGTAAGCGGCCATGCCCTCTCTAAATGTGTTGAGCCATCCGCCCTCCGAGAAGCCAGCCTTTTGGTTGCCTCGGTTGGTCCATTTTTGCTTGGCGAGACGCCATTGCATGTAAATTTTTACTAACGCATTCAAAAGTTGATTGGCGTAAAGAGTCCACACAAAGTTGAAATCGACCTGACGCGCATAGGTAAAGAGCACCATCGACAGCATCATGCGCGAAACAGCGATATAGACGACGTAAGCCAGGAAAAACGATCCGCCGAACTTCATCATTCCGGCCATTGCCATTAGGGGGCTAAACAACATGGTCCACATTGCGAGGCGCTGATCGACGCAACACCACCAGATGAAGAACGGCATTTTGCGCGGCCCGAGCAAGATGGCCCGGTAACCGTTTCGCAACATGTTGCCGGACCAGCGCCGAAGGTTTTCGACCATGCGCCGGTAGCCGGAGCCCTCGACGACTTCGATGGTGGTTCCAACCGCATCCGGAACGTAGGTCATTTTGACGCCGCGCTTCAGAAGCGTATACCAGCTGCTCTTGTCGTCGCCCGACAGGAAGCGGAACGTGCCCCAAAGCCAGTGCTGCAGGTAGTCGGCTTCCTGAAGCCTAATGAATTCTTCCGAAACGATGTGAGTTGCGCGGAATAGCGAGCAGCGGCCCGTCAGGGTGATGACCCGGTTGGACAGTGCGTGGCTCTGCATCGCCATGCGCCGCTGCGCGAAACGCATATTTAACCACGATTGCATCCACCACGGGCCGCGCACCATCACGTGCTCGTCGGTCGTCAGTGCATGCAGTTCGTCGTCGAGCGCAAAGAGCGGCGTGCACTTGCGAACGACACCCGGGTGGAGGACAAAGTCGCCATCCATGAAGAAGACGAGATCGTCTTTGCCGAGTCCGGCACGGGACATGGCCCGCAATATGAGCGCGATGGCAACGCGCTTGCCCGGCTGGTTTTGGCGGATGATGCGCAGAGTTATGTCGCAATCGCTGCCGACGAGTTCGAGATGACGCGCAATCTTGAGTTCGTCGTTTAGTTCGCTGGAGCCAAGCCAGATCGTGGCCGGCACGCCAGCGTCGCGAATCTCTGTGACAAGAGCGCGGATTACGGCTTCGCTGATTTCGCGGTGCTCGCGAAACGTCGTCATTTGCACATGTAAATGGCGCGGGCGCCAGCCGCTGTCCCAAAGGGCCGCCGCGCGATCGCGCATTTTTGGATAGGTGATTTTCTCGAAAATCTTGGCGCGCGTAAAATGGTTGGCCCACCACAAATAGCGCCAGATACCGAGAATGCCGACAACGAAAATGATTTCGTTGTTTTGCCCATCCCAGATCTGATTCGGTACGGCGGTCAGCGCGATCAGACAGACCGCAAAGTAGGTCAGAATTTTGAGCTGCACCATCGGCGACCATTTGACCGAGCGCGGCAGCGGCACCGATGGGTCGATCAGGTCGATGTCACTGAGGCTTTGCACTTGGGTCTCCGCCTACAAAGCCACCGCGAATTTTTTCTTGATCGTAGTCAGAAGCGAGTTCGTCGAGCGCTGCTCGAACACAACGACGACGGGCAGCCCGGACCGGTAGAGATCGTAGTCCGCGACTTGCTTGGGATTGGCAAACTCGATTTCTATTTTGGCAGAGCGATCGACCGGACCGCGCCAGCCGTAACCCGGACCATGGCGCTCGTCCTGCTCTCTGAGGAAGCCGCTCGTCCGGTCGATCTTGCGCACGCGGCCTTTCAAAGTTTCACCGACCGCTGGGATGTAGATCAAGGCTTCATCGCCAAGACCAACCTTCATTACCTCGTCCTGATTGAGGAAGGCCGTGACAGTGCGGTCGCGGCGCTGTTCGATGATGGCAATGATGTCGCCCTTGCGCACGCTCGCCTTGTCGTAATGCGGCATTTCAAGCACGGTGCCGTCGAACGGCGCAATAACGGCCGAGCGTTCGCGCTGGCTGACATAGGATTTCTTGCGGTCTTCTGCGAGGCGGATTTCGTGTTCGGCAAGGCGCACCTGGGCTTCGACATCGGCCGACTGCCCCACCAGATTTTCGCCGGTGTAAAGCCGCTTGCCGATATTCTGCTGGGCCAGTTCAATGCGCGATTCGAGTTCGATGCGGCGGTTCTCCAACTGGCTCTTCAGGGAAATCACTAATTTTTGCGCGTCGTCGAATTTGGCTTCCGTTGCATAGCCCTTTTCGAACAGAGATTTGACGCGCCCGAGCTGTAACTCGGCAAGGCGCAACTGCTGCTCCAGACCTTCGAATTCAACTTTGCTCTGGCGCACGTTTTTCATTTCGACGGTCGCGAATCCGCGCAGCTTTTCCAGCTCGTCCGAATGACGCTGCTTGAGGTAATTGAGCTGCGCCATGCGCTCTTTGACGGCGATGTCCGCCAACTCGATCTCGCGCTCGAGCTGGTTATCGACGAGATTGACAACAACATCGCCGGCTTTGACTTCGTCGCCCGGCTTCAATCCGGTCAGCAGAACTTGGCCGTCGGCCAGGGCCTTCACGGTTTCAACCGGTGCCGAGATGACGGCAGTTTGAATTTCCATGCGGTAGAAATTCGAATAACCGAGCAGTCCCGCATAGCCAAATATTGCAAAACCGGCGACGCCATAGAAAGCCGTCATGACGACGGTCTTCACCGGCCAGCGGCGCACCGGCATGTTGCCGGGTATTTTCTGCGTGTCCGGCTCCAGCTTGGCGGGCGTCACGGGCACATCGATGCGCTGGATCGTGTCCTCGACTTCGGACATCGAGCCGCGCACAAGCTCTTCGATAAAGTGCTGCATGAGTTCGCGTTCGCGCTCGCCGATTTCGGTGTAGCGAACTGCGAACATTTTGGCCGACGGGTCCGTCCGGACGACTTCCGCCTTGATTTCGAATGAGACGTCGAAGCCTTGGAAGGGCAGCGTCAGATGGAACGAATGTTCGCTACCGGCCGCCGGCAACTCGCCGGGAAAATCGTCAACGCGAAGTCCGCCGAGCGACCAATCGGCGGCACGCAAATTGTGGCCGTCCACTCTGACGAAGAGTGGAGCAGTGACCCGGTGGTGCCGCCGCTGATCGGGCCGCTCCCGCTTGATCTTAACCGCCATGGCCGTGTGTACCCACCAACGCAATACTTGCGCGCCAGGAGAGACCCCCGGCACGCGTTGAATTCTTTGTGTCATGATTGAGTTAAAAAGCCCTTCCGGGTACTTCGCATGCCGGGGCAAAGGTGCTATTCCCCGCCGTGTGAGGCCGCGCGGTTTAGTGCTCTGAATTGTCTAGATTATTTTCATTGGGTTGAGAATGTTCAGCGGGTCGAGCGCCATTTTGATGGCGCGCATGGCGTCGAGGCCTGCCCCATGCTCTTTTAGCATATGCCGGCGCTTGCCTTGGCCGATGCCATGCTCCCCGGTTGCAGTGCCATCCATTAAAAGAGCGCGCTCAACGAGGCGGTCGAGAAAGGCTTCGACCCGTGCGCTTTCATTCGCGTCGGTTGCATCAAACACAACGATGGCATGGAAATTCCCGTCGCCAACGTGGCCGACGATGGGCGCAAGCAGGCCCGAACGGACGACGTCTTCGGCAGTTTCGCGAACCGCGGCAGCGAGGTTGGATAGTGGGACGGCAACGTCGGTCACCACTACTTCGCGGCCGGCGCCGATGTACTTCACCGCCCAAAGCGCATCGTGACGGGCCTTCCACAAGGTGCGGCGCCCGTCTTCATCGCTCGCTGACTTGAGTTCGGTCATGCCTTCGGCAGCCGCAAGTTCGCCAAAGGTTGCCAAATCGTTAAGGCAAGCGGACCCTGCTCCGTGGAACTCAAGAAACAGGGTTGGAGTCTCGGCAAGGTTCATTTTCGAGTAGACGTTAACGGCACGGATCTGCGCGGCGTCGAGAAGTTCGATGCGGGCGAGACCGAGCCCAGACTGTATGGCGCTAATAGCCGCCCGGCACGCTCCTTCTAGTTTGTCGAACACGGCCACGGCCGCCAAAACCGTCTCGGGCACACCAAAGAGCTTCAGCGTCAGTTCCGTAATGAGCCCAAGCGTGCCTTCAGAACCAACGAGGAGGCGCGTTAAATCGTAGCCGGCCGACGACTTGCGCGCGCGCTGCGCCGTCTTGACGACCTCACCTGAAGCCAGAACGACTGTGAGATTGACGACGTTTTCCCGCATCGACCCGTAGCGCACGGTAGTCGTGCCGGAAGCTCTTGTCGCTGCCATGCCTCCAAGCGTCGCGTCCTCGGCCCCCGGATCGACCGGGAAAAAGAGGCCGCTGTCGCGAAGCTCCTGATTGAGCCGCTGGCGCGTAACGCCGGCTTCGACGGTGCAATCGAGATCATCCGGGCGCACGGCCAAGACGCGGTTCATGCGGGAAAAGTCTAGGCTGAGTCCTCCTAGAGGGGCGTTGATGTGCCCTTCGAGCGATGTCCCAGCGCCAAATGCAATTAAGGGAACCCGAGCTATTGACGATAATCGAACGATTTCAGATACTTCAGCCGTCGTTTCGGGCCAAAAAACAGCGTCTGGCAGCTCTGCGGGAAGATACGTCAGAGCGTTGGCGTGCTGCCGGCGCACGGCCTCGCCCGTCGAAAGGCGGCCGGGAAAGCGTTGCTCTACTTGATCGAGCAAGCCCGCGAGCCCCTGAATTTTATCTGTCGCCGCGAGTGGCATTGGTCCTCGACCTGGTTGTCACATTTGCCCGAGCTACCTTGCCACAATCCGCCGCATGACCGCCAGAACTCCGCAAGAACTAATGTCTGGACAAGGATCAACCGCCAACCCACGGGCGCATCTCACAGAACTCCGTGTTGCAGATTCACATCACCATCCTGTGGGAACAATTGTTCTAAGCCGTTCCCGCTGCACTTTTTTTTGGTTGCCGCTAGACTGAGGGCTGTCTGTAAGCACGGGGCACGAGGGGCGTACGTGCATAGAAACCAGGGGAGTTCGTTCATGTTTCGAAGGCTGGTAGTGGCGTTATGCGCCATCATGGCTGCTGGCGCGCTGTTGAGCGCCGAGGCCCATAGGCTGCGCAGCCGGGGCGGCGGCGAAAACCTGGTTGTCATCGCCGAGCACGACATAGACCTCGCAATTGATCGCTACTCGATCGATATCAGCAAGGCCAAGGGCGGCTACAAAAGCATTCGCGTGAAAGCCAAGCAGGGCTTTTTCGATCTTTCAAGCGTGCAGGTCATCTATGCAGATGGCTCCAAGCACGATGAAGTTCGCCAGATCGACATGTATCAAGGCGAGCGCAGCCGTCAGATCAATCCCACCGAAGATCACCGTTTCATCGATCAGGTGAATATAACGCAGTCGCCCGGCCGTGGCCGCGGCCGCTTGCAGATCCTCGGCATCCAAAATCGAGACGGGCGCGAAATGTCCCGCGGCGATGGTGGATACTCCGGCAGACCGCGCCCTTCGACTTCCGGTGGCGATGACCGGGTGACACCAACTTCACCACCGCCTGCTCCTGCCTCCGATCCGGCAGCGTCGACAATCGAAACCAAACCAACCGCTCCCGTCGAAACGACGGCTCCGGTCGGCCGGCCAAGCGAAGGCGGCGATGTGCTGTTTGGCGCCCAATATGTTGGTTTCGGTGTTGATCGCGACGTTGTTCGCGTCGGCAATGAAATCGGCAAATTCGAACGCATTCGTTTGCGCGTGCTTGAGAACGACATCTTCATCAACGAACTGAAGGTCGTCTACTCGAATGGTGAAACCGACACGCTTGCCGTCAATGCAAACGTGCCGAAAAATTCACGTACGAATTGGATCGATTTGAAGGGCGACAGGTTCATCAAAGAAATCCAGATGGTCTACAAGTCGAAGCCCAGCTTCAAAGGTCAGGCCCGCGTCGAAGTATTCGGCCAATACGCGGCAGGCTGGCTTGGCCCGAACGGCGAAGGACGCAAGTTCAACCAGGGCTGGGTGCTGCTCGGCGCACAGACTGCCGGCTTCGTTGGCTTCGACAAGGACATCATTCCAGTCGGCAAGAACGAAGGCGGCTTCAAGAAGCTTCGCGTCACGGTGAAAGACCGTGCAATTACCTTGAATGAAGTGAGGGTGATGTACACGGACGGCACCGACGAGACGATACCTGTCCGCACCCGCGTGGATGCAGGCGGCACTTACGGGCCGATTGACCTCAAGGGTGAGAAGCGGATCGCCATCGACCGCATCGAAGCCAAGTACCGCTCGCGCTTCTTCGATAGTTCTGCAAAAGGCAAGGGCACGGCGATCGTAGAAATCTGGGGCATGCACTAAGCTGTGTTAGGGCCAAAAAAATGATCAAAACGGGGCCGCAAGAGATTGCGGCCCCGTTTTTTTTGCCGCGCCGGAAAACCCATAATGGGCCATGCCGCAACGCAAAATAGCCTAGCTCGTCATCAACAGATGTTATTGCCGCATCTAATCATTCTTAGTTCGCGTCACTGCTGCGAATATGCTAACCGAACGCGGTCATTAGGCCTTTTCCGTCAAGGCCAATTACCTGGGGGATGCCGACTGTGAACTTGACTGTACCGCTCTATGCCGACACGCGTGAGAGCGCGGAACTTTCAGCAAATGGTTTACGCCACGCCCATGCGCTAGAAGAAAGCGCCAAACAGAGAGTGCGCCGGCTCGCGATCCACTGCCAGGCCTACCGCGGCGCCGTGCCCAAGCGTGCGTTTATCCAGTTGGCAAATACACTCCTTCCGCTGGCGATCCTGATCGGCTGCATGTTCGCAACCGTGCGCAGCCACTATTGGCTGACGCTGCTGCTTGCGATCCCCACGGCAGGCTTGCTGGTGCGTGCATTCATTATACAGCATGACTGCGGGCACGGCTCATTCTTCGCCTCGCGCTCGACTAACGACTTCGTAGGGCGTGCGATGAGCGTTCTCACGATGGCGCCTTACGGCTTATGGCGGCGCGAACACGCGCAGCACCACGCGACCTCCGGAAATCTCGACCGGCGCGGCGCGGGCGACATCGATACGAAGACAATCGCCGAGTACCAGGCTCTTTCTGCATTCGGCAAATTGAGGTACCGGTTGTACCGCAATCCGTTTTTTCTATTCGGCATTGGCACGCCCGCCTATTTCATGCTGATACAGCGCACGCCGTGGCTCCACGCGTACTCCGCAAGCGAAGCCTGGAAGAGCGTCATGGGGCTCAATTTGGGTCTGGCCCTGTTCTATGCTCCGCTCATCTATTTGTTTGGATTTTCCGACGTTCTCTTCGTTGTGCTCCCCATCGTGCACATGGCCTCTGCAGCCGGCGGCTGGCTGTTCTTCGTTCAACATCAGTTCGAGGAGACGCACTGGGACAAGGCCGAGGGATGGGACTTCCAGGTTGCAGCTCTTCTTGGCTCGTCGTTCTACGATCTGCCAAAAGTTCTAAACTGGTTCACGGGCAATATCGGCTTGCACCACATCCACCACCTGAACAGCATGATCCCGAATTATCGCCTTCAGGATTGCCTCAATGCGAGCCCAGAACTCAAAGAGATCAACCGGCTCAAAATCTGGGACAGTTTCAAGTGTGCGCGGCTCAAGCTTTGGGACGATCGAAACAAAAGGCTTATCGGCTTCGACGAGATCGAGGCTGCGGCCTAAGGATTTCTGGCAGTACGTGTCAACGCGGCGCTAGCTCCCTGCTGCGTAGGTCTTGATCGCGGCAATACGCTCGTCCATCGAAGGATGCGTCGCGAGAAACCCCGATACGCGCTGACGCACGGGGTTCTCGATAAAGAACGCCTCCATGCGCGACATGACGTCGAATGAGGCATTCTTCTCGATTTTGCGCAATGCCGAGATCATGGCGTCCGGATTCTTGGTCAGTTCAACCGAACCCGCGTCCGCCAGATATTCGCGCGAGCGCGACAGCGCGAAGCGGATGAGCGTCGAAATCCCCCATGTGATAAGAATAATGGCAATGGCCAGCATGATGGCCAAGACTGCGCCTCCGCCGCCATCAGAATCGCGCCGCGAGGACGAGCCGCCAAGACGGTCGCTGCCGCCCGCCTGCTTGCCGCGAGGCGACCATCCGTATGGGAAGTCCCAGCGCCGGATGCTCATGTCGCCGAAGAATGCGAAAATGCCGGCAAAAATGACGGCGATGACCATCATTTGCGTGTCGCGATTGCGGATGTGCGTCAGCTCGTGCGCCAAAACCGCTTCGATTTCTTTGTCGTCGAGCGTATCGAGCAGCCCGCGTGTGACGGCAACCACGTAGTCCCCGTCCCGCAGTCCCGCTGCATAGGCGTTGAGTGCCGGCGTCTCGACGATCTCGAGTCGCGGCATGACGATGCCGCGCGATACGCACAGGTTCTCGAGAGAATTGTAAAGTTTGGGTGCTTCTTGCCGGCTTACACTTTTGGCGCCGGTTGCGCTCCTGATCATGGCGTCCTGGAAGGCATAGGCGATGCCGAACCAAGCCATCGCTGCAAGCGCCGCAAAAGGCCAAGTACTCCAGAATTGCTCAACAGAAATCCCAACAATCTGTTCGAAAGTCCCTCCTTGCAGCGCATTAATAATGAGCAAGAACGAGAACTGCAGAGCGTGCAAGAGAGCGACAAAACCAAGCAGCAGAACAATCGACCTTATCCGGTTCGCCCGGATATGACCGTATAATCCGTAAGCCTGAAACATGCGGCTGCTCCCCCAATTCCGCCCCTATTCCGAATGCCGCCCAGGTGCCGGGTTCGGCAGTCGCTCAGAACTGCACTTTGGGTGCGGTGGAGGCAGCTTTGCGCTCGCCTTCATCGAGGTTGAAGAAGTCCTGCACCGAAAAACCCAAGGCAGCGGAGAAGAGCACCGCCGGGAAGCTCTCGCGCGTTGCATTGTATTCGGCCGCGGCATTGTTGAAGAAGCGCCGGGCCGCCGCGATCTTGTTTTCGAGGTCGCCGAGCTCGCCTTGCAGTTGCTGGAAATTGGCATTGGCTTTGAGATCGGGATAGGCTTCCGCAACGATCATCAATTGCCGGAGCGCTTGCGTGAGTTGCCCTTCGGCAGCGGCCTGTGCGGCCGGGCCCGACGCACCTTGAGCTGCATTGCGCCACTTGATGACGTTCTCAAGCGTCTCTTTCTCGTGTTTGGCATAACCCTTTACAGTCTCGACAAGATTGGGAACCAAATCTTGGCGCTGCTTCAGTTGCACGTCGATGTCTGAAAAAGCCTGCTTACAGCGTTGGCGCAAGCTAACGAGACCATTATAGGTCCCAATCAGCCAGAGCACGAGAAGACCAAGCAGACCAAGGATAATCCAGCCGGCGTATTCCATTGTTCTCACTCCCTTGGATCAATACCCATTCAGGAATGATAGCGCGCCGCCGCTGAATTTCTACCTGATGATTGCAGCCGTCCAGATTTTTATTGCGCCTTCCTGGCTTCTGGAGCGGGCTTTGCGGCCCCTTCTTCACCTACGACGTTTGACAATTCATAGAGATCGCGCTGGCCTACATAGAGAACGAAATCGTGCTTTTTCATGTACTCCCGTGCCTTGGCGATGTTTTCCTTTTTGGCCAGGTACTCCACGACGAAGACCTTCTTGCCTTTGACTTTTGAGTCATCGAGCAGCTTAGTCGAGTGTTCGATATCGCCCTGCGGATTGTTGATTTCCTTGTGACTTATGCCGAAGATGAGGTCTTCCTTGACGGTTGCGTCAATGGCGGCGACGTAGTCTGGCTTGTCGAGCAATTCTTCGGCGTTCTGGGCCAGAATTACGGCTCGAGGATTCTTGTCCCGAATGTAGGAGGAGATGCGCTTGATGAGATCGACCATCTGCGCGCGACGCTCGTTGGTATCGCCGAAGTAGTAATATGCGTCCACGCGGTCGATTGAGACACCGTCGAACCCGGCATCCACGATACGGTCGATGAGTGAATTGGGCGAGCCCATAATGATCTTCTGCCACTCGGGTTCCCAGTACTTGACGATGTAGTCGCCTTTCCAGTCCTTATCGGATTTATAGACCCACGACGGCTTCTTCTTGTTCCATTCGGATTTCCAGTAATAGCGGAAATCCTCGCACTCGCCGGCGCTGAAATAGGCAATGACGACGCGGCGTCCGCCGTCCGGCTTTGTCTTCATGCTCTCGACCTGTTCGCGCGATAGACGAACCTCTTTGCCGTCCGGGAACATCGAGGAGTCGATGATGACCATATCGAAGGGTGAGGCAGCGATTTTATCGATCTTGTCCTGAGTGACGTCTTTAAGCTGGTAAGCCCACGTCTTGACGGAATCGAGAAGGCTTGCCTGAGTTTCGGCCACGGCACACGGCACGGCGGCCATGAGCAATACTGCACCAAGAATTGAACTGATCGGCTTCATACGCTGTACATCCTTTCATTCCCTGCAGCTCAGGGGGCATCGCAACCCGCCAAGCAGAATTGATTTCGCCCCCTTCCCACTTCGCACCCCAGTTTATCAGACTAAGCCCGATGATGGAGAAAAACTAGGCCGCCGCTTGTACTTAGGGTTTACGCCAGTTTGGGTACATTTTGGCGTTTACCAAGATGAGCCGGGCGGGCACTGCGACACCGTTCGTTCAGGTGTTCCAACCTCGATTTTTAGCACCACGGGAGCCGTTGGATCCTTGCCATCGAGTGCACGCGTTTGGAATGTCGGAACGATGCTGCGGCCGCGCAATTCCCGAGCGGTCTGGTCGATGTGCTGATTATCCAGCAGATACTCGACCGCAAAGACGGGTTTCCCATCCCCCAGAAGTTTCTTGAGAAGTCTCATGGACCAATCGATGTCGATGCGCGAGTTTCTCCGCGCCGTCGCTGAAGCGCCATGCAAAAGGCTCTCTTTGCCAAGCCCATCCACAAACGAGCGGTAAGACTGTTCGGCGAGCAGTGCTTCTGCATTCTGCGGGATTATGAAAAAGCCGGGCTTCGTCTGCCAGGCAGTCTCAGCGAGTTCGCGCACAAATGCGATCATTTCGGCGCGCGCGCCTGGGCGTTCTTTCTCGTAAGTTTCGTAGATATCGACCCGGTCCAGATAAACGCCATCGAAGCCTGCTTCGATTATCCGCCGCAAGTATGAGTCCGGCGCGCGGAAATTTATGTCCTTCCACCCAGGCAACCAAAAGCGCACGCGGTGGGCCTGCGGCCACGCGCAGTTTTCTTCGCCGAGCCAGTCGGGGGGCGCAGATTTCCAAACCGCGTTCCAATAAAAGCGGTACTCTTCCGACTCTCCGACCGAGAGATAGGCAACGACATAGCGTCCGCGGCCATCGGGGCCCGCTTTGATGCGTGCGACTTCTTGCTTTGTCAGCGCTAACTTGCCCATGAACTTGGCGTAGTCGATAACGAGAAGATCGCCGGGCGTCGCGGTCAGCCGATCGACGTCGATGTTATCGAGCTGATAATGCCAAGACTTGGCGGCGCTCAGCGGACCAGCAGACTTTTGTGCGATCGCCAAACGCCAGGGATAGTCGCGATAGGGCCAAGTTACGGCGAACACAAACATGGACGCGACGACGAAATAAATCCAGCTTTTAGAATCAGACATCGTGCCGTCCACATCCGTAGTGCCTGCGTTAGAATTGCCGGGAACGCGCCCTCATTGCAATTAGCGACTAAAAAGACCGTAAGCGCATTTGTCCCTAAAACTTGCTATATGGGCCCGATGGCAGCAAAACGGCGGGCCAAACCGCCAACAAGGCCCACTCTCCATGCCCTCGCATAGCCCCGGACCGGTCGACGAACTCTTGACCCTCAAAGACTGGCTGCGTCATGCCGTCAGTTCGTTTACCAAGGCGAAACTTGTCTACGGGCACGGCACGGCCAATGCGATCGACGAGGCGGCGTTTCTCATTTTGTCCACGCTCAATCTGCCGGTCGACAATCTCGAACCTTGGCTCGATTGCAGGCTGACGCGGGCAGAACGCGAACGGTTGCACGAAATTATAAATGCGCGCGTTTCCACCCGCAAGCCCGCGCCCTACCTGACACAGAGCGCCTGGATTCAAGGTTACAAATTCTACGTCGATGAGCGCGTGATCGTTCCTCGGTCATATATCGGCGAGCTTCTTTGCGCAGACCGGCTCTCGACCGCCGTACCGGACCCTGACGGCGTAACGTCTGTTCTTGAGCTTTGTACGGGATCGGCATGTCTCGCGATACTCGCAGCTTTGGCTTTTCCCAATGCTCACGTTACGGCAATCGATATCTCAAGCGATGCACTCGAAGTCGCAAAGCGCAACGTTGCCGATTACGGCCTTGGGCAGCGCGTGACGCTCTTGAAGTCTGACTTGTATGAAGCCATCGGAGACCGGCGTTTCGATCTCGTCATTGCCAATCCGCCATATGTGACGGCTGACTCCGTCGCAGCATTCCCGCCTGAGTACCGGGCAGAACCGCAACTCGCACACCTCGGCGGACCCGACGGCTTAGACCTTGTCAAACGCATCGTCGAAGATGCACCGCGCTATCTGAGGCCAGCCGGATCGCTTGTCATCGAGGTTGGCGCGGCACGGGATGCACTCGAAGCCGCCTACCCGCAGTTGCCGTTTCTGTGGCTCGATACGGAAACCAGTCAGGGCGAGGTGTTCGCCTTGACTGCAGACGATTTGGCGCCCGGCACAAACTCCAGCCGGACCGGCAAGGCCGGCCGGGCCGCGCGGCGAGGAAAAGTCTAGCCCCCGATCGCCTCAGCCGAACGCACCAAAGTGGTGCGAAATGCCGGTTCCGATTTCGCGCACGAACTCGTAGGCCTCTTCCATCGGCGCAAAAATTTCCGTTTCCAACCGGCCGTAATCGTCTATGCCGCGCGGACGGTAGCTCGCGAGCTCGTCAAATGCCGCTTCGCCGCCGCCTGCGAGATCTTTGGCGCCGTGCGGAAACGCCTGACGCATGATGGCAATAACGTCGGGAATCTCGAGGCCGAGCGCCATCGCTAGAACTTGGTCGTGAGACAACCCGTCTTGCGGCGTAAAGCGCGGCAACTGTGCCGCCAGAATAAAAATACGCATGATCAGCGCGAGGCGGATGGCTTGCAGGAGATCGAGCTCAAGCCGGTGTTCGTCGGGTACCTTTCCGCCTTCGAGATTTTGATCCTCGAGAATGGCGTGAAGATCGATAGCGTCCAAACGCAAGTGGTGCACAAGCTGATTGATTGCGCCGCAACGCTCGTCCTTAAGCAGGTAGGTTGCGAGAGACCGGAACGCGGCTTCGAGATGCTCTTCCTTGCCCCACGAGGCGCGGCTGGCCCAGAAACCGGCGTCGAACACGGTTGCGTTGGCGCCCATGGCATTGAGGCTTGAAAGCTTCTTTCCGTGCGCAATCATCTTGAGCAGTGTCTGCAAGCGCGGGGAGGACTTGGCAAGAGCCGAAAATCGGTCGCGATCGGCGCCAACGCCGGTCCCGAGTCCCGCCACAACGTTTGCAATGTAGCCAAACTGTTGCAGGATTGCGTTGTTCGGAATGGCCCGCATGCGCGCCGGATTACCGCGATCGGACGTGTGTTCTCCCTGCCGTTTGACAGGCCGCGATCCCGTTTTGAAGAGCATGTTCGGACCAAAGGCTCCGAGCACGGCGCGATAGCCGTCGTGCGCGAACAAGCTTTGCTGGAACCCTCTCAGACGAAGGAAGAAGTCGAGGCTGAGGTTTTGGTCCGTGTAGAATGGGTCGGCTTCGGCGGCCGGCACTTCGCCGTCCATGACGATGGTGGCCAGCGCCCGCGTTGTCAGCGCCCGGTGGCCGAAGAACATATATCCATCGCCGCCTTGGAAGCTGGTTTCGTGCTTCACGGCAAGTTTGGAGTTTGCGAACCGGCGGCGGGATTCATCGGAAAAAACATAATGCAGCCGGGTTGCGAGATCGTCCGGATGCGCGCCGCGCCCCATCGACTCGCCGTGAGTCGAAAAGATCACCGTTTCGACGCCGTCGAGTTTCGCTTTTGCAACGATATCCGCGAGACCGTTGTAATAGCGCTCGATTGCTAATGTCGCCGAAATCTGCCCGATGAACCGACCCGCATCCGAGAACCCGGTTTGAATGGAAAGACGTCCGCGGCCGCGCACATAGTCGCGATACGCTTCGAGCTCGATCAAACGCTCCATGATGCGCGCGCCGTTCTCCAGACCCGACGGCGTTTCGAATAGGGGCGAGATGTCTGTAATGCCATCGACGCCGAATAATTTTGCGAAAAATACGGCAATCAGAACCGTTGCCGGAGATTCGCATTCGGCGATCAAGAACCGGATCGGCGTCTCGCGATCCACATGCTTATAAATCTGAGCGGCGAGCGCAAACTGCCGGATGGCCGTCGCTGTCTCAAGATCGAGCGTCGCGAAATTTACGCTTTCCTTCTGGCAGGTCCGGATCATTTCGACGATACGAGCTAGCGCTTGGCGCTCGGTCAAGTCGCGCGTCCAGGGTTCGTGCACATAGGCGCGAAACGCGTTGTTGAGCTGCAGTGCATTGACCCGCAGATGAATGTGCGACGAGCCAAGTCCGGTTGCTTCGACGAGCCCCGTCAATGCGGCGACGGCCCGCTTCATTTGCGGTGCCTCTGTCGCCTCCATGAGAGACGAAAGCAGCGCCACGAGCGGCTCGACGGACGTGAGATTATAGCCATCCGTTTTCGTGATGAGATTGGCGGCTTTCGATAGTAACTTTGCATCCGAGCCAACGGATTCGAGCGCTTTAGCTTGCTCGTCGACGGCGGCAATCGCCAAATCGAGTTTGGCGGTGAGCTGGCGCGCGACCCTCTGTACGGCGTCGCCGTCGCCAAGTTTGTGCTTCAAATTGAGGAAACGCTCGCGAATGTCGACGAGTGCCGCGCGCTTCTCCTGCAAGCGCACTTTGAACGAAAACGACCAGGCAATGTCCGTTCGGCCATCGAGATCGTAGCCCACCCACGAGGCAAACGTCGTCAGCTTCGGCCGCAACGCATAAGCCTTGGCACCAAACTTCTGCGCTGCGACGCTGTAGAACGCATGGAGAAGTTCTTCGTAAGCGTTACGCAGGTTCACGATTGCGTCTTGCGCGCACTTATGTTCGTGCACCAGCGAAACGCCGGGCGCCGGCCGGTGCGGCATGCCAATGCTGAGATCCGTGTTCGATGGATCGGCCACGGCGATTTCGACCATACGTTTGTAAAGTGCGTCCGACAGCCCGAAGGTCGGATGGGCGGTCAACACGATCCCCGTTCGGGCGCGCTGCCAGCGGCTGGCGAACGCTTCGAGCGAGCCGGCCTCATCGGCGCTGTGCTCGATGTAACTCGTGAAGTCCTTGATGGTCGATGCTTGATCGACATAGCCTATGCGCTCTCTCAAACGCCGCGCGCGGTGAATGCACGCCCGGTCCATGATGCGCCCGGCGAGCGACTTCAACTCGTCGTAGGCAACCGCGCCGGTTTCCAGCCGGCGCGACAGATCGAAGGCAACGTTGAGAATCGGGTTGAGCGAGGGATTGTCGGGGATCTGCGTTCTCAAACGTTTTAATTCGTCGCGCAAGCCGAACTCGTCAAGCTTCTGCGGCTGAGCCAGTTTCGCCTTGCCCTGCATGCCCAGATCCTTTCAGAATTTCTTCATCTTGTCCGTCCGGCGGTCCGCCATGGGGCGGCCCGGCAATCGGATAGCCACCGGCAAACGATCGCATAAAAATTGCTTCCGGCCCGGAGTGCGGACCGAGCCGGATGCAATTTGATTCTAGGCAACCTTCTTGGATTTCCCAAGCACGCTTGCGATCGTCGAACCCATTTCGGACGGCGTTGCCGCAATCGTGACGCCGCAGCCCTGGAGGATATCGACCTTTTCCGCAGCCGACTCGCCGAAAGCCGAGACGATCGCGCCTGCGTGACCCATGCGGCGGCCCTTCGGTGCCGAGAGGCCTGCGATGTAGGCAACGAGCGGCTTCTTACCGTGCGCTTTCGACCAGATACCAGCTTCGGCCTCCTGAGGTCCGCCGATTTCGCCGATCATCAAAATGGCGTCGGTGCCGGGGTCGTTTTCGAAATGCTCGATGACGTCACGGTGCGAAGATCCATTAATCGGATCGCCGCCGATACCAACCGAGGTCGAAACACCGATGCCGAGATTCTTCAATTGTTCGGCGGCTTCGTACCCGAGCGTGCCGGAGCGGCCGACGATGCCAACGCGGCCCGGCAAATAAATGTGGCCTGGCATAATTCCGAGCATGGCCTTGCCGGGCGAGATTGTGCCGGCACAGTTAGGCCCGGTCAGAATCATACGGTTTTCTTTTTTGTAGCGGCGCATGTACCGCTTCACGCGGATCATATCCTGAGCCGGAATGCCGTCGGTGATGCAAACGCAGTACTTGATGCCGGCGTCGGCTGCTTCCATGATCGCATCGGCCGCGAAGGGCGGCGGCACGAACACGATTGAGGCTTCGGCTCCCGCTTCTTCAACCGCGCCTTTGACGGTGTTGAAGACCGGACGGCCGAGATGGGTTGTTCCGCCCTTGCCGGGCGTAACGCCGCCAATCACGTTGGTGCCGTAGTCGATCATTTCCTGAGCGTGAAACGTGCCGATGCGGCCGGTAAAGCCCTGGATCAGGATCGGGGTATTCTCGTTGATAAAGATGGCCATGACTGAGGATCTCCCGGATTACGCGACTTTTTTGGCGGCGGCGACGGCCTTAGC
>JANMNH010000071.1:0-26995 GCA_031373745.1 Hyphomicrobium sp. | reverse complement strand
GCTAATGCGGACAAGATGAGAAAGGCGTTGCTCTGATCCCCTCTCCCCGTCCTATACGGGGAGAGGGCTAGGGTGAGGGGCGGCAACAGTTTCGAACAAGCGGCCGCCCCTCACCCCAACCCTCTCCCCATGCAAGTGCAGCGCATGGGGAGAGGGACATGCGCGCGCTGCCCGCGCCGAAGGAGCCACCAACAATGACCACCAATCGCGTCTGCAAACTGATGAAGCGGCCAAAGCCGGGCCTTGTCACGCGGGACATCTTCGAATTCGCGAACGAGCCCGTGCCAACGCCAGGGCCAAACCAGTTCCGCATCAAAATCGAATTCATCTCGCTCGATCCGGCCATGCGCGGGTGGATGAACGAGGGGAAAAGCTACGTCGCGCCCGTGCCGCTAGGCTCCGTCATGCGTGCTTACGCGGCAGGACACGTGGACGCCTCCAACCATCCGGATTTCAAGATCGGCGACGCCGTGCAGGGCGTCATCGGCGTGCAGCAGTACGCAATCAGCGACGGCAAAGGTATCGTCAAAGTGGATACCTCGCTCGCGCCGCTCGAGCGCTGGACCGGCGGCCTTGGCATGCCGGGCTGGACCGCCTACTTCGGCTTGCTGGATGTCGGCAAACCCCAGCCCGGCGAGACCGTCGTCGTCTCGGCGGCGTCGGGCGCCGTCGGCTCGCTCGTTGGGCAGATCGCCAAGTTGAAAGGATGCCGCGCTGTCGGCATCGCGGGCGGAGCGGAAAAATGCCGCTACGTGGTCGAAGAGTTGGGCTTTGACGCCTGCGTCGACTACAAGGGTGGCAATCTTGCGGGCGAACTCAAAGACGCCGCGCCCAATGGCATCGATGTCTATTTCGAAAACGTCGGCGGCGAAATTCTCGACACCGTGCTGCTGCAGATGAACCTCTTCGGGCGCATTCCTGTGTGCGGTTTTATCTCGGCCTATAACGCGACGTCAGTCCCAGAGGGCCCTAAAAATTTGCGCGTGGTGCTGACGCAGCGCCTCACCATGCGCGGATTCATCGTGTTCGATTGGGCCGACCGCGTGCCGGAAGCTATCCGCGAACTCGGCGCCTGGCACAAAGCCGGAAAACTCAAAATCCGCGAAGACGTGCGCACCGGCGGCATCGACGCGTATCCGGACGTGCTCAATCTGCTCTATACGAGCGCGAACAATGGGAAGCTGGTGTTGAAGGTGTGAAGGCAGTGGCGCGGCGCAAATGTTATGCGCGGCTAGAAATAAGAAAAGGAGCAGTCTGGGGGACTGCTCCTTTCCGGGCCAGACTAAGTCTGCTGGGCCCTGGTGACAGAATGAACACGGACGAAGCTCATTCTGTTCGTCGCTTAACGCTCTGGGGGGGGTAGAGCGCGGCACAGCGCGACGCGATACAAAGCTGCTTCAGCGATGAAGCGAAGATCGACTGATTTGCGATTCGAGGCAAGCCTTGCTTGAACGGTTGTAGCTCCAAATTCAAATCGCCGTGCCGTGGACCCGGCGTTGATCGATTGCAGCGGCGAAATGGTCCCCAACCTTCGCTTCTTGCCTGCCTCCGGCAGAAGGTGTCAGACACTGGCTACTGCAAATGTTGGCGCGTTCAGCCGCTATCTGCTATGATAGTTCCATGAAACTCACGATTGAAACCGAACTTGAAGCGGATGGCCGATGGATCGCCGAAGTGCCAGAACTTCCGGGCGAGCTTGCCTATGGGGCAACGCAGGGAGTGGCCATGGCTAGAGCCGAGACGCTGGCTTTGCGGGTACTTGCCGATCAACTCGAAAACGGCGAACGGGGCTGACGCCAGAGGATTTGTAACGTCATGGCCACCATACTCATCATCGGCGCGAGCAAGGGGATTGGGCTTGAGACCGTCAAGGTCGCGCTGGCCGCGGGTCACTCCGTCCGCGCGTTTGCGCGCTCGGCGGCTGGCATTGCAATCACCGATGCGCGGCTCGTCAAAATTCCGAGCGACGCGCTGTCTCGCAGCGATATTGATAAAGCGCTGAACGGCGTAGATGCCGTCATTCAGTCGCTCGGCGTTGCGTCGCCCAATGATTTCATCTTCGGAACAAAGCTGTTTTCGGCATCCACGCGCGTTCTGATCGATGCGATGAAAGCTGCCGGCGTCAAACGCTTGATTGCGGTGACGGGCGCTGGAGCCGGGAATAGCCGTGGGCGCATCGGCTTTCTCTACGACAATCTGCTGTTTCCGCTCGTGCTCCAGCGGGTCTATGCCGACAAAGACATTGCCGAGGACATCATCGCCAAGAGCGGCCTCGATTGGACCATCGCGCGCCCCGGCGGACTGACCAACGGTGCGGCCACCGGGCGCTACCACGTTCTCACTGAAATGAAAGACTGGCGCGGCGGCTTCATCTCGCGCGCCGATGTCGCGGATTTTCTGGTGAAGCAAGTGGCCGACCGCAGCCTGCTCGGCAAAGCGCCGGTGCTGATCGGCTAAACAAAAAACGCCGGGCACCATTGCCCGGCGTTTTGATTTGCGAACAGCACTGGCGGCATGGTGTCTGACCCGTCGTGTCGGAGACACGCCTCCGGCGTGATGCGTCTGACACCGGTCCAAACGAACACTGTTCTTTCGCGGTGTCAGACCTGAAGGGTCAGACACCGGTCGCACGAGCGGGAATAATGGGAAGCTGGTTTTGAGGGTATGAGGTGGGTGGGCATCTCGGCGGCGTCATAGCATCTCCCCCATTATAGTCATCTGACTTATTTAATTGGCCAGAACTTGCAGAGCGACTGAACGTGCTGCTGCGGGATTGCCCGGGCACTCTTTACCGTGATCTGCTGCTCCCATCCAACTTGCGAAGCCAGTCTCAGGAATTGTCGCCACGTTAACGCCCTAGCGTCTGCGACATCGCCTTCTGCGAAATGATAGACTCGGCGCTTATCGTTCTCTGCAATTGTAATCCGCTGAATGATCCTTGGCATGTAGACTTTTACACCCCTAGCGACTTCCTTATCAGGCCTCTGGCGCCAGATCGTCACGAATAGGTCTCCAATCTTCGCTTCTCGATAGAACCTCGAATTTGATTTAGGCCACCAGAACCATTCAGCCGTCTCGCCTTTTTCAAGCGTGCCCTCCGTGGCTTCAATATCATCACTTAATTCGCTCTCATCGCCAGGGTAGTCTGCTGGATGCATTCCAAGCAGCCAGCAATGTGGAGGCGACGCGTCGGGAGGCGGTCTGCGAGGCATTGGAGTGTACTGTTTGGATTCAACAGGAAAAGCTTCAATTCGCGTGAGAAAATGGTCGTCCACTTCGTCAGAGACGCTTCCAAGTCCATCCACAAAGCTTCTTGCTCTGGAAACGGTGTAGGGATCATCGGAGTGACCCAGGCAATCGATCACCCCGTGTCGCGAATTAAGTGATGAATTTGCCGAGCCGACGAGTAGATGGGAACCTAAAGCATAAAGTTTTGCGTGCAGATTTGGATGTGAGAACACTCTCGCGCCACTGGAATGAGCCCTTCGGAGGGCGCTCGCGTTTGTTTGTCCAGTACGGATCGCGGTGTCACTCGCATTCACGATCAGGACGTCGCCTAGCTCGTACTTTAGGTTCTCATCACTCGAATAGTAGGCCACCGCTACAAATCTGGGACCGTTGACCCAATAGCGCCTGAGTTCGTCCCACACATGCTCGACAATAAGTTCCATCGTCCTGCCTCACAGATCTGGTGGATTGGACCTCTATCCCATGATTCCATTGTTCAATACTTTGGGAAATCAGGCACCCCCAAAACACACGGGACCATCGTGAACGGCCGCTTCTGGCCGCTAATAGCGCCGTCGCGCCAAAACAAAAAACGCCGAGCACCATTGCCCGGCGTTTCTGCAGTTACACGTGTAGAGGCGTGTTTCGAAATTGGTTCAATCTTCCTTCTTCCGCCTCGGCACCGGCGGCACGGCACCCGACGACTTCGGCTTATCGGCCTTGTCCTTTGGCCCTGGCAGCGCCTTCTTCGGCGTGGCGTCCGCCAGCACGGTTTGCGGGCCGTCGTCCTCGTCGTCTTCCGGATTGCGCCGTTTCGACGGATCGCCAGGGATATAGTCGAACGCCAGCGCACGCTCGTCGCCCTTGCCGGAGACCAGCACCTTGACCGTGCCGCCGTGCTCGAGCTTGCCAAACAGCAGCTCTTCCGCGAGCGGCTTCTTGATGTACTCCTGGATAACGCGCGCCAAAGGCCTTGCGCCGAACTTTTCGTCGTAGCCCTTTTCCGCGATCCAGCGCGCGGCTTCGTCCGATAGCTCAATCGAAACGCCGCGATCCGCCAGCTGCGCTTCCAGCTGGAAAATGAACTTCTCGACCACCTTGGTGATGATCTCGGGCGGCAGACCTGCAAACTGTACGACCGCATCGAGCCGGTTGCGGAACTCGGGCGTGAACATCTTGTTCACGGCTTCCGTGTCCTCGCCCTCGCGCTTGGTGCGGTTGAAACCCATCGCAGGCTTGGCCATTTCGGAGGCGCCCGCGTTCGTCGTCATGATGAGCACGACGTTGCGGAAGTCGATGGCCTTGCCGTTGTGGTCGGTCAACTTGCCGTGGTCCATGACCTGCAACAGAATGTTAAACAAATCCGGATGCGCCTTCTCGATTTCATCAAGCAGCAGCACGCAGTGCGGATGCTGATCGATGCCGTCTGTCAGCAATCCGCCCTGGTCGAAGCCGACATAGCCCGGCGGCGCGCCGATGAGGCGCGAGACAGTGTGCTTTTCCATGTATTCCGACATGTCGAAGCGCAGCAGTTCGACGCCCATGAGGTTGGCGAGTTGCTTCGCCACTTCCGTTTTGCCGACGCCGGTTGGTCCTGAAAACAGATAGCAGCCGATGGGCTTTTCCGGTTCGCGCAGGCCGGCACGCGCCAGCTTGATCGCGCTCGTCAACGCGCTAATGGCGTTGTCCTGACCGAACACCAGCCGCTTCAAATCGCGCTGAAGGTTGCCGAGCACTTCGGCGTCGCTCTTGGTGACCGTCTTCGGCGGAATACGCGCCATGGTGGCGACCGTCGCCTCGATCTCCTTGACAGTGATTTTTTTCTTGCGCTTGCCTTCCGGCACCAGCATTTGCGACGCGCCCGACTCGTCGATCACGTCGATCGCCTTGTCGGGCAGCTTGCGGTCGTGGATGTACTTAGCCGAAAGCTCGACCGCCGCCTTGATGGCTTCGTTCGTGTACTTCAGCTTGTGATAGTCCTCAAACACCGTCTTGAGGCCCTTGAGGATCTCGATCGTGTCTTCGACGGTCGGTTCTTTCACGTCGATTTTCTGGAACCGGCGCACGAGCGCGCGGTCTTTTTCAAAGTGCTGGCGGTATTCCTTGTAGGTCGTCGAGCCGATGCACTTCAGCGTGCCCGATTGCAGCGCGGGCTTCAAAAGGTTGGACGCATCCATAGCGCCGCCCGACGTCGCACCGGCACCGATGACGGTGTGGATTTCGTCGATGAACAGGATGGCGCCGTCGTAGTTCTCGATCTCTTTCATGACGGCCTTGAGCCGCTCTTCGAAATCGCCGCGATAGCGCGTGCCGGCCAGCAGCGCGCCCATGTCGAGTGAAAAGATGGTCGAGCCCTTCAAGACTTCCGGCACTTCGCCGCGGATGATCTTGCGCGCCAGGCCTTCGGCAATCGCCGTCTTGACAACGCCCGGATCGCCGACGAACAGCGGATTGTTCTTCTGGCGGCGGCACAGCACCTGAATGGTGCGCATGACTTCCTGCTCGCGGCCGATCAATGGATCGATCTTGCCGTCACGCGCCTTCTTGTTGAGATTGACGCAATACGCGGTCAACGCGTCGCCGGGCTTTTTGATCTCATCACCCTCGCCTGAAGTATCTTCTTCTGCGCCGCGCACGGAGCGGGGCTCCGACATACCGGGCCGCTTAGCAATCCCGTGCGCGATATATTGGACGGCGTCGAAGCGCGTCATGTCCTGCTCTTGCAGGAAGTACGCGGCATGGCTCTCGCGCTCGGAGAAAATGCCGACGAGCACGTTGGCGCCAGTCACTTCTTCCCGGCCCGAGGTTTGCACATGCACGATGGCGCGCTGCACGACGCGCTGGAACGAGTTGGTCGGCTGCGCGTCGCGCGCGTTCTTGGAAACGATGGGGCTCAACTCGTTGTCGAGGTATTCGACCAGCCGGTTGCGCAACTGATCGATATCGACGGTGCAGGCGCGCATGACGGCGGCCGCATCGCGATCGTCGACGAGTGCGAGCAGCAAATGTTCGAGTGTCGCGAATTCGTGGCGCCGCACGTTGGCGTATTCCAGCGCGCGATGCAGAGTTGCTTCGAGATTTTTTGAAAGAGACGTCAAGTCAATCCTACTCTTTCTCCATGGTGCATTGCAGAGGATGGCCATGCTGGCGTGAAAAATCCATGACTAGCGTCACCTTGGTTTCAGCAACTTCATAAGTGTAGACGCCACAGATCCCGACGCCCTTTTGATGAACATGGAGCATGATTCTGGTCGCATCTTCGTGTCCCTTGCCAAAAAAGCGTTGCAGCACCAGAACCACAAACTCCATCGGCGTATAGTCGTCGTTCAACAGTAGGACTTTATAAAGGCTCGGCTTCTTGGTTTTTGGTTTCGTTTTGGTAACGACGCTGGTGCGGCCTTCGTCGTCGCTGCCGTTGCCGCGGCGCTGGCCATCCCGTTCCGCCATTGCGTGCACCCGGCTCTGTTGCTTAATCCATGTGTTCGACATTCGCTGTTATAGTCCCAAGTGACGCTGTGCGTAGATGGCGGTTCCGCGTTTCGATTACAATGATGCGAGAAAGTGCGGCGATAAGAAAGACAAGCCCCATTACCGGCAGTCTAGCGCCTTTTTGGGGCGGCGCCGAGTGCAACGTAAGGTGCGAATGCTCATGAGCCGCGATTGGCACAAATTGTGCCCGCACGGCGGTATGGACCGGTGCGTACGAACGCCAGCGGCTACGTTCGATCTAGGAATAACGTTCGGCCTAGGAATTAGGCAAGGCTGAAGCACACGGGATTTAGCGGTAAACGTGGCCCGCATGCCGCAGTATCTTGCGGCGCGAGCGCCGTTAGCGCTGCGCCCCGGAGTGCCCCGGCTGCATGATGCGCTCGACCGGCTTCATGGCATCTTTGGCGATGCCGGCGTACATCGTGCCGATCTTGTTCATTTCCTGAACATACTGCTCATAGGCGCGGCGTGCGTAACTCGACTGTATCTCAACGGCCTGATCCAGGCTTTTTGCTCCCATGAGCTTTTGAAACGTTGTAGCGCTATCCTCGAATGAGCGTTTGGAATAGTCGCTCATCTCGGATGCCACGGCCTGCCAGTTGCGGCTCCACTCGCCCCACGCCTTCATGGCGTTATCGACGTTCGACTGCCCCAATTTCTGCACGTCGTCGAAACCATTGATCATGACGGTTACCCCTTCTCTCTCAATAAACTAAGCCGCTCTCCTTCTAACCGGGCCTGAGCATTGCGCGTCTTAACCATACTTACAACACCCTTTGTGCAGCGCAAAATGGACTTATCGGTTGAAAACTAAGTCCTTCGTTAACCATGTCACTTAACCGTAAGTCAGCCCCTTTCAGTTACCGTTCCGCCCGGTGTGTCCCTGACAAGCACGCGGTTGCGTGCCCAAAAGGTGCCCCAAAACAATGGTTACTACCCAAAACGGGTTGGGGCCGGCATCGCGGACGTGAAGATGGCAACCGCGAGCCAAAAAAGATGGCATGCCTCAAGTTTGGCCAGCGGGCCGGACGCGGGGCGGTAGAGGGAAGCGGCGGTTTTGTTGCGGCGTTTGGCTGTATTTGCGTGCGTTTTGGCGTGCTTAGCCGCTGTGCCCGGTTTTTCCCGGCCAGCTGAAGCGCGGCAACGCCATAGTGCGGCTCCCCGTCATGCCGCCATGATCATTGACGCCAACACCGGCGCGGTTCTCCACAACGACGACGGCGACGAGCGCCGCCATCCGGCGTCTCTCACCAAGATGATGACGCTCTATCTGACATTCGAGACGGTTGAATCGGGCCGGTTATCGTTTGCGAGCCCGGTCAAGGTCAGCTCCGAAGCCGCCTCCGCGCCGCCTTCGAACTTGGATCTCGAAGTTGGAGAAGAAATTTCCGTGGGCGATGCCGTCCGCGCGCTCATCACCAAATCCGCCAACGACGTGGCCGCGGCGCTCGCTGAAAAGATCGGCGGGTCGCAAGCCAATTTCGTGCGCCTGATGAATGCCAAGGCCAAGGCACTCGGGATGTCGAATACGAATTTCGAGAACGCGTCCGGCCTTCCCGATCCCGATCAAGTGACGACGGCGCGCGACATGATCACGCTCGGGCTGCGCTTGCAGGATGACTTCCCGCAACACTACCCCCTCTTTGCACTGCGCACGTTCCGCTACAATGGCGCCTCGCTGCGCAACCACAACACTTTGATGAACCACTTCGCCGGGATCGACGGTATCAAGACCGGGTACACGCGGGCGTCGGGTTTCAATCTCGTCACGTCTTTCCGCCGCGGCGGACGCCATCTCGTCGGCGCGGTATTCGGCGGTTCGAGCGCCGCGTGCCGCAACGGCGAGATGCGAACACTTTTGACGCGCACCTTGACACGCGCCTCGACTTTGAAAACACGCAAACCCGCGCCGATCCTGATTTCCAAACTCAAGTCGGAGCCGAAGATTGCCGCCCGCCCGGCGCCTAAGCCCAAGCCTGCGCCAGTGGTTGAAGCACCTGCTCAAGTCGCAGTGGTTGTGCCACAGCCCATGCCGAAACCCGCGCCCGTTGCGGTTGCGGCGCCTGCGCCTGAGGCGGTAGAAGAACAGACGCCGCAAGACCAGCCCGCACCCGAGCCGGTAACAGAAACGGCCGTTGCACCCGAAGCAGTACTCGAAACTCCGCTTGCCGAGGCTGTTGCGCCTGCTCCTGTTGAAGTTGCGCGCGTGCGCCGCGTCATGGTGGAACCGCGCCAGAAAACCAAGCGGCCCGCGCCAAATCCAGACGAGACGACCGATATGGCGCCGGATGAGCTTGCGATGCTCGTCAGGGAAACAATCGTTGAGAAGAACATGCCGGCTGCGTCACGCCCAGAGAGCGATAGCGCGCAAATGTCCATGCTTGGTGCCGGCGATGTCGTGCCGCCCAAACCGGTGGTTGAACCAGCGCCCGAACCGGCCGCTGAACCAGAGGCGGCACCCGTGGTGGCACCCCCCGCAGCCGTTGCACGGCCTGAGATGTCGAAGTCCGCAGGGGCACCCGCAAAACTCATCACGGCCAGCCTAACCAAGCCATCCGCCCCAGCACAGCGCCCGCGTCCTGCTGCTGCGAAAGCTGCCCCAGTGCCGGTTCAACGCGGCATGTCACCATCGAGCCTTGAAGCCCAGGCTGCAGCACTGCGATCCGCGCCGGAACAGAAAGTTGCAGCCTTGCAGCCATCAGCAGCCGGTACTCAACCAACAAGCGCAGGCCGGTTTGAAATTCAGATCGGCGCCTATGCCAGCGTTGACGAGGCGCAGCGCAGCCTCAATGCCGTGCAAGCCAAGACCGGGGATTTGCTGGCGCGCTATCCGTCCGTCACACATCCTGTCGCAAAGGCCGGACGCCAAGTTTTCCGCGCACGCTTCCGCGGTTTCGACGCCAATAGCGCGGCTGCAACATGTCAGAAACTACGTGCGCAGTCGTTTGATTGCTTCGTCATGTCGGCCGAGTAAGTCTGGATCCTGGAAGTCTGGCTCCTGGAAGTCTGGCCCTCACGCGGCCACACATCACTTCTGAATGATTTTCTGCGCCATGGAGACAACGTCGTCCGCCGCGAAGGGTTCGGGCACGACCACGCCGCGCTGGCACGCCGGGCGCGCCGCCATCGTTGCCATCCAGCGATTTAAGTTCGGCAGATCGTCGATATCGACGCCCGCCCACCAGTGAATGCGGACCCACGACCAATGCGCGATGTCGGCAATCGAGTAGTCGTCCGTTAGCCACTCGCGATCCTTCAGCCGGGTATCGAGCACCCCATAGATGCGCTTCGTCTCGTTTTGGTACCGGGCGATGACGGAAGGGATTTTTTCGGGAAAGTAACGGAAAAAGACGTTGGCTTGTCCCTGCATGGGGCCGGTGCCGCCCATCTGAAACATGAGCCACTGGATGACTTCAGAGCGCTTTTTAGGGTCCCTCGGCATGAGCTGGCCTGTCTTTTCGGCCAAATACATGAGAATGGCGCCACTTTCGAACACCGCGAAATCCCCATTGCCGCGATCGACGATCGTTGGCGTGCGTCCGTTTGGATTGATCTTCAAGTATTCCGGCTTCTTCTGTTCGCCCGCCCCCAAATCAACTTTGTGTACCGTATAGGGCAAGCCCATCTCTTCGAGTGCTATCGATACTTTCCAGGTGTTTGGCGTCGCGGCGGCATAGAGATCGATCATGTGAGTAACCTTTTTTAGCGGGAAACGCGCTCGGAATTCTGCCAAACTTAGCATGATTAACACGCGCGAACAGACGTCCCTCATCCGCGTTTACGAATTCCATCCATTAAGACTCGGCCGCTCAAAACGTTAATTGGTATGCTGATTGCAGTGGTCGGGCAGCAGTAAACCACCTAGAGAGGCTTGACTATGTTCAACAAGAAACCCGACGGCACACCCTACCTTGTCGGCGACAACGACAAGACTGTTGGCACACCGGCCGCACTCACCCCCTCGGCCTACGCCAACACGGCAGACGCCAACTACTCGATTATCAACGAGTGGCTGACCATGAAGGGCGACCTCGAAAGCGAAGCCGACATCTTGATCCGCGGCAAAGTCATCGGCAACATCAAATGCAAAATGCTCATCATCGACGCCGGGGCCTTCGTTGAAGGCGGCATCGAAGCAGATGAAGTCGTGGTGCGCGGTTCAACCAAGGGCATCATGATCGCCAAAAAGGTCCGCCTCGAGAAGAGCGCCGACGTCGACAGCGAAATCCAACATCAGAGCTTCTCGGCCGAAGAAGGCGCAAAGATCAAGGGCGCGCTGCGCTATACAGACGATATGTCGAAGCGGTCCGTCGTCAGAAATGACAACAGTTTGAAGAACGGCGTAGAAAAAGGCGCAGCAGCGCACTAAGCCATCGCCATACAATTACTATTCCGGCCGGCGCAAGTATCGGCTTGCGGCGGCCGGTCTATTTCGCCAGCAGCTGCGGGTCAGTTCTGTCCTGAAAGCAGCGTGTAATTGCCCCCCGTCGCCGTGATATCTGTCGAGCGCGTGCGCTCGGTTGCGAAGCGCAGCAAATAGTTGGGGCCGCCGGCCTTTGGACCTGTCCCGGATAATCCCTCGCCGCCGAAGGGATGCACCCCGACCACGGCACCGATTTGATTGCGATTGACGTAAAGATTGCCGACGCGCGCATGCTCGGCGACATAGTCTGCAGTGCTCTCGATGCGCGAATGTAAGCCAAGTGTCAGCCCGTAGCCGGTCGCGTTCAGCGCGGCAACGACCCGATCAAGATGCCCGCGATCGTATCGGATCACATGCAGGATGGGACCAAACACTTCTCTCTCAAGCCGCGATAGCCGGTCGATCTCATAAAGTGCCGGCGTCACATAGGTTCCGGCCCGGCAGCTTTCCGGCACCGGCAGATCGATAATGGCGCGCGCCTCGCGTTCCATGCGCACCTTATGGCCTTCGAGCACGTCTTGTGAAGCTTCATCTATAACAGGGCCGATGTCGGTTGCAAAATCGAGCGGATCGCCGATATCGAGCGCTTCGATGGCCCCGGTGAGCATGGCCTTGACGCGCGGGCCGGCATCGTCTTGTAGAAATAACACGCGCGCCGCCGAGCAGCGTTGCCCGGCACTGTCATAAGCCGAGTGAACGGCATCGCGCACCACTTGCTCGGGCAATGCGCTTGAGTCGGCGATCATGGCGTTGACCCCGCCGGTCTCCGCGATGAACGGAACGATGGCACCACGCCGGTCGGCAAGCGCGCGCTGGATGAGCCAAGCCGTCTCGCTAGATCCTGTGAAAGCGACACCGCAAATCCGGTTGTCTCGCACCAGTGCGTCGCCAAGCTTTCCGGCTCCAGTCACGAGTTGCAGCACGTCCTTGGGCACGCCCGCCTCGTGCAGGAGCTTAACGGCAAGAAAGGCCGTAATGGGCGTCTGCTCGGCAGGTTTCGCGACCACCGGATTTCCGGCGGCAAGTGCCGCCGCGGCCTGCCCGGTAAAGATGGCGAGCGGGAAGTTCCACGGACTGATGCACGCAAAAGGCCCGCGCGCGCGCAGCGTAAGGAAGTTTTCTTCCCCTGTCGGCCCGTTGAGTACGACGGGCCCGGCAAAAAGCCGCCGCGCTTCGGTCGCGTAATAACGCAGATAATCGACGGCTTCGCGCAACTCAGCCTGCGCCGCATCCAGCGTCTTCCCTGCTTCCCGCACCAGAGATGCCATGAGGACGGCACGGTCGCGCTCAAAGAGATCTGCCGCGAGTTCGAGGATGCGCGCGCGCTGGCCTGCTTCCGTCACGTCCCAGCGATGCGCAGCGCTTGACGCCGAGGCGATTGCCTCTTCGAGTTGCGCGGGCGTAGCCAGGCGTACGGTTCCCACCCGCTCGCGCCGGTCGTGGGGGGACGATGTGGGCGACGCGGCGTCCCCTCCCGTCGTCGCCGCGCCATTGACGATCGGTCCGGCTGCCAACGGCGCTTTCAGCACTTTTGCAATGTCATTGAGGAGCGCGTTGCGTGTCCCGGTCTCCGTCAACGCCAACCCGGCGCTTGCTTTGCGCAAAGGTAGATAAATCTCGCGCGGCCGCGTCATCAAAGGCTTGCGGTCGCCTGCAACGCGTTCGCGTTCTGCAATTTCCGCCGGATCGGCGATGATGTCGCCAACGGGGGTGTCTTCGTCCGCCAAGCGATTGATAAAAGACGTATTGGCCCCGTTCTCGAGCAGGCGTCGCACCAGATAGCCGAGCAAATCTTCGTGCCCGCCAACAGGGGCATAGATCCGGACCGGCCGCGCCGACTTTTCGTCCGCCAGAACTTCTTCGTAGAGTGCCTCTCCCATGCCGTGCAGGCGCTGATATTCATATGGCACGGCACTTCCCGCAACACGCGCCGAAGCGATGGCGTGGGCATTATGCGTCGCAAACTGCGGAAAAAATGAAACCGGATCTGTAATCAGAAAGCGCATTGCGGCGAGATAAGAAACGTCGGTGTGAAGTTTGCGCGAGAACACCGGATAGTCCGAAAGCCCGCGCTCCTGAGCCCATTTGATTTCGCTATCCCAATAGGCGCCTTTGACAAGGCGGATGGGAATGCGCTTACTCGATTGCTCGGCAAGTCGGCGCACCCAGCGCAACAAGGGAATTGCGCGCTTGCCGTAAGCCTGCACGGCAAGGCCCAGACCATGCCAGCCGTCGAGCGCGAGATTGAGCAGCGTTTCGCCAAACAACTGTGCTGTCAGATCGAGCCGGTCTTGTTCCTCGGCATCAATGGTGAGGCCAAGACCCTTGGCGCGCGCCGCCCGCGCAAGCGTCAACAGCTTCGGGCTTAACTCGGACGCGAGCCGTTTTTCTTTGCCCGGTTCAAAACGCGGATGCAGCGCTGAGAGCTTGACCGAGATGGAAGGCCGAGCGAAAATCGCTTCGAAATTCGCGTCTTTGAACGGGCCTGCGGCTGCGCCAACCGCCTCGATGGCGTCCATGTAGCGTTGATAATAGCGCTCGGCATCGCGCTCGGAACGAGCGGCCTCGCCCAGCATGTCGTAGGAAAACCGGTAACCCTTGGCTTCCATGGGCTTGGCACGAAGAAGCGCGCCTTGGATCGTTGTGCCAAGCACAAACTGGTCGCCGAGGAGCTTGACTGCGTGGCGCACCGCTTGACGAATAACGGGTTCGCCCGAGCGGGCCACCAGCCGCTTCATCGATTGAAGCGGATTGCTTCCTTTGGCGTCGCGCAGCTTGACGATGCGCCCGGTCAACATCAGGCCCCAGGTCGAAGCGTTGACGAACAGGCTTTCGGACGCGCCGAGATGCTTTTCCCATGCGCCGCCCGAAATCTGGTCGGCAATAAAATCGTCCGCCGTCTCGCTATCCGGAATGCGTAGCAACGCTTCCGCGAGGCACATGAGAATGACGCCTTCGTCGGATGCCAACCCATACTCGTGCATGATGGCGTCGATGCCTGCGTGCTTGCCCTTGTTGAGGCGCGCGGCGTGAACCAAACGGCGTGCGTATTCGCTCGCCCGGCGCCGCTCGTCTTCGGTGAAAACGGCGCGCTCGATCAAACCGCCGGCGAGGCGGTGCTCGTCCATCAAATAATGGGCAGCGATTTCGTCCCGGGCGGGCAGAACTTGGGCCGCTGAGGTCGAGTCGCGCTTCAAGGCCGAGGCCATGCAGTCTCCTTCAAAGGGCAATGGAGAACGCACACGATTCGTATGTGTGCCAGAGACTACCAGATTACCATGACCAATGGGGCCCCTTGACGGAGCGCCCAGAAGCCGCGCACGAATACCCCCTTGACGGCAAACGGAAGGCTGAGACTTGGGTGTAATAAAGATGGGCGAGAAGATAAAAATTATCCGCACAGTCGGCGATTTGCGCAAGCAGACCGCCAAGTGGCGCGATTCGGGCAAATCGATTGCTCTCGTACCCACAATGGGCGCGCTCCACGAAGGGCATTTGTCGCTTGTGAAGCTCGCCGCCAAGAAGGCCGACAAGGTTGTGGTCTCCATTTTCGTCAACCCCGCGCAGTTTGGACCCAACGAAGATCTGGCCCGCTACCCGCGCGACGAACCGGGCGACTTGAAAAAGCTCTCCACCTCCGGCTGCGATCTTGTCTGGGCACCCAGCGTCGCGGAAATGTATCCGGAAGGGTTTTCGACGCGTGTTACACCCGGCAGCGCGGCCGAAGGACTTGAGAGCGCAGTCCGCCCGCACCATTTTGGCGGCGTCGCGACCGTGTGCTGCAAGTTGTTCAGCCAAGTGACGCCCGACGTCGCGATCTTCGGACAGAAGGACTATCAGCAGTTGTGCGTACTGCTGCAGATGGTGCGCGATCTCAATCTGCCGCTGAAAATTACCGGTGCCCCCACCCGGCGCGACAAAGACGGCCTCGCCATGTCTTCGCGCAACGCCTATTTGACCCCAGAGGAACGCGAGATCGCGCCACGGCTTTATGCGGCTTTATCCGAACTCGCCGAACGCATCGGCGGCGGCGGCGATATCGTGAGTTCGGTTGCCAACGCCAAGCTCAAGATCAAGGCCGCGGGCTTTCAAAAAATCGATTATGCCGAGGTGCGCGACGCCGAAACGCTTCAGACCGCCGATGCCACGTCCGGAAGACCCCTGCGCATCCTCGCGGCGGTGTGGCTTGGCAAAACAAGGCTGATTGATAATGTTGGACTTTAACAAACACATATAACGAACTCTGGGCGTTGCCGTGCGGCCACAAGTCCGCTTCAGGCATAGTCGCGCGCCGCCTGAACGCGCTATAACATCCCCATCAGATTCGCCTGTGCGGCCGAAAGCGGCCTCGTTGTGCGTGCCGCTGTTTGCTAGTCGAGCCTCAAAGCTCGATCCAGCTTGGCCGCCGCACGTCAACCGGAACACGCCCGCATGGCCAAACCTCTGAGCGACCTATTCTCCGACCTTGAGAGCGAGATGACCGATAAATCGTCGCGTGCGAAACGATCTGCCGAATCTGCCGGCTACTCCGAAGATCACATCGAAGTCCTGGAAGGGCTCGAGCCCGTGCGCCGCCGCCCCGGCATGTACATCGGCGGCACGGACGAAAAAGCCATGCACCACCTGTTCGCCGAGGTGATCGACAACTCCATGGACGAAGCCGTCGCCGGGCACGCATCCTGGATCGAGGTTGAGCTTTCAACAGACGGCTTCCTGTCTGTCACCGACAACGGGCGCGGCATTCCCGTTGGCCCGCACCCCAAATTCAAAACCAAAAGCGCGCTCGAAGTCGTCATGACCATCCTGCACGCCGGCGGCAAATTCGACAGCAAGGCTTACAATACGTCCGGCGGTTTGCACGGCGTCGGCGTCTCGGTGGTCAACGCGTTGTCGGAAACGCTTGAAGTTCAGGTGGCGCGCGACCAGCAGCTCTACCGCATGGTGTTCTCACGCGGCGAACCGCAGACCAAGCTCGAAAAGCTCGGCTCCATCATGAACCGGCGCGGCACCAAAGTGCGCTTCAAGCCGGACGACAAAATCTTCGGCAAGGGCTGCGCCTTTAAGCCTGCGCGACTGCTCAAGATGGCGCGGTCGAAAGCGTATCTCTTCGGCGGCGTCGAAATCCGCTGGAAGTGCGATCCCGAACTCATCAAGGACGATACGCCGGCAGAAGCGGTCTTCCATTTCCCGGGCGGTCTCTCCGACTATCTGACCGAAACCATCGAGGGCCAGACCAAGGTCACCAAGGATATTTTCGCCGGCAACATCAAAAAACAAAACGGACACGGCAACGTCGAGTGGGCCTGCGCTTGGATTGCCGACGAAGACGGTTTCTCGACGTCGTATTGCAACACCATTCCAACGGCCGAAGGCGGCACGCATGAGAACGGCTTGCGGCAAGCGCTCTACAAAGGTCTGCGTGCCTACGGCGAACTGACGAACAACAAGAAGGCGGCGCAGATTACGTCGGAAGACGTGATGGGAACGGCGGCGTCAATGCTGTCGATTTTCATTCGCGAACCCGAGTTCCAGGGACAAACCAAGGACAGACTCGCGACCACTGATGCCACAAAAATCGTCGAGACGGCCGTGCGCGACGCGTTCGATCATTGGCTGGCCGATAGCCCGCAGCAGGCCACGCGCCTTCTCGAATGGTGCGTCGATCAATCGGAAGAGCGCCTGAAACGCCGGCGCGAAAAAGAAGTCGGGCGGCAATCCGCAACACGCAAGTTGCGCCTTCCCGGCAAACTCGCGGACTGTTCGATCCAATCGGCGGCCGGCACGGAAATCTTCATCGTTGAAGGCGATTCGGCCGGCGGCTCGGCAAAAAGCGCACGCGATCGCGAGACGCAAGCCATCTATCCCTTGCGCGGCAAGATCTTGAACGTCGCCAACGCGACCAGCGCCAAGCTCTCGCAGAACGAAGCCCTCTCAAACCTGATGCTGGCTTTAGGCGTCGGCACGGGCTCGAAATACCGCGACGAAGACTTGCGCTATGAACGCGTGATCCTCATGACCGACGCCGACGTCGATGGCGCGCACATCGCCGCGCTGCTCATCACGTTCTTTTATCAGGAGATGCCGGAACTCATCGAACAGGGACACCTGTTCCTTGCCGTGCCGCCGCTTTACCGGCTGACGCACGGCGCCAAATCGTTCTATGCGCGCGACGAGAAACATCGCGACGAACTGATCAAACGCGAGTTCGCGGTCAACGCCAAGGTCGAAGTCAATCGCTTCAAGGGCCTTGGCGAAATGAACGCGCCGCAGCTCAAAGAAACGACCATGGACCCGAAGAAGCGGCTGCTACTCCGCGTCGATATCGGCGAAGGCGACAAGAGCACGCTCGCTGAAACCGTCAACGCGCTCATGGGTTCCAAGCCCGAAGCCCGCTTCCGCTTCATCCAGGACCGCGCAGCGTTTGCCAAGGATTTGGATATTTAGGGGGTCTGGCCGCGCTGCAAGCACGGTGCTCGCGTCGAGGCCAAAAGCGAACCAAAATTCGCTTCATTGGCCAAACAGCACATCAGTTTTTCCATTTTTTTCGCCACCTGCCGCTTGGCAAGTACGGTCATTCAGCATCAAACACTAATGCTGTCTCGCACTTTTCATGGGGTGCTCATACTATTGCGGCCGCAGCCGCATGTGATTCGCGAGCTGGGGTAGACGATTAGTTGCCGGGATTTGCTTGCACACGCACCGCGTGGGGAACGCAACTCCGGGCTCTGGGGAAGACAATTAGGGAGCTAACTCACATGAACTCGAAAGCACTCGGCGCTGAATTCGCCGGCACGTTCTTACTTGTCTCGGCCGTACTCGGCGCAGCCTTGTTCTCGTTTCCGAACGCCGGCATTCTAGGTGTCGCATTATCGATCGGCTTAACCGTCATGGCGACGGCCTATGCCATCGGCCACGTTTCGGGCGGACACTACAATCCGGCCGTCACGCTTGGCTTGGTCACGGCCGGCCGCTTTCCATCGTCGAGCGCGCTCGGGTACATTCTGGCCCAGTGCCTCGGCGGCATCGTGGCATCGTTTCTGTTCGCCACAATCGCCAGCGGCAAAGCCGGCTTCACGACCGGAAACTTCGCGTCCAACATGTTTGGCGGAGACGGGTATTCCGCCACGTCGGTGTTCCTCATCGAAGCCCTGCTGACGGCACTCCTTATGCTCATCATCATGGGCGTGACACGCAAAAACGGTCCATCGACCATGGCGCCGCTCGCTATCGGCGCAACGCTGACGGCTATTCATTTGATGGCCATTCCCGTCTCCAACGCGTCTGTCAATCCGGCGCGCAGCCTTGCGACCGCGCTTGTGGCCGGTGGCGTCCCATTGCAGCAAGTCTGGCTGTTTATTGCTGCGCCCATCGTCGGCGCGGTAGCGGGCGGCCTGCTCGGCCGCTGGCTTGTTGAAGAGTGATCGAGCCGGACACAACATCACGCTTTTTTGAGGGGCGGCCCGTTGGGCCGTCCCTTTCTCTTTGGCGTGACCGTTCTAAGTGGCCCAATCGCCGCAGGCCCTCTAAAGCGCCCCGGGCTCACAATGGTTTTCCTTGCGTCCAAACCCCAGGTATGCGAGCACCGGAGCGTGCCGGAGCGCAGGGGATCGATTCAGTTTTTTCTGTATTTTCGATCCATCTCCCCCTATTTCGCTTAGGTCCTTTTCGGCACAGTGTCCCCCTGCGCTCTCGTTCTATGCAGCTTGGTGCTAAAGCGCCGGGTGAGGGAGAGTATGCAGATGGAGACGTATTCTTTTGGAAACCAAGACGTTCGCTGACTTAGGCCTTTCGCCCAAAGTGCAGGCTGCGATAACGGCCGCCGGATACACGATCCCCACGCCCATTCAGGCCGCTGCCATCCCTGTCGCCGTCACGGGCCGGGACGTTCTCGGCATCGCGCAAACCGGTACCGGCAAGACGGCGTCGTTCGTTCTGCCGATGATCTCGAGGCTTGAAACGGGCAGGGCCAGGGCGCGCATGCCGCGCTCGCTCATCATGGCGCCGACCCGCAAGCTTGCAACCCAGGTGGCGCAGAGCTTCGAGAAGTACGGTGTCAATCACAAGCTCGACGTGGCGCTGCTGATCGGCGGCACGGACATGGACAAGCAAATTCAAAAACTGGATCGCGGCGTCGACGTTTTGGTCGCGACCCCCGGCCGCCTGCTCGACCATTTCGGGCGCGGCCGCATCATGCTGATGGGCGTTGAGATCCTCGTCATCGACGAAGCCGACCGCATGCTCGACATGGGTTTCATTCCCGACATCGAAAAAATCTGCAAGCTGCTGCCGGGCAAGCGCCAGACGCTATTCTTCTCGGCCACCATGCCGCCGGAAATCACACGGCTCGTCGGCCAGTTCCTGCGCGATCCTCTGCGCGTCGAAGTCGCCAAACCCGCGACAACGGCCAAGACCATCACTCAGCGGTTCAAATTTTGTCCCGATGGCGAAGATTACGCCAAGCGCGAAGTGCTGCGCGAGTTGATCAAGACGGGCAACGTCAAAAACGCTATCATTTTCTGCAACAGAAAACGCGACGTCGCGGTGTTGCACAAATCTCTCGCCAAGCACGGCTTCAATGCCGGCGCACTGCATGGCGACATGGAACAATCGGCACGCACGCAGACGCTTGATAAATTCCGGGCCGGCGAGATCATGTTGCTGGCGGCCTCCGACGTCGCAGCGCGCGGCCTCGATATTCCCGACGTCTCACACATCTTTAATTTCGATTTGCCGTGGGCGCCAGACGATTACGTGCATCGTATCGGCCGCACGGGACGCGCCGGTAAAGAAGGTTATGCCGCGTCGCTCGTCGGCGCCGGCGATCTCAAATCCCTCAAAGACATCGAAAAGATGCTTGGCGAACCGGTTGAATGGCTGGGCGATCCCCCGAGCGAAGAAGATTATGCGTCCGGCGGCCAGCGCCGCCGGGGCGGCCGGTTTGGCAAAGCGGCACCGGGCGGCAGCGATAGCCGAAGCGGCGGGCGATCGCCATCCGGCCGAGGCGGCTCGAGACCAGAAACGCGCACCGAACGCGGCCCGCAAGAGGCGCGCGCACCTCGCCCAGAACGCACGCAAGAACGCACGCCTGAACGCTCTCAAGAGCGCGCCAAGGAGCGCATCTGGGCTCAGCCTCCTCAGGGCGGCAATGAACAGCCGTCGATTGACGCCGCCGCCCCAGTACCTCGGGCAGAGGCGCGGCCCCCAAGTCCGAGACCTCATCGCGAACCGCGCGAACAACGCGAAGCGAGAGAGCCGAGACAGCCACGCGAACATAGAGCCCCGCGAGTGCCACAAGAAACGCCACAACCTACTGAGCCGCGCACCAGCGAGAACCAGCGCGATGAGCCGCGCCCGCGCCGCCCTGAGCGCGAGAAACGCCCCGACAGCTGGGCGGACGCACCGGCGAAACAGGATAAGCGCGAGCCGCGCCGCGATCAGCCGCGCACGGCAGAACCCAAGCCCCACCAGCAACCGCAGCCCGGCGGCCGCGTCGGTTTTGCCGATAGCATGCCGGCCTTCATGCGCAAGCCGCCCCGGCCATCGAAAACGCCGGGCGGGCGGTAACGCATCATACTCAGAGTTTCTTGCGAGAGCTTTTTAGCGCCGGCTTTTTCGGAGGCGGCGCTTTGCTTGCAGCGGACTTTGACGCCGCTTTTTTGGCAGCAGCCGCACGTGCGACTTGAAGTGCGGCGCGGGCCCAATCGAGCATTTCGTCGGGCTCGTCGTACAGCCGCTCGGGCAAGCGCCAATATGACATGGTGACGGGCCGGGTCTGACCCTCGTACACGAACGGCCCCTGCCCTTCGGCTTCAAACATCGCTTTGGTCATGCCGTCGGCTTTAAAATAGACCGTATCGCCATCCATGAGTGCAATGGCCATGCTATCGATGTAGACCATGGCGCCGCCAAACATGCGCTTGACCGTCACGGATCCGAGCGGGCCCAAGCACTCTTTCAAGAATTCGATGATGCTATCGCTGGCAGGCATGAGTGCGCGCTCCGCCCGATGTGATGGACTTAGTGCGCGGCTGGACCAAATCCCTCGGGCGTCGCGGGTTGAAGCTCAACGCTCTCGCCGCAACCGCACGCGCCCTTCTGGTTGGGGTTGTTGAACACGAATTGGGACGCGAGCTTTTCGGTCTTGAAGTCCATCTCGGTTCCGAGCAGGTACATGACGGCCGCCGGTTCGATGATGACGACTGCGCCGCGATCTTCAATCACTTCGTCGAATTTACCGATCTCGTCGGCCCAGCTCATGGTGTATTCCATGCCGGCGCATCCGCCCTTCTTGATGCCTATCTTCAAGCCTTTGACGCCGGGCTTCGCCGACATCAGAGACGTGACGCGCGCGGCAGCGGCGTCCGTCAGGGTCATGACTTTTGGCATCATGCGCAGCGAGGGCATTGTGTTCGGCCTATCTTGTTCATCCGCCCCACTATATGGGCATTCCGCGTCAATATACGAGACCCAACCTTAGAACATGTTTACGGCCAGCTGAGCTTCGTCCGACATGCGGCTCTTGTCCCAGGGCGGGTCAAACGTCAGCGTCACTTTGACGTTATTGACGCCCACCACGGTACCAACGGCCGCCTCGACCCAGCCCGGCATTTCGCCCGCCACCGGGCAGCCCGGTGCCGTCAGGGTCATCTCGATATCGACATTGCGGTCGTCGTCGATATCGACCCGGTAAATCAGTCCAAGCTCGTAGATATCGGATGGAATCTCGGGATCGTAGACGGTCTTCAAGGCCGCAACGATATCGGACGTTAGACGGTCGATTTCCTCCGGCGGCAAAGCAGATGCAGCAGCAGCCTTTAATTCGGCAGGCACCGCCTCGGATTTCTTAACCGGCTCTTTCTCCATCAGATCTTCATCGGCCATCTTGTCCATTGCGTTTGGTCCTTTACGCAAACAGGTCGTGCGCTTTGATCAGTGCATTGGCCAAAGCATCCACCTCGGCGCGGGTATTATACATGGCAAATGAGGCGCGGCATGTAGCGGTGACGCCAAGGCGCTCCATTAACGGCTGCGCGCAATGGTGGCCGGCGCGGATAGCAACGCCCGACCGGTCGATGATGGTCGAGACGTCGTGCGGGTGCAGACCATCGATGGTGAATGAGAAGATCGCGCCTTTGCCGGGCACCGTGCCGTGGAGTTTGAGCCACGGCAGGGCGGACAACCGCTCTTGCGCGTAACTCGCCAAGTCGGCTTCGTGCCGCGCAATCTTATCGCGCCCCACCTGCATCATGTAGTTGAGCGCGGCGCCAAGGCCGATGGCTTCGACGATCGCCGGCGTTCCGGCCTCAAACTTATGCGGCGCCTTGTTGTAGGTCACACGATCAACAGCGACGGTTTCGATCATGTCGCCGCCTCCCTCGTAAGGGGGCAGCGCGTCGAGATGGTGCTTCTTGGCGTAGAGCACGCCGATGCCTGTCGGCCCGTAGGTCTTGTGACCGGTGAAGACGTAGAAATCGGCGTCGAGATCGCGGACGTCAACCGGCATATGCACAACCGCCTGACTGCCGTCGATAAGAACGGGAACGCCCTTGGCATGTGCGATGCGGATGATGTCTTTCACCGGATTGACGGTGCCGAGCACGTTCGACATGTGCGTGATGGCGACAATTTTTGTTTTCTTGGTAATCATCCGGTCGAGTTCGTCAATCAAGAGTTCGCCACGATCGCTCATCGGCAACCACTTCAACACCGCGCCTTGACGCTCGCGCAAGAAATGCCAAGGCACGATATTGGCATGATGCTCCATGATCGAGAGCACGATTTCGTCGCCCTCTCCGATCTCCTGTTGTCCAAGAACATTGGCGACGAGATTGATGGCGCTCGTCGCATTCCGCGTGAACACGATCTCGTCGGCGCTGGCGGCATTCAAAAACCGGCGCACCGTTTCACGCGCGGCTTCGAAGTTTTCCGTTGCCGCATTCGAAAGGTGGTGCAGACCGCGATGCACGTTGGCATATTCGAAGCGATAGGCATGATCCATGGCTTCGATGACGGAGCGCGGTTTCTGTGCCGACGCGCCGCTATCGAGATAGACGAGCAGCTTACCATGCACTTCGCGATAGAGAATCGGAAAGTCCGCGCGAATGCGCTCGACGTCATAACCCGCCGCACTTGCTGCCGGTCCCAACTTTGCCATCGCTCTCGCTTCGCTGCCCATTGGGGCTCCTTCGCTCATTCTTCCGCCGGCCGTTACGCACCAAGCCAGGTCCTGGCCATCGTCTGAAATGCCGACCGCAAGTCCTCGTGCTCCACCTTGTCGAAGGCTTCGCCGATAAACGACTCAATCAGCAGTGCGCGGGCTTCATTTTCCGGGATCCCGCGCGACATGCAATAGAAGAGCAGGTCCTCGTCGAGTTCGGCCGACGTCGTGCCGTGACCGCATACAACGTCGTCGGCGTAGATCTCGAGTTCGGGCTTGGAATCGAATTCCGCGTCCGGCGACAACATGAGCGCCTGGGCCATCTGCTTGCCGTCGGTCTTTTGGGCGTTGGGGTGCACGATCACCTTGCCCTGGAAGATGCCGCGCGCGTGGCCGTCGAGCACGCCTTTGAAGAGTTCCCGGCTTTCGCAATGAGGCACCGCGTGATCGACCACCAGAGTTGTATCGATATGTTCGCCCCCGCGCGCAAGGAACGCGCCTGATAGGTCGAGCTTGCCGCCCTCGCCCTTGTATGTGGCGAAGATTTGATTGCGCGCAAGACCCTGGCCCGAGGTGTACTGGAAACCGCGATAGGTGGCATCGCGGTCGAGCGAGATATTCCAATTGGAAAGATGCACGGCCTTGCCGTGATCGGCCGCCACCTTGAAGTGCGCGACCGTGGCACCGTCGCCAACGCGCATCTCAGTCAGTGCGTTGACTTGGCTGTCATGGGTCGATCCAGGGACGGCAACGTGTGCTTCGATGATGGTCGCGGTTGCGCCGTTACCGATTGTGATGACATTGCGCACGGTGGTGGCGAGCGCTTCTTTGCCCGAGCGCACGAAGACGATGAGCAATGGCTTATCAAGCTTAGCGCCGGCGGCAACATCGACGACCGCGCCATCGGTGACGAAGGCGGTGTTGAGTGTCATGGTTGAATCGCGCTCGCCGCCATCAATAGTAACGAGGCCATTGGCGACTTTTTCGGGTGCCGCTGCGAGCGCTCCGGCAAGTGGCTTCACTTCAACACCAACGGCGCCTTGCAGATCGGACAGCGCCGCGCAGCAATGGCCGTTGACGAAGGCGATACGATGCACGTCGACGTCTGTCAGCGGCCCAAGCGCGACGATCAATTCCGCAACGGTCGTTTTGCCCGCCACATCGTTTTCAAGCGCCGGCCGGAAGGCTTCTTTCAAACTGTTGCGCAGATCGGTGTATTTCCATTCTTCAACGCGGCGATGCGGCAGGCCGGTTGAGCCGAAACGGCCGATCGCTGCAGCACGCGCGGCCTTCACGGCGTCGCCGCCCGGGAGCTTCGCGGCGCTCTGCTCGAACGCCTCCGACAGCGCCTGCTCGGCTTTAGTTTTCATGATAGCGACGTTCATTGTTTTGCTCCGTTACTCCCGCTCCCCGTTACTGCACTTAACAGGGAGTGGGGAATTCCTTATGCCGCCTTGCCGCTATAATCGGCGTAACCCGATTTCTCGAGTTCGAGCGCCAATTCCTTGCCGCCCGTTTTCTGGATCTTGCCATCGGCCAGCACGTGCACTTTGTCCGGCACGATGTAATTCAACAGCCGCTGGTAGTGGGTGATGACGAGAAACGCACGATCTTTGGCGCGGAGTGCGTTGACGCCTTCCGAGACCACGCGCAGCGCGTCGATATCGAGGCCGCTATCTGTTTCATCCAATACGCACAGCTTTGGTTCGAGCAGTGCCATTTGCAGAATTTCCGAGCGCTTTTTCTCGCCGCCGGAAAAGCCGACGTTGACCGGGCGCTTCAGCATCTCGACGTCGATGTTAAGCTTGGCGCCCTTTTCCTTGATGAGCTTTAGGAAGGCAGCAACGTTGACTTCGGCTTCTCCGCGCCGCTTTTTGACCGCGTTGAGCGCTGTACGCAGGAACGTGAGCCCCGCAACGCCCGGAATTTCCATCGGATACTGGAACGCCAGAAACACGCCTTTGGCGGCGCGCTCGTCGGGCGCCATCTCCAAGATGCTTTCGCCATTCCAGAGGATATCGCCGTCGGTCACTTCGTAACCGGCGCGGCCGGCGAGCACGTAGGCGAGTGTCGACTTGCCGGACCCGTTCGGGCCCATGATGGCGTGCACCTCGCCCTTGGGCACCTTGAGGGATAGCCCTTTGAGGATCGCCTTGTCCTCATCCGCGAGCTTCACGTGCAGGTTCTTGATTTCGAGCATTTTTAGTTCAACTCCGAGCTCTTCTTCACTTGTAGGTTGGGTTAGCTCGCCCTTTGCGAGCGTAACCCAACGGCTTTGTATTCAATTCTCTGGTCTTGGTTGTCGGGTTACGGCCGAGTGCATCGCGGCCTAACCCAACCTACGATTCCCGCCTTGGCGACTAACCAACACTCCCCTCAAGCGAAATCCCAATCGGCTTCTGCGTTTCCGCCGAAAAGCGAGTCTTGCGCGCGTGCTTTCTTGACAACTCACACATCGCCACGCTCCAAAGGCTTCCGCCTGCCATGCCGGATGTGAACAATCCACACTTCGTCGAATTCAACGCGGTAGTAGATTGCGTACTCGGACTTTGGCACCAGGATTTTACGCACTTTGAGTTCCTTCAATTCGATCCCAAGCATCGGGAAGTCCGCTAAGTTGTCTGCTGTCCGCGAAATCGCCTGCTCGATATCCGATACTGCCTTCCTGTTGTGCTCCGCAATGTAGTCCGCGATCGAATTCAAATCCCCCAACGCACGCTTCGTGTACCGGACGTTCATTGCTTGAACCGCTGAAATGCAGCCTTGACCTCCTCATCGCTCACAAATTCGCCGCGTTGCGCTTGCGCCAAGCCTTCCGCAACCGCAGCGCGCGTCGTTGCATCTTCCGGAAATGCGCTTTGCTGCTGCGCCTCGATCAATTCGGCTAGTTCGGCAAGCTTGGCTTGATGTTCAAAAGGCCACGACTTAATTCGACCGAGCACCTTGTCCACTTCTTCGCGTGTCATCGCTGCACCCATTACCCCACACTCCCCTCAAGCGAAATCCCGATCAGCTTCTGCGTTTCCGCCATGAACTCCATCGGCAAATGCTGCAGCACGTCGCGCACGAAACCGTTGACAACAAGCGCGATGGCTTCTTCCTTGGAAAGCCCGCGTTGCTGGCAATAGAACAGCGTGTCGTCGGAAATTTTCGACGTCGTAGCCTCATGCTCGAAATGCGCGCTTGAGTTCTTGGCTTCGAGGTAGGGCACGGTATGTGCGCCGCACTTGTCGCCAATCAGCAAACTATCGCAGTTCGTGAAATTCCTGACACCCGTTGCCTTGCGATGCGCTGAGACGAGCCCGCGATAGGTATTCTGCGAGTGACCCGCCGCAATACCTTTAGAGATTATGCGGCTTGAGGAGTTCTTGCCCAAGTGAATCATCTTGGTGCCGCTATCGACCTGCTGATAGCCGTTCGACACGGCGATCGAATAGAACTCGCCGCGTGAATAGTCGCCGCGCAGAATGCAGCTCGGATACTTCCAGGTGATGGCAGACCCGGTCTCAACCTGCGTCCAGGAAATCTTCGCGTGATGGCCCCGGCAATCGCCGCGTTTGGTCACGAAGTTGTAAATCCCGCCCTTGCCGTTCTTGTCGCCCGGATACCAATTCTGCACCGTCGAGTATTTGATTTCGGCTTCATCCAGGGCGACGAGTTCGACGACGGCGGCATGGAGCTGGTTTTCGTCGCGCATT
>JANMNH010000038.1:0-2927 GCA_031373745.1 Hyphomicrobium sp. | reverse complement strand
ACTTACGCGAGCGCGGGCATGATCCGGAAAAGGTTGCGCACTTCGTCAATCGCATGGTCTTTTGCATGTTTGCCGAGGACGTCGATCTACTGCCGAAGAAAATGTTTGAAAAGATGCTGAAGGCGAGCCTCGTAAACCCCGACGAGTTCGTCGCCAATGCCGAACAGCTGTTCACGGCGATGGCGCAAAAGCACGGCCGCGTCGGCTACGACGCCATCGACTGGTTCAATGGCGGCTTGTTCGAGGATGGCGCGGCGTTGCCGCTGACGAAGGACGATATTCGCATTGCGCTTGATGCCGCCGAGCAGAACTGGTCGGAAATCAACCCGTCGATCATGGGTACGCTGTTCGAACGCGGGCTGGACCCCGGCAAGCGCTCGCAGCTTGGCGCGCATTATACGGACGCTGAGAAGATCATGATGATCATTCGCCCGGTCATCATCGAGCCGCTGCTGCGCGAATGGCAGACGGCGCGGGACGAGATCGAAGCCAAGCTGGCGAAGGCTGCGGTCGCCAAGTCGGCAAGTGCCAAGACCACTGCGAAGAAAGAGGCCGAGGCGCTGCGCGTGGCGTTTATCGAGCGGCTGAAAAATTTCCGCGTGCTCGACCCGGCGTGCGGGTCGGGCAACTTTTTGTATCTGGCCTTGAAGTCGTTGAAGGACATCGAGGCGCGGGTCAACATCGAGGCCGAGAGCCTTGGTTTATCGCCCGCGTTTCCAAGCGTCGGGCCGGAGTGCGTCAAGGGCATCGAGATCAACCCGTTTGCCGCCGAGCTGGCGCGCGTGTCGGTGTGGATCGGTGAAATCCAGTGGATGCGCGAGAAAGGCTTCGGCGTTTCCAAGAACCCGATTTTGAAAAGCCTAGAAACGATTGAATGCCGCGACGCACTGCTGAACCCGGATGGCACGGAAGCCGAATGGCCGGAAGCGGACGTGATTATCGGCAACCCGCCGTTTTTGGGTAGTTACCGCTTTATCGGAACACTAGGCGAGACATACACTGCCACTCTGCGCCGTGCTTTCGAATATGCGCTCCCGGGGACAATCGATCTGGTGATGTATTGGTTTCACAAGTCGTGGAAAATGGTGACTTCGGAAATAGTCGAGCGGGTCGGTTTGGTAGCGACGAACTCGATCCGCGGCGGTGCCAACCGGGACGTATTGTCAGAAATTGTGGACCAGGGTCGGATATTTGAAGCCTGGAGTGACGAACCTTGGGTCGTTGATGGAGCTGACGTTCGGGTGTCTCTGGTGTCTTTCGATAGCAACGACGGTCCTGTTACACTGGACGGAAAGACAGTTGCTCGCGTGCTTAGCAGCCTTGACCAGCCAATAGCAGGCTCGGCTTTCGACATCGCTAGTTCAGCAACTCTATCTGAGAACCGTTTGACCACGTTTCGAGGCACGCAAAAGGGTGGTCCGTTCGATTTCGATGGCGCCGTCGCAAGACAGATGTTGATAGCACCGCGCAATCCCAACGGTCGCCCGAACTCAGACGTTTTGTTTCGCAGGGCAACTGGATCCGACATGGTGAGGCGGCCTGCGGATAGGTGGATTGTAGATTTTGGGAATGATTTAAGTGAACGCGATGCAGCTTTATTTGAGAAGCCCTTCGCCCATGTATTGCAATACGTCAAACCAGTAAAGGATCTTAACCGAAGGGACTGGCGCCGAGAAAATTACTGGCTCCATGCCGAACCGTCTCCTGGCCTACGAAATGCTATAAAGCCACTTGGAAGATACATCGGTACGCCAAGAGTAGCAAAATTCCGTATATTTATTTGGCTCGACATCACAGCTTCGATCGATGACGGCACTATCGGCGTTGCCCGCGATGACGACACGACGTTTGGGATTTTGCATTCGAAGTTTCATGAGCTGTGGTCGCTGCGCATGTGCACGTGGCTCGGCGTTGGCAACGACCCCCGCTACACGCCGACGACCTGTTTCGAAACCTTCCCCTTCCCCGAAGGCCTCACCCCCAATATCCCGGCGGCGGAGTACGCCGCCGATCCCCGCGCGATTGCGATTGCCAAAGCCGCCAGCCGCCTCAACGAGCTGCGCGAAAATTGGCTCAACCCGCCCGACCTCGTGATGCGTGTGCCGGAAGTCGTATCCGGCTATCCCGACCGCATTCTGCCCGTCGATGACAAGGCGGCCGCCATCCTCAAAAATCGCACGCTGACCAAGCTCTACAACGAACGCCCCGCCTGGCTCGACCACGCACACAAAGACCTCGACGCCGCTGTGGCCGCCGCCTACGGCTGGACGAGCGATTTGACGGACGAACAAATTCTCGAAAAGCTGTTCGCCCTCAATCAAGAACGCGCAGGGAAGCAGTGACGGAGGGACCACTTGGGTATTTCGATCATGATAGCGATGGCCTGTGTCGTCATCGGCTTCCCTTCGCTCCTCGGTCTCTGGATCGTCAGGATGTGGAACGGCAAATTGGAGACTGACGCAGAGATTGCACACCCGGCGGGAATTGCCGTCGGGATATCGGTTGTCATCGCCGCGTCCATTGCTGCGGCGCTGTCGCCGCAGGTTCAAGCCGAGGCCGGACCATGGATTCAATACTTAGGCGTTTATGCCTCCATAGTATTTTTAATCGGACTCGCCGTTGGCTGGATCGAGAATCGCAGCGAGTAGCGCGGCGAAGCAATAGCGAAATTCTCCGTCATCCCGGCGTCGCTGGATAAGCGACGACGCCGAAGGCGTCGCAGGCCGGGACCCACGACAAGCATCCGTTATCACAATGTCGCTGGCCTGGACGGGTCCCCGCTCGCCGCGCCGACGCTTGCGCAGCGGGCCGTACTTCTCGCGCACTCGGTGCGCGAACGCGGGGTTGAGGCGCGTCGCGAGAATTCAGTTTGTGGCAGTTCGAATGGAGCACAGTTATAATGCTTCACGACTCCTTCCACGGAACGC
>JANMNH010000020.1:0-4051 GCA_031373745.1 Hyphomicrobium sp. | reverse complement strand
ACACCGGAGCCGGTTTTCCACGAGGCAGTTGAAAAGTTCCTGGCGCAATCGGGAAGGCAGTGCACGACCCAAACCGGCAACTTGCTGGCCACCCCTCAATGGGAATTCCGGTATTCCTGTGATCCGGCCAAGGTGGCCTTGCAGCAATAAGCCGGATCACGGGCCGATCAAGCTATGCTGCCAACCTGATGACCGTGCCCTGGCTTGAAGGCGTAGCCTTGATCATGCCAAGCCCTGCCAACTGGGCAACAGCAGCGTAAGCCGTGCTCGGGGTCGCGGCGATCATCTTTCCCAGCGTGTGACGACTGGCATCGATGGTCCCGCCGTTGCCACGAAGAAGCACAAGCAAACGCTTCGCTGCCTCATCCCTGCCAGCCGCGCGAACCGGCTCAACCGGCACTGTCGCGTGGGCTGCCGCGAACCGTTCCAAAGCGCCATCGCTTGCACCTTCCGTAGCAGGCACGCCAACGGCTGTTGCGGGCGCTGTCACCGAAGCTGTCACGAGCGCTGCAGCTTCCTCCCTGGAACGCCCGTCTTTACTGGCCGCAATATGCGCAACAGGTGCTGTCACCGCGCCTGTCGCCGAAGCTGTCACGGCAGCCGCCGCAACCGGCTCAGCGGCAACCTTGATGACAGGCGCAACAGCCGCTGTCACCGGAGCGATGGGGCGCGCGATTTTTGATCTCGGCTCAACCGATCCGGCAAGAACGCCAGCGAGAGCAGAACCCGCCTCAAGGGAGAGCACGCCCAACAGCACAAGCCAGTCCGCCAACCGCTCCGGAGAAACGGCAATGCCAATGACCGCGAGATAGGTGCTCAGGGCAGCCGCGCCGGGATCGGCAACGGTGACTGTCTCGGATTGCGTTCCAGGGGAAGGCTGAACAACCGGCGCGCTCATCACCGCGTTCAATTCGGTACGGCGCAAGGCTCGGGCAAGCTCGGCACGAGCGGTCGCCACCTTGGGGCAGACCTTGCGCGTCACGCTCCCGTCAATCACACGGCAGCCGTTTACGTCCGGCGTCAGTAACAGACCGTCAATCTCAGCGCGAACTTCGGCAGCAGGCCTTGAAGCCGCAAGGCTCGCCAGTTCACCCTTGGCCGCGTCATACCTCTCAGCTTGCTGCGTCTCAGCCTTGACCTGATCGGCACCGGCATCGATCTGAGATTGCCTTGCCGCCGTGTTGTCAGATCGCAGCATTGCCATAAGCGAAAGCTCGGCACTGAGGGAGTATGCAATGGCGATCAACCCGAGCGCCACCAGCAGAATACCTTGGCCGATTTTCCTATCTCGAAAACCATTGAGGCAGCCCGCTATCGCCAGCGGCTTTGCACATTCTAAACTGAGAGCCATCAGCACAGCGAGAGCGCCAAGCACCGGCACGCCGTCAATCGAGGGTCCGTGATGCCCGCTTGCAGTCCAGGCATAGACCATGCCGAAGCCCGCCGAAGCGATGACGAGGCCCGAAGCACTCAGTTTTGCGAAGATCGCAGTTGCGTGCCAACGTGAAGCGCGACGGCCTATCTCATTGGCATGACTTAGTGCGATAAAATCTTGTTGCGACAAATCTGTTGTCGTGGTCGATAACTGCATTGGGTTTCGTTCCTTGAGTAGAGGTTCGAGATCAAGAGGCTCGCCAGCGGTTGCACGCTTGCGGGCCTCGCTCATTTTTTTACAGGCACAACATCAACTCAAACTTTTAGCGCGGTGCATCTGTCCACTGAAATCCCGACTGCGAGCGCTTCGACACGCTCCGGACATGATACGATCCGCGATCAAAGTAAAAAGCGCGGAGAGAGAATTCATGCAGTCGCCTTCAGCTGTTTTTCGGCAACTGGCCGCACGTTTCACCCTATTGACCGTGAGCAGCCTTGCGTGGGCAGCACCGTCACAAGCCGTTGATCCAGTCGGCGAGATTAAGCCGAACAAAAACATTTCGATCCCCGTTCCAAGTGATCCGAAAGCGCAGTATTACCTAGTCGAACTCAAGCGCAACAAAGCCAACAATGCGGTTATCACCACGCGGCGCAACGGGCCATCCGGTACGAGTTACGCTAAGCGCGAAGTGGACTGTGACTACATGCAGTTCCGTTACCTTGCTGACGGCGACTCATGGGAAGAATTCAAGGCTTCGAAGGTTGAACAGGATATGGCAGCGCTGACAGACGAGTCCATTTCCTGGTACGTCGCGAATTTCAGTTGCACGCATGGTCCCTGGCCCAAGTGATGACGAGCAGCAGAACCGACTAAACGGGATTTGTCACAAGCGCAGCGTCTTTCCCCGTTGCGTGAAAAGTGACGACGTTGTGCTTGGCATCCTGACCGGAAATGATCCGCTCCAATCGCGCCGCCCAAGTGTTCAGTGCCTCGCGCTTTTCCTTGTCGTAAGGATACTGCACATAGGTGCCGCCAGTGATTGCGTGCTCGCCTTTCACAGTGTGGTTCAGAACCCGGCTGATCGTGCGGTCGTCAATTCCAATTTCGGCCATGCGCGTTGCTGCCGTTCGTCTCAGATCGTGCAATGTGAATTCTTCGACGTTGATGAGCTTGCGTGACCGCGCCAGAGCACGGGCAGCAGCATGGGCGTCGATTGCCCCTTTGCCGGTTGCCTCCCTCGTCATGGCGCGCTTGGTCAGCTTGTCAGCGGGCGGCGACGGAAAAAGGAATTCGCTATCGGGGAAGCGCTCGCGTGCGTCCTTGATGATGCGAACAGCAAGCGGTGACAACGGCACGCGGTGCACTCGCTTGTTCTTGGTTCGCGACTTCGGGATTGTCCAAACGGGAGCTACGTCGCTCAAGTCAAGCTCAGTGATGCGAATGCCGGTGCACTCACCAATGCGCTGGCCAGTTGTCAGGGACAGAAGTGCAGCAAGCGCGGTACCCCGTGACATATACGGGGTCTTGTCGTCGCTGCGGCGCTTCTGATTTGTGCGATCCGTTGCGGTATCGAGCCAACGCCATATGTCGTGAATTTCATCGGCTGATAAATTGCGTTCCCTCGGCTCGGCAGCCTTCGGAACGGTCACGCCCAGCGTCGGATCAATCGTCAGTGCTCCCACGTCTTCCCGGATTGCCCAGCGCATGATTTTGCGAACCAGAGCGAAGACGGCGCGCGTGCGTTCAACCATCTCAATCGGCTCGCCCGCATCTTCGGTTGCCTCGTCGTCGTCGCGACCTTTACGAACCCTGCCATCGGGCTTCTCGTTGATCACTCGAATTAAGCCCTTGATGTCGGCCTTTGTGATCTCCCGTGCTTTCATCTTGCCGAGTACCGGCAGGATATGAGCAGCGAGCCTCAGCTTGTCATTGGCAAGCGAGCGAGCGGTTTGCTTCGCGGCGTAAGCCGTTTCCCATTCGGCTGCGACATCTGCAAACGTCTCGGCCTTCTTGGCAACCTGCGCTTGGCTTGCCGGATCACCGCCGTTCTTGATCGCAACCTTATAGGCGTCAACCAGATCGCGCGCCTCGGCCAGTTTTATCTCGGGGAAACGGCCCATCGTGAGCACACGCCGCTCGCCATCGCTCTTGCGCCGATAGCGGAATATCCAAGACTTCGCCCCTGACTTGCTGACGCGAAATTCCAGCCCGCTCGCCCCCTCGTCTCGGAATGCCTCAAACTCCAAGCCATCAGACGGCTTGGCGGTTTCGCAGAACTTCGAGTTCAGCTTCTTGATGGTCATTCGGCCCCCCTGGCCAATGTCGCGTACGGTACAACCCGCTTCCTATTGTACCACCATTGTACCACGGAGAACTTGTTTCGGCTGTAACTAAATTGATGTAGATTGAAAGGAAATGGCGATAACCTACTGTGTAACCACAACCTTTATATTCAACTGACCTAAAGCCAAATATAGGCAAATGCACTTAGGAGGTCATTCGTAATGACGGGGTCAGGTGTTCGAGTCACCTAAGCGGCACCATTTTCACTATGGCCGGGACCATCTTTCGTCTAAAAGCGATTCTGTCCGGCTAACTTCAGGGGTAGCAACCTGAACCGTCCGCGCGGCCCTGCCATGAAAATCTTCGCAATCATGTCGTCGACGGCTTTCTTGC
>JANMNH010000041.1:0-2032 GCA_031373745.1 Hyphomicrobium sp. | reverse complement strand
CCGGAGATGAGGAAACCGAACCGGAGCCCGCGAAAGTGTCTGGAGACTGGTCGATAAATATCACGCGCATGCTCGCAGTCGGCAGAGTTGCAGGCGTTGTGACCGTGTTGGCTTCAAAAGGGAAGCTGATACTCATCACGACTGAGTGGGAGGATCACCGATGAGCACCGAATTCCGATTCAAAGGCGCAGACGCCAAGGAGCCGTTCCACTACACGATGTGCGGCCTGGACGACGTGTACCTCACGAGCGGTTACGAGCGCGTCGCGACCGAGTACGGCGATGGCATAGCGATCCAGGACATGGATGGCTTGCACAAGGCTGTGGGCGAATTTCTGGTGCGATTCAAGAAGACATTGAACGGGAAGGAAGTCAGGTTCCTCCGTCACGATCTCGACCTAACGCAGTCCGATCTCGCGGACATTCTTCGCGTCACTGATCAAACGGTCGCACGTTGGGAGAAGGGCGAAGTGCAGGTCCCCGGGCCCGCCGAGCTTCTCTTGCGCCTCGTCTATCTAGAGCACATCGACGGAAGAATGGACGTAAAGGACCTCGCAGAAGCGATTCGGCAAGTCGATCAGCCTGCCGTGGAGAAAAACGTGTTTGCCGAGACACACGAGGGATGGCGGCGAATCGCTGCTTGAGGCCCACCTAGTGCGCGTCACGGGGAACGGCGATTCATCCGGGACAAATCGAGGGAGATAGAGAGGCGGACGCTCAGTCTCTCTAGGGATCGTTGGGCCAATCGTTGAATACAGAATTACGGGGCCGGCAAAGATCCAAGCGGCGTTTGCGTCACTACCGGAAGATAAGCGGAATCAGATCGCGAAACGCGACGGCGAGTAACTGCAATGCGCGAATCCCATCAGTCAACGCTGCGAAGAATCGCAATCGTCGGGCTTTTATTCTCTCCCGATCTGTTGATCGCGTACCTCTACACGGTATTAGACGAAAAGACGTCGTTTCTGGTCGCCTTGGCCGTACTGCTGGGTGTTCAACTGGTGTTTTGGTTTCTTAAGTGGATCGGCGAAGCGCTGGCGTGGTATCTCGTCGGTAGACGTGCCGCGATTGAGAATTTCTTAAAGCATTTCCGGGAATTGAACTATCCAATTCGGACCGAGAAAATAGGCTTCACGCTCTACCTACATCGGTTACCTGAGGGGTGCTACAAGTTCGAGTTTGATTCCGAAGAGGAAGATTGGAAAAAGACACGCCTGCTCGAGGACGCGTATCTGCTCAGGTACAACTATGACAAGCACTATAAAGACCGGATGCGTTCTGCTATCGATGCCGCTTTTGAGATTCACTCACCCATTTCGCTCGCGACTGCGCCGTTGTGACGACAGAGCCGGTGGCCAACCTACAGGGCTCGCGGGGCTGCTCCCGCAGTCTGACTGTCGGTTCGCCGCTGGTTCTATGAGTTGAGGAGCCGGCCGAGCGGGGAGACGCCGTAATGTCTTTCGCGGAAAAGGGGCTCATATGACCCCCTTCGGGGCAACATTTGGTGGCGTCTTTGTGACAGGTCTGAAGTTCACAGCGCGCCCTCGCCGCTTATTTGCGGATGCGCGCGCCGACAGGAACCAGTTCGAAACGCAAGACAATGTGCGCTTGCGTTGCGCGGGATTCCGCAGCACGCATTCTCATACCACCAACACCGACCAACCCAGGCGGTTCAACTCATCTATTTTACGCTGGTCGCGAGGGACGCTGTCGCGAGTGAGGCTTACTCGTAATTGCGTGGTCAAGATGGCTATCAACGCAAGGACGGGATGCCAACTATGAGCTGACTGGCATGCTAGGTATCGTCCATTTCGCAAGTTCATTCTTCGCTTCTGCTAGCACTACGAACGTTGCCTCCCCCACAAGCTTCTTCGCCGTATCGACGTAGTCCTTTGGGTTCGACTCGTAAGCGACGGCCCAATGCTCTATAACCAATTCGTGGAGGGAATGAATCGCCTTGTCCGAAAGGAATACGGACGCAGGCCCCATTAGCTCTCGGATAGCTTGGAGTGCCTCTTTCCCCGCGCTCTGGA
>JANMNH010000005.1:0-5794 GCA_031373745.1 Hyphomicrobium sp. | reverse complement strand
CGCCGTACTACGCGGCCTGGGGTGCGCCCAAGCGCGGCTATCATCATGTCGAGTGGCACCGCCGCCACTACGGTGGTCATCGCCGCGGCAACTGGTAATCCACGGCGCATCACGTCTTGAGCGTGACGATTGAAATCCGAGGTTTGCAAAATGTCCTTTGCGGCATGATGCGAACCTCGGATTTTTTGTGCGGGTCTGAGAACGCCGCCACACTACTCCCAGATTTCCTACCCGTTCATGCCACATTCATATGGTCTGGCTCATTTTTCGAGCCATGGGGATGAACGGTCCTCAGTCAGATTTTTGCGTTTAGGAAAACGCCGCGTGCGCGGCCTTACACTCGGGGAGAGAGACCCATGTTCAAAAAGTTCCAGCATGCGCTGATGGCGCTTCTCATGGCCTTCGGCTTCATGACACAGGCCGTACCCAATGCCGAAGCCGGTCATGGGCGCGGCGGCATTGGATTGGGCATCGCCGCCGGCATCATCGGTCTTGGCGTTCTGGGTGCAGCGTCCGCACATGCACATCCGCGCTATTATTCACGCTATGAGGATGATGCCTGCTACTACGGCCAGCGCGAATGCCATTGGGCGGGACGCCGCTGCTTCGAGAACCGCTGGGGCGACACGGTCTGCCGCGGCGGCCGCTATGTCTGCGAGCGCCCGCTTATTTGCGAGTAGCCCCTACGCAGGATTGATCGCAGAACGCCAGCGCGGATTGCGCTGGCGTTTTGCATTTGGATCGCTCGATTAACCGCGCACGCGTGACAACGCCGCCGTATGCAGCGCAATGGCTGCAGCGTTCGATACATTCAGGCTGTCAATGGGACCGTCCGTCGTGATGCTGACGAGCAGGTGGCAATTTTCCGCCGTTAGGCGACGCAATCCTTTGCCTTCTGCGCCCATGACGAGAGCGGTCGGGCGCGACCAATCCGTGGCTTCAAGACGCGCTTCAGCTGTGCCGTCGAGGCCGATGACGTGAAACCCAACTTCTTTTAGGTCTTCGAGCGCGCGCGATAAATTGGTGACGAGTGCGATAGGCACGAGTTCCAAAGCGCCGGATGCTGACTTGGCGAGAACACCGTTTAAGGGCGGGCTGTGACGCCGGGTCATGACGAGACCGGCAGCACCGAACACGGCGGCTGAACGAAGGATGGCTCCGACGTTGTGCGGGTCGGTTACTTGATCGAGGACGATCAGCGGCCGGCCGTTGGCGTTTTCGACGAGATCCGCGAATTCGGGCTCCGGCAGGTCTTCAGTTTCGAGCATGGCGCCTTGATGGACGGCGTCGGGCCCGAGGATTTTGTCGAGGTCGCGGGGGGAAACAGATTCGAACTTGAAAGCGAGCGGACCCATGGCTTCGATGAGCCGCTGCTCGGCATTTTCAGTGAGGACCAGTCTGTTCTTTTTGCGCAGCGGGTTGCGCAGTGCGGCTTCGACCGCGTGCATGCCGAAGAGCCGGAGCGGTCCATCTGCGGCGTGCGCGCCATCACGCCGTTCGCGCCCTTCTGGGCGCTTGCCTGAACCTCCGCCGCGCTGGAAAAAATGCTTGCGCCCCGGCTCATCGCTGCGTGGTTTGCCGCGCCAAGGTTTTTTACTTGGCTTTTTACTGGGGTCTTTGCTCAGAATACGCCTCGAAGTTAGCCCTGCGTCTGTCTTGCTGTCGCATCCTGCCGGGGATCGCGACCATGCCGCTTTTCCGATTGACAGGAAAGGCCCCCGCGAAGATAACGCACCCAAGGCCCTGCCCAATCCGGCAGGGCGCTTTCGTTTAGGACTTAGCGGCTTCACCGCCGGTCCAAGGCGGATTGGAGAGGTGCCCGAGTGGTTAAAGGGGACGGACTGTAAATCCGTTGGCTATGCCTACGCTGGTTCGAAACCAGCCCTCTCCACCAGCCTTCGCGTCTTTAGGACGCTTCGGCTCGGCAAGCCTATACGCGCGAAGGCTGCCACGCCGGAGCTAATGTCCCGCCGTAGCCTTGGCGAAGGCGGATTGCTAAGGCGTGTAATATTGCCCCGCCTCCCTACAAGCTGTGTAGGCGCGCGATTTTTACTATACAAGTTTTTGCAAAAACTTGTATAGTGACTGCATGAAGAAAATTCCGCTCAATCTTCTCACGCTCTATGCCGATTTGGCCCAAGCGCTCGCCGTGTCGGGCGGGCGGGGTGGTACGCTTGCATCGAAGACGGTTGGTGGGCAGAAACATCTCTATGAAGTTCGGCGCGTGGGCACCACTTATACGCAGAACTACATCGGCCCGGCAGATCGTGACGATGTTAAAGCCGCCGCCGCCCGCGTCAAGCGCACCGCAAATGAAGCCAAGGCCAGGAAGTCGACCGTATCGGCCCTGAAGCGCGCACGCGTGCCGGCACCCGATCCATACATGGGCCGGCTGTTGGAGGTCTTATCGGAAGAAGGTCTCTTCGAGCGTGGCGTGATCCTGGTTGGAACAGGCGCCTATCAAGTATACCCGTGCATCGTCGGGGCCTTTCTATCGGCGGGGCTCATGACAAAAGACGCCGATCTCGCGTTTCCATATGGCGTGTCGTTTGCAGGAGCGGCCACCGTATCTCTGGAACAGATTCTACGCCGAGCCGACCCGACGTTCGAGGCGCGTATGAATCGCGATCACAAGTGGGCACAAGTGTATGTCTCGGGTTCAGGCTTTCAAGTCGATCTCTTGACAACTCCGCGCCGCACCAAGCAGCCGCTTCATGTGAAGGCCCTGTCGGCGGCGGCTGTGCCATTGCAATATTTAGATTATCTCGTCGCCGAGCCAATCGAGGTGGTTGCGCTGTATGGCGCCGGTGTACCGGTTCGCGTTCCAGCGCCCGAGCGCTATGCCGTCCACAAATTGATCGTGGCTGAGGTGCGGCACGCAACCAGTGTAAAAGCTCCCAAAGATCTCGCGCAGGCGAACGATCTGCTTGAGGCGCTCATGCTGCACGACCCCGACGTCATCGTGGACGCCATCGACGACGCCCGGAGCCGGGGGCCGAAATGGCGTAAGCTGGTTGACGCAGGCTTGAAGAAAATCGGGCGCGGGGTAGACGGTTTACCGCTGAAACGCCCGGCCGCTTGACGGCAGGGGCGACGCGTGGTGTTTACGGCGCTCGATGGCTCGTCTGGTTGTGGCGGCCTTCGATGCGTTACTGCTCGTGGCGGCCGGCTCCCCGCTGGGGATTCGCCGCGAACAAACAAAAATGCGGATGTAGTTCAATGGTAGAACGGAAGCCTTCCAAGCTTCATACGAGGGTTCGATTCCCTTCATCCGCTCCATCTTGTCCCGCCGTAGCTTCAGCGAAGGCGGACCGCCTCCGCCTGTGGCGGAAGCTTCGGAGACACACGAGACACTGACTATCCGAGAACCGAGGGATAGGACTGCTGTTGATCACCCAAGAAAAAGCGTTAATCTTGGACTAACGAGGGGTGAGTGTGATGAAAGACTCCGAATATTGGACCATCTTGGTCGTTCTGGCCATCTGCTATTTCGCGATCCGCGCAGTGTATCGCAGGTTTGCGTTCAATCGCTCAGAACGCGCATTTTTAGCGCTGGCTGCTGGCAGGGGAATGGATCGGGCTCAAGCGATGGAATACGTCAATCTCGCTCGCGCCAAAGGCACTTCTGCAATGGCGGAATTGACGAAAGCAGCGGATGCCGCAGACACCGGTGATCTGCAAAGTGCCCGCCAAAAGACTGCAATCGCGGTAATGGAACGCGCGGCCCGTGATGAGTATCGACGCCTCACACTGCTGGGCAAAAGCCACAATGCAGCAAGCGAAGCCGCTGACGCTGCTGGAACGGATATGCTCAACAGATACGTGGAGCAAGGCGGACCTTTAGCGAAAGACAGCCCGATGGGTCTGGCAGCCCTAAAGGCGCTCGCAGATCAGTGCAATGACGATGTGAGAGGTTTGCCCGAGGGATCGTACTACGCGACGCAAATCGGACAGGTAGCACGGGCAGCGTCATTCTAGGGCTTCAAGTTCGCGATCAACCCGGCCATGTCAAGACTGCGGCGGTTGCGCATGTCCTGGAACAGCTTGGGCTTTATCGTTTGCAAAACCTCGAATAGAAGACTGCGTGGCCACATTATTCAAAATCATGACTGTTAGCAGCCCAAAGGAATTCCAAGCCATGCTCGTCGTCACAATCAATGAAATCGAAGGCCATCGCATCGTGCGCAATCTGGGCGTCGTGCGCGGATTGACGGTTCGGTCGCGCTCCGTTGTCGGCAATCTAGGTGCCGCCATCCAGATTTTCTTCGGCGGTAACATCACCGTTTACACAAAGCTTGCCGAGCAAACCCGCCAGGAAGCCTTCGATATCTTGATCAAGAATGCCCAGGATATGGGGGCAAACGCCATTCTTGGCTTCCGCTACGACGCCAACGAAATTGCAGCCGCTGTGACGGAAGTTCTCGCCTACGGCACGGCCGTCGTGATCGAGCCCATCCGCTAGTCCAACCCGCGGGTTGAAAAAACCGCGTTCGACCCCAAGTGACAAACCGATTCACTTGGTCTAAGGAGACAAACCCTGGAACAGAAGAGCCTTCTCAAGCGCAGTGTTTGAGGCGCTCGTAGGGGTGTAGCTCAATTGGTAGAGCGTCGGTCTCCAAAACCGAAGGTCGCAGGTTCGAGACCTGCCGCCCCTGCCACTCGTTCCAGACCGGCTCGTGGCGCCGGCCCTGCAAACCGTGGGGCTGGTTGCGGCGAGTTGCCGCATGTGTGCGAAGGATTGCAGATTGATGGCGAAGTTGAACCCGATCGCGTTTATGCAGGAAGTCAGGCAAGAAGTTGCCAAAGTCACCTGGCCAACGCGCAAAGAGGTTTCGATCACGACTTTGATGGTGCTCATCATGGTCGCGCTCGCCTCTCTATTCTTTTTGGTGGTGGATCAGACTTTGAGCAAAGTCGTACGCCTCGTCTTGGGTTTTGGGGCCTGACGGACTTGAGGCGAGAGGGTAATTGACGATGGCTGTCGCGCAAGCACGCGAAGAAAATAAGACGGTTGCCGGCACGCGCTGGTACATCGTCCACGCTTATACGAATTTCGAACGCAAGGTGGCGGACGCCATCCGCGAGCGCGCGAAAGCTGGCGGGCTCGATCATCTGTTCGAAGACATCGTCGTGCCGACGGAAGATGTCATCGAAGTGAAGCGGGGCCGCAAAATTCATGCGGAACGCAAGTTTCTCCCCGGCTACGTGCTGGTCAAAATGAAAATGACCGACGCGGCTTTCGTTCTCATCAAGAACACGCCCAAGGTCACAGGCTTCCTCGGCGCCGACAACAAGCCGATGCCAATTTCCGAGGACGAGGCGATGCGCATCCTTCACCAGGTGAAGGAGGGCGTCGAGCGTCCCAAGCCCACGATCACCTTCGAGGTCGGGGAAAACGTCAAAGTGGCGGATGGTCCCTTCGCTTCGTTCACGGGTGTCGTGGAAGAGGTCGATGAGGAGCGTTCGCGCGTCAAGGTGGCAGTCTCGATCTTCGGCCGGCCAACGCCGGTGGAGCTTGAGTTCGGTCAAGTCGAGAAGATCGCGACCTGAGATCAGCCTCGGGACGCGATTTGTACTACCAAGAATTCCAGCACGCCGTGCTGGGCCCGCAGAAGAAGATCGTTTCTGATGCGGTGTTGTGCGGGAGGGCCCGGCTTCGGTTTTGAAGCAAGGCCCGTTGAACCGCTAACCCTGGGTGACAAGCCTTTCGTCGAGGCGAGGCACCCGTAACGCTAAGGGGAGACCATGGCGAAGAAAATCGACGGCTATATCAATCTTCAAGTACCAGCTGGGG
>JANMNH010000149.1:0-1556 GCA_031373745.1 Hyphomicrobium sp. | reverse complement strand
CTGTCACACGTAGAGCAGATGCCGACGCACGTTTGGGATGCGCAAGCTGATGAGTTCACAGGCGGCTTGTCGAGTGCCGCCGACGGGGCCTTTCAACTACCCCCTAAAATCCGCCATGACTAAGAGCGGGTGCAATTCAATCCCCGCCGCCGCGAAAGCCTCATCCGCGCCTTCCTGGCGATCAACAATCGTGATGACGCGCACGATTTGGCCGCCGGCCGCGCGGACAGCCTCTGCTGCTTTGATCGATGAGCCGCCCGTTGTCGTCACATCTTCGACGATCACAACGCGTTTCCCGTCCATTGTCTCATCGCGCGCCAAGCCTTCGATCAGGCTCTTGGTGCCATGCTCTTTGGCCTGCTTGCGCACGAAGAACGCCGGCAATTTGCGCCCGCGCCCATGCGCAATGGCCGTAACGGCGGACGCTATCGGCACAGCGCCCATTTCAAGACCGCCGACGAGATCGGCGTCAACGCCTTCTAGCTGATCGAGGATGAGCGACGCAATCAGGTGCGCGCCCTCGCTATCGAGCATCGTTGGCTTCATGTTGAAATAGAAGGTCGAGGTCTTGCCCGAGGCGAGCTTCATCTCGGGGCCAACCTGAAACGAGCGCGCTTTGACGATTTCGATCAAGCGTGCCCGCTTCGCCATGTTGCCCGTTTTTCCCTCAGCCATCGCTGCCCGCCTCTTGCATTTTGCATCCCGAAATGCGCAATCAGCCGAGTTTGAAGAGGGTGTCAAGGCAGAGGAGTGCGCGGCCCCGTGGATTGGACCACCAGGTTTGTGTACGCCGTACAAAAACTCGCCGCGCAACCCCACCGCGCAGCGCTGGCGTTGCTTGCGTTGTGCCTCATTACCTACCTCCCCGGTGTCATACGGCTTCCCGTCGTCGATCGCACGGAAACGTTCTTCGCCGAATCTACAAGGGCCATGGTCGAGCGCGGAAACTGGCTCGATCCGCGCTTTGGCGACACGGTGCACAAGTTCCGCCCCATCGGCACGTTCTGGGCGCAAGCTATTTCGGCCTCCTCGGCGGGAGAAAGTAACGCTCGCAATATCACTGTCTATCGCCTGCCGTCGCTTGTTGCGGTGACGCTTGCAGTGCTTGCGCTCTTTTGGCTGAGCCGGCCTTTGATTGGGGCAATGCCGGCGCTCATCGCGGCCGGTTTGTTTGCGGCCGCGCCTCTGACCGCGGTCGATGGCACACTCGCTATTGCCGATGGCATTGCACTGTTGCCGGCGTCAGTCGCCATGCTGTCATTGCTGCGGATCTATTGCGCGAAAGGCGGCGCGGAGACCGGCACCATCACGCTGCTGTTCTGGGTCGCCGTAGGTTTTGGCATGCTCGTTAACGCGCTGCACACGCCGATACTCATCGCCGTCACGCTCATCGCGCTATTTCTGATGGATCGCACTCTCTCCTGGCTCAAAGATACGCGACCGCTCCTTGGCCTGCCGCTTGCGCTCGTCATTGCAGCGCCCTGGCTTTACGTGCGTACGCTTCAAGATGGCGTGCCGTTTTCTGGAATGGGCGTAAAGGAGTTCCTTGCCGCGCT
>JANMNH010000146.1:0-42451 GCA_031373745.1 Hyphomicrobium sp. | reverse complement strand
GAAAGCCTCGCCGGAGGATTGCCGATACGCGGTCCCGATTTGGCTTTAGCTCGCCTCAGCGAGGACGGCGGAGCAGCGGTCCTTGCGGCAAGCCATGATGGGTATGTCAAACGCTACGGGTTGATGCACAACCGGCGCATATCCGTTTCAGGCGACGGCCGGTTGATTGAAGGACTGGATCGGGTTGAGCCCCCGCAAGGCAGGTTGCGGCTCAAGGCCGATTTGCCATTCGCCATACATTTCCATGTTCATCCCGATTGCAAAGTCTCAAGCGGCAAGGATCGCGGCGCTTGCGTCATCACTATGCGCAATGGGGGAATGTGGAACTTTGAAGCCGAAGGTGCTGAGGTAACGGTTGAGGAAAGCCTGTTGTTTGCCGAAAGCACGGGGCCACGGCCCGGCATGCAGATCGTGCTACGCGGGGCAACATTTGGCGAAACCGAAGTGCGCTGGCGCGTTTTCAAGACGAGCCCACAATAAAGCGCGACATGACGGCGCTCTGGGCTTTCGGGTGTATGTTCGAAGGGCCGCAGGCGTGATAACCGGCACACATCGATTTTACGGGTGCAGGACGTCTCATGAAAAATCAAAAAATCCGCCGCGCGCTGCTGTCGGTCTCGGACAAGACCGGCTTAATTGACTTTGCCCGCGCGCTTATCAGCCACGGCGTCGAGCTTGTTTCAACGGGCGGGACTTCGGAGGCGATCAAGGCTGCCGGTCTCGCCGTCAAGGACGTCTCCGAATTGACCGGCTTTCCCGAAATGATGGATGGCCGCGTCAAGACACTGCATCCCAAAGTTCACGGCGGGCTTCTCGCCATTCGCGGCAACACTGATCACGATAAGGCCGCCGCCGATCATGGCATCCAGCCCATCGATCTGCTCGTCGTCAATCTCTACCCCTTCGAAGCAACAGTCGCGAAGAACGCGGCCTACGACGAGTGTGTCGAGAACATCGACATCGGCGGACCGGCCATGATCCGCGCGGCGTCGAAGAACCACGACGGCGTAACGGTCATCGTCGAGGCGGAGGATTACGCGCGCCTTCTGACAGAGATGGCGGCGAACGGCGGCGCGACGACATTGCGCTTCCGCCAGGAGATGGCCGCCAAGGCCTTCGCCCGCACAGCCGCATACGATGCCGCGATCAGCAACTGGTTCGCAGATCACTTGAAATCACCGGCGCCCACCTGGCGCGCCTTCGGCGGCCGTCTTGGTCAAGCATTGCGTTACGGCGAAAACCCGCATCAAGAGGCGGCGATTTATGTCTCGGACTGCAAGCGCTTCGGCGTTGCAACCGCGCGCCAGCTGCAAGGCAAGGAACTGTCGTACAACAACTTGAACGATACCGACGCGGCGTTCGAGCTGGTGTCGGAGTTTGCGCCAGACGTACCCGCCGTTGCCATCATAAAACACGCAAACCCGTGCGGTGTTGCGACCGGAGCGACTTTGCAGGACGCTTACCTCAAAGCCTTGCGATGCGATTCCGTTAGTGCCTTTGGCGGCATCATTGCCGTCAATCAGACCATCGACGGCAAGGCCGCCGAAGAGATGACGAAGATCTTCACCGAAGTCGTCATTGCGCCGGATGCAACCGATGAAGCGAAAGCCATTTTTGCGGCGAAGAAAAATTTGCGTCTCTTGGTGACGGGCGGCCTGTCAGACCCGCGCGCGAGCGGATTAAACGTCCGCTCGATTGCGGGAGGGCTGCTCGTGCAGTCGCGCGATAACGGGAGTATCGACGATCTCGAATGCAAGGTCGTGACCAAGCGCGCGCCGACGGCGGTGGAACTCGCAGATCTCAAATTCGCGTTTCGCGTTGCTAAGCACGTCAAGTCCAACGCAATCGTTTATGCCAAGAACGGTGCCACCGTCGGCATCGGTGCCGGGCAGATGAGCCGGATCGATTCTGCGCGCATCGCTGTCTTGAAGGCGACGGATGCCGCCAAAGCAGCGGGCTTGAGCGAACCTTTGACGCGCGGCTCCGTCGTCGCCTCCGACGCCTTCTTCCCATTCGCCGATGGCTTGTTGACCGCGGCAGATGCCGGCGTCACAGCGGTTATTCAGCCCGGCGGCTCCATGCGCGACGACGAAGTCATCAAGGCGGCCGACGACAAAGGTCTCGCCATGGTCATGACCGGTATGCGCCATTTCAGGCACTGACAAATATTGTCATCCCGGCCGCAGCGAAGCGCAGAGCCGGGACCCACAGCGGAGCATCCACTGGGTCCCGGGGCTCGCAAATGGGCTCGCCCGGGATGACACCTTTCGTTAGTTGCGCGGTGTCTTCACAAACAGCATCATCGCCGCCCCGATAACGAGAAACGCCAGCACGGCCGACATGCCGATGCGCTGGCTGCCGGAAATTTGTGTGACGACCGCCACAAGAAATGGCGCCAGGAATGCCGTCACTTTTCCCGAAAATGCAAAGAGCCCGAAAAACTGCGTGATCTTGTCGGCAGGCGCCAGACGCGCGAGCAACGAGCGGCTTGCCGCCTGCACGGGCGCCGCAACCAGCCCAACGATAACTGCGAATGCCAGGAACACCTGTTCTCCAATTGCGGAAAACGGCTTCGAGCCTTCGGTTTTTGCAGCCACCTCGGTCGTGTAAAGGATATGCGTCCGATCGACGGAGAGAATGCCGATGGCGCCGGCCAGCAAAATCAGCAGCGCGGCAATGATCACCGTTTTTGGCCCGAGCTTGTCGTCAAGCCGTCCGCCAATCAGCGCGCCGAATGCGCCAACGAGCGTCAGCACGATGCCAAACATGCCAAGTTCCAGCGGCCCCCAATTGAAAACGGACGCGCCGTAGATGCCGCCAAACGTGAAAATCGCCGTCAAGCCATCGGTGTAGAGCATGCGCGCGACGAGGAAAGTAAGGAGGCTCGGCATCGAGGGAAGAGACTTGATCGTGTCCCACAGTTCCGCGCGGGCCGAGCGTTGCGGGTGTGCGCGTGCGCGCTGAGCAACCTTGTCTGGCACGAACATGAAAAACGGAATCATAAAGACAACGAACCAGAGGGCCGAGAATGGTCCTGTAAGCCGGTCGCCCTGCCGCGTCGTTTGATCGAGTTGCAAGAGCGGATCCAATCCAAGAAGTGTTTTGGCTTCGCCAGGTAGCGGCACCAGAAAACCTGCGACCAGCGCGAGGCTCGCTAAGCCGCCGAAATAGCCCACTGCCCAGCCCGTGCCGGAAAGTGTGCCGAGTTCTTCCTTCGGCACGAGGCCCGTCATGATCGAGTTGGAAAAAACGCCCATAAGTTCCGCCGCAAGCGTGGCGATGATGAAGCCCCCGAGCACGAGCGCGAGCGTACCCGTCGAGGCTCCCGGCGTCGCGAGCCAAAGCGTCGAAAGCCCGGCGAGAAAAATGAGCGACAACAGCACGATCCAAGGTTTGCGTTTTCCCCGGCCATCGGCCAATGCGCCGAGGAACGGCGAGATGATGGCGATGAGCAGCCCGGCAATGGCCGCTGCATATCCCCAAAGCGCCTGTCCGCACGCGGCCTTTTCGCTGCCTTCCGCGATGAGCGTGCCGCATGCTTGATTATTGACGACCGCGTTGGCGAAGTAGGGCGCAAACAGAAACGTCTGCACCAGCGTATAGTAAGGCTGCGCCGCCCAATCGAACAGCATCCACGAAACGCGGGCTCTCAGCGGCGCCCGCGTCACGGTTTCGCCCGTTGCATTCGAGCCTGTTGCAATTGGTGCTGTCATGGCCGTTCCCCTCGAAGCAACGTGCTTGTCCCGGTACGGCTTGTATCATGATTTGCCGGGCGGCTAACCAAGCGGCGCGCCAGTGCTCAGTTATCGAGAATGATGAGGTGGTCGGGCAACTCGTTGGGATCGATGCTGCCCGGCGGGAAATGTTTGGCGAGGTGCTGGCCCGTCGTCTCAATGGCGTGGATGAAGCCGTCCGCCGCGCGGCCCTCGGCGATCTCGTTCGTCAGCCGGTCGACGATCCCTTGCCAAGTGCCGGCCGGAACCCGCGCGTCGATACCCTTGTCGGCAAGAATTTCAGCATGCCGTTCGGCAACGGAAACGAAAATCAAAACGCCCGTGCGCCCCGCCGTTGTATGCAGATTTTGCGTCAAGAACTGCTCGGTTGCGCGCCGTTTAGCGTGTGCCGCGCGCACCGCCCGCGGCACCAGCGCGGTGCGGATGCGCTTTGGCCAGATTGCAGCCAGAAGCATCAGGAACACCAGAAGCTGAATGAGATAAATGTAGTGGTTCTCGATCCAGGTATTTTTGCCGGGCGTCCAGACCAAGTGCATGAGCGGCCAGGGCACGAAAAGCGCAACCAGCGACGCGACGAGAAACGGCACGTAAAGATAACTTTCGCTCGAAAGCGCCACAACCGCAACGATCTCGCCCGATGTCTTGCGTTCCGCCGCGGTTATGGCGCCAGAGATGCGCTGTTTTTCGTCTGCATTGAATAGTGGCATGTTGTGCCGTCTCTCAAATTGGCCGTTTCATTGTCACCGGCGTCACCAGTCGCCCGATGCGCCGCCGCCGCCGAAGGATCCGCCGCCGCCCGACCATCCCCCGCCGCTGCTGCCTCCCCCGCTCCATCCTCCGCCCCAGTCGCCCGAGCCGGCGGGGATGACGATCACGTTGCCGCCCCGGTTGCGCCGCCGCTCGCGCTGCAGCCTGCGCCGCTCGTCGGGCGACAGGTTCTGTTCCCACTGCCGCTGCGCTTCGGCCGCCTTTCTCATCTGCCAGAAAATCAGCGCGATGATAGCGGCAAAAACCAGAAGATGGATGAGCGCGATCGGATTGCTATCGCTCGTACGCCCGCCGTTCGCACGCTCCTTCACGGCCTCCGCATCGCCAAGCAGTACGTCCTTGATGTCGCGCACGCCGTCGCGAATGCCGCCTGGATAATCGCCCCGGCGGAATTTCGGCAGCATGGCATTGGTAATGATGATCTTCGACATGGTGTCGGTCATCACCGGCTCAAGGCGGCGGCCGACTTCAATTCTGACTTTGCGTTCGTTCGGCGCGACGATGAGCAGTATGCCATTGTCCTTGTCTTTTTGCCCGATTTGCCATTTACGCGCGAGGCCGATGCCGTAGTCCTCAATCGCGTAGCCCTCGAGAGACTTCACCGTTACGACGGCGACTTGATCGGTCGATTTACTTTCGAGCGCCTGTAGCTCGGCCAAGATAGCGGTGCGGTCTTCGGGCGAAAGCAGGTTGGCATTGTCGACGATCTGGCCCGTGAGTTCGGGATAGTTAGGCGCCGCGAACGCCAACATCACCAAGCCTGTCAAGGCAAGAATGCCGGCGAGAAACGCAATTGATGCGCTTCTCGCCAAGTTTTTGCGAGCGTATAGGCCCGGCGTCAGGGTCGCGGCGCCACCCATGGGACAGCATCCTCCAGTGGAAAACCCCCGCGCCTATTTCTTGGTGTCGAAATCGACCTTCGGCGTTTTCTGTTCTTCGGCCGGAATGTCGAAGGACGCCATTTCCTTGGCTGCCGGATACATGAACGATTTCCACCAGCGGCCGGGAATAGTGTTCAATTCGGTATTGTAGGCGCGCACGGATTCTATGTAGTCGCGCCTTGCCACGCCAATGCGGTTTTCCGTGCCTTCAAGAGCGCTTTGCAGCGCGAGGAAGTTCTGACCCGATTTGATGTCGGGATATTTTTCAATCGTCACAAGAAGCCGGCCGAGCGCACCCGTGAGCTGACCCTGAGCCTCTTGAAACTTCTTCATGGCTTCGGGATCGGTCAGTTTGTCGAGCGGAAGCTGCACCGAGGTTGCCTTGGCGCGCGCTTCGATCACTTCCGTCAAAACCGACTTCTCCTGCTCGGCAAAGCCTTTGACCGTCTCGACAAGGTTCGGAATTAAGTCGGTGCGCCGTTTGTATTGGTTTAGCACCTCGCTCCACGCCGCCTTGGCCGACTGCTCATAAGTCGGAATATTGTTGATGCCGCAGCCCGCGACGGCGAGGGCGGCAAAAAGCGTTGCCAAGAGTGCGAGCGGACGCATCCGCGAATTTAATGACGAAGCCAGCATGGTTTACACAGTCCTTATGTTCGGTTGCGAGTTCGAGTGTTCGCAGGCTCGAAAGTTGTTCGGGCGTTCTCTAACGATTAACAGGTTTACCAAACCGGCGGCTAGTCCTTCGAGGCTGCGCCGGATCGGTTTATTGTCGTGCACAGAGGGGCACCTCTGGACGATTGGGCGGGTCATAAGGCGGCTCTCACCCCACTGGCCTAAGGCTCTCCAGCCGCAAAGCCCGCTTTGCGGCGCTTGTCTTCAGGTATTTGTAGATCGTGTTCCCAGCAGGAGACTTCCAAAATGCGTAACTTTCCAATTGCCGCCGTTACCGCAGCCGCGGCGAGCGCCGCGTTTGCCGGCCAAGCGCTTGCCTTTGGTCACGGTTGCGGCCGTGGAGGCCAGACCATCGCATGCTACGAAAAAGTCCGCCTTCCGGACGTTTATGCAACTCAGGCTCGCCCGGTGATCGTGCGTCCTGGTTTCACTCAGGTGGTGCGCACGCCGCCGGTGGTTGAAACGAGGTCCGAGCGGGTTGTTGTGTCTCCTGGCCGGTGGAGTGCCATTGAAACGCCCGCGCAGTATGAGCATCGCACCGAGCGCGTGCTCGTCTCGCCTGCGCGCACAACTTACGCCGAACAACCGGCCGTCACGCGGACCGTGCGCGAAACGGTCGTTGTGCAGCCCGCCGGCGTGCGTTGGGAACACCGTCGCGGATTTCTCGGTCGTGGCGAAAAAATGTGCAAGGTCGCCGTTCCGGCGGTCACGCGCGAAGTTGAGCGCCACGTTGTTGTCTCGGCAGCACACCGGGTAGCCAACGTAACGCCCGCAGTCTACAAGGCGGTTACGAAACCTGTGCTGGTGCGCCCGGCATCTGTGCAAAAAGTTTATACGCCGCCGGTTCACAGCTGGGTTCATCGCCAGGTTGTGGTGCGTGCGGGCGGCCAGCACGTCATCCACCATCCCCCCGTCACGAGCGTGCGCCACGAGCAGGTCCTGGTGCGCCAGGGCGGCTACGGCTGGTCGCGGTCGAGCCACCGCCACCATTGGTGAGGCCCAAAGAAATCGCGGACAAAAACGAGCGGGCGCGTCGTGAGATGCGCCCATTTTCGTTGGGGCACCGAGAAAGATATGTCCGCCTTCGCTAAAGCCACGGCGGGACATCCGCCTCAGGCATGAATTCTTTGCGCCACTTGCGCAAGGTAGATCCCGCCGAAGCCTTGGCGGAGGCGGATGGATCAAGTTTTAAAAATGCTTCTTCGCAAAAGCGCGGCCTGATCCGGATTTAAGGTAGCGTTCGAATGCAACGGCTTTGGCCGCGTCGTCAAGACCGACCGATACGATCAATTTCCAAGGTTTGAATTTGTTGGTGTGAATGGACTGGCCGCTATTGTGCGCTCTCAGCCGCTGCGCAGGATCGTTTGAACCGCCAATGTAAGTATCGTGCGGGATCAATCTCACTTTGCAGAATGTAGACGAAGGTCATTGCGACCGGTCCGCCGTCGCTGAAGCTACGGCGGGACATCCGCCTCAGGCATGAATTCTTTGCGCCACTTGCGCAAGGTAGATCTCGCCGAAGCCTTGGCGGAGGCGGATGGAGCGGGCGAAGGGGATCGAACCCTCGACCCCGACCTTGGCAAGGTCGTGCTCTACCGCTGAGCTACACCCGCATCCATACTGGAGTCAGCGCTTTTGGCGCTTCGAGACTCGCCTTATGGCGCATGTAAGTATCGTTTGCAAGGGGCCTCTGACAGCCCCTTGTATCGCCCGCGTTTCGCTTGCAAACAGTCGATTTAAAGCCAATGAAACCGCAGTCCGCCCCCTAATCGACGCGTATGTTGCCGAGGGTACTTTGAGCATGAAACAACTCGATCGCGCTGCACTTTTCGAGCATCTGACAGCGATGGGAATCGCCACGACAACGGTTGATCATCCGGCCGCCCACACGGTTGCCGAAAGCAGCACGATTGATATCCCATTGCCCGGGGCGCACACCAAGAACCTGTTCCTTAAAGACGAGGAAGGTTCGCTTTTGCTCGTCGTCGCCAAAAGTTCGACAAAAGTGGACTTGAAGCTTGTGGCGCGGAAACTCGGTACCGGCCGGCTGTCTTTTGGCAAACCGGAGCTTCTGATGGAGGCACTCGGCGTCACGCCTGGATCGGTCACGGCGTTCGCAATTATCAACGACCAGAAGCGCCGCGTCAGGGTTATTGTAGATCAAGAATTGATGGCCCACGACAGCGTCAATTGTCACCCGCTGGAAAACACCGCGACAACGAACATTGCATTGGGCGGCCTTTTGCGGTTCATTCGTGAAACCGGCCATGAGCCTAAGACACTCGGCCTTGAGACAATCGGACTTGCGAGCACATAGTTCCAAGAACCGGACGAAGCAAGTAAGGACACGCGTTTGATGGACTTCGGGACTCGCAAAAACGCTCCGGCAAACCCAGGTGACGGCGATATTATCAAGGACGGCACGACAGCCAGTTTTGTAAAAGACGTTATCGAGGCGTCAAAAGACGTTCCCGTAATCGTTGACTTCTGGGCCGCTTGGTGCGGCCCCTGTAAACAGCTGACGCCAATTCTTGAACGCGTCGTCCGCGCCTACGCGGGCAAGGTTCGCCTCGTTAAAATCGACGTCGATGCAAACCAAGCGGTCGCGGCGCAATTGCGCATTCAATCGATGCCGACGGTGTACGCCTTTCGCGATGGCCGCCCGCTCGATGGGTTCGTCGGCGCACAATCGGAGGCCGAGGTCCGTACATTCGTCGAACGGCTTGTTGGAGCGGACGAAGCCAGTGACATCGAAGCCGTTCTCAATTCGGCCGCCGAACTGATCGACGAGGGAGATCTGCAAGGTGCTGCCGAGATTTACGCGGCTATCCTGCACGAGGACCGCGAGAACGTCGCAGCGCTTGCCGGGCTTGCTCGGTGTTACCTGATTACCGGCGATCATGATCGCGCCCGGCAAACGATCTCGCTCGTCCCGCCGGATAAACGCGCCGTTCCAGCGGTCGAAGCCGTCAATGCCGCTCTGGATCTCGCGGAAAAGGCGGCCAATGTCGGTGATTTGGCCGGGTTCGAATTACGCTTGAGCACCAACCCTTCCGATCATCAGGCGCGCTATGACTTGGCGGTTGGTCTTGCAGGTATGGGAAAAAAGGCCGAAGCTCTCGATCACCTCTTGGAAATCGTGCGTCGCGATCGCAAATGGAATGAAGAAGCCGCACGCAAGCAATTGTTGCAGCTTTTCGATGCTTGGGGCTCAAAAGAGCCCTTGGTTGGCGAAGGGCGCCGCAAGTTGTCATCGCTGCTCTTCAGATAGGCTTTTGCGGCCGAACTGTACCGGCCTTAACTGGGCTGCCTTGCCGGGCAGAATGAAACCGCGTGAAGGAGACGTAAACTCGTGGGACTTGCACAGCGCTATCGCAGGCCAGCCGACTTTCCGCCGAGGATCGCGGTTTTCCCCCTGAGAGGCGCCATTCTGCTACCGCGAGCCACCTTGCCGCTCAATGTTTTCGAGCCGCGCTACCTGAACATGATCGACGACGTCATGTCGGGCGAGCGTGTCTTGGGAATTCTCCAGCCGTCGCGAGGCGACCAGGATGACGGCAACGAGAGCCCGGAGGGCAAATCGTTTGGATTGCATCGAGTCGGGTGCGCAGGCCGCATCACGTCGTACCAGGAGTTGGACGACGGCCGTTATGTCATCACGCTCACGGGGCTCACGCGCTTTGCGATCATCGACGAGGCGGCGACCGGCAAGCCGTACCGCGTCATGAGCGTGAGCTACGATAGCTATGCTTCGGATTTGACGGCGGGCCTTGGCGAAGAAGCCGTTGACCGGCAGAATCTGCTGCGCGTTTTGAAAGGTTATCTTGAAGCCAACGCGCTCAAGACGGACTGGGCGGCGATTCAAAGAGCGTCGAACGAGTATTTGATCAACGCACTGTCGGTCATGTGTCCCTATGGTCCGGAGGAGAAACAGGCCCTTCTCGAAGCGGCCGACCTGAAGGCACGGGCGGAAGTCCTGGTCGCGTTAGCTGAAATCGAACTCGCGTCCAACGGCAGCAGCGGCACGACATTGCAATAGTGGCGGGGCAATAGTGGCGGGGCACTAGCGGTTGGGCACTAGCGGTTGGGCAAGAACGATCGGCCAATAGAGGTTTGAGGCTATGTCAGACGACGACCAAAGCGTTGTTCCGCAGCACTCTGTCGATCCGCGGCTGCTGGAATTGCTTGTCTGCCCGCTGACGAAGACACGACTCGAATACGATGCCAAAAAACAGGAGCTGATCAGCCGCGCGGCGGGGCTGGCGTTCCCTATCAAAAATGGCGTGCCTCTGCTCATCTCCGACGCTGCCCGGCCGCTTGATGAAAAAGACGCGCCCACAAAGCCCCGAGCGCAGTAGCCGGGCCGTTGCAATCCCCATCTTAACTACGTTGGCCGTCCAAACCGCGGCTGAAGACGTTTATGGGACAGTTAACCAAGCTGGTTCAGATTTTGTAAAGCACCCTGTGGGTACGTGGGCACATGCGTAACAACATAGTGCCGGCGTTGCAGGACAATAAAAAACTCAGCGAGCCGGCGTGCGAAACGGCCCGTCCGGTGTCTGCACGGCAAGTGCCGCAGCTGGCGCGTAGAACCGGTATGAAGTCCCGGCTATTTGCCGCGCAGTGTCTTACCGTTGCCGGCTTGATCTTGATCGCAGCTGGGTTTGACTTATCGGATCATGCGATCGATTGGCCGGGGGCCGCTCTCATGGCGGGCGCTGCAGCGAGCTTTCTTGCCGCTCAAATCGTGCTTGCGGCCGCTGGCACACTCCCGGCCGCAACCGGGATCGAAAGCGGGGAACATGAGAACCAGCTGGAGCAGCTCAAAGACGCGCAATGGGTGTTGAGCGAAAACGAGGCGCGCTACCGCGATCTTCTCGACACTCAAGACGACTTGATTTCGCGCCGCGACGAGCTAGGCCGCTATGTCTTCGTCAACAAGGCTTTCTGCAGCGCTTTCGGCGTTACGCCGCCGGTGGTCATCGGCAAGCGATTCCAGCCCGACGTGCTGGATGGCCAGGTTCATGCGCCGCTCTCCAGCGAATTCAACCAGCGCCGCTGCTATGAAGAACTCGTGCAAACCCAACGCGGCCCGCGCTGGATATCGTGGGAAGAGCAGCTGGTACGTGTCGCCTCTGGCGCGGGTCACGAAGTGCAATCGATCGGCCGCGATGTTTCAAACGAGCGCGAGGCCGAAGCACTTCTGACCGAAGCGCGCGATCAGGCGCAAGCGGCGAACCGCGCCAAGTCGCGCTTCCTGGCCGCCATGAGCCACGAAATTCGCACGCCGATGAACGGTATCCTGGGCATGACGAGTTTGCTTTCCGATACACCGCAATCGGCCGAGCAGCGCACCTATTTGGCTGCTATCGGCAAGTCCGCGCGCGCCCTTCTCGCGTTGATCGACGAAATTCTCGATTTTTCAAAGATCGAAGCCGGCAAGATGGAGTTGGCGCACGCGCCCTTCGGTTTGCAAAGTTGCGTCATGAGTGCCATCGAGCTTCTGGCGCCGCGGGCGCGCGAAAAGGGTTTGGACCTCGCGTGGTCGTTTGCGCCGGATTTGCCGGAGACGCTCGTTGGCGATGAACTTCGCGTGCGCCAGATTGTGCTCAATCTGGTGTCTAACGCCGTGAAATTCACCGACACGGGTCGCGTGCGCGTCACGGTTCTGCTGGCCGGCAACGATAGCGGCGAGGGCGCGTCCGAGATCGCCATATCGGTTGCCGATACCGGCATAGGTCTTGCAGCCGGCGACATGCAAAAGCTGTTCGACGAGTTTGAGCAGGCCGAGCCCGCGCTTACGCGTCAAGAGGGCGGCACCGGATTGGGTTTGGCCATCTCCAGGCGCATCGCACGCGCGATGGGCGGCGACATTAGCGCAGAAGGCGCGCTTGGACAGGGTGCAACATTTACGGCCGTCCTTCGGCTCGACCAGGCGCCAGACGGGGCACCGGTCGCGGCCCAGCTGGAACCGTCCTTGATCCCGGTTTCGGCGGGGATATCGAATGAATCACTAGAAGTTTCTGCGTCCGGTCAGAAGAAGCCGCGCGTGCTCATTGCCGAGGATAACGAAATCAACGCTCTTCTAGCGCGCCGCGTCGTGGAGAAATCCGATTGCCATCCTGTCGTAGTCGGCACGGGCGCGCACGCAGTGGCAGCTATTAAAGCGATGCTGGCCCCCGGGGGAGAAGCTATCGATCTGATCTTGATGGATGTGTTCATGCCGGGCCTCGACGGCATGGCCGCGGCTCGCGAGATCGCGCGACTATTCCAAGAGCAGCTTGACCCAAATCCGGCAATGCCCAATCCTGGTCTAAAGCGGCCGCCCATTATCGCATTGACAGCCAACGCCTTCGCCGAAGACCGGCAACGATGCCTTGCGGCCGGAATGGATGACTATCTGGCGAAGCCCTTCGATGCGGCCGACCTTAAGGCCCTCCTTGACCGCTGGGTTAGAACCGCCGGACCGGCTGCGTCCGGGCCCCCGCCCACTCAGGGAAGTTAGTTCTCCGGGGTCTCCTTTTGTCAATCTAAAAACTGTCATGGAATCGTGCTAGCGACCCCCTTATAAGTAAAGCAGTCGGGCGCAAGCGGGGTCGATCGCGATATGCTGGAACACAGGCCGGGCAAGGTGCAGCGAGGCTCACTTGAGACCATTCTAGCCCTACACAGGAGCATTGCAGCGCGACGAGCGACCAAAGACAAAGCTAAGGGTATCGCCAGTTTCACGCGCCAACTTGAGCCAAAGATTTATGGCCGTGTCGGCGATCTCGAAGTGCGCCTCGCCCGCACGCGCGCCGAAATCAAACTTGCTCAACGGCTGCGCTATCAGGTTTTCTACGAAGAAATGTCGGCTGTTCCGAGCCGCCTCGCGCAGTTCCGCCGCCGCGATGAAGACGCTTATGATGCGATCTGCGACCACCTGCTGGTCGTCGATCTCAGCAAAACCGATGGTCAAACGCACGGCTCCCGGCGACCGATGCCGCTCGTCGTCGGCACGTACCGCGTACTCCGCCAGGACATTGCCGAACGTTCGCTCGGGTTCTATACGGCTAGCGAATACGACATCAAGCCATTGCTCAATGCGCGCTCGCCCCGCTACCGGTTCATGGAGCTTGGGCGCTCGTGTGTGCTAGCGCCATACCGCAACAAGAGAACCGTCGAACTACTTTGGCACGGCCTGTGGACCTACGTGCGCGAGCACAGAATCGACGTCATGCTCGGGTGTGCGAGCTTCGAGGGAACGGATCCTGACGAACACGCGATGGCGTTGAGCTTCCTGCATCATCACGCGCTCTCTCCGCCCGAATGGCGCTGCCGCGCGCATGCCGCCCTTCACGTGCCGATGGACCGGTTGCCCAAAGACAAAGTCGATTTGAAAGCGGCTCTCAAGGTCATGCCGCCGCTGATCAAAGCCTACTTGCGGCTTGGCGCGACAGTCGGCGACGGCGCGGTCATCGACCGGCAATTCGGCACGACAGACGTGCTGATCATGCTTCCGGTCGAAAATATCGATCCCAAGTACTTCGGCCACTACGGCCAGCCCGACGAAAAGAAGAGCCGGATTGCGGTGGATGCGTGAGCCACCCTCCCCATCTCGCCGAATGCGAGCCTTCGGCTCGACGCGGGGAGGGGTTAGTGAGTTCGGTGAATTGGAAACGAACCACTTGTAGGTTGGGTAGAAGAAGCCGCTCTGCACTGGTTTAGATTTGAGGCCTGCGGCCTCGGGCGGCTGAAACCCAACGTCACACGGCAAAAACATGCTATCAAAAATTCGAATTTGTGGCGTTGGGTTTCGGCCGCGCTTTGTGGCTGCATTCCGCAGGCGGATTGGCGGCCTCTACCCAACCTACGGCTCCTAACCCGCTAAGATTTCCGCTTTCGAAACATGAACCGCCGTCGAGAAATGCTGGCCCGAACCGGCCGCTCGAGGTCATATCCCCTCAAATTTCGCCCACCCCCATCCACAAAAAAACCGGCTCGCTTTCACGAACCGGTTCCTCACATGCCACTCTTGGCACTATAGACAATCTACCACGAAGGAGCGTTGCGCTCAACTGCTATTCGTTTTTAACGTCAAGGGGTTAGCATTTTGGGGTTCACCTCCCCCTTGAGGGGGGAGGAAGATGCGTCCGCGGATTAGACGGGCGATCGCAAGTCAATTCACAAACTCAAAACGCCCGGCTAAGCCGCTGGACGTATCAGGTGGGGGTGAATTTGCTTCAGGCTCGGAAAATCGCCACCCCCACCCGGCGCGCCGAGGATGAATTAGATCGCGCATTGGTGTTCGGGTGATTGTCGCGACGCGCGCTCTAACTCATGGCGCGCCGCCCTCTCCCCCTTAAGGGGGAGGCGGAGTGAAGCCCCTCACACCCGCCCCGCCCCATACGCCGCGAGCGCCGCCATGTTGACGACGTCGGCGTCGGTCGCGCCGAACGAACAGATCTGCACCGAATGCGAGAGGCCGACGATCATCGGCCCAATGATCGTAGCGCCGCCAAGTTCCTTGAGCATCTTTGTTGAGATCGACGCTGCGTGGAATGCCGGCATCACCAGCACGTTCGCTGTGTCCGACAAACGGCAGAACGGGTAATGCCCCATCAGCGCTTTGTTCAGCGCTACGTCGGCCGCCATATCGCCGTCGTACTCGAAATCAACCTGGCGCTCGTTGAGGATTTTGACGGCTTCAAGCACCTGATCGGAGCGTTCGCCGCGCGGCTGCCCAAACGTCGAATAGGCGAGCAGGGCGACGCGCGGCTCGATGCCAAGATTGCGGGCGGCAAGCGCCGCTTCGGTCGCGATGTTGGCGAGCTGTTCGGCGGTCGGCATGTCGTGAATACTGGTATCGGCGATGATAACGGCGCGGCCCCGGCACAGCGCCAGCGAGACGCCAATGACATGCCGGCCGGGTTTTTCATCAAGCACGCGATGCACGTCGCGATAAACGCTGGTCCAGTTGCGCGTCACGCCCGAGACCATGGCGTCGGCATATCCGTGCACCACCATGAGAGCGCCAAAAACATTTCGCTCATTGGCAACAAGCCGCTGGCAATCGCGTTTCAGGTAACCGCGCCGCTGGAGCCGTGAATATAGGAACTCGGTAAACTCTTCGATGTGGGGCGATGTACGCGTATCGACAAGTTCAAAATCGCTTTTCAGCGGCATGCCCAATTCGCGGAACCGTTCGGTCACGACTTCACGGGTACCAATCAGAATGGGTTGCCCGAACCCTTGATTGAAGAATGAGTTTGCGGCGCGGATGACAGCCTGATCTTCGCCTTCGGAAAAGACGACGCGTTTCGGCTCGCGTCTCACTTGATCAAACGTCGATTGCAGCCAGCCTACGATTGGGTCAAGACGGCCTTTGAGGCGGGCGACATAGGCATCGAGATCGACAATGGGCTTGCGCGCGACGCCTGAATCCATTGCGGCTTTGGCAACGGCGGCGGGTACGTGCGACATCAGCCTTGGATCGAAGGGCGCGGGGATAATATAGCCCGGACCGAACATGGGGCGTTCGCCGTGGAAAGCGGCCATCACTTGATCGGGCACTTCAGCGCGCGCGAGTTCGGCAATCGCTTCGGCGGCGGCGATCTTCATGGCGTCGTTGATGGTCGTCGCCTGAACGTCGAGAGCGCCGCGAAAGATGAAGGGAAAGCACAGAACATTATTGATCTGGTTTGGGTAGTCGGAGCGGCCTGTCGCCATGATGGCATCGGGGCGCACGGCGTGCACGTCGTCGGGGCTGATCTCCGGATCGGGATTGGCCATCGCGAAAATGAGCGGTTTTTCCGCCATCGAGACGACCATATCGCGCGACACGACGCCGGCGGCCGAGAGGCCCAGAAATATATCGGCCCCCTTCATCACTTCAGCCAGATGGCGCGCCTTGGTCTTCTGCGCAAACGGCGCCTTGTAGGGGTCCATCAATTTGGTGCGGCCTTCGTAGACCACGCCTTCGATATCGGAGACAAAAATGTTGTCCCGCTTGAGGCCGATCTTCAGAAGCAGGTTGAGGCAAGCGAGCGCCGCGGCCCCCGCTCCGGCGCACACAAGCTTCACCTTGGCAATATCTTTGCCGACCACCTTCAAGCCGTTGAGCACGCCGGCCGCGACCACAATTGCCGTACCGTGCTGGTCGTCGTGAAACACCGGAATGTCCAAAAGCTCTTTGAGCCGCTCTTCAATAATGAAGCAGTCCGGGGCCTTTATATCTTCGAGATTGATGCCGCCAAACGATGGCCCCAGATAGCGCACCGAGTTGATGAACGCTTCGACGTCTTCTGTGTCGACCAAAAGATCGATCGAGTCGATGTCGGCGAAGCGCTTGAACAGTGCCGCCTTGCCTTCCATCACGGGCTTCGAAGCAAGCGCACCGAGATTGCCGAGGCCGAGGATCGCCGTGCCGTTTGAGACGACAGCCACCAGATTGCCCTTGTTGGTGTAGGCATAAACGTCGGCAGGATTGTTCGCGATGGCCTGCACGGGCACCGCCACGCCGGGAGAATAAGCGAGTGCCAGGTCCCGCTGGGTAGCGAGCGGCTTGGTCGGCGTGATCTCAAGCTTGCCGGGCTTGCCGCCGGCGTGAAATTGCAAAGCTTCTTGGGCCGTGAATCGCGCGGCACGGAATTGTGTGGCCATGGTGGCATCTACCATTGGAATCGCTGAATGTGGCGGGCTTCTTGGATCTGGACCGCGACGCGCGGACGAAAGGAAGCCCGTAGGATGCTCACACTAGGTTGTGGTTCGTTGCTGCACAACCTATGCATGGACTGGGCTTTGGTAGTATCTGCCATAAGACCAGCGGCAAATTCTCGCGACCCACGATCAAAAGTTTCGCGCAGCTTCCGCAAAGGCGAACGATAGGAATAGAATACTTAACTCAATGTCGAAACGGCGTGCTCCAGAGACTGAAGTTGGTGACGAGGGCGAGCATGTCCCTCGGAGTTCGGACGCGCCTACGCAGACCGGTAACAGCGATGCCGCAATCCCAACAATCGATGCCACGCCCTCAATGGCACAGTACCTCGAAATCAAAGCAGCCAATCCAGATAGTTTGCTCTGGTACCGCATGGGCGATTTCTACGAGCTGTTCTTCGAGGATGCGGCGGTCGCCTCGCAAGCACTTGGTATAGTCCTCACCAAGCGCGGCAAGCACGCAGGATCCGACATTCCGATGTGCGGCGTGCCGGTACATCGCGCTGACGAATATCTGCAGCGGCTGATACGTCAAGGTTATCGAGTAGCCGTGTGCGAGCAACTCGAAGATCCGGCGGAAGCGCGCAAGCGCGGTCCCAAGGCGGTTGTCAAACGCGACGTCGTGCGCCTCGTCACGCCCGGCACGCTGACGGAAGAAGCGTTACTTGACGCCAAGGCGCGCAATTACCTGACGGCCGTGTTCCGCCACGGCGAGGCATGCGGCTCAGCTCTGTCGGCCGGTGCGATGCTGGCATTGGCATCGATCGACATTTCAACAGGCGAATGCGAGATCGGCGAAGCGATGGGCCCCGATCTTGCCGGCGAACTCGTTCGCTTGGCGCCGGGCGAGGTCATCGCGGAGAATGTTCTCTTGAGCGACGCCACGCTGCGCCACTGGATCGAAATCTCCGGCGCTAAGCCGACGCCCGTTCCATCGAACTATTTCGACAGCTTATCAGGCGAACGCGATTTGAAGGCGCGCCTTGGCGTGAAGGAGCTCGGCGCCTTCGGCACGTTCTCGCGCGCGGAACTAGCCGCTGCCGGCGCTGTGCTGAAATACATCGATCTCACGCAAATGGGGCGCAAACCCCTGCTCCGGGCGCCGAGAAAAACGGGTTCGGATGCCATCCTGACCATCGATGCCGCCAGCCGCGCGAGCCTCGAACTTGTGCGCTCGTCATCCGGCGATAAAGCCGGGAGCTTGCTCGCCGCCATCGACCGGACGGTGACGGGGGCGGGTGCGCGCGAACTTCAAGCCCGCCTCGCAAGCCCGCTCGCCAAAGTCGAGACAATCGAAGCCCGCTTGGACGCCGTCGCGTTTCTCGCCGAACGTTCGCGCCTGAGTGACGACGTGAGGGAGGCACTGCGTGCAGCGCCCGACATCGCGCGCGCACTGACCCGCCTCGCGTTCGGACGCAGCGGTCCGCGCGATCTCGGCGCTGTGCGCGATGGGTTAGCTGCCGCGGCTCTGTGTAGTCAAACACTCAACAACTCGTCCGATGGACTTGGCTTGCCAAGCGCGCTGGCCGAGATCGCAAAGCAATTCTCAGGCGTCGATCCGTCGCTTGAAAAGGCGCTCCAAACGGCGCTTGGCGACGAGCTCCCGCACTTGCGCCGCGATGGCGGATTCATCGAGGCAGGCTACAGCCGCGATCTGGATGACGCGCGCCGCTTGCGCGACGACAGCCGCACCGTGATGGCAGCTCTCGAAGCGCGCTATGTAGAAGAGACCGGGGTCAAGACCCTCAAGGTCCGCCACAACAACATTCTTGGCTATTTTATCGAAGTCACCCAGATCAACGCCAAGCCCCTGCTCTCAGGCCCGTTGAGCGAGATATTCCGTCATCGCCAAACGATGGCCAATGCAGTGCGGTTCACGACCGCGGAACTGATCGGGATCGAAGGCACGATAGCCTCCGCAACCGAGCGCGCGCTCAATCTCGAACAGGAAATTTTCAATGACTTAGCGGGCGCGATTGCGGTCCAAGACCAAGCGCTAGGCCAGACTGCATCGGCACTTGCCGCGCTCGATGTTTACGCGGGGCTTGCGGTTTTGGCGCTGGACCAGAATTATGTCCGTCCTGTTATCGATGCGTCCGAAACGTTCGATATTCGCGGCGGGCGCCATTCTGTCGTTGAGCAGGCGTTAGTCAAATCGCAGGCAAGTGCGTTCATTGAGAACGATTGCTTATTGAGCCGCGCAGGTCCCGCGGCCCCGCCCGGATTTGACGAAATGCCGGACGCGCGCATCTGGCTGGTGACGGGCCCGAACATGGCCGGCAAGTCGACGTTCTTGCGCCAGAACGCAGTGATCACAGTGTTGGCGCAGATCGGCTCTTACGTGCCGGCAAAGTCCGCCCACATCGGCATTGTCGACCGGCTGTTTTCGCGCGTCGGCGCTTCAGACGATCTCGCGCGTGGCCGCTCGACGTTCATGGTCGAGATGGTCGAGACGGCGGCGATCCTGCACCAAGCGACGAACCGTTCGCTTGTCATTCTCGATGAGATCGGGCGCGGCACGGCAACGTTCGACGGCTTGTCGATTGCTTGGGCCACGGTTGAGTATCTGCACGGCGTGACGAAGGCGCGCTGCCTATTCGCCACCCATTATCATGAGTTGACGGCGCTTGCCCGCCGGTTGACCGGCATCGCCAACGTGTCAATGGATGTCGCTGAATGGCATGATGAGATCGTCTTTCTTCATAAGGTCAAAGCGGGTGCCGCCAACAGGTCGTACGGCATCCAGGTCGCTAAACTCGCGGGACTTCCGCAAACCGTCGTCAGCCGGGCCGGCGAAGTTCTGGCACTTCTCGAAAAAGGCGACCGCCGCCCGCGCGAGAAGGATGCGGCACTCGACGAACTACCGCTTTTCGCCGCCGTGCGGCCAAAGAGCGGGCCGAGCCAAGCGGACACGTCCGAATTGGAAAAAATGCTCGATGCAGTGCGTCCCGACGAACTAACGCCGAAGGCGGCGCTGGAAAAACTTTACGAACTCAAAAAACTCGCAGAGACCCTGCGTCAGAAAAAGCGGTAGTCTCTCGCCATGCAGAAGCATCCGCCTTACTTCGATCCACAGCTGTTGCGCGAAGAGCTAACCGGCTTTTACAATGATCGCGTGGATCCAAGGCTGGCGGTCGTTGAACGCTTGAAAGCCTTAGTCAAGCACGCCCGGGCCGCCGCGCGCGAGCAGCTCGAGGCCACGGGCAACGGCCGCAGTTGCGCTTCGGGCCTCTCCCGCTTCCAAGACGAACTTGTGCGCCTGATCCACGATTACACCGTGACCCACGTCTATCGCGCAACAAATCCATCCGACGCCGAACGCATGGCTCTTGTCGCCACCGGCGGATATGGGCGCGGGCTTTTAGCGCCCGGTTCCGACATCGACCTGCTGTTTCTGCTCCCCTACAAGCAAACGCCGTGGGGCGAGAGCGTGGCCGAATACATGCTCTATCTGCTCTGGGATCTTGGTTTCAAAGTCGGTCATGCTACCCGTACCGTTGACCAGTGCGTGAAGCTCGGCACCTCTGACATTACCATTCGCACGGCATTGCTCGATGCCCGGCTGATCCAAGGAGACCGCCAGCTCTTCGCCGAATTCGAAGACCGGTTCCGCTCCAACGTAATCAAGGGCACGGCGCGCCAGTTTATCGACGCGAAAATGGCCGAGCGCGACGAGCGCATTCGAAGGTCCGGGGAGAGCCGTTACAAGGTCGAGCCCAACGTCAAAGATGGTAAGGGCGGCTTGCGCGATCTGCACACCTTGCACTGGCTTTCGAAGTACATCTTCGGCCAGGAAGTCGGACAAGCGGCGGTCAAAGCCGGTATCTTTACACCTGAAGAAGTGCAAACCTTCGGCAAGTGCGAGGACTTCCTCTGGAGCGTGCGCTGCATGCTGCACTTTTTGACGGGGCGCGCCGAAGAAATCGTCACATTCGAATTACAGCCGGCAATGGCGGCCGGCCTCAAGTATTCGCAACGCCACGGCATGCGCGCCGTCGAACGCTTCATGAAGCACTATTTTCTGGTCGCCAAAGAAGTCGGAGACCTGACCACAATTCTTTGCGGCGCGCTGGAAATGCAGCAGCTGAAGGCGGCCCCAAGCCTCAGCCGGTTTTTCAAACCGATGGGCTGGGCAGGCCGGCGTCAGGTGCGCCAGCGCACTGATTTCCGCGTCGATAACGAGCGTCTAAACGTGTCCGACGCCGAAGTCTTCAAGCGCGATCCCGTCAATCTCATCCGCTTTTTCGCGCACGCCGAGAGCACGGGCGGATATCTGCACCCCAATGCGATCCGTCAGTTGCGCCACTCACTCCGCCTCATCGGCGACAAGCTGCGCAACGACGCCGAAGCCAACCGCATCTTTCTTGAGCTTCTGACGCAATCCGCCGACCCGGAAGGCGTATTGCGGCGCATGAACGAGGCCGGCGTTTTGGGACGCTTTATCCCCGATTTCGGCCGCGTCGTCGCGATGATGCAATTCAATATGTACCATCACTTCACGGTGGACGAACATCTGCTGCGCACGGTCGGCAATCTCATCGAGGTCGAGAAGGGCGGTATGGCATCGGAATTGCCGCTCTCGACGGCCATCATAAAGTCGATCCAAAACCGGCGCGCGCTGTTCGTTGCGGCACTGCTGCACGATATCGGCAAAGGGCGTACCGAAGATCATTCCATAGTCGGCGCCCGCATCGCTCGCGAGTTGTGCCCGAGATTTGGTATGACGGCGGCAGAAACGGAGCTCGTTGCGTGGCTCATCGAAGAGCACTTGACCATGAGCAACGTTGCCCAATCGCGCGATATTTCGGACCCAAAGACTGCGCAGGATTTCGCCGCGCGCGTGCAAAGCCCCGAGCGTCTCAATCTGCTCTTTCTTTTGACGGTTTCCGATATCCGGGCGGTCGGCCCCGGTGTTTGGAACGGCTGGAAGGGCCAGCTGCTGCGTACGCTCTACTATGAGACCGAACCGCTGGTGACGGGCGGGCATACGCAGACGCGGCGCAAGGAGCGGGTTGCCGAAGCGCAAGAGGCGTTGCGCGCAGCGCTTGGCAAATGGCCGGAAGCCGGCGTCCAGCACTTCATCGACAGGCACTATGAAAACTACTGGCTGCGAACCGATACGTTGACGCAAGTCGAGCACGCCGAACTGCTTTTGAGTGCGGAAAGTGCGGGCCAAAAGCTGGCTACGCGCGTCAAGACCGACAGTTTCACGGCCGTGACGGAACTGACCGTTTACGCGCCAAACCACCCGCGCTTGCTGGCATTATTCGCCGGCGCATGCGCGGCGGCAGGCGCCAATATCGCCGGCGCTCACATCACCACGACGCGCGATGGATTTGCGCTCGATACGTTTCTCCTCAACCGCGAATTCCCAAGCGACGACGACGAGATCCGCCGCGCCAACCGCATTGGCGATACGATCGACCGGCTGCTTGACGGCAAGGAGCGCCTCGCCGTGCTCTTGCAGAAAAAGCGCTCGGGCGTGCGCGGCGTCGAAGCCTTCACGGTCGAACCCGAAGTCGTCATCAATAACGCGCTCTCGGAACGCCTGACCGTCATCGAAGTTGCCGGGCGCGACCGGCCAGGTTTGCTCTATGATCTGACGAGCAGCCTTTCCGACCTTTCGCTCGACATCACGTCGGCGCACATCACAACCTTTGGCGAAAAAGCCGTTGACGTGTTTTATGTCACTGATTTGACGGGCAAGAAGATCGTGAGCGACTCGAGGCAAAGCGCGATCCGGGACCGCCTGACGACGGTCTTGCAAGGCGCACAAACCGCAGGCAGCGCCAAAGTCTCATAAGTTCGCCGTTGGCGATTTCCTGCCAAACTTAGATGTGTTAGCGATACTGGCCCAGGGTTCCCGGCGTTGTGTCCCCGGCGTTCTTTACATAGCGTATCGAGATCATGCACATGCAATTGCGTATTTCCCTCTTTGTGCTGATGGCATTGGCCATTTCGGGCGCCGGCGCACGGGCAGAGTCGATGCGCGCCGAAGTCTCGAACGTGGATCACTCGGCACACGCCAAGGCACTGACTGCCATCTATACGCTGCGCGAGAAGGCGACGGGTATCTACACGCCGGCCGAGCTTGGCCTCGCCATTGCGAAATTCCGTCATTGGATAGCGTCGCCCAATTCCGGGGCGCTATCGGACGCAGAGGCCGCACTGCTGCAAAACCGCAAAGACGTGTTTGAGAACCGCGCGGCGCTTGACGAGCGTGTCGAAAGCGTCGATTTGCAGCGCCAACTCATTGCCGCAGGCATGCTCGATGCCAAAGTCGGCGAGGCGCAGACCCGTGCCATCAGGCAAGCCATCCAGACCTTCAGGAAGTCGGCAAAAACGGGCGGGCTCGGCGATCTCACCGGCGTGGAAACCGCCGAGCTCTCGCGCCTCGAAGCCGTGATCAATGCGTTTGCGGGATTTGAACTGGTTGCTGACAAAGCAACGGGCCGCAACGTGCTCTTGCCGAAAGCACTTGTCGGAGCGCAACCCGTCGACGGTATCAACTCGTCCGCTTGGACCACTTACTCAAGCCAGGACGACACGATACGCGTTCATCTCTTCCGCCACTCATCGCGCGCGAACACGCCCGTCTCGATGGCGGGGCGATTGATCGAAAAGAAGCGCGACCTCAATTTTGACTTCCTCGACATGACGAGCGACGATTTCAGGATCGAATCGAGCGCTAGAAGCCGGCGCGGGCGCTATCTCAATTATTCGACCGCCTGGGAACGCAACGGCCGCCTCTCGGGGCTCGGCGTATCGTTTGCATATGACCCGCTACCCCCAGTAGCGCCGCCGCTCTTGCCGGAAGTCGAACGCGAAATCGAGACGGGCGCCATTGAGCTGCCAAGTGCTGCAGACACGGTCGAGACGCCCGGAATCAAGAACTGGAAGCGCGTAGCCAAGGTGCTCTGGAATTTGATGGTCTCCAGTTTCGATAGCTCGAACGGCTGGGAAAGAACGTCGGCCGGGGATTGCCGCAGCGAGCCGGGGGTTGGCGGCAAGTCTATCGCCATTGTCTACGCCACCAATCGCAAGCGCCATACCGCGCCCGCTACCAGCGAGGGTCAGAGCCAAATCTTCGATCAACTCTACACCTCCGAACGCGACGATCGATTGCATCTTGGCTGTGCGGTGGTGTGGGTTCCCAATGCGGCCATCAACGTCGCAGACCTGAGGCCCCTTGTCGCCGGCAGCACGGCGGGAGCAAAAGCCAATGATCCGGCGGCTCGCACCTCAAACATAGTTCCGGCCCTTAAATTCACCGTTTCCGAGCGCGAACTAGCCAAACCCCGCGATCCATTCGAAGAGCGCGATGTCATACTGGTCGACCCATTGAAATCGCGTGCCGAGAAAGCGCTGCTCTTCATTCACGGTTACAATAACACCTTCAGCGACTCGCTGCTGCGCATCGCGCAAATCGCGGCGTCTGTCGATTATCAAGGGCGTGTCTACCTCTTCAGCTGGCCGTCGCAGGAAAGCCGCTGGAGCTATGTCGGCGACATGGATTACGCCGAGCAGGCCGAGCTTGATTTGCAATACTTTATGAAGATGATCCTGCGCGACGCAGAAGGATTGAAGCTCGACATTCTTGCGCACAGCATGGGCTCGCAGATCCTATTGCGATCGATTGATAACATCCGCCCGGCGTTCGAGCGCCGTATCGGGGGTGGGGCACGCAACCGCGTCGAAATCGGCAAGGTTATCTTCGCGGCGCCCGATGTTTCCGAATTGGTGTTCAAGCGCAAGATTGGCAGCCTTTCGCGCGTGGCGGCAGAGAAAATTACACTCTACGCGTCCGGCAACGATGGCGCGCTAGACGTATCCAAATGGCTTCGCGGCAAAGTTGCGCGCGCGGGCGGTTTGAGCGACGGCAAGCCCATAAACCCGGGCACCGATAAGGTCGAGGTCATCGACATCACGGGCGAGTCGCTGCCCTGGTACTACGTAGACCGCTATTTCGGAGCCTATCATAGCGCGTTCGCGTTTGAGAAACCTGTCCTTGAAGACATTCAGACGCTCTTAGGAAACCGGAAGTTTGGCACGCCGTCCGAGCGCGCCGCCCAAATCGGCAAGCCCGCCCGTTTCAAAGAAGAAACTTACAGCTCCGACGCAACCAAGGGGAAATACTGGAAGCTGGTTCCCGAGCCCGCAACCGCCAAGGCTAGCCCCTAAGGGCCGAAATCCATTCGACGCCGCCGCATTGGCATAAACTTATCACGCCAGCCGCCGTCCTTGCCTCACGCGCCGAAGCGCTTTACTTCCCTTGCCCCATGAAACTTTACAAATCCTTTGCGACCGTTGGCGGATTGACGCTTCTGAGCCGCGTCTTCGGCTTCATCCGCGACATTCTAATTGCGGCGTCTCTCGGCACCGGCTGGGTGGCCGACGCATTCGTCGTCGCCTTCCGTTTTCCGAACTTGTTTCGTCGGCTGTTCGGGGAGGGCGCATTCAATTCGGCATTCGTGCCGATTTTCGCAAAAAAGGTTGAAGGCGAGGGGCAGGAAGCCGCGCGCTTATTCGCCGAGGAGGCGATGGCGGGATTACTGTTTGTCCTGCTCATCCTCACCATCGCCGCCGAATTGACGATGCCGTTTCTGATGTACGGCTTGGCGCCCGGATTCGACTCTGAGCCGCAAAAGTTCGATCTCGCGGTTCTGCTGACGCGCATCACAATGCCTTATCTTTTGTGCATGTCGCTCGTCGCGCTCATGTCGGGCGCGTTAAACTCGGTCGGGCGCTTTGCCGAGAGCTCGTCGGTCTCGATTGTGCTCAACGTGGTGATGACGATCGCGACGCTGATTGCTCTGTGGCTCGGCTACAATGCCGGCGCGGAAGCCGGGATCATTCAGGCGCTCGGCGTTTTCGTTGCCGGTATTCTCCAATTGTTGCTGCTCGTGTGGGGCATGAAGCGCGCGGGATTGACGCTCAAATTACGCTGGCCAAAGTGGACCGGCGATCTGCGGCGGCTGTGGCAGCTTGGCATTCCGGGCATCGTTTCGGGAGGCGTTACCCAGCTCAACATCGCCATAGGCACGATGATCGCGACCATGCAGCCGGGTGCCGTTTCGCAGCTCTATTATGCCGACCGGCTCTATGAATTGCCGCTCGCCATCGTCGGTATCGCCGTGGGCGTAGTCCTGCTACCGGACGTCGCCCGCCAATTACGCGCTGGAAACATAGACGGCGTGATGGACAGCCAAAACCGCAGCCTCGAATTTGCTATGCTGCTGACGATCCCGGCAGCGCTCGCGCTCGCCATTATTCCTGCCGAAGTCATTCACGTGTTGTTCGAGCGCGGTGCGTTTAAAGCGTCCGATACGCAAGCGACAGCCGCGGTCCTTTCCGTGTTTGCCCTCGGGCTTCCTGCCTTTGTTCTAATCAAAGTATTCTCGCCGGCTTATTTCGCACGCGAGGACACCAAGACACCGATGCGCTTTGCTGCGATCAGTTTGACTGCCAATACGCTGGGCTCGATTGCGCTGTTCTTCTTGTTTCGCAGTTGGGGCTGGATGCCGCAACTTGGCATCGCAGTTGCAACGTCGCTCGGCGGCTGGCTCAATGCGTGGCTGCTGTGGTCGACGCTTCACGAGCGCGGCGACTTCAAGACGGATGCCCGATTGCACCGCAATTTGCCCCTGATTGGTTTGGCCAGTGCCGCCATGGCAGCGGTCCTTTATGTGGTGAACGGCTGGCTCGAGCCCTTCATGCAGGCGTCGCGAGGGATCGTGGTTGAAGCGGCGGCGCTGGCGGTTCTCGTCGCGACGGGTCTGCTCGCGTTCGCCATTTTCATTTTGGCAACGGGCGTGATGACACCTGCCCAGTTGAAGCGTTTTACCCGCCGGTCGGGCTGACTTCAGCCGTTAAACGCCATGTTCGCCCTTGCCTGGTCCGATGCGGCAGGCCATAACCCGCGCCGTATTTGAAGGATTGATACAACGATGAAGATCAGCCCGCGCGTTTTTTCAGGCATGCAGCCCACCGGGAGCTTGCATCTCGGCAATTATCTCGGCGCCATGATCAATTGGATCAAGATGCAGGAGACGCACGAGTGCATCTATTGCGTCGTCGATCTGCACGCCATCACGGTGTGGCAGGAACCGGCCGAACTGCGTACCGCCATTCGCCAAGTCACCGCCGCCTACATTGCCGCCGGACTCGATCCCAAAAGAAGCATCCTCTTCAACCAATCCCAAGTCGTCGAGCACGCCGAACTCGCGTGGGTCTTCAACTGCGTCGCGCGGCTCGGCTGGCTCAATCGCATGACTCAGTTCAAGGAGAAGGCCGGAAAAGACAAGGAACAGGCGTCCGTTGGGCTGTACGCCTATCCAAACCTGATGGCCGCCGACATTCTCGTTTATCGCGCGACGCACGTGCCGGTTGGCGAGGATCAAAAACAGCATCTCGAACTTGCGCGCGACATCGCGCAGAAGTTCAACAACGACTTCAAGAAGGAAATTCTGGCCGCAGGATTTGCGGACGGCATTTTCTTTCCCCAGCCCGATCCCGTGATCACAGGTCCGGCGACACGCGTCATGAGTCTCCGCGACGGCACCAAGAAGATGTCAAAGTCCGACCCGTCGGACCTCTCCCGCATCAATCTGACCGACGATGCCGATACGATCGCGAAAAAGATACAAAAGGCAAAAACAGACGCTGACGGTATCCCGAGCGAGAAAAAGGGTTTCGAGGGGCGCGCGGAAGCTGAAAACCTTGTCGGCATTTACGCGGCCTTGACAGATATGACGGTTGAAGGCGTGCTGAAAGACTTCGGCGGCCAGCAATTTTCCGCCTTCAAGAAAGCTCTGGCTGAAGTGGCGACGGACAAGCTTGGCAAAATCGGCGGCGAGGCGCAGCGCCTTATGGCCGATCCCGTTGAAATCGATAAAGTCCTGGCGGACGGCTCGGCGCGGGCACGCGCCATTGCCAAGCCGGTTATGGATCATGTCAAGGACATCGTGGGTCTCTTGCGCTCCTAAGCACACATCTCTTGGATTGCGGTCGAGCCTCAGGGGTGGCAGCATGAATGCGATGAAACCCCGCCGGTCATTCGAATCTGGTCATACCCGCAAGTTCCTGCTCGTCGTTGACGAGAGCCAGGAAGTGGAAAGCGCGCTTTATTACACAGCGTCCCGCGTGCAGCGCTCGTCCGGTACGGTCGTCATGCTCTATGTCATCGAGCCCGGCGAATATCAGCACTGGATGGGCGTTCGGCAAAAGCAGCTTGAAGAAGAGACTGTGAAGGCGAAGGCGCTGTTTCGCTTGTTTCGGCGCAAGCTGAACCTCGCGGGATTTGAGGCCGTCCAGTCCGAGGAAGTGATCCGCGAAGGCCCGGCGGCCGAAGAGATTCTGAAGCTCATCGCAGAGGACGAGGATATTGCCATTCTCGTGCTTGGCGCCGCGTCCGACGTCAAAGGTCCGGGCCCGCTGGTCTCTTCGCTGGCCACCGGCAATGCGGCAGGCGGCTTTCCCGTGCCGGTCACGGTTGTGCCGGGCAAACTGTCGCTGGAAGAAATCAAAGCCTTGGCGTGATTGTGAATGGCCCGGCCTCGACAAGCGGGCCAACACTGCTTATGTTAGAACTGTTCTAAATGGTTGGATGCGATTGCGAGGTCGCGAGCGCACGAGGGTTAGTCGCTTGGCCCACTCCATTGCTCCAGTCCAGAGTTCAATACGCCAATATCCTGCACGCGAGAGGCACCATGTTTATTCAAACCGAAGCCACACCCAATCCGTCGACCTTAAAGTTCATGCCTGGCAAAAAGGTGCTGAACGACGGCACAGCGGATTTTCGCGCCAAGGGCGATGCGCTGGCTTCGCCCTTGGCCGCGCGGCTGTTCGACATCGATGGCGTCAAGGGCGTTTTCCTCGGCTCGGACTTTATTTCCGTGACCAAGGGCGACATCGAGTGGCAGCACTTGAAGCCAATGGTGCTAGGCGCAATCATGGAGCACTACGTTTCGGGCAAGCCCGTTGCCGCGGAAGATGGCGCGAATGACGGCGAAGAAGGCAACTACGATCCGGCGGACGAAGAGACCGTTTCGACCATCAAAGAACTGATCGAGACGCGTGTCCGCCCGGCGGTGGCACAGGACGGCGGGGACATTATTTTCTCAGGATTTCGCGAGGGTGTGGTTTACCTGCACATGCGCGGCGCGTGCGCTGGGTGCCCAAGTTCGACGGCCACTCTGCGCAACGGTATCGAAAATTTGCTGAAGCACTTCTGTCCCGATGTGCAGTCTGTGCAGGCGGTCTGAGGCGAATATGGAATTGAGTTAGGCAACACAGAAAGCCCCGGGGCCTTTCTCGGGGTTTTTCATTTTTCATAGCCCTATTGGACGGAACTATTGTCATGACTGGCGATACGCGCACGACAGCAAATCCGCTCGACGGCCATGCGCTCGCGCAGATTTTTCTCGAAGCCCGCACGCATTCGAAGTGGCTCGCTCGAGATGTTGATGGCTCGATTCTAAGGCGGCTGGTCGATGTTTTAAAAATGGGACCGACGAGTGCCAACTGTTCGCCCATGCGCGTTGTCTTTGTGAAATCGGCCGAAGCCAAAGCCAAACTCAGTCTGCTTCTGGACGAAGGTAACCGCGCGAAATCGATGGCGGCACCCGTCACAGCCATTATCGGCCACGACCTCAATTTCTACGACCATCTGTCCAAGCTCTTTCCCCACGCCAACGCGGCCAGCTGGTTTAAAGGGCAAGACGAAAAAATTAAGGATACGGCCTTTCGTAACGGCAGCCTTCAAGGCGCTTACCTCATAATTGCCGCCCGGGCGCTCGGTCTTGACTGCGGGCCGATGTCGGGTTTCGACAATAACGCTGTGGATGCCGCTTTTTTCGCCGGAACAACGACAAAATCGAACTTTCTATGCAATCTGGGCTATGGGGACGCGTCTGGAATTCGGCCCCGTTCACCACGCTTTGCCTTCGACGAGATGGCCCGGATCGTCTAAAACCCGGTTACGCATGAACATTCTCGCATTCGATACGGCCTTTGATGCCTGCTCGGTTGCAGCCGCCCGCGGCCTGCGCAGCCTGACGCCCGTTATATGTCCGCTGTTCGAACCCATGACGATGGGGCACGCGGAGCGCTTGATGCCCATGATCGATGCGGCGCTTACCGAAACGAAGCTTTCGATCGAAGATCTGGATGTCATCGCCATCACGACGGGGCCCGGTACCTTCACGGGCACACGGATTACGGTCGCGGCCGCGCGCGCACTCGCGCTGATCAACGACACGCCCATCGTCACCCTTACAAGCTTAAAGCTCATGGCCATGAACCCTGAAGCGAGACCGTCCGGAGCGCGCCAACTCGCCATCGCAACGGACGCACGGCGCGGCGAAGTTTACATCGAGCGATTTTGCCCGCGAACCTTGCGCTCGCTTGCCCCGCCTGCGGTGTTGTCATTTGCCGATGCGGCAGAGTCGCTTGGCACCAATTCCACGGCCCTTGCGGGATCGGGTGCTGCGGCCGTCGCAGCGCACGCCACGAGCATGGGGATTGACGCTCGCGTCACTGCGCCCGCTCTCTTTCCAGACGCTTTGGACATGCTGTTCTGGGCCATGGAGCAAAAGCCAACTGCCACCGTGCACCCGCTCTATTTGCGCCCGCCCGATGCCAAGCCTCCGCCTCCATCGTTCGTTTCGAGGAGTTCGATATGACGTCGAACAACGTGACGCCGTTTCGCAACGTCAAACACGTCAGCTTGCTCTGGGCCGCACCCGAACGCGCAAAAGAACTGTCCGAATTACATGCTAAATTGTTCGTTCCAGCTTGGGACCAGGCAAGCATCAAGGGTATGTTGGAACACCCCGCTTCCACTTCGCTGATTGCGGTTGCGGGTGAACCCAAGACCGTCAAAGGCTTTATCATTGGCCAATTGGCCGCCGACGAAGCCGAGATCCTTTCCATCGGTGTCGCTCCGGATTGGCAGCGCGCGGGGCTTGGTAAAACGCTGGTTGAAGGATTGGTCCGTGCCGCCAAACGCGGCGAGGCAACCCGGCTCTTTCTTGAAGTTGCCGAGGACAACGCCGCCGCCCTCGCCCTCTATTCGAAACTTGGCTTCACCGAAGCAGGCCGGCGCAAAGCCTACTATCAACGAGCCGGCGGCCCCGCGTCGGACGCTTTAAGGCTTGTGCTAACGCTCTGAAACCAGTCGCGTAAGTTCATCCTCCGGTGGACGGGGCAAGTGTGCATGCCTATAAGTCCTCATCGCGATCCGGATAAAATGGAACCGGGAATACAAATGCCCGCCACCCGCTTGCAAGCATCGTCGCGCATTGAAGAGCGCTGCACCGAGTACGGCCTGCGCATGACAGGCCAGCGCCGCACGATTGCGCGCGTGCTGTCGGCTGCAACCGATCACCCGGACGTCGAAGAAGTCCATCGCCGGGCGCACCAGATCGACGCTGGAATCTCGCTCTCGACCGTTTACCGGACCCTGAAGCTCTTTGCCGAAAAAGGCATTCTCGAGCGCCACGAATTCGGTCACGGGCGCGGCCGCTATGAGGTGGCCTCCCGCCGGCATCACGATCACCTCGTCGATGTCGAAAACGGCCGCGTCATCGAGTTTTCCAACGAAGAGATCGAAGCGCTACAAGAGCGCATCGCGCGGGAACACGGTTATAAGCTGGTGGGTCACAGGCTTGAACTCTACGGCGTTCCGATTCCGAAAAAGAAAACGCCGGCGCGCGACAGTTGAGAGGCTTCGAGGGCCCCCATGAGCAAGTTGCGCGCGACGTCGATCCTCGCCGGATTTTTCGGGCTGACGGTGCCGTTGATGCCGGTTCAGGCACTGCTCATCAAAACGTCGCCTAAGGCCGCGCGCCGCTTTCCCCACTGGTACCATCGCCAAGTTTGCCGCCTCATGGGCATTCGCGTGACGATCGAAGGCAGTCTCGCTGCAGGCAAGCCGGTGCTGCTTGTGTGCAATCATACGTCGTGGCTCGATATCCCGGTGCTGTCGGCCGTTGCGCCCGTCTCGTTTGTCGCCAAAAAGGAAGTTGGCGGCTGGCCGTTTGTTGCTTCGCTTGCAAGGCTGCAACGCACGGTCTTCGTCGACCGCAACCGCCGCCAGTCGGCGGGCGAAGCCGCTGACGAAATAACCGCTCGTCTCGACCAGGGCGATACAATCGTTCTCTTCGCCGAAGGCACATCGAGCGACGGCAACCGCGTGCTGCCGTTCAAGACGTCGCTGTTTGGCGCGGTGCTGCCGGGACCGGAGCAAAGCGCCCGCCGCGAACGGCAAGCCGTCGTGCAAACGGCGGCCATCGTCTATACCCATCTCCACGGAGTCTCTCTGGGCCGCGCCGATCGCCCGCGCGTTGGCTGGTACGGTGACATGGAAATGCAGTCGCACGCTTGGGCTGTGTTGCAATCCGGGCCGCTCGCCGTCACGGTCCGCATAGGCCCGCCCGTACCTCTTGAAGAGTTCGCCGGCCGCAAGGAACTCGCGCGCAAAAGCGAGCGTGAAGTACGCCGCGCCGTGCACGCGATCCTCAGGGACCGCAAAACCGGAGAAGCCATCGATCCGGTTGAACCTGGAGATGATGCACGCAAGCAAAAGCCTGCCGTCCGGGCTGCAAACGGCGAAAAATGGACATGAGCGGCGCGCCGTGTGATATGGCGGCTTCGTCAAAAGCCCGCAGTTGAGCGGAAAGACCAACGGATCCCGCGTGACACTCGAAGACAAGACGTCGAACCTTGCGACGAACGCCGCAGCCGCTTCGCAAGCGCCGCAAAAATCTGTGTTCGTGAAGACGTTCGGCTGCCAAATGAACGTCTACGACAGCGAACGCATGTCGGAAGCCCTTGCCAATGACGGTTATACGGCAACTGACGATATTGCGGCCGCTGATCTCGTCATCCTCAACACTTGCCACATCCGCGAGAAGGCCGCCGAGAAGGTCTATTCGGATCTCGGGCGCATCCGTCAAATCAAGCTAGCGCGCGAGAAGCGCGGCCGGAGCACGGTCGTTGCCGTTACCGGATGCGTGGCGCAAGCCGAAGGTGCGGAAATAACAGCGCGCCAATCCGCCGTCGATCTTGTTATCGGTCCGCAGAGCTACCATCGCTTGCCCGATCTTATCAGGCGCGTTGAGAAAAGCGGCGAGCGCATCGTCGAGACGGAGTTCCCGTCCGAAGATAAATTCAAAAGCCTGCCCGGGCGCGCGCCGCCTATGCGCAATCCAAGCGCGTTCCTCACCGTGCAAGAAGGCTGCGATAAATTCTGCACGTTTTGCGTGGTGCCTTATACGCGGGGCGTTGAATTCTCGCGTCCCGTCGCCGAGATCGAAGCCGAAGCGCGCCGGCTTGCCGATCTCGGTGCGCGCGAACTGACGCTCCTTGGCCAGAACGTCAACGCCTATCACGGCATCGGACCGGATGGGCGTCCTCACTCACTTGCCAGTCTCATTTATCAACTTTCGCGCATCGACGGCATTGTCCGGCTGCGCTACATGACGAGCCATCCGCGCGACATGAGCGACGATCTGATCGAGGCACACGCAGATACCGGCAAGCTTATGCCGTTTTTGCATTTGCCCGTTCAATCGGGGTCGAACCGCATTCTGGCGGCGATGAACCGCAAACACACGGCCGCGGAATACATCGGCATCATCGCCCGCGTGCGCCGCCGCCGCCCGGATATCGCTTTGTCTTCGGATTTCATCGTCGGCTTTCCGGGTGAAACGGATGCCGATTTTGAACAAACGCTCGAACTCGTCCGCGCCGTCACTTTCGCCCAGGCGTACTCATTCAAGTATTCAAGCCGTCCGGGTACGCCAGCGGCCAATCACGAAGCCCAAATACCCGAAGAGGTCAAAACCGAACGCTTGACGCGGCTTCAAGAGCTGCTCGACCGGCAACAGTCCGCATTTAATGCCCAAAGCATTGGTTCGGTGGTTCCGGTTCTATTCGAGCGCCCCGGCCGCCGCCCCGGCCAATTGATCGGCCGTTCGCCCTATTTGCAACTGGTCCACGCCGAGGCCGGGTCTGAAATGATTGGGGAAATCAAGGAAGTGACGATCAGGTCAGCCACGCAGCTCAGTCTTGGCGGCGTCATTCAGGCGGCGTAATTAATGTTTACCGGGTTTTGAGCTGCTTATCGGCCGTCACCGCTGCCGGAACAGTTCTGGACATGGTAATTTATAGAACCAAGGCCGCGATTCGACCGGCAATGGGGATCGGGCACAACGCTGAAGGAGTATCGCCACTTGGCAGCATTTCGCGGGCTTCCCGCAACGCCCTCGCGCCGCGAGGCAAAATCGGACGCGCAGAGCGCGCGGGTCGTGATCCCATTCGAAGACAATCGTTTGCTGCCGCGCCTGCTCGGCGAATATGACAGCCATTTGGCCCTGATCGAAGATCGTCTCGGCATCGATGCCCACGCCCATGGCAACGTCGTTATTCTGACCGGTGCCGCACCCGCGTGTGCCGTCGCGCGCGACGTGCTTGAGAAACTCTATGCCCGCATCAACAAGGGCGAAACCATCGGAGCCGGAGATTTCGACGGGCTTATCCGTCATGCGCGTGCGGAAGGCAGCGGCAACGACGGCCAGGCGCAGATTGCAACGCGCCGCCGGGTCGTCAAAGCGCGCACGCAAACGCAAAGCGCTTACATCCGCGCCATCGACAAGCACGATCTTGTTTTCGGCATCGGTCCGGCCGGCACAGGCAAAACCTATCTCGCCGTGGCGTTCGCCGCGCAATGCCTTGAGCGCGGATTGGTTGAGCGCATTATACTCTCGCGTCCCGCCGTTGAAGCCGGCGAGCGTCTCGGTTTCTTGCCGGGCGATATGCGCGACAAGGTCGATCCCTATCTGCGCCCGCTGTACGACGCGCTTTACGATGTGTTGCCGCCCGAAAAGGTCGAACGCGATCTTGAAACCGGCGTCATCGAAATCGCGCCTCTAGCGTTCATGCGCGGGCGCACGCTCGCCAATGCATTCGTCATTCTTGATGAAGCGCAGAACACCACGTCGATGCAGATGAAAATGTTCCTGACCCGCATCGGCGAAGGCTCCAAGATGATCGTCACCGGCGATCCGACTCAGATCGATTTGCCGCCCGGCATGAAATCTGGCCTTGAAGAAGCGGTCGCTCTTCTCGATGGCGTTGGCGGCATCGAAGCGATCCGCTTTACGGGAGCAGACGTCGTCCGGCGCGATCTGGTCGCAAAAATCGTCGCTGCTTACGAGAAGGCGAAATAGCCCCGTCATGCCCGTTGGACACTGCGAGCCACGAAATGTCTGAGCGGCGCAATCGCAAAAGGCCACGGCTCACTGCAAAGGTTGCAGAGGATTCGGGCGATTGGTCGTGGGTGGATGATATCGAATCGCTTACCGGGGCCGCCGCCGCCGAAGTTGCAACGGAGCCGTGCCTCGCGCTCGAACAAGCGACCGCCTCGATCGTGCTTTCGTCCGACGTAGCCGTTTCGGTTCTGAATGGGCGTTACCGCAACAAGCCAAATCCGACAAATGTGCTGTCGTTCCCGCCTGGTCCAGGTTCTCCAAAGGGTTATATTGGCGATATCGTGCTCGCCGTGGAAACAATTTTGCGCGAAGCTCATGAACAGGATGTTCCGCCCGAGCATCATTTGCAGCACCTGATTGTGCACGGCCTATTGCACCTTCTGGGTCACGATCACGAGACGGATGCGGACGCCGAACGGATGGAAGCCCTTGAAATAAAAATTTTGACGCGCCTTGGCGTAGCAAACCCCTACACTGGCGACCTCGATCGCGATAAACGATAGTCAGCGGGCCCCGGGTGCGCCCAGGGACCCCAAAAAGAAAAGACAATGACCGACCAATTAAACGACAAGTCCGCCGGCGAGATCTTTCCCGAAGAACAACGGTTAGGCGGCGCGCAAGGCTGGATGCAAGTTTTGCGCGCGAAGCTCGGGCTAACGGGGACGCCCACGTTACGCGATACTCTTGAAGGCGTTCTCAAAACGGCGGATACGAATACCGCGTTTTCGGATGCCGAACGCGGGATGCTGTCGCGGCTCTTACGGTTTGGCGCCAGCCGCGTCGTCGATATCATGGTGCCGCGCGCCGATATCACCGCGCTCGATGAAAACGAATCTCTCGCCGAACTGCTGCACACGTTTAACGAAGCCGGCGTCTCGCGCATTCCGATTTTTCGCGAAACGCTCGACGATCCGCGCGGCATGATCCACGTCAAAGATCTGTTCCGCTGGTTCCTGTCGGAGACGACGGGTTCTGAAATGAAGGCGCCGGGCGCCGCGGGCGGCGCGGGGGAAGTCAACCGCGCGCCGTTGAGGCTCGATCTCTCACGCATCGATCTTGAACGTCCGATAACGACCGCCAGGATACGCCGTCAGGTTCTCTACGTTCCGCCCTCGATGCCGGCGGCCGACTTGTTGATCCGCATGCAATCGTCACGCATCCATATGGCGCTTGTGGTCGACGAATACGGCGGTACCGACGGCCTCGTCACCATTGAAGACCTTGTCGAACAAATCGTCGGCCAGATCGAAGACGAACACGACGAAGCCGAAGAAACCAACATTTCGTTCGATCCCAAACATGGTCTCGTTGCCTCGGCCCGCACACCGATCACCGAACTCGAAGAGCATCTGGCACTTAAGCTTGTACCCGAAGGGGAAGAATCGGATGTCGATACGCTGGGCGGCTTGATTTTTTCCCTGCTCGGCCGGGTTCCGGCGCGCGGCGAGCTTATCCATCACGCCAGCGGCCTTGAGTTCGAAGTGTTGGATGCCGATCCGCGCCGCGTGAAAAAGCTCAAGATCCAAATGTCACGTCTGCAGCCGCAGCCGGCTCCTGTGCCTTCGAAAGGCTGATCATGGCGAAGATACATGGCGTGTAAAAGGTACATGGCGCGCAGAAATGGCGCGTAGAAGATGCACGGCGTAGATATGCCGATTGAGGTGCTCCACCGCCGATTGACGAGAGCGAAAGAGCTCGCTGCCGGACTTCAGGGTAAGCGGCGCTTGTTCGTGGCGGTTCTCGCCGGTGCGATTTCGGTGCTCGCGTTTGCGCCTGTGTTTTTCTTCCCCATCCTGTTCTTCACCATGCCCGTACTGGTGTGGCTGATCGACGGCTGCGACGGACCTCGCGGCGCGGCGGTTGCCGGTTGGGCTTTCGGCTTTGGCTATTTTCTCGCCAATCTCTTTTGGATCGGGGAAGCGTTTCTGGTTGAAGCCGAGAAATTCGCTGTATTGATGCCGTTTGCCATCACGATCCTGCCGGCCGGACTGGCGCTGTTCTGGGCAGGCGCCGCCGCCGCCGCGCGCATGTTTTGGCGGCGTGGTTCAAGCCGCATTCTCGTGCTTGCCATTGCACTCTCCATTGCCGAGTGGTTGCGCGGACATGTCTTGACCGGCCTTCCTTGGAACGTTCTTGGCTACGCACTCACTTATCCGCTTGAGCTGATGCAGAGCGCCGCGTTGATGGGAGTCTATGCCTTGACGCTCGTCGCTGCCGTGGTGTTCACGGCCCCGCTGGTCATCGCCGCTGACGCAGAAAGCACTGGGGCACGCAAAGCCCTTTTTCAGGCTTGCCTGATCGCGGTTCTCCCTATCGCAGTACTCGCGGCATTCGGCACTTGGCGGCTTTCGGAATCGCCAATCGAAAACGTTCCAGGCGTGAAACTGCGGATTGTTCAACCAAGTGTGCCGCAGCGCGAGAAGTGGCAGCCGCAAAATCAAAGCGCGATATTCTCCCAGCATCTGGAAATGTCGGGAACCGGCCCTGACGGAAAACACGACGATCTCAAAGGCATCACGCATGTGATCTGGCCCGAGGCCGCGATGCCGTTTCTGCCCCTCGAACATCCCCAAGCGCTTGTAGCGATTGGCGCTATGCTTCCGGACGGCGTAACGCTCGTCACGGGCGCGCTGCGCCGCGAAAAGCTGCCAAGCGGGGAGCAGCTCGGTTACAACAGCTTGCTTGCATTTGGCGATCATGGGCAGCACATCGCTACGTATGACAAGGCGCATCTCGTGCCCTTCGGCGAGTATTTGCCTTTCAACGCGGTGTTGAGTGCGATCGGCTTTACGAAACTCACCAAGGGTCTTGGCGCCTTCGCGACGGGACCAATCGTGCGCCCGCTGCTCCAAATTCCTGGCTTGCCGCCTGTCGCTGGCCTGATCTGCTATGAAGTGCTGTTTCCAGGTCAAGTTATCGACCGGTCGTCGCGGCCGGGTGTCATCATCAACGTCACCAACGACGGTTGGTTTGGCGACACCACCGGCCCGCGCCAGCATTTCCACCAGTCCCAAGTTCGCGCTGTCGAAGAAGGGCTACCGGTTGTCCGCGCCGCCAATAACGGTATTTCGGCAGTGATCGATCCTTACGGCAGGGTCGTGGTTGCGCTGGGTTTGAATGTCAAAGCCGTGGTCGACTCGCCTCTGCCAGAGGCGGCCGAACCCACACCGTTCGTGCGTTTGGGTGACAGTGTGTTTGTGTTGCTGCTATCGGCGGCACTACTTGTGGCGTGGGCTTGCCATTCGAGGGCTGGGACCCTTGACAACAGTTTGTGAGGGCAGACAGTTTGTCGCGGCTAGAGGCCCGGTTGACGCTTTAGCCGCCTGCACCTAGTAATTGAACTTGAGGGCGTGGGGCGCTCTACTTTTGGTGCAAGTGATGGCGGAAGCAGAATTGATTGACGACGGCGAAGACGCGAGCCGGAATTCCCGTAAGGCAAACCCCATGGATGTCCATGTGGGAAGCCGGGTGCGCCTGCGCCGGATGCTGCTTGGCATGAGTCAAGAAAAACTCGGCGAGAATCTCGGGCTCACGTTCCAGCAAGTGCAGAAGTACGAGAAGGGCGTCAATCGCATAGGCGCCAGCCGGCTCTATGATTTGGCGAAGGTTTTGGGCGTCAACATCCAGTTTTTCTACGACGAAGCGCCGGTTGGTACGCGCAGCGGCATGCACACGACAGGGTTCGCCGAACGCCCGAACGATTCTTACGTGATCGAGTTCCTGGGAAGCCGCGAAGGCCTTGAACTCAACAAGGCTTTTGCGCGCATCACGGATCCAAAAGTGCGCAAATCTATCGTTGATCTCGTCAAGGGGCTCGCCAGCGAGGAGCCTGCGTCATAAAACGCTTCGGCGGCAATTTCGTGCAATGAACGGGGAGCGGTCTTTTGCACAGGGCCAAATGATCGGCCTTGCTTGACCCACCTGGCAAAGACTGCAACAAACCGGCCGAATTTTGGGGTGATACGCGCAACCATGCGGAACCACCCTTTATCTCCAGCCAATCCATTGAGAGACGGGGGCCACCTTGGCACGCAAGTCATTCCTTTTCACGAGTGAATCGGTATCCGAAGGCCACCCCGACAAAGTGTGCGACCGCATCTCCGACGAAGTGGTCGATGCGTTTTATCGTGAAGGTGCCAAAGAAAAGCTCGATCCCTGGGGCATCCGCGCCGCGTGTGAAACCATGGCGACGACGAACCGCGTCATTATCGCGGGCGAATATCGCGGACCCCGCGGCGTGACGGTTGAAATGATCCAGCATCTGACGCGCCAGGCGATCAAAGACATCGGCTATGAGCAAGAAGGATTTCACTGGGCCAACACGAACATCGAAGTGCTCTTGCACGGGCAGTCGGCCGACATCGCGGCGGGCGTCGATGCCAAGCAGCCGTCGAACCAGGAAGAAGGCGCCGGCGACCAGGGCATCATGTTCGGTTACGCCTGCAATGAAACGCCGGAACTCATGCCGGCGCCGATCTACTACGCGCACAAAATTCTCCAGGACCTCGCGATTGCGCGTAAGTCCGGCAAAGGCGAAGCCGCCAAGCTCGGCCCTGACAGCAAGAGCCAGGTGACGGTCCAGTATGAAAATGGCAAGCCTGTTGGCGTGACCCAAATCGTTGTTTCGCATCAGCACGTGGTTGAAGACCTGACGTCGCGTCAGGTGCGCGAGATCGTCGAGCCTTTCGTTAAGAAGGCGTTGCCCGAGGGCTGGATCGGCAAAGACACCATCTGGCACATCAACCCGACCGGTAAGTTCTTTATCGGCGGTCCCGATGGCGACTGCGGTTTAACGGGCCGTAAGATCATCGTCGATACTTACGGCGGCGCGGCACCTCACGGTGGCGGCGCATTCTCCGGAAAGGACCCGACCAAAGTTGACCGCTCTGCGGCTTATGCGTCGCGTTACCTCGCCAAGAACGTCGTGGCTTCCGGCATAGCCGATCGCTGCACAATCCAGCTTGCTTACGCAATCGGCGTCGCCAAGCCGCTGTCGATCTATGTCGATACGCACGGCACCGGCAAGGTTGACGAAGCTGTAATCGAAAAAGCGCTTGCTGAAGTCATGGATCTGACGCCGCGCGGTATCCGCTCGCATCTCGATCTCAACAAGCCGATTTACTCGCGCACTTCCGCTTACGGCCACTTCGGCCGCCCGGCAGAAAAAGACGGCGGTTTCTCGTGGGAAAAGACGGATCTCGCGCCTGCGATCAAGAAGGCGGTTGGCTGATTGGCTGGAGCTGGCCGGCACATGACTTCGAGGACGGCCGCTTCGTGCGGCCGTTTCTATTTAAGCGATAGCTGAGAGCTGAAACACGTGACGGACGACGACTCAAAGCGTGAAAAAGAACTCCGCTCGTTCGGGCGCCGCCGCGGCCGTAAACCGAGCGATCGCCAAGCTGCGTTGATGCGCGATGTGTTGCCGCGCGTGGCGTTGGATCTATCCGCGCCTTGCGGCCGGCTCGACGACTTTGCGCGCGGGGTTGGTGGGGCGGCCGCGCGCGACCAAGAAAGCGATTCGCAAGGCGCCAAGCAAAAGTTTCTCGAAATCGGCTTCGGCGGTGGCGAACATTTGGTCTGGCAGGCGCAACACAACCCCGGCGTAACGCTCCTTGGCTGCGAACCGTTCGAAGACGGGGTAATGAAGGTCCTCACCCGCATCGCGGATGACGATCTCAAAAACATCCGCCTGCATATGGGCGACGCGCGCGACGTTTTGCGCTGGCTGCCACAAGCTTCCATCGCACGCGCGTTCATCCTTTTCCCAGACCCCTGGCCGAAGAAGAAACACAGAAAGCGCCGATTGGTTAATCCCAGCACGCTGGCTCTTCTGGCGCGTGTTATGAAGCCGGGTGCGGAATTGAGGATCGGAACCGACATCGGCGACTATGCGCGCACGATTTTGCAGGCCTTTAGCGCACAGACCGAATTCACGTGGCTCGCGGCTGGTCCCGAAGATTGGCGCGTCAGGCCCATCGATTGGCCCGAAACGCGCTACGAGCAGAAAGCGGAACGTGAAGGGCGCGTGCGGTATTATTTACGCTTTTTGCGCCAGTGAAGGAGCGGGCTGCCCTGGCCGGCCTTGCATTCCCCCTAAAAATCTCCTATCCAAGCTTCATCTCAATAACAAACTGAAGATCTTTCGAGTGGACCCCCGGGGCCCGCTCCCAAAGGACTTTAGCCGCACTTCAGCACCTTGGACCACGATTGAACCCTATGGCCGCCGAGCCTGCAAACAGCACCGCAAGTCCCTCGCCGGGCGCGCCCTCCACTGCGCGCTTTGTGCGCGAGTCGGGCCTTGCGGCCGATATTGCGGCCGTTGCTGAACCCGTTCTCGAAGGTCTCGGGTTTCGCCTGGTGCGCGTCAGCGTCATGGGCGGAGAAGACCGCATCGTGCAGATCATGGCCGAGCGGCCCGACGGCACGATCTCGATCGACGACTGCGAAACCATTTCCAAAAACGTATCGCCGGTTCTGGATGTGGCCGACACGATCAGCGGCAAGTACCGGCTGGAAATATCTTCGCCCGGCATAGACAGGCCACTCGTGCGCCCCAGCGACTTCGAGGATTGGTCTGGTCACGTCGCCAAAATCGAACTCAACGAAGCAATCGACGGCCGCAAGCGCTTCAAGGGCCTGCTCGAAGGTTTCGAGGACGGCGAGGTGCGCATTGCTGCTGATCTTGGGCCAGCCGGCGAGCATCATTTGGGATTACCTATCGCACTCGTTACTGAGGCAAAACTGGTGCTGACCGATGAACTTATTCGCGAGGCTTTATCGCGCGCGAAGAAGCGCCACGGAACACGGCCCACCGACGGCGCAGAGATCGACGAAGACGAACTCGATATTGAAGATCAAGAAGATAATCTGAACCAAAAAAACGTGCCCTCATCTAAAGACTTGGAGGACTGACCCATGGCAACGGCCGGCATTAGCGCCAACCGTCTCGAGTTGCTGCAAATCGCGGATGCGGTTGCGCGTGAAAAGACGATCGACAAGAAGATCGTCATCGAAGCGATGGAAGACGCCATCCAAAAGGCCGCGAAATCGCGTTACGGCGCGGAAAACGATATCCGCTGCGAGATCGATCTGAAGACCGGCGAATCCCGGCTGACGCGCGTTCTCGCCGTCGTCGATGAAGTCGAAAACGACTCGACGCAAGTCAATCTCGCCGATGCGCAAAAACGCAACCCCGATGCCAAAGTCGGCGACATGATCGCAGAAGTATTGCCGCCGCTCGAATTCGGCCGCGTCGCGGCGCAAAACGCCAAGCAGGTTATCGTGCAGAAAGTGCGCGAAGCCGAACGCGACCGCCAGTTCAGCGAGTTCAAAGACCGTATCGGCGAAATCTCGAACGGCACCGTCTAGCGCGTCGAATACGGCAACGTCATCGTAGATCTTGGCCGCGCCGAAGGCATCATCC
>JANMNH010000139.1:0-1830 GCA_031373745.1 Hyphomicrobium sp. | reverse complement strand
CCGTGGCGACAATTACAAACGCCGTCCCGATGGTGCAGGTCGCATGCACCGGGCTGGGACCGCAAATCGAACAGAGTTACAAAAAACTTTTTCATGTGTTGCCGCCACAAGTCCTTAACGCTAAGGCGCTGCTGGAATACGCGACCAAAGCGGTCAAGGCCAAACGCATCGGCGTGTTGCACGATTCCGGCTATGGCAACGTCGTCATGACGGCGATTAGATCGGTCGCCGGAAATTACGCAGTGGAATTCGTCGCTACGGAAAAGTTCGAAGTCGGCGCCACCGATGTGACCACGCAAGCGGCTAAAGTGAAAGCGGCGAATCCAGATATCATTTTGGTCATTGCGACCTCGCCGATCCCGTTCCGCAACGCCAAGCAAATCGGCATAAAGCAACCGATACTCGCGGCGGTGGGTTCCTCCAGCTACGAATACGTCAAGGGCATGGGGGAATTTGCCGATGAGATCGCATTTGCCGAGTTCTTGGTAGCCGAAGAACCGTTGCCCCATCAGAAGGAGTTTGTCGAGTTGTATCGTAAAGAGTACGGCACACTGCCGAAAACCTACGAGGCAGCCGCTTGGGACGCGGTTCACATTTTGGCCAAGGCGTTGGAGAAAGCGGGACCCGATGCCGATGCGGAAGCGCTCGCGACGGCGATTCGCGGCGCTACGCAAGGTGTTCTCGCCGCCTACGATTTCGCCCGTGACGATATGACGGGTATCGAATTATCCAGCTATACCTATTCGAAGTTGGTAAAGGGCCAATTCACCCGCCTGCCGTTCGTCAATCGCAAGTAGCAAGCCTCATGAAGGCTGGGGGCATTGCAAGTTGTCTGTGGCAGGGCTGCCGGCACGGCAGATTTCCATGAACGGAACATATCTACAAGGGAATTGCCGGTCCATGGCCGGCGCCCAGTTTTGGCCGTGGTTAAACGGCAATCCGCAAAGACAAACTGAGGTGCGATGATGAGCATTTCCCTTTTTATTCAGTCGATCTTTGCCGGGGTCTCGAACGGCTTTGTGTATGGTTTGATTGGGCTCGGTCTCGCGGTGATCTTCCGCGGAACACGGGTCGTCAATGCCATGCAAGGCGAGTTCTGCGTGGTTGCGGGTATGGCCGCCGTGTTGTTGCTCGAACACTGGCGCATGCCACTGGCAATCTCAATGCTATGTGCGACGCTGTTGGGCGGCGCATTAGGCATCGTGCTCGAATTGGCGCCGGTGCGCGCATTGCATCGACGTCATGGCAATGAAGACAGTTTTCTGCTGCTCACGCTCGGGGTCGCGTTTGCGATCTCCGCGCTGATTCTGTATCTGGTTGGACGCGACTCGCGAGCGATGCCGGGCATCGGCGGTGAAGCAACACTATTCCTAGCCGACGCCGCGATTCGCGTCCACGCCATTTGGCTAATCGTCATCAGCGTCGCAGTCATGTTCGCGCTGAAGTGGTTCTACACGAGGACCCATTTCGGCCTATCGATGATGGCAGCGTCAATCGACGCCGAAGGCGCGGCAACCTCGGGTATCGACGTTCAGTTCATGCGCACCGCGACGTTCGGCCTCGGTGGTCTGATCGGTGGATTGGCCGGCGTGTTGGTCACGCCGCTGACCACGGTGCATTACGCGATGGGGTTGTTGTTGACGTTGAAGGGATTCGCCGCTGCGATTCTCGGCGGGCTGAGCAACCCGTTCGGCGCGGTGATCGGCGGCGTCACACTCGGCTTGCTCGAAGCATTGGCCATCGCCTTCGTTTCCTCTGGTTATAAGGATGTGATCGCGATGTCGATGAAGCTCTGGGGCCAGCTCAACGACGACCAGAAAAAGCCTGCGG
>JANMNH010000123.1:0-3193 GCA_031373745.1 Hyphomicrobium sp. | reverse complement strand
TTGCGGGATCGCAAAAGCCATTGTTGACAAAGTAGCCGATGCGCCGCTCACCGAGTTCCGGGCAGGCGAGGCTGTCATAGCCCATTGCGATTACGGGGAGCGCGGAGAGAGCGAGACCAGCGGCGGCGGACAATACGGAAGTCGAGCGGCGTGACGGCATACCTAAGCTCTCCCTTGGCACAGAGCCGCTCCTGCGGCAGTTTCGCTAAAATACGATAGCGGATTTGCCGGTGTTACATCACACGAAATCTCGCGGACGAAGCAACCGGATTCAAAACCGGCGGCCTGCGCGGCACGCTATTTGTGTTCATCGAGGTGCAATAGGCCGCCACGCCGCAAACTCCGGCCCGCGGCATCTCGCCTGCCGCAGGTTGTATCGGGGTCCCGCGGCGGTCTAATGTCGGCCAACTTGTTTCAGACATCCTGGCTCGTGGCGAAACCTAGGGAGGTTCAAGTGTTTAAGACGATCGCAATCTGCGCGGCCATCGCGCTGGCTTTTCTGTCGCCCGCAGTGGCTCAAGAAGTTTCACAGGCAGCAGATGCCCCGGCGGCAGCCGCTGCTGCGAACGAGGTGCCGCAGTCTGTCAAGGACGCGTGCAAAGACGACTACGAGACCCATTGCAGCGCCCATGCGCCCGAAAGCGCGACGGCGCGAGACTGCATGGCGCACGCGTTCGAACATCTGTCGGACCCGTGCGTCACGGCGATCCTGGACAGCCCGCTTGTGGAACAAGAACAGCAACGCGTCGCGAATGCGCGGTCAAGTGAGGAGACTGAAGCGACCACGCACGACATTCGGTCCGCCAAGCCCGCCACGCGCACAGCGAAAGCAAAACGCGCGGCGCCTGAAAAATATGCTGGGACTAAAAACAAGCGGCACGTCGCGCAGCGCGCGAGCGCTAAGCCGCGCAGCGTCGCCGGACATATCCGGCGCGGCACGGGTATCGCGAACCACTACGTGGCGAAGTACACCCGCTTCGCCTTTGCGAGGGCGTTTAGGTAGCAGAAGGTGTCTGACCCGTCCCGCCGGAGGCGGGCAAATATTGGGGTCTGACACCGTTTCCGCCGCGCAATATCGTGCCGCGAGGCGTGAAGCTCGCTCGAAACCCCTCCCCTCGACGGGGAGGGGTAAGGGGTGGCGTGATGGGCTTGGCGTGATGGCGGAGATGGGCCAGTAGCAGCAATTTCTTGCGTGCAGTGATACTCAAAGATCGAAATCGGTCTGATCGTCGCGTTCTTCGCGGGCGGCGGCCTTGAAGCCGCGTTCCATGAGCGGGATTTGGGTCTTCTTGCCCGCGAACAACTCTTCAATCGTGAACAGCTGGATTTTCGGCACCTTGCCGGTTGGGCCATCATAGAGACCGGCACCGGCGGCTTCCTTTTTCATCGGCTCGGTGTGCGGCTCCAGCGAGATGTAAACGCCGATCTTGGCGCGCTCGCGATCCACCACTGCTGTAAGTTCGCGGATGTCCTTGACGCCAACGCCGCCGCCCTTGACCGAGACGATGGCCTTCTCGGTGGTCTTTGCACCGGAGCGGAAGAAGATGTGGCCGTCGATGCCGCCGTCCGCGCCTTTTTTCTTGCCGCCGAACGGTACGGCGTCAACCAGCGACACCGCCCACCACTGGAACTGATACTTGTCGCGGTTGGATAGGTCACGCGCGCCTTCCAGATCCTTCGGTGTGCCGTGGACGTCAAACTTGATGCCGGGAAAGGCGTCTTTCAGGCGCTTCTCGATCAGTGAGATGGAGAGATGTGTGATGTCGATGCCGATCCACTGGCGGCCGAGCTTTTGCGCCGCGTGAACGGTGGTGCCGCAGCCGCAGAAGGGATCGAGCACAACGTCGCCGGGATTAGTAGAGGCGGAGAGAATCCGTTCGAGGAGAGCGACGGGTTTTTGCGTGGGGTAGCCGAGGCGTTCGTCAGAAGTATTTGCGACCCGATCAATATCAGTCCAGCATGATGATACCGGATTGCCCTTTGTCTCATCGAGATAAATCTTTAGGCCGTCAAGTCTAGGCGAACCATCCTGCTTGGTCAGGATGCGTCCTTCAGCCCACCACTGTTCAAGCTGCTCCAAGGATGCGCCCCAAGACCTGTTCTCAGGCGGCTTAGAACCGCGCCATTCGAATTGTCTTGTTTTGTTTGCTGTCGAAAATGTCATGTTCTCCGCTTTGTAGCGGCGACCGTTCTCGTCGCTCTTGAAGCGCTTCATTTGCGCCTCACCGTATTCAGTAAAAATATCGTTGAAAGTGCAGGCATCTGTTTTTCTGAAGTACAATAAAATATCGTGGGCACGTCCGTACCCCTTTGTTTTGAAATTGTGGGAATTGGTCCGCTTCCAGATAATCTCGTTCCTATAATTTTCTTTCCCAAACACCGCATCCATCAGCAGCTTGAGATAATGGCTCGCGGTCGGGTCGCAGTGCAGGTAGATCGAGCCGGTGGGTTTCAGCACCCGATGCAATTCCACCAGCCGCACGGCCATGTGGGTCAGATAGGCCATCATGTCGTTGTCTTTGAGGAACGAGCGCATGGCGCGCAGCATCTCGGCAACGTCCGAGTTGCGCCCAAACATCACTTCATCAAAAGCTTTTTCGGCCTGATTATTCCAGTGCCAAGTATCCTCGAAGGCCTCGATCTGAGCTTGGCTTTGATCCCCTGACGGCCCGCGAAACAGCACGTTGTACGTCGCATTGGAATTGAATGGCGGGTCGAGATAAACGAGGTCGATGCTCTAGGTCTTGATGCTCTCGCGCAAGACCTCGAGATTGTCGCCGTAATACAGGTGGTTGGCCATGCGCCCCGCCGCTACTATCCATAGTTGGCGCACCTTCGCCGCTTGACGCCTGGAACGCAAGATGTTCAATTTGCCGTGGATGAGGGACAGCGAATCGTGCGGGTCAAATCATATACCGAGGCATTGCCTTTTGCGCGCGACGCGGGATTGGACGCCGCAAAACGGCGTATGCGCAAGGCTGGCCGCAAGGTGTTGTCGGACTCCGATTACGACCACGCGATCGATGTCATGGAAAAAATGTTGCTCAACCTTGGCTTTGACACCAGGGGCTGGATCGCATTGGCCGGCGTGCCGCGCAACGAGCCGCCCGAGCCGAAAACTGCCAAGAAGTCCAAGCGGCGCTCAAAGCCTATTGGCGGGCGGTTTACCTGGCCCGCGGCGACAAGCCGGTGG
>JANMNH010000067.1:0-32787 GCA_031373745.1 Hyphomicrobium sp. | reverse complement strand
GAACCTCATTCAGAGCATCCGCGAAGAGTGCCGCAAGCTCGGCGCCGGAGAATCAAACAAGACGGTTGACGTTGTCCCTGCGCGCCGCGTCATCGCCGACCACTTGCGCGCGACCAGCTTCCTTATCGCCGACGGCGTGCTGCCGTCGAACGAGGGTCGCGGTTATGTGCTGCGCCGGATCATGCGCCGCGCCATGCGTTACGCCCATCAGCTTGGATGCACTGAACCGCTGATGTACCGCCTCGTTCCCGCGCTCGTCAAAGAAATGGGCGACGCATTCCCCGAACTCGTGCGCGGTCAAGCCTTGATCGCGGAGACGCTGCAACTCGAAGAGACGCGCTTCAAGAAAACGCTCGAAAACGGATTGAAGCTTTTGAGCGAAGAATCCACGCGCCTGTCTAAAGGCTCCGTGTTCGCCGGCGACGTCGCGTTCAAACTTTACGACACGTTCGGTTTTCCCCTCGATCTCACCGAAGACGCGCTGCGCCCACGCGGCATCAACGTCGACACAGTCGCGTTCCAAGCGGCCATGAAAAAGCAGAAGGATGCCGCTCGCGCGGCGTGGAAAGGCTCGGGCGACGCGGCGACTGAAACCGTATGGTTTGAAATCAAGGAACAGACCGGCGCGACGGAGTTCCTCGGCTACGACACGGAAACAGCCGAAGGCGCGATCTCGGCACTCGTCAATGGCGGCAAGGACACGGCTGGGTTGAAAGCCGGTGACGAAGGCGCGATTGTCCTCAATCAAACGCCTTTCTACGGCGAGAGCGGCGGGCAGACCGGCGACACGGGCCTCATCAAGGGCGCGAAGGGTGCGCTTTTCCGCGTGACGGGTACGCAAAAGAAGCTCGGCGATCTCTTCGTGCACCTCGGCAAGGTTGAGGCCGGAGCGTTCAAATCAGGCGATGCGGTCGAACTCATTGTCGATCACGGCGCTCGCACGGCAACGCGCGCCAACCATTCCGCAACGCACTTGCTACACGAAGCTCTGCGCCAAATCCTCGGCACGCACGTCGCGCAAAAAGGTTCGCTCGTATCTCCCGAACGGCTGCGCTTCGATTTTTCGCACACGAAGCCGATGAGTGCGGACGACGTCAAAGCCGTCGAAGATATGGCGAATGCCGTTCTACTGGAAAACACGGCGGTCGAGACGCGGCTGATGGGGCTCGAGGAAGCGCGTGCGTCCGGTGCTATGGCGCTGTTTGGCGAAAAATACGGAGACGAAGTGCGCGTCGTGTCGATGGGTTCGGTCCGTCCCGGTGCCAACAAGGCGTGGTCGGTCGAACTTTGCGGCGGCACGCACGTCAGACGCACGGGCGATATAGGTCTCATCAAAGTCGTTTCAGAGAGTGGGAGTGCGGCAGGGGTGCGCCGCCTCGAAGCGCTGACGGGCGAAGGCGCGCGCGCGTATCTCGCCGAACAGGACGCCCGCGTCAAAGAAGCCGCAAACGTGTTGCGCACCCGGCCCGAAGACATGATCGAGCGCTTGAAGGCGCTGGTTGAAGAAAAAAAATCGCTTGAGAAGCAGCTGGCGGAGGCAAAGCGGCAGATCGCGCTTGGAGCTGGAGTAGGCAGCGGAGGAGCAGGCGCCGGTGGTGCAGCCGCCGCGAGCGGTGATGCCATCAAGACCATCGGCGCCGTGAAACTTCTTGCGCGCACAGTGCAAGGCTTGAACCCGAAGGACCTGCGCGGCCTCATTGACGATGGCAAAAAACAAGTGGGGTCCGGCATCGTTGCCGTTGTCGGCGTGACGGACGACGGCAAGGCGGGCCTCGCGGTCGGCGTCACCGACGATCTGACCAAAAAATGGAGTGCGGTCGATTTGGTTAAGGTTGGCGCTGAGGCCCTGGGCGGCAAAGGCGGTGGCGGGCGGGCCGACATGGCCCAGGCGGGCGGTCCCGACGGGGCCAAGGCTGGAGATGCGCTCAATGCCATCGAAGCGATGCTGGCCGGATAGCATGTGAATCCCCTCTCCCCATTTCTTCAATGGGGAGAGGGTTAGGGTGAGGGGCAGCCGCTTGCGCCCGAATTTGTCGCCGCACCTCACGATCTTTTTGTTGCCGCCCCTCACCCCAACCCTCTCCCCGTAAGAGGACGGGGAGAGGGGGAAGGATCATTACCTCTCCAAAATTTCACGCTTTTTCTTGCGAGTAGCCCGCTATAGAAGGCGCCAACGAAATGATTGCCCATGGTCAACGTCTAAACAAAGGTTATGTCCGTCATGTCGATTAAGTCGCTTCTTGCCGCTACTGCGTCTATCGCACTTCTTACGTTACCGGCATTTGCCGCCGATGACATCGTGAAGCCCGAGGCCACGCCCGCGCCGGCCGCCGGCCCAACCATCGCGGCGGCGGAAGCCTTCTGCGGCGACCCGACGGGCAAAGCCGACGAGCTTGCCAAACTCTATATGGGCAAGGCCGGTCTGAAGCAGGTCGATAAGAGCACGGAGTTCCTGACTTACGCGGACGACGAAAAGAACCCGACAGTCATGTACAACTTCACGACGGACAAGAGCCCCGCGCACCCATCTGCCGTTTGCCGCAAGTTCATCAAGGACGGCGACCAGGTGGGCTTGAAGTACAATGTCGTATGCGGTGCTGCAGAACAAGCCTGTGCGAAGCTCACCAACGATTTCAACGTTCTGATCGCACGCATGCAGGCCGCCATCGAAGGCAAGATCAAAGGCGACGGCAAGTAGTAAGAGCGCTCACCACTTCGAATTCGGCCAATCGACGGTATTGAAGTCGGTCAAAAGTGCGGCGGCGTTTCCGTCCGCATCGAAGCCGAACCAGGAGGCGTAGAATCCGTCGCCCCAGCCTGAGTGGAACATGGCGACATTGGCGGTTCCCGCCGGGAGAATAAGCACAAACGAGTATGGGCCGACGATCTTTGGCCCGTTCGCTTCACCTTCGGTTTGCCAATCGTCGTACACATCGGGCTTTAGGGCGTACATCGCGTCGATCGCGGGCTGCACGGCAGGATCGAAGAACGAGCCTGTCCCGGCGTCGACCGGATAGCCGAATATCTCGCCGGACTTCAGTGTCGCTAAATCCTGTCCTTCGACGAGCGCCATCGACCAGCGCGCAACAGGCCTATCGGTGAAATCGACACGGGCGAAGGCGACGCGGTTATCTTTAACATCGCCGGCGGGATGGTCGCCGACCGCGAGACGGACTCGGAAACTGCCGTTTGGAACGGCCTGTGTGAAGGGCTTTGCGGTCGAAAGGCCGACGAACGGGTCGGCCGCGGCAATGCGGCCACTCGTGATGATAAGCTGACCGATGTCGATCACGCGGAAGGCGACGGTATCGGTTCGGGATGTTCCATCGTCGAGCCTGATCGCGGTTTCAACCGCAAATCCGGGTGCAAAGGATTTCTCGAATACCTCCGCATAGCCCGGAGGATTACCGAGTGCCGCCAGAGCCGGCCCCGAAAACAGCCCGATTAGCCAGGCGAGAATTTTGCTGCCCGGCTTCATTAAGCTGCCTTTGTCATCGCCGCCTTCAAATTCTCATCCACCTTGTCGAGGAAGCCGGTGGTTGACAGCCATTTCTGGTCCGGGCCAACCAGGAGGGCTAAGTCCTTGGTCATGTGACCGGCTTCGACGGTATCGACACAGACCTTCTCAAGAGTTGCCGCGAACTTTTCAAGCGCCGGATTGTTGTCGAGCTTGGCGCGATGTAGAAGCCCGCGCGTCCAAGCGAAGATCGACGCAATCGCGTTGGTCGAAGTTTCCTTGCCCTTCTGATGCTCGCGATAGTGGCGCGTGACGGTGCCATGTGCGGCTTCCGCCTCCATCGTCTTGCCGTCGGGCGTCAACAGCACCGATGTCATGAGACCGAGCGAGCCAAAGCCTTGCGCAACCGTATCCGACTGCACGTCGCCGTCGTAGTTTTTGCACGCCCAGACGTAGCCGCCCGACCACTTCATGGCTGACGCCACCATGTCGTCGATCAAGCGGTGTTCGTAGACCAGCTTGCGCTTATCGAACTCGGCCTTGAATTCGGCGTCGAAGATTTCCTGGAAGATATCCTTGAAGCGCCCGTCGTAGGCTTTAAGTATGGTATTCTTGGTCGAGAGATAAACTGGGTAATTGCGGTTCAATCCGTAATTCAGGGATGCACGCGCAAAGTCGCGAATCGACTCGTCGAGATTGTACATGGCCATGGCAACGCCGGCGCCTGGCGCCTTGAAGACTTCGCGCTCGATCACTTTGCCATCGTCGCCGACGAACTTGATCGTGAGCGTACCTTTGCCCGGGAACCTGAAGTCGGTGGCTTTGTACTGGTCGCCGAATGCATGACGGCCGACGATGATCGGTTGCGTCCAGCCGGGGACGAGGCGCGGCACGTTCTTGCAAATGATGGGTTCGCGGAAAATGACGCCGCCTAGAATGTTGCGGATCGTTCCGTTGGGCGACTTCCACATGTCCTTGAGGTTGAATTCTTTAACGCGCGCTTCGTCCGGCGTGATGGTTGCGCACTTAACGCCGACACCGTGCTTTTTGATCGCGTTCGCGGCGTCGATCGTGACCTGATCGTTCGTCTTGTCCCGGTACTCAATGCCGAGGTCGTAGTAGTCCAAGTTTACGTCCAGGTAGGGGTGGATGAGCTTGTCCTTGATGAGTTTCCAGATGATGCGGGTCATTTCATCGCCGTCGAGTTCGACGACAGTTCCGGTCACCTTGATCTTTTTCATGTGGGATAAGCCTATGGGTTGGGCGTGATTGATGCGCCGCACCATAAACGCCCGCCCGAACGCCGCCAAGGGCCTACAAACATCACCCAACCAAAGGGTGAGGTCATGCGCGGCGCGCCATGCTCGGCCGGCCGTTGACCGTTCGATTCTTCGAGCTTCGCGAGCCGTCCGTGAGCGTGTAAGGTAAACGCCGAGGCAAACCCGGCTACGGTTCTATTTTTGCGGCTTGTGCGTTTTTCCAAGTTACATTGTGTGGAGCGTGGCGTGGCGCGTTCGCTGGCGATATTGATCCTTGGGCTCGCAGCGGCTGTTCTGCCGGTGCACAATGTTGCCACCGCAGCGTCAGTGCAACGGTTGCCCGAAGTACGCGTCAAGGCCGGTGCACGTTTTCCGGTGTCGTTCGCGATCACGGGTGGCACAGGCTACAAGTGGTGGCCCGAGCAGCCTCTCCCGCAGCACGTCACCTACATCGGCATAGATTACCAATCGATGGGTCCAACATCCGGGCCCGGTTCCAAAACCCTGCAAATTCTATCGTTTCTTGCCGTACGGCCGGGCGAAGACGAGATCGTCTTCGTCTTCAAACGCGGCTGGGAGAAGACTACCGACAACGACCCTAAAGCAATATTGAAAGTAGTCGCCATTGAGTAGAGGAGGCATTTCATGGAGCGCTTTTCGTCGATAAAATGGACTTCGCGGATCGCCGTATTGGCATCCCTCACAGTCGTAACGGCAGCCGCAGCAGACCAACCCGTCAACAATACCGATCGCCTGAAGCAAATTCGCCAAATGACGGAAACGACCGGCGTGCCGTTGTCGAGCGCGGCAATTGCGCGCGAGCTTGCCGCGCCTCCGAACGTCAGAGCGGCAATCGATAAGGCGCGCGCCACGATCATAAATGCCGATCCGAGCAAGTTCGTCGGCGGCAAGCCCCTCTATAGCGTCGGTTTGTCCCGGGCGGCGACCGGCCCCGGCGCTTTGAAGCGGGGTCTGGTCATTGCGCCCGACGCGATGGACAAAGTGCCGGAGCAGAACCGCCGTGCAAACGCCAGCCTCGCACGCGAACAGAAACTGATGTCGGCGCTGCAATCGCGTGCAGGCGATGCGCCGCAGGTGCGCGCATCGACGCGCGCAGACGGCGGCTGGGGCTGCTCGCCTTCGGCGAAGTCGTTCGACTGGAGAACGAAAGGCGCAGTGCGCGATGTCAAGAATCAGAAAGGTTGCGGCAGCTGCTGGGCATTCGCGGCCATCGGAGCGCTTGAGGGCAACTATTTTGTGACCAATCGCGACGACATGGTCGGCTCGGAAAAGCAGATCCTCGACTGCTCACGCGGCGGCGATTGCGTCGGCGGAATGTTTTCCAGCGCTTGGGACAACCTGCAAGGCTATGGCACCGCGAAGAGCACGCTGTACCCCTACAAGCCGGAGGTGTCGCAGTGCCGATGGAGCAAGCCAACGCCGTTCCATTGGGCGGCGTGGGGTTGGGTCGATGAAGACCGGCCCGATCTTGTCCCACCGGTTGATGTTTTGAAGTCGGCGCTATGCAAACGCGGCCCATTGGCGACGACGCTGGTATCGGAGACGGCCGGCATGGACGATTATGCGAAAGGTGGCCTACTCAACGACAACGTCGGCGATCAGCGGATTGATCACGCGGTCACGCTCGTCGGCTGGGATGACGACAAGCAGGCATGGCTTGCCAAGAATTCCTGGGGCGATGGCTGGGGTGACGACGGCTATTTCTGGGTGCGGTACGGCGCCAACAGGTTTGGCAGTTGGACGGCGTGGGTTCAGGCGCGCAAAGCCGTCGCCATCGATGACAATTGCGGACGCTTCACTGCAAGCCGTGCCAAGGTCATGAATATCAACGGCGCGTGGAAGGTCATCTCCGGCACTGAGATCGTCGCCAACCTCGGCGCAAGCCGCGAAAACGCCGACAAGGCGCTGGCGGTCATTAAGCACTATGGCTTGTCTAAGCGGTGCCTGGTTGGCGCACCCGATTGGAACTTTGAATATTTCCTCATCGGCAACAAGACGCCGGAAGGCGAGATGCCGGGCGAGAATTGCAGCAAGTTCAGGCTCTCAGACATAGACGTCAACAAGCAGGGCGATGCGTGGGTGCTCGAAGACGGCATCGCACGGCTGAAGAAGTTCGACAAGGAAGACGATGCTTGGATTGCATTGGCTTATCTGCGCCGCCACCACTTTTCGCACCAGTGCCAGATTGCTGGCGGTTTCGAATATTATCGTAAATAACCTTTTGCGACGAGCAGTTTGAGCGGCCGGCCGAACGCAGTAACGGATGTACCGTTTGGCCTGCCGGTCATCCTCGGCTATACGACCCCCATTGCGCTTCAGCGGCCCGACAAGGAGCCCGTGATTGTTGCTTGGGATTGGCTGTCGATGCTTGAAATTCAAACGGACACGCTCGAACCGTGCGTTGGCGGCATCGCTGTCGGCGCGATCGTGCACGCTTGCCATGTCGCGACCATCGACCAGGGGCTTGAAGCGCTAGCCCTACCCGGCCTCACGCGCGACACGCTCGAACCGGTGCTTCAATACTGCGCCGAAGTGCGCTGCGCCGCGGATCACGTATCGTGCCCGGGCTGCAAGCGGCGCACCGAAATGCTGGGCATTGAAACGCTCGACCAATTCATTCTGAGCAAGAAAGAAGTTGTTGTCGGCGATGGGCGCGTGCGCTTGAAGGGCGAGGGCATCGAGACTGTCACCACACCCTGTCTCGAAAGCCTAACGCGGCAATGGTCGGGCGAAAACTACTGGTTCTGGGCGCGCCGCGTCATTCGAAAGCTCCGCCACGGCATCCGCCGCGCGCATATGCAGGGCGAAGCGGTCGCGGGCGAAGGTGAAACGCCGGCCGTAATTCTGATGGAACCGCAGCTTGCCGATAACATCGGAATGGTTGCGCGGGCGTGCGCGAATTTCGGCATTGACGATCTGCGCCTCGTCAATCCGCGCGATGGATGGCCGAACGAAAAAGCACGCATCGCAGCCTCCGGCGCCAACTATATTATCGATGATGCGCGTGCTTTCTCCTCGCTTGACGAGAGCATGAGCGATCTCAATTGGATGGCGGCGACGACGGCGCGCCAGCGCGACTTGCGCAAACCTGTGCTGACGCCCGAACAGGCCATTGCCGAAATGCGCACCCGGATTGCCAAGGGTGAACGCTGCGGCATTCTGTTCGGGCGCGAGCGCAACGGGCTCGAGACGAGCGAAGTGGCCAACGCCGATGCCTTGATAATGATCCCGGTTAATTCGCGCTTTGCTTCTCTTAACCTTGCCCAAGCCGTGCTGCTTCTTGGCTACGAATGGATGCGGGGCGCGCCGGAGCGCAGCCTGGGGCGCGTCACAACGTATGAAAAACCGCTGAGCGAAGGCATGAACATGGGCCGCGATAGGCCGGCAACAAAAGCGGAACTCACCGCGCTTTTCGAGCATTTGGAGGGTGAACTCGACAGACTTGGCTTTTTCAACCCCGAATACCGCCGCCCTACTGTCGTCCAGAACTTGCGCTCATTCTTCCTGCGGGCCAATGCCACCGATCAAGAGGTGCGGACCCTTCGTGGCATTGTTGCCACGCTCGCACAGGGCAAAGGCCGGGGCCGCAAAGCCCCAGGCGAGGTGCCTTGATCTGGCCAAGTTTTGGGTCGAGCGATGCCGTTTGAAACGGCACCTCTTGGGCAATGCGGGTGGAGGCTTCGTGCGGCACCCGGTTTCGCCGATTAAGCGCTGCATTTAAGAAGCCGGCATACGCGCAGGCTTCAGGCTTCCGGATGGTTCCGGTATCAAGTGAGGCTCATTTGGAGAACGCGATGAAAACGAGGGCGGGGAAAATTATTGCAGGTGCGGCGGCGCTTGCGTTTGCGATGCCGGTGGCGACCGCCTCCGCTCAGGAATTGAGCGAGATGGCGGTTAAATCGTTCATGGATTTTGCGTGGTCGCTGACACCGCAGCAGTTTTCAAAACCCGACGGTACCACCGTGCTGATCGACAAAAAGAAGCCGGACGAAGTCAAGGTGCCGGTCGATGTCGCCCGTGAGGTCATCAAGGCCGGCCGTCTCTCGGCGCACGCCCAGATCTGCGATCTTCGCGACGAGCAAAAAGCCAATCACATCTCGCTGATGAAGCGCGAAGAAGCGAAGAAAAAGTGGACGCCCCAGCAGCTCGTTTACATCAGCCAGCTGCACCTGACGACCGTGATGCTGCTCACTGGCAAAATTCGCCTCGTCGAGAAGGAGGGCGACAAGGAAGTCATCGTCGAGGAAGGCAAGGCACCGGCAACGACGTGCACCGACGAGCAGCGCAAGAAGGTCGTCGAAATGATCGTGGCTTACGTTAAGTCGGGGCCGCAGCCTAAGGGCGCGCCGCCCGCCGACGAGGTAACAATACCAGCAGCAACCGCCGCTGGCGGCGCGGCAGCCGCTGCGGCTGCCAACAAAAAGGCGGCCGACGGCACGACGACGGGTTCGACCGCGACGGCAGCCCCAGCATCGGCAGCGGCGCCGGCAGCGGGCGCAGCGCCTGCGGCGAAACAGCCAGCGGCCGCCCCTGCTGCACCGGCGCCCGAAAAAAAGTAGCCCTGTTCCGGCCGGGATTAGCCTTTGGGCCGCTTGTGCCGGCCGGCGCCGCTTGACGGCATGCGCCAACGCCGGTATCAGACCACCAGATGCGCGGGCCATTTCGGCCCGCGTTTCGTTTGCGCACCCGCGGCGGAACTTTTGAAGGTTCATGCCTGTCGTCTCCCGCCATCTCGTTTTTGGCCGGGGGCAGAGGAGGGGGCGCTCCTGACCGCGCATGGTGTCCGACCCTCCGGGTCTGACACCGTTACTCGGATTTGAAACTTGGTGTCGGACCCACCATTCTTGCCCGCCTCCGGCGGGATGGGTCAGACACCTCTTCATGGAGTGCTAGACTATGACCAAGCGCGTCCGCGCCAAGCATAAGATCGACCGCCGATTAGGCGAGAACATCTGGGGCCGTCCGAAGAGCCCGTTGAACCGCCGCGAGAGCCGTCCCGGCCAGCATGGCGAACGCCGCGTCGGCAAAACGTCCGACTTCGGCCAGCAGCTCAAAGCCAAGCAGAAACTCAAAGGCTATTACGCTTCGATCTCGGAGCGCCAGTTCCGCAAGGTCTATGCGGAAGCGTCGTCCATGAAAGGTTCGACGTCCGAACACCTGATCGGCCTTCTCGAGCGCCGCCTCGACGCGCTCGTCTATCGCGCTAAGTTCGTGCCGACCGTTTTCGCCGCGCGCCAGTTCGTGTCGCACGGCCACGTGACGGTCAACGGCCGCCGCGTAACGATCCCAAGCTATCGCTTGCGCATCGGCGACGTCATCGAAGTCAGAGAAAAAGCGCGCCAACTCGGGCTCGTCCTCGAAGCGGTGAAGAGCGCCGAGCGCGACGTGCCGGATTACGTCACCCACGATCACACAAAGATGACCGCTTCCCTGTCGCGCATTCCGGCGCTTGCCGACGTGCCATACCCGGTGACAATGGAACCAAACCTCGTCGTCGAATTCTATTCGCGATAATTTCGGCGATGCGCACTTATTCTTCGAGCGGCCGGACCTCAAAGTCCGGCCGCTTGTTTATTATGCGCTGCTTCGCAGTGTTGCTCGGCCTATGGCTGGCTGGTTTGCATGGAGAAATGCTGGCAGTGGCCGAGAACGCCCCAGATCGAGACGCGCTTTCTGCCTTGCGGCCCGGCGCGCCGGTTGCCGAGGTCGCAAAGGCTTACGGCAGCGCGTGGACGCCGCCGCTGCCGCATCGCGAGGGACGCGTTCTCACTATCGATTTTACCGATGGCGTGGTGGTGCGCATCACGACGGCGGGAACGCTCGGGTCCATCCGCTACAATTGGCGCTTTGGCGAGGACCATCCCGTGCTTGGCCTGCCGATGAGTGCGCGAGGCCGTCAGGTCAAGGCGCGCTTTCCCGGCGTCGATCTTGCTCCGCCGAAGCTTGGGCCGTTTTCGTTTGCGGCAGTAGTCGATAACGGTGTGCATGGGCGGCTGGAGCTTGGCACGACCGCGGAAGACGAGCGCTACCTGCGCGCGCTGGAACTCTACGATCCGGCCGCCGTCTATCCTGCAAAGCAGCCAGTGGTCTACGCGGCCCCGAGCGGCGAACCCGGTGCGCCGTTCAAAGACGTCAACTTGAAGCTCTCCGTGCTCTCAGAACTCATCGAGAAGGGACATCTCGACCTTGGCGATCCGCAAGACCTTTACGATCATCTGCTGGGCCGCCACTTCGATCTAGAAGCGGAAGGCTACGAGCCCGTCGCCGAGGCGCGCGACTATCTGGCCCGCTACCCGCTCGACGCTGCGCTGCTCGATAAGGTGACGAGCCTCGAACTCGATGGGGGCTCGGCAATCTATCGTTACATCTATTACTTCTGGGACGGGGAGAGCGGCGAATTCGACGTCGCTTCCTTGGAAGGGATAGAGCATCTGCGAAACTTGAAATCGGTGCGGATCATCGCGCTTGTCGGGCCCGAGGCCGACCTTGCCCCGCTGCGATCGCGCGGCATCGAGGTGAAGTAGAGGCAAGTTTTCTGGATCAAACGCTTTGGTCCCGGCGAAGGCCGCCAAGCGTTTATCGATCCAGAACCCAACTTCCTCGTCGAATTCTATTCGCGGTAAAAGCGGCCTATCGCGGTCAGGCAATCCACTTCTCGAAATCCCGCTGGCGACCCGGTTGGCGGGACTATTTTTGCTGTTAACATTTGGTGACTGAGCCAGTTGGCCCAAGTGCCGCCTGCATTCGGTCTTACTCAACCCTCTTAAGAGATTGCCATGATGGTGCAATGCTCTCATTGAGGAAAGTCATGGCAATGAACAATTCGAGGGCGAGGCGCGCTCGCGCTTGGTTAGGCCGGTTGGTGCGCGCAAGATCAAACACAAGGCGCTTGAGCTCCATTGTCTGGCTCGCTGTTGCGGCTTTCACAATTGTGCCGCATGGGGCAATAGCCGAAAGTGCCCAGAAGCGGGCGGCGAATCCAGACAACGAAGCATGCATACAGCGTGCGGGAAAGGGCGGCCTCATTACAGCGGTGCGCAACGGTTCCGGCACTGTAGTCCCGCTCGCCGGCACCTCGGATATGCTTTCGATAGGTTTTGCAAGCGCAGCCGGCAAGAGGAGTGCTATCGACGCACTTGGCAAAACGCTCTGGAGCCGGGATTTAGGTACCGGCACGCTGATCTCGGGCTTTGATCTTGATAGAGACGGAACGGCCGATTTTGCGCTCGTAAAAAACCGCCCGCTGCAGAAATCATGCGGGGCTTCGCTCGTAAGGATGACGTGGCTGGAATTCTACTCTGGCGCGACGGGCGACTCACTCTTGAAGACCAGCGAACTCGAAGATCAGTGTCACACACACTTGAATTATGCGTCCGTGCGCTGGGCCACCAATAGCGTCTTGAGCGGCGGGCGCAACGGCGCGATAGCACTCACACCCCAATACTCATCGACCGGCTGGTATTGGAAAATGAGGCGGGGACAAATTATGCAGGACGCGTTCCTGTTGCCTTCGACCGACGCGTTTGTTCGGTTGTACGGCCGGTCGAGCGGCAAACGCTTGGGCGGCAAAGCGCGCGGGCCGGGGTTCATATCTGAAAGTCAACCGCCGAACGGGCTTATTGTGCCGTACCGGGGAGAAGACAGATTGGTGTTCTTTACGAGCCGCCGGGTTCTGGATTATCGCGTCGGTCCGCTTGGTTCGTCCCAACTCGTCGCCGAAAAAACGTTCTCGGGCCGGCCGGATCTGGCAGGGCGTAGCTACGGTGTTGTACAATTCGATCCCGAAGCGCGCGACCGGATTGCAGTGGTGGCCGGAACGAGCGCTCAGACGGTCGCCCGGGATCTCATTGCAAATTCGCGCTCCTCCGATCCCTGGGGCGGGATCGAGCGTCATGTGACTGTTTACGATCTTGGGCGCAACGCCGTGGCGCAACGGTTCTTCGGCAGTGCGCATGACGGCGGCGATAAAGGCCAATACGAGAAGCGAATCGTGCATCCGGCCCATATTTTCCTTGCTTCGGGGTTAGGGGCGGCGCGCATCGGTTACAACGAATTCACAGGAGGCATATGGACATTCCATGTCACACGGCCTGGCAACCCTGAGGACTTCGTCAAGTTTCCGGGCCTCTTTGTTTGGGATATTCGCGATCTTAACGGCGACGCCGATATGGAAATTATCGCCTCACCCACGGATACGAAGTCGAAAGGCTTAAAGGGTTATTTTCCGCAGTGGACCACGCAGATTCTAAACTTTGATGAGTCCCAGGGCCGCTTGGTAATGAACCAGGAAATTGCCGGAGTTATCCCACATCTTGTGGCTGCACCGGTTGAACCCGGAACGGCGTCGAGCTCTGGAGCGTTGCATCCGGCTTTGACAGGCATGGAAAGCGGTCAACATGGCCTCTATACGAGATCGAAGTCCGAGGGCGTTCGATTTTGGCCGCTCGCACTTGAGTACCGCTGCCGAAATCCAGGCATCGCAGTGACCGATCGCAACGGCGGCAACGTTGCTCGATTGAGTCAACCGAGCCGCAAACGGAGTTTCAATCGTGGACGCTTGCGTTAGTTCGCTAACTTGCGATTGCGAGCCACAATCCACTCGCTATCAGCACGGCTCCAATTGGAGTGCGCAGCCCTGCCCCGAAAGGCGCGAGTTTCTCAAGCAGCACCACGACTGAAAGCCCCGCGATCCAGAGCAAGTTCATCACCCCGCCCGCGAATAAGAGCAGCATCAAACTCCAGCAGCATCCCAAGCAGTAAGCGCCGTGTACGAGGCCGAGCCGGAACGCTCCAAGCGAACCGGGACGCCAATTTTGGCTGAGGAACGAGGCGGGCGAGCGGCAGTGATCGAGGCAGGCGCGTTTTAGGGACGAGAACTGATAGAGGCCGGCGGCGGCGAGCAATCCGGCCGTCAAAGTGCGGCTCACCGACCACATCCACATGCCATCGACAACGCCCGCGCTTTCAAAGGCAAACTGAAGCGCCGTCGCTGCGGCGGAGAACGCCAGCCAGCACGCGAGATATCCGGCCGCGAAGTGGGCAATGGGGGCGCGGCCGCCGGCGATTTGGCCTTGGCGCTGGCCCTGGGCATAGACTCGCGTGTAAATCATCATCATGGGCGCGGCGCTCGGGAGCATCATGGCGATCATCATGACAAACCACATCGATGTCATCATGAGCGCGTATCGGGGTGTCCAATCGGCCGGACCAAAGAGCGTTGCCGCTGACGGGGGAAAGCGCCACGTCGTCATGCTGGCGGCTGACATGCCTGTCCCCGCACCCGCAAGAAGATAAACCCACGCGAGCAGAGATATAACAGCGATTGCAACGGCCAGGATCGCGCGTTCGCTTCTGATCGCGCGTTCCAGTGTTGCAAGTGGGGATTGAGACTGCGGCGCGTTCAAGTGGCGGACTTACTCTTGACGATCCCGTTATTGTTCAAGCGCAACGTTGCGAAGTGGGCGTGCGATGTTTTGAGCGACATGGGAATCGGCCCGCCGATGTTTGCGCTGCCTTGCGCGACTTCGGCGATCTCGTACTCGAAGCCGTTGGGAATATCTATTCTGGCGCGGTGCTCGGCGCCCGTGACAGGGTTGCGGATCGGTTCGCCCGTTGCATCGATGATGCCGTCGATGAGGACGCGGCCGCGCCGCCCGTCTATATCTATTTGAATATCGATTTTTTTGAATGCGGGATCGAAAGCTTTTTCAAGTGTTGACGCAAACACGCTGAAGATTGTGGCACCCGGCGCCGTCTCTCCGCCGGTCATGATGGTCAAAATGGCGTTGCGCTGGGCCTCGTTGGCACGCTCGTCGACAACGAGAAAGGCTTCGCCCTTGCCGAAATGAATGGGTCCCGGCCACTTCATGATGCCGACCGCGCGCAAGCCGTCCAGTTTGACGTCGCCGAATCGACCCTTGTCGATCTCTAGGCCAACGAAGGCCTCGCAGTTGCCGTGCGTCGGTAAGGCATTGAATTGGCACGGACAGCCGAAATCGCAGTTGCAGTTGGCGAACTCGCGGGCTTCTATTTCCCAAGGGATCATGGCAGCGCTCCGGATCTGTTTTATTGTCCTACATTAAGCACAAATTCCCGTGCAGCGAAGCCGTCGTTACAGGCTAAGCCGCCAATTACGCCGCTTTGCTGCGGCTCGAAGGGCCGGTGCTGATGCTTTTGAGGCGAGCGGTTCTCCCTTTCGGCACGGGCGGCGAGGCGTTGGCCCAGCCGTAAGCTAGCATGGTGAGCAATGCGCTGGCGGCAAAGAAATAGACGCCGGGCAAGACCGTTGCTTCGGTGTAGCCGCTCGAATTCACATAGAAGATCATAAGCGCCAAAACCATGACGTCGGTCATCGAAGAGCGCCCGAGCCACTCCATGGTGGCAATCGACTTGCGGCGGAACTCCGGTTCGATGTCGTGCGACGTGATGAGCGTCAAAAGATAGAAAAGTTTCATGAACGGGAAGAAGATCGAGACGGCAAAAAGCACGGCGCAAAGGAAGATCTCATCCGTTTCAAAAAGCGCGTACATGATGGTGAGTATAGAGTGCTGATTGGTCCAAACATAAACGGTGGTGAAGCGGATCGTCGGCAGAATGATGCCGAGCGCGAAGAACACGGTTGCGAGAATAATGAGAAAACTTAAACCGAAATTGCGCCAGTTCGAGCGCGGAGCGGCGCCGGTATCGGGCTGGGGTTCGACAACCGGCACTTCAAATGCCGCGCGGTCCGCGCGATCTATGCCATCGGTTCTAATCCACGCGTAGGCCAAGATCATGAGCACGACCGCGGCGGTGAAGAAGTAAACGCCATAGAGGCTGGTGGCGTCGTAGATGCCGTGGCTCTTCACGAAGAAAATCGTCAAGGCGAGCACGAGGACGTCGTGCATCGACCATTTTCCAAGCCATTCGAGCGCATGCAAGCGGCGGTTCTGGCGCGCGATCTCGGCGGGCGGCAGCGTCGAGACCATCAGCAGATAAAGCAATTTGGCGACGGGAAGAATAATGGAAAAGATGAGAACGATGGCGCCAAGGAAGGTTTGTCCTTCGGTGGCGAGCACGTTCACGGTCGAGAGCAGGGAATGTTCCGTCGTCCAGATGCCGAACTTGGTGAGCTTGATAATCGGCAACGAAATGCCGAGCGCCAAGCAGACGCTGGCGGCGAGGATCGTCAAACTCAATAAGAAGCGCCGGCTGCTTTGAAGCATGGGCCGTACTATCCCGCGTCGGAAGTTCTGGGCATCAGTCTAGTTGAACCTGTGTCGTTGCGAACGCAGGCATGGTTAGGCCAGGCACCGTTAGGCCAGGCATCGGCAGGCTAGGCATCGTCAGGCCGGTCAATGTGAAGATGGGGCAAAAGGCGGAATAAGGGCGGTCTTACGAAAAAAAAGGGCGGGGCCGAAGCCGCCACCCTTGAGAATTCCGGAACCCTTTTAAAGAATCCGGTCGAAATGGGCCGTCCGGCCTTAGCCGTGATGATGGGCGTGAGGGATGCCCTTTTGGCAGATGAGATCGTGCAGCTCGCCGGCCTGGTACATTTCCTTCATGATATCGCAGCCGCCGACGAACTCGCCTTTGACATAGAGCTGGGGAATGGTCGGCCAGTTGCTGAAGGCCTTGATGCCTTCGCGAACGCCTTGATCTTCGAGCACGTTCACTTCCTTGAACGGGACACCGAGGGTTTCGAGGATCTTGACGGCGGTTGCCGAGAAGCCGCATTGCGGGAACTGCTTGGTTCCCTTCATGAACAGCACCACGTCGTTTTCTGTGATGGTCTTGGAAATAGTGGTCTGGTTGGCATCTTGAGCCATGGGGCTGCTCCTTTGGGACAAGGCACGGATACGTGCAAATCTAGATCAGTGATGTGGGAGAGGCACGCGCCGATGTCAATCTTTGGCTGTGTCTCGTGGGTCGTGCCTATTAGGGTGTGCCGGTTGTGAGCTGCAGCGCGTGCAGAACGCCGCCCATGTTGCCGCCGAGCGCCTGGTACACCATTTGGTGCTGTTGGACCCGGCTCTTGCCCTGGAAAGCGGTTGATACAACGGTCGCGGAATAGTGATCGCCGTCGCCTGCCAGATCCTTGATTTCAATGGACGCATCTGGGAATGCGGCTTTGATCATGCGCTCGATCTCGCTGGCCTGCATGGGCATGGGTCGTAAGCTCCTGGGGAAAAGCCCATCTGTCGGAAGGGCGGTATTGGCATCATTTACTGCCGGTCCGGCGCTTTCGCTATGTGACGTGGCGGCGTTATCAGCGAGCGGCGCCTCGGTGATAAGATTAATTGATGTTAATCTCACGCGAATGCGATTTGTAGTTATAGACCTCGATGACTACGTTCATAGTCGTAGGAACTTGAGTTCTTATTATCGTACTTGATGGAGAAGACCATGAAGACCTGGATGAAGCCCGAAGTTCGCGAGACGGAAGTTGGCCTCGAAGTGACCAGCTACCTCCCAGCTGAAATCGACATGATCTAATGTTGGCTTTTGCCTGAATGAAAGCCCCGTCGGCGCATTACTTTAGATGTACCGCCGGGGTTTTTTCTTGTGGCTATCAATTCTGAACGATAGTCATTAAAGCGCGCGAGCCCAACGGCTTGGCGTTTTTTTCGCTTTTTGGGCACCTCGCGCCAGCTAAAGCACGTATAGCGCCTTCCCCCCGATACGCCCGCGCAGTAGTCTCTTCGCACTGATTCATTTTCGTCCATTCAAACGGAGTGCCGCATGCTCCTGCGTGCCGGGCTCATATACGTTCTCTCTGTATTGACTGTGCTGCTCGGCGGATTGGCGGCGTGGCAGCACCTGGATATCGCTGTGCGCAACGAGGACACGGCGGCTCTCGGTCATCGGATAACGGCACTCCAGAAAGATCTGGACGCCTTGCGGCGGCGCGAAGAGGCAGCCGTTAGGCGTGCGCTCGTGGCAGAGGACAGTCTATCGCGCAACGACACCTATAATTCGTCGGATGCGGTGCAGTTGAACGCGATCAAACAACAATTGGCCGAGGCGCAGCGTGAAAAAGCCGACGCGGAGACACTGCGAATTCGTCTCGACGCGGACCTCGCCATGGCGATAGGCGAGCGCGATGCAATCCGCATTGAGCGCGATGAGTTGCAACGCACGACGGACGAAGCGCGCGTTGCGGCCGGCAAAGCCCTGCAGGAAGCCGATATTGCACGGCAGCAAATGGTAGATCTCAAGAAGGCGGCCGCCGCCGCGCCGGTTGCGCCGCAGTCTCAGGCGCCAGTCGCCAATGTAACATCCACCGAAGCCAAAGTTGTGCCCGATGAACTTGTGCGGCCTGCGGCAGATGCCGCCGCCAACAACGGCGATACAAAAGCAACGCTGGTGCCGAACGCCGTGACGATCGAGCCTGCGTCAAAAACAGAAATGAAAGTAGAAAAAGCGCCGGCTGCGAAGCGCGACTTCGAGAAGAGCGGGCCGCGCAAGCCAGCTACATCAAAGGCGGCAACGGCAAGCAAAAGCGCCGCGAAAAAGCCCCCCAAACAAGCGAAGAAAGACGAGGCCTTCTTTCCTTTTTGAGTTCGAGTTGGTTCTGACTTCCCAGTGATGCAACCCGGGTGATATCGGGAGCGCTTCGTCACTCGCATCCGAATTCAATTTTGACCCAGGGCAAATCTAGTTTGCAGTTGCCCGCGCGCGTCTTCTTCAGAAACTTCCCAACGTCGAGATCGCCGAGCTTAAGGTCGCGTATGCTGGGTCCCTGTTCGGATTCCGAGGCGGCCTCTTGCGTAGGCTCCGTCGAAGGCGCTTCGGGCGCATCCTTTGAGTTGGGTTCACCGGCACGCTGCACCGGTGCCGGCGTTTCAGCGATGGGTGCGGGCGCGGCCGCTTCGGCGTTGGGCTTTTCTTGAGAGGTTTTCGTTTTTGGCATTTTTTCGGAATTCGCTGGTGGCGTACTGCCCTTTGCCGGTTCGTACTTAGCTGCCGGAAGTTCCGGCTTGGTTGCTTCGGATATTTTGGGTTCGGGCGGCTTGGCGGCAGCCTGTTCGGCAGTCTTTGCGGGCTCCAATATGGGCGCTGCTTCAAGCGTGCCGCAGCGCTGGAGGTCGGCGGGGGCACGTTTCCAGATCATGGTTTTTGAGAAGAGCTTGACGCCCGCGTAGCCGACAACGCGCAATTTATCCTCGCCGAGCGGTGTCAATTCGACGTCATAGCGCCTCTTCTTTTCCGGAGAATAGACCCAGCCGCCGCCCCAGGTCGAACCGCCGGAGTGGCTGACTTCGCCGATGATCTGCTTGCCGCAGCCTTTGGCATCCGCGCCGTTGTTAACCCACACGACGTGACCGCAGAGCGCCTCGCCGCAGTCCTTGATTTCGATCGCGCCACGGCCCGTGTCGTTGAGCCAAACGCCTTCTGGAGTTCCGGCGGCAAGTGCCGGAGTGGCCCCAATGGCTGCCAATACTGCGGCTCCGCGCGCACATAGAGTTCTCGATACCTGCATGGCTCGATCCTTTCGCTATTTATATCCGGCGCAAACTCGCGCAGTTTCGCTCAGCCCGCTGTCCCCAAGGGAACAGGGGCTTTGTGCGGTGTCATTGCGTCTGTCGCCGGAGAATTGTGTTTGGTTCAAAAAATAAAAACGGCCGGCAAGGATCGCGTCCTTGCCGGCCGCTATGCGTATTCAATCGAGGTTAGGTCCGCTTGAACGAAATGTTCTTCTTATCGACGAAGCCGTAGAAGGCGTTCGTGCGGTCGGCACCTTCTTTCAAGTAGGCTTCCTTCGCCTTTTGCAGCTTGTCGTCCTTGAAGTTGATGTTGTGCTTGGCCAGGTCGTTCAAGTCGATGCCGTGGATCCTCGCCGAGTTCAGACCGAAGATCTTCTGCTTGACCTCGGAGTTATCGCCGCCGAGCGGAGCAAAACCGAATTTCTTCTGCATATCTTCCGGAATTTCGATGCGGCGCATGGCTTCGATCTGCCATTGCGGCGAACCGTACCACACCGAATCCGATCCCCAGACGACGCGATCGGCACCAAGCCCCTTGACGAGCGTGCCGAGCATGGCGGCGGCGTGCTTGGGATGCGAGATGACGCAGTTTGCAAAGCTGCTGCCGAGCTCGCCGTAGACGTTGTTGACGCCATACTTGGCCGGAATCTCCGCGAGATCGGTCACCCAATCGATACGCCCCGTTTCCTCGAAATTCTTGAGATGCGATTCCGGATAGTCGTTCAGCGGCTTCAATCCCGAATGAAAGATGACGAAATTGATGTCGGGGAAGGCCTTTGCCGCCTTGCCGATGTCATCGACCATGGCGTATTTCCAGGCTTTGAAAGTGTCGGCGTAATCGTTCGGCAAGAGGCCTTTATGGATGCAGAAGTTCTTGATGCCCGACTTCATCATCTTCTCGTAAGCCGGGTACATCAGCTTTTCGTCGTCGAGGCGATACGGGAAGTCGCTGTTGGACAGGGGATCGCCGACCGTGTAGCCCTTCCAGGCGATGGGCTTCTGCTCGGCGATGCAGCGGTCCATCTCTTCGAGCCAGCCGTCGGCGCGCGGGCGCACGATGGCCTGGCTGTACATGCGGCGCGAACCGCATAGCTCGTCCATCAGGCCTTGTGCGCGGTGCATTTCCTGGTTGGTCAGGAACCAATTGGCGGCGTCGTCCGCCGGCGCGCCCGAGAGAATGCCGATCTTGGTATCGCTGTCGAAGTAGACCTCCTTCAGGAAGTTGGCGAACTGCAAACTTTCAAATGTGGTCTTCTTATCGCGGTACTGCTCGGGCACCCATTTCTGCATGCCGTAATTCCGGAGACCTATCAGGCCTTCGAACGAGAAGCCCTCGTAGACGAAGTGCAATTGGTCGTCGAAGATGAATTGATCGCGAAGCGATGCCGCGCGCTCTTCGGCCCGTGCCGTATCGGCGGCCTCGGCGCGGGACGCGCCAAACACGTTGCCGTAGTGCTCGTTCATGATCGAGAACGACAGCGCGAAGCCCGACGCAGAGCGGAGAAACGCCCGGCGCGATTGATTATTTCTTTTGCTGAGATCGTCTGCAACCGCGAGGATTTCGGCTTTGATTCTGCGCTGGGTGTCGTTCTCGGGCGAGGGATTAAATTCGCCGTTCGAGAGCACCTGCGTCGGCACTGGGATTTCTCCCCCGATATCTCCGGCCTCCGTTCTGTCTTGCAGTCCGAGCTTGTACTCATCGGTCTTGATCCAAAGCGACATGACGCACTCCTCTTGAAAAGACACTGACTGATAAAATCTTCGGCCGCCGTATCGATCAAGATTATCGTATCCTAGCGGGCCGGCAAACAATTCGCCGGAGGTATTGGCTAGCCAATCGGGGAGATGCACCTGGCATAAATCGCAGCGCACCATGCATAAATCGCAAAGTCGTCTCTATCGTGGAGCGGAGGCTGCGCGAGCGTAAACGTGAGGCGCCGGATACGTGTCGCGTATCGGCGCGGCGCGGCAGATCACAAATGCGCAAAGATGCCGGTATCCTCAATATCTGTGTCTTACGACACAAGCTGGAGCGGCAAAATCATGCGCCGCGATTTACCCTCGAAGTAGCAGCCGTCTTCAAGCACGAGCTGATTGTGAAAAATATCGCCCGTGACTGAGCACGCGGCCTTGAGAAATAGGATGTTGGCGAAAATCTCGCCGTTCACCTCGCCGAGCACCGTGACAGTATTCGAGCGAACGGCTCCGTTGACGATGCCGCGTTCGGTGACGGTGAGCGACGAGCAGGTGACATCGCCCTCGATGGTGCCGCTCAAGATGATGGGGCCCGGGTAATCGATCGCGCCTTCTATGGTCATCGTGCGCGGCAGTGTGAGTGTCTGGCTGTGCGCGGAGGTGTGATCGGACTTTTGCTTCAAGGTGGGCTCAGACATGGATTTTCCCCAGATCGAGCGCCCGCACGCCGAATAAACAGCTTCGCGGGCGATGGTGGCGACATTGGGACGGGCGATTGGGGGTGGCAAAAAATGGTGTCTGCTGGCCACAGGCGCGATAGTTTCTGCTTATCCTGGAATAATCCTCGTTGCTGCCGCCCGAGAGGCCACAGCGTCCGGACTCGACTCAAGCTAAGCTCATGAGATGTGCCCGGAGAACCGGGCCATTCGGAACAAGAAACTTCGGAGGAGCGTTCAGGTTCGTAAACCAGCACATGCACTCAAATGCACTGGGGCGAATATGGAAACGCGAACGGCGAGACGAACGACCTTCCGGCTCATGGCGCCAGCGGCCATGCTGGGGGCTGCAGCGGCGTTTATTGGTGCAACGGCCCCGGTCCTTGCGGAGGATCCCGGCACGTGTCCCGGCGTCGATCTGGTTGAAACCAATCTCGAAAACGGCAAGTCGTCGGGTTACTACATCCCGGGCCTGAAGCTCATTATCCTCAATCGCACGATTTTGCAGAGTTACGCAGATTCCGTGCGCCGGTTCATTCTGGCGCATGAGTGCGCGCACGCCGATCCCGTGGTCGGGGAAGATGAAATGGCCGCCGATTGCTCAGCATCGCAGCAGGGTATCAAAGAGGGCTGGCTTGGGGCGCAGGACCTGATCAAGGTGTGCGTGCACCTGGCGCGCTTTCCGGCAGATGCGACACACCCGCCGATCCAGGCGCGCTGTGCCAATATCCGCCGTTGCGCGCGCGACGCCGAGTTCGAAATCGCGCGAAAACCTACCCTTCCACCCGAAAAGGACATCGCGCGCACCCCGCTCATGGCGCGGAATTTCGAATAAGATTTGACTCGTCCTCGTTTCACGCCTTAAAGCCTCATGAAACGGGAGACTTTCAAATGCCGACCATGTCGAACCTGCGCCGCCGCAAGATCCAGAATAAGCAGCTCAAGGCCGAGAACGCGTCAAAGCGCATCGCCAAGGCCGCCAAGAAAGTACGCAACGCCAAGAAGGCGTAAACGCACGAGGGGAGTCTTACCCATCGTGTTGAAGACACGCCTTCGGCATGAAGGGTCTGGCACCGTTCACTGTTCGGCCCGCCCCATAAATTTCTTGATGATGATCTGTTCGTCGCGGCGCTTATCTTCGGCGGTGCGCGGCGGATATGTGCGCCGCAAGCGCTCTATTTCATCCGGCGCGGCGATGAGCGATGCCGCCGCCGGGCCGTTGATCAGATGCGGATCGCAAGGACCGAGCAGCGCGTCGATGCGCCCGCTGTAGACGATGCGGTTCGACCATCTGTCTTTGGCTTCGCTTGGATTTGCGAGGGTGTTGTTCAGTGCGAGGACGACGCGCTCGCGCTCGTCGGTGTTGGCCTCAAATTCCGGTAGCGCGCTGAGCCGGCAGCCGCCGTCGCAGATCTTTTCGCGGATGAGGAATACTTTGCCGTCTTTGGCGGCCGCCGGCATCGCGCCTTTAAGCACCGTGACGCCCTCGTAGACTTCTAGGATCGACGGCACGTAGGTCTCATAGATGTCGGAGAGATAGCGGCGCGACGCGAGCCGCCCGCGAAACACGATATCGACATCGTCGAGCGCATCGATCAGAACGCGCAGCCGCAGATCCTTGCGCTTTTCTTCCGTGATTGTGCCGTCGGAAACGGACGCATATTCGGATTGGTTGCCCAAGCGGCAATTGGAGAGCGGGCGGGCGGCGAGGGGTGTGGGGCACATCGCGGAAAGAAGCGAGAGGCTCAAGATCATGCAGCATGTGTTTGATGCCGCAATCCGGACCGAGCGCGAGCGACGGGCAGCGCGGGCGAGGACCTCTGTTTCGAAGGTTCCGATCATAACCCAAGTCTAGCCGGGATGGCTGGCGGTGTCATGGCGTTGTTGTCAAGGCGTTGTGTTGGCAAAGCGGCACGCTTGACAGCGCCGCGTGGTATCCCACCGGCTCACCATTGCCGCTTCGGCGCGTTGCCGGCCGTTCCGCGCGGATGGTATGCGCCGTCCATATCCAATTCGGACTCGTCGACGGCTTCCGCCGTGCCCGCAATGACGTCCGCGCCCTGGGTGCGCGTGATCCATTCCAACGTCCGTTTGACGCCGGGGTAGAACGTCTTGTTCTTGTTATTGTCGTACCACTTGAAACCATACACCGTGACTTTCATGGGAGCCCCCATGCTACGCTTTCTGGAAACATAGCATGGTCTCGGCTGAGGCAAGGCGGAATTCTTGCCGGTGTGGGTTTTGGGGCGGGGGGATGACGGTGTTGAGAGAGAAGCGCGGAGCTCTCTCCGCTGCCATCCTCGGGCCGATGATTCCCCTCCCCTCAGGGGAGGGGTTAGGGGTGGGGTGTTGAGTTGGGCGTGATGGACGTTTTTGTTTTCGGAACGCGCTGCGCATTCTCATTTCTTTTTTTGACCCCTGTCCCTCGGTGTCTCCCCACCCCCAACCCCTCCCCGCTGGGGAGGGGAGTCATCCGCATCTCTCTCCGCTGGCAGTCCCCGCCGGGCGAGCGTCCGCAGGAGGATCGCGCAGAGCCGGGATCACGTCTTGTCAGTTCAGCATCACATCGTTTTACGGCTTACGTGGGCTGAGGAATCGATCTCATTCGGCGGTCGAAATAGCGCTTCTGATATACGTCTCGCCCATTGCGTAGTTTGTAAATTGTCCAGAGGTAGACGGTGTTTGGATTATTGGTTGTAATATCAATGCCAGCAAATGCTTCCATATTGGGACGTAGTGCTGTTCGTTGACACTCATCGTACAATTTCGAAACATGGACGCTTAGAAATTTTGTCAGTTCTGGTTCCGCGTAAAGGTCGTTGGGTGGGTCGAACTTGCCAGAGCCGACACGCTCACATTCTTTAAGCGACCGAGGGCATTTTATTTGGCGGAAACTTAGTTCAAAACCTTTGATCTCACCTTGCAGTATTTCGACTGGGCGACGGTCGAGAAGCGCGCAAATTTGTTCGGCGTGATGAGCTTTTACCCGCGGTCCCAGGAAAACGCGCTTGAGCGCATCGTCCAAATAATACTTCGGTCCGATTTGGCCTGTTAGGAATCGCCATTCTCTTTCGTGCGCCCACTCAATTCTCTTTCGGGTGAGACGGTCGTTGGTCGACTTGTTCAATTGCTTCGGTGAAAAGTCTGAGAATGACAAAGGGCGCAACGGATTTTGTGCATACGTAACGGGAACCAGTGACTCGTTCTGTAGATCGCCAATAACAATCTCAGATGTAGCAAATTCAAGACACATGCCGCCGAAATTGCTTGCGTAGTACGCCCAAAGAGGCAGGTCAGTGTGAGTGGAAGAGAAAGAAATGAGGGCGAAATTGCTCGTCATTTGGCGGTGCATCTCATAGATGCTCTCAATTGAGTTACCTGATGCGGCAAGAAATGAGTCGATGGCCTTGTCTGCTGAACTTCCGATTTCATAGTATGCTTCCATCGGGTCGTTCATCGAGCTAAACGGTGCGGCGAAGACGTAGCTGTCCCTCAATGCCCCTAGTTCGCGCCCCAGTACGGCGTCGTCCAATGGTCGATAGCGATAAAGATGAGACGGCGGCTTCTGAGCAAATCCAAGTTTCAAGTTCGACCACACCGATCTAATCCCCTACCTACCCCATCAACCCCTTCATCCACCCTTCATGCGCTTGCCGCAGTTCGCTCAGCGCCAGCGCCTTCTCGCCTTTCATGGAAATGACGGGCGGGGTTTTTGCAAGGCCGGTCTCAGTATTGATCTCGGGTGCAACCGTCCGCCCGGCAATGCGCGACGGGAGTTCGAGCAACCGCGCGCGCTCGAGAACTTCCTCGGCCTTCTGCGGCGTGACTTCGACGACGTAGCGCCCCTGATCCTCGCCAAACCAGATGGCGTGCGGGGGAAGCTTGCCTTCGTACGGGTAGAGTTCCGCGCCGATGCCATCCCCATTATCTGGCGCCTCGCGCGAGCCCGCGTGCGTCCCGCCCGCCAAGGCCATCTCGGCAATCGCGACAAGAAGCCCGCCATCCGAACAATCGTGCACCGATTGCGCGATGCCGGAGCGGATCAACGCGCGCACAAGACGGCCGGCTTTAATTTCCGCTTCGAGATCGACCGGCGGCGGCGCGCCTTCGAATTTGCCGGTCGCGTGGTTTTGATAAATCGATTGGCCCAAGTGCCCGCGCTCAGTGCCGATGACGACGAGCATGTTGCCGTCGGATTTGAGAGCGATTGTAGCGGTCTTGGTCCAATCGGGAATGAGGCCGACACCGCCAATGGCGGGCGTGGGTGGAATGCCGACGCCGTTGGTTTCGTTGTAAAGCGAGACGTTGCCCGAGACGACGGGATAGTCGAGCGCCTTGCAGGCTTCCGCCATGCCGCGGCAGCTCGCAACAAATTGCCCCATGATCTCGGGGCGCTCGGGGTTGGCGAAGTTCATGTTGTCGGTGATGGCGAGCGGATCGGCGCCAACGGCCGTCAAGTTGCGCCAGGTTTCGACCACGGCTTGCTTGGTGCCCATCTCGGGATCGGCGGTCACGTAACGCGGCGTGCAATCGCAGGCGACGGCGATGGCTTTCTTGGTGCCGTGCACGCGCACCACGCCCGCGTCGCCGCCGGGCCTTCCGATCGTGTCGCCCATGACCATGTGGTCGTACTGTTCCCAGATCCAGCGGCGCGAGGCGAGGTGATGCGAGCCCATCATGTCTTTGAGCGTGCCGAGCAGCGCGTTGGGCCCACCCTTAGGTGCCGGCACCCACTCTGGCAGAATTTCGGCTTGCTTTTTGGGTTCGACCCAAGGGCGCTCGTACATCGGCGCGGAGTTGGCGAGCTTGTCGACGGGCAAATCGGCTTCGACCACGCCCTTATGTTTTATGACCATGCGGCCGGTATCGGTGGTGATGCCGATGACGGCGAAGTCGAGCTCCCATTTGCTGATGATTTTTTGCGCTTCGGCCTCGCGCCCGGGTTTGAGCATCATCAACATGCGCTCTTGGCTTTCCGACAGCATCATCTCGTATGCGGTCATGTTCGCTTCGCGCTGGGGTACCAGATCGAGGTTCAACTCGATGCCGACGCCGCCCTTGTCGGCCATTTCGGACGTCGAGGAGGTCAAGCCCGCCGCGCCCATGTCCTGTATGGCGATGATGCAGTCGGTCGCCATCAATTCAAGACAGGCTTCGATCAAGAGCTTTTCGGTGAAGGGATCGCCGACTTGCACGGTCGGGCGTTTCTCATCCGATTTGTCGTCGAATTCGGCCGACGCCATGGTGGCGCCGTGGATGCCGTCGCGCCCGGTTTTCGATCCGACGTAGACGACAGGCAGGCCGACGCCTTTCGCGGCGGAATAGAATATCTTGTCGGTGCGCGCGAGGCCGACGCACATGGCGTTGACCAGGATGTTGTTGTTGTAACCGGCGTCGAAATTTGTTTCCCCGCCAATGGTCGGAACGCCCGTGCAATTGCCGTAATGCGCGATGCCGGCCACGACGCCGTTGACGAGGTGCCGGGTTTTCGGGTGGTCGGGCGCGCCAAAGCGCAGCGCATTCATGTTGGCGACGGGGCGCGCGCCCATGGTGAACACGTCGCGCATGATGCCGCCGACGCCCGTTGCCGCGCCTTGGAAGGGTTCGATGTAGGACGGGTGGTTGTGGCTTTCCATTTTGAAGACGACACAGTCGCCATCGCCGATGTCGACGACGCCCGCGTTTTCGCCAGGACCCTGGATCACTTGCGGGCCGCTTGTCGGCAACGTCTTCAGCCACACGCGCGAGGATTTATACGAGCAGTGCTCCGACCACATGACCGAGAAGATGCCGAGTTCGCAGATCAGCGGTTCGCGGCCGAGAATTTCGAGGAGGCGGGGATATTCGTCGCCCTTGAAGCCGTGCGACGCGATCATTTCAGGGGTGATTTTGGAGGTGGTGTTGGCGGCCATTTCGGGACTGTTCCAGCATCAAAGTTTGAATGGTGTTGCGGCTGCTTATAGCGGCGAGGGGAACCCTTGTCCTGCGCCCGCAGCGCCGCGTCCACGACTCCCGCCTGCGCCCCCGATATGTGACCCCGCTATGACGCGACTACCCACTTGGGCTGTGACCGTTCCGCGCTGCGCTAAATGCATTCCGGAAATGCATAGCTAGGTATTTCAATAGCCGAGTCATGGGGTTATCTATGCTCCCAGAACGTAGCCGTCATGCCCGGACACTTCCGCGAGGGCTTGAACGCTACGAAGTGGATCGGAGGCCCTATCCATGACGTTCGTAAACACAAAGACCCTGGCAGTTCTCGCTCTTGCGGGACTTGGAGCCATGCACGGCGCAATGCCCGTGCGCTCTGGCGACGCGGATATCGGCGGGAAAGTTCTTGCCGAACGCATGGGCGCGTCGTTCGAAGTCGGCACCAAGAAGGCTGTCGCTTATTATCAAGGCGAACGCGGCGCATGCAACGTCACCGTCTTGGTTTCCGAGACGTACAGCGAGCAATTGCCTTATCGCTTCGCAACGGTGCGTTTTAACACCAAGGTGGCCGCCGGAACCATGGCGCAGCTCGATACGTCGGATGGTGCGTCGCTGGCTCTCACGTGCGCCGCCGGGGCGAAAACCTTGTTGGTCGCGCCCATGGATCGCGTGGCTTATCAAGCCCAGCCGCGCGCGACGAACTGATTTGAGGCTGAAGGCATTGCGTCAGTAATGCCAACGTGATGATTGGGGGAGGACTTGAGTGTCTCCCCCAATTTCTATGCGCAACCGAATCGGCTTTTCACGCGGCTGGCGATGCAACTCATGCCAGGATTATTTGTCATCCTTAATGAATGTTGAACGCCCTGATTTTGCAGCGGTCTTTTCTGGCGCGACAGAGCCGCGCTGTGCTTCCCGCATTCGAGCCATGCCTTTCCAGACGTACTCAAAAGTACCCACTTCAGCTATATTGAATTCACATCGAGCGGCGACTTGGGGTGGTAATGCCCTGACGGCTGGGACCCAACGGTCCCCCGGCTGCTCTTCAAAATCAGAAATGGTGACTATCATGAAAGCGATTGTTTTCGCAATGTTACAGGCGTGGTCGGCGCCAACAGCGTCTCAGGCCAACAGGCGTCGCGGCGGCACCCGCTAAGCCCTCGGACTGCGATACTAAGAATGACGAAACGAAAAAGGGGCCCGTGCGGGTCCCTTTTTCTGTTTCCGGCACGCTGGGCTATACTATGGCGGTAGCAGCGAAGGCGTGACGATGAACAGGCGGCATCTAGCGAAGGGTTTGGGAGCACTGCTGGCGGGCGGTGTGGGGCGCGCGTGCGGTGCGAGTGCTGCAGCGGTTCCGGTCGATAGAGAGAAAGCAGCCATGCAGCTTGCCGGTTTCGAAATGCCGCTCGAGTCGGCGCCGCACGAACGCACGTTTATGCAGTGGCCCGTGAGCGTTGCCGTTTACGGAGACCGGCTGCTGGCGCAAGTACAGGAAAAAATCGCGCTTATCGCAAACAGCGTCGGCCGGTTTGAGCCCGTCGTGATGCTTGCCGGCGCCGGCGGTGCCAAGCGGGCGCGTGCGATGACCGGGCAAAACGTTGAAATCTGGGATGTTCCAACTGACGATTTGTGGTGCCGCGACAGCGGACCAACGTTCGTTCGCAATTCGAAAGGCCGGCTTGCGGTGTCGCACATAGTTTTCAACGGCTGGGGCGGCAAACAAGACCATAGCCGGGATGGCCGCATCGCCGGACGCGTTGCGGAGTTGCTAAAGCTTCCCTTGCTCGAAACGGGTCTCATTGGAGAGCAGGGCGGCATCGAGCATGACGGCGCCGGCACGCTGCTTGCCCATGCCAGCTGCTGGGTCAATGCCAACCGCAACAAAGGATCGCAAGATCAGATCGGCGAAAAACTCGTCCGTGCCCTCGGCGGCAAGTCGATCATCTGGGCGCCAGGCATTAAAGGCGCCGATATCACCGATTATCACATCGATGCGCTTGCCCGCTTCGTTTCGCCCGGGCGCGTCCTTATCCAGCTCCCCGAGGCCATCGATGCTAGCGACCCGTGGTCGAAGGCGGCCTACGAAACCTACGGCATTCTCAAGCGCGCGAAGGATGCGGCAGGCCGCGCGCTCGACATCATCGTAATTCCAGAACCCAAGAAGCCCAGGGTCAAAGCGCCCGATTTCGTTGCGAGCTACGTAAACTACTACGTCTGTAACGGAGCGGTTATCAGCGCCGAATTCGGCGACGACCGTGCCGACGTCAAGGCGCACAGCATTTTGAAATTGCTTTACCCAGACCGCGAAATCGTGACGCTCAACATCGACCCCATTGGTAGGGCCGGAGGCGGCATTCATTGTGCCACTCAGCAGATGCCCGCGAGCAGCTGACAACATGAAGTTGGGATTGTCGCGTGTCCCCTTTTTGTTGCACAGTTAGGCTTGTCAACCGGGGTGAACGGATGCTGACGCCCGCCCCGGCCTGCGAATTACTCAACAACGCGCTCCCAAACATGCAGGCGCTATTTGCATGTTCGCGGCATGCAAGGCGCTTCAAAGAGGCCGCACTTCGACCGCATGCGACCCGCGCGTGCGCCAAAGCGAATAGGCGATGCCGCCGGCGATCAGAGCAACGGTGACGCCGAGCGAAATGCTGGCGGGGAACTTTTCCCAGCCCATGGCGCCCGCCACGAACACTTTCGATCCGATGAAAACCAGCACCAGGGCAAGCGCCTGCTTGAGATAAACAAACCTGTCGATCACGGCGGCAAGCGCGAAGTACATAGCTCTGAGGCCCAAAATCGCGAAGATGTTGGATGTGTAAACGATGTAGGGGTCGGTTGTGATGGCAAAAATCGCCGGAATGCTGTCGATGGCGAAGATCAGATCGACTACCTCGACAAGAATAAGCGCAACGAACAACGGCGTCGCGTAACGGACCATCTTTCCGTTCGCGCCGGCCGGTTTAGTGACGAAGAACCGTTCCCCATGCAATTCGGGCGTTATACGCATGGTCCGGCGCATCAATTTTAGGACGGCGTTGTTGGCGATGTCCGGCGGCTTGTCGCCCATCACCAGCATCTTGACGCCGGTCGCAATCAGGAACGCGGCAAAGACGTAGAGCAGCCAGCTATACTCCGCGACGAGCGTGGCGCCGGCGCCGATCATAATGGCGCGCAGCACGATGACGCCCAGGATGCCCCAGAACAGCACGCGATGCTGATAGGCCCGTGGAATGGCAAAGTATGTAAATATCAACGAGATGACGAAGACGTTGTCCATCGCAAGCGTCTTTTCGACAAGGTACCCCGTCAAATATTCTTCTCCCGCTTGAGCGCCAAGCTCGCTCCAAACCCAGGCACCGAAGGCGAGCGCAATGGCGATGTAAAACGCGCTCATCAGCAGGCTTTCGCGCACCGAGATTTCGCGCGTCGTGCGATGAAAGAGGCCGAGATCGAGGACGAGCAAGACGAGAACGATGCTCAAGAACGCCGCCCACATCCAAATGGGCTTGCCCATGACGGGTTCGAATATCAGTTCCAATTAGCGTTCCTCTCGCTCGTTGACGACGCGGCACCCGGCGGCGATTGTGTTCCCGCGGCCACTTTCTCAATTCTCTTTCGGCCGGAACGGATCAGCGAGTGCGGGACGGTTGCCCGAACGCAGTCCCTTGGCGCGCGGGTGCGGGCACGAAGCGGGGAACTGCCGCGCGCCGGAGTGCGCTCAACTCCACAAACGCGCGAATTCGTTCATCGATCAGAAGTTGCAAACGTTTCAAGCGCATGAGGCGCAACAGGCTCGGGCGCGGGTTGCCGCGTTCGTGGTCGATCGCGCGGCGGATCGCGGCATAGCGGTCGAGAAGTCCTTGGAAGCGTCGGGACATCATTTCCTCCAGTCGATTGTTGGAGGTATGCCCAAAGTGTGCAAAACGGCACGAGCATCGGGCATACCCGATGCGGTCCGACATCACGGCGCCATCCTTGGTAAAGGTACGGCGCTGTCAGAGGGGCCCGGCCCCGCAATCTGGAGGTACTTGGGTACGGACTTTAGAACGGCAAGGTTGCCACCCGCGCGTCAGCGATGACATTCAATCACATCGCCGTCAGTTCCTGTGATCGGACTTGCTGCGATTCAATCGCGAACAACACAATATCCTGATACTACAACAGCCGTTCGAACTCCCAAGTGTTCAATTTCTTTCTCGGAAAAGGCCGCATTGCGTTGACGCCGCATCGACCCGAGCGCACGATCAAACAGTCCCGCAACGGCGATCAAGGCCGGCATAAAACGGTCAGTCAGTTGGCGGTGACCGATGGAGGAATAGTATGAGGATATTGAAATTGGAGGTTGGCATCGCATCTGCGTTGACACTCGGCATTGCCGGAATTCTGTCGTTTGCTGCCATGGCCGGAGAAGAAGTCAAACAGGCGCCTGCTACCAAAGGCACGGCCGCGCCCGCTACGGCGGTATCGCAAGAGATGTTGAACGGCGCCGGCGCCGACGCCAACAACTTCCTGCACACCAACGGGAACTACGATCAAACCCGCTATCACCCAGCCAAGCAGATCAACACTGGCAACGTCGCGAAACTCCGCGTCGCCTGGATCTTCCAGACGGAAGTGAAGGAGTCGATGGAAACCTCACCGATCGTCGTCAATGGCGTGATGTACGCCACGACGTCGTTCAGCCACGTCTATGCGCTGAACGCCAAGACGGGCGAAATGTACTGGCACTACAAGCACAAGATGGGTGCCGTCACGACCTACTGCTGCGGACCGAATAACCGCGGCGTTGCCGTTGCCGATGATAAAGTCTTCCTGGCAACGCTTGATGCCAAAGTCGTCGCGCTCGACGCGAAGACGGGCAGCGTACTCTGGGAAACGCAAGTCGGCGAACCGGAAAAGGGCTACTCGGAAACGATGGCACCAACTGTCGTCAACGGCAAAGTGCTGATCGGCACGAACGGCGGCGAATACGGTATCCGCGGCTTCGTGAAGGCCTTGGATGCCAAGACCGGCAAGCAGCTCTGGTCGTTCGATACCATTCCTGAAAACTCTTCGGGCGTGTGGGCCAAGAACGACGCGACGGGCCGCGACATGCATCGCGACATCGCAGCTGAAAAAGCCGCTTATGCCAAACTCGGCGACCCATACAAGACATTGGGCGGCGGCGTATGGCAGAACCCGGCAGTCGATCTCAAGTCGAACCGCATCTTCTTTGTGGTCGGCAACCCTTCGCC